>NZ_JAOWHB010000036.1:0-667497 GCF_030332845.1 Citrobacter sp. Cpo061
ACGGTTCAAGGCGTTTAATCTGAAACCAGCCACATATCAGCCTCTTCAAACATTTCCTGAACAGTACGGCTTATCTGTTCTTTCTCATGCTTGCTGGCGTCAGTGTTGATCGCCGGCAGTGTCATCATCGGTTTAACCCGGACATCAGCATCAGGGAAAATCCGGTGAACCCTCTTAGTTAACTCGCCCAGAATGATATCTTTTGCACCGGGCAGACCATCAAAATTCCTTTTGTCATAAACGAGTTCCACGAACATTGCTCATTGCCCCTCTACTGGATGGATATACAGTATTTATACTGTGTTTTTATGCAGTATTCAAGAGAGGGCGTAAACATGGGCTTTCCTTCACCAGCTACCGACTATATAGAGCAGCGGGTTACGCCAGCCAGTGTCTGCATGACTCCCGACAGTCGCATCCTCGAGACGTCGGCGGGTTATGCGATCATCGTCCCGGTCACGCGCCCACAGCAGGGTGATGCGCTGTTGATTCTGTCCGGAGGTCGGACGCAGTTTGCGAAGCTTAGGGGGAAAGCGTTAATCACGGATGACGGCGAAGCGATCGAAGGTGATGCAGCTGAAGAGGCTGAGGTTATGAGGCGGGTGACGCACTTTATCAACAGCACTGATGCTGCGATATCTCTTGAGGCGGCATTGGCGCAGTTTTGAGACATATGTACGATAGAAAAATTCCGAAGATTGGCAATAGATCTCTTTATATTTGCATTCAAATTTTGTTTATTATGTATTTACATAACGTAAATTTATAAAATTTAATAAAAACAACTCAGATTGCTTATTTTTAAAGATGCATTTAATATATATGTTATAAATTGCAAAGCTCATTAAGGGATTCCCCAGTGAATATTGATAAAATGAAGATCCAGCATGCCGAGATTATCCATAAAATTAGCCGCCTCAGGGAGCTTAGCCGGGCGGGTGTGACGGCTCATGCGCAAGAAATCGCTCAAACCGTTATCAGTATGAGTTCTGTGATTAAAGTACACCTTTCTGCCGAAGATCAGTTTTTATATCCTTATCTGGAAAAGGTGAACGATCAAAAGCTAAAAACAATGAGCGTAAATTTTCAGCGCGAGATGGCTGATATTGTTGCCGAGTATGAAAAGTTTTCCCGTCGCTGGAATACGGCAAATAAGCTTATCAATTGTGACGAGGCATTTCGCCGCGACGCGAATGTAGTGTTGCGCAAGGTGCATGAACGAATGCAGCGCGAGGATCATAATTTTTATCCGCTGGTAGAGCAGCTTTAAAAAAGGGCGGCAATGGTTCATCCAATACGGGAATTTGGTTTCCCGTATCCAGAAAGGTATGAAAAGGACTTGGTAAAAGCTGGCACTACTCCGAAACTAACCACATATCGGATTCTTCAAACATATCCTCCAGCATGCGGTTCAGCTTTTCCCGATCGCTTTTGCTAGCATCGCTATTCAAGCCGTTCGCCTGCATCGGCTTCACCCTCACTTCGGCGTCAGGGAAAATCTGGTGCACTCGCCTCGTCAACTCAGCCAGGATGATCTCTCTGGCCCCCGCCAACCCTTCAACATTACGCTTGTCATAAACGAGTTCCACGAACATTGCTCATTGCCTCTTTACTGGATGGATATACAGTATTTATACTGTGTTTTTATCCGGTATTCAAGAGAGGGCGTAATGATGCCACGACGCAGCGATATTGAAATAGCCTGGTATGCTTCGATAAATCAGGAACCAAATGGCCGGAAGACCGTCACCACTCAGCGGTTTGTCCAGGAACTGAGTAAGGTTAACTGGAACTGGACGATGAAGCAGGCCAACGAATGGATCGAGTGGTATGTGACAACATTCCGCGATATATCAACGCAGGAAGGCGAGAACCGTACCTTCCAGCTGTTCAATCCAAACGGAGGACTCTAGCCATGGGCTTTCCTTCACCTGCGGCAGATTACGTTGAAACAAGGATCTCTCTCGACCAGCAGCTAATCAGTCAGCCCGCAGCGACGTATTTCATGCGGGCATCGCGTTCACATTTCAGGGAAGGGATAATCCAGGGGGCGCTGCTTGTTGTTGATGCCTCACTTTCTCCCTGTGATGGCTCGCTGCTGATATGCGCGATAGACGGAGAATTCAGGATCAAGCGATATCGGACTCATCCTCAGCCCCACCTGGTTAATCTGGATAACGGGAGAAGGGAGGCACTGCCAGTAGATGATGACGGTTACAGTTCTGCACCCGCTATATTCGGGGTGATCACGTACATCATTAATGATGCCAGGAACGCGGAATTTGATGATTGTCCGGTAATGTAATCATATTGGCTGTATTAGTTCTGCTCCCTGATTTTTCACATTCCCGACGGCACGTGTCACGGCGTGCCATGTAAATTTCTCAGCCGGCACAGAACCATCGGCCGCAATTTCCGCAGCTTCTTTCCCTCCAACGTCCTGCCTCATCCATTCGCGAGCAGCATCTGGTGACAGTACCAGTGGCCGCCTGTCGTGAATATCTACCAGTCCTTTGTCTGCAGCAGCCGTCACTATCAGAAATCCTTCTGCTTCATCTCCACGTTCGAATGGTGTGCTGCCGATCGCCGCCATGAATATCGGCTGGCCATCGGCTCGATGAATGAAGTAGGGCTGCTTTTTGTCGCCTTCCTTTTTCCACTCAAACCAGCCATCAGCAAAGCAAATTGCGCGACCGTGTTGCCACAGAGGCTTAAACATTCTGCTGGTGGCCGCAGTTTCAGAGCGTGCGTTAATTAGTGGTGGTTTATCCCACCACCCTGGGGCGTATCCCCAGATAACAGGATCGAGATGGAGTTTCTCGTCACGTTCGCTCAGAAGCAGAACTCTGGTGCTTGGCGCCACGTTAAAACGCCCGATCGGTTCCGGGTCATATGGAATGTCTCGTTCGACTTCGTCAGCGAGAAGGACGAGATAGTCTTCACGCGTCATCGACTGTGAAAAGCGTCCACACATAGAAACCTCCAGCCATATGTCAGACTGAAAGTATAGGTGGTAACTAAAAGAGAGGGCGCGTAGGTTAATGTGTACCTAAATGCGCCCTTAAATTTGATTTTGGATGAATGTTTGTGTTTATCTATTTGAATTTAAGGTTAATTATTTAAATTCAAAAAACCTTCTTGTAAGGTTTTACTGAAACCTGCGCATAAACGCCCGCCGCAACATACGGATCGGCTTCTGCCCACGCCTGTGCCGCCTCCAAAGATTCAAATTCGGCAATCACCGTCGAGCCGGTAAAACCCGCCGCACCGGGATCGTTACTGTCGACCGCTGGCATGGGGCCCGCCGTGAGCAAACGGCCTTCGTCATGAAGGAGTTGCAGGCGAGCCAGATGAGCAGGGCGTACGGAAAGACGTTTTTCGAGAGAGTCTGCGATATCTTGAGCGTAAATAACATACAGCACGGGTAGAGCTCCTTGAACGGTAAAAGTCGTTAATAACGTTATTGGAAAGGCCTAACAACTGCAACGGAAAGATAACTGATATGTTAAGGCCATACTCTGAAAGTGGTTTTTTATCATAAAATCGCGTTTTAAATGTCAGTTAGCACCACGGGCTTATTGAATATGATTGCTATTTGCATTTAAAATCAGGGCCTGGTTTTTTTACTGAAACGATTATGACTTCAATGACCCTTGATTTACCTCGTCGCTTTCCCTGGCCAACGTTACTGTCTGTCGGCATTCATGGTGCCGTAGTGGCTGGTTTGCTGTATACCTCGGTACATCAGGTTATTGAACTACCTGCGCCAGCGCAGCCGATCTCTGTCACGATGGTCGCGCCTGCCGATCTCGAACCGCCTCAGGCCGTTCAGCCGCCGCCGGAACCCGTTGTCGAGCCTGAACCGGAACCTGAACCGATTCCAGAGCCACCAAAAGAGGCGCCGGTGGTGATTGAAAAACCGAAGCCCAAGCCTAAACCGAAGCCAAAACCGGTGAAAAAGGTGGAAGAGCAACCGAAACGCGATGTTAAACCAGCAGAACCGCGCCCGGCCTCCCCACTGGAAAATACGGCACCTACTCGCACAATGACCAATACCGCGCCGGCAACTACCAGCAAACCGGTGGTCAGTGCGCCATCGGGTCCACGTGCTTTAAGCCGTAATCAGCCTCAGTATCCGGCGCGAGCTCAGGCGCTGCGCATTGAAGGCCGGGTAAAGGTCAAATTTAACGTAACGCCGGATGGCCGGGTTGAAAATGTGGAGATCCTGTCTGCACAGCCTGCCAATATGTTTGAGCGTGAAGTGAAAAATGCGATGCGTAGATGGCGTTATGAAGCAGGCAAACCCGGTTCCGGGCTTGTGGTGAATATTGTTTTCAAATTAAACGGCACAACGCAGATCGAGTAAGCATCAGGCCGTCCGGCAATGATCAAGAGTGATGATTGCCGGATAGCAGTACTGACGTGTGCTATCAGACCAACGTGGGAATTGGACGCGGTTTCCCGTCTTTATCAACGGCAACGTAGATAAACAGAGCTTCGGTGGCCTTATAGCGCTGCCCAATAGGTTCAGAAGCGACCTTCTTCACCCAAACTTCAATATTGATGCTGATCGAGGTTGTCCCGCGTTTCACACAGCGCGCATAGCAACACACCACATCACCTACGGCGACCGGGCGCAAAAAGCTCATCCCTTCCACTCGCACCGTTACCACACGACCATGTGCGATCTCTTTGGCCTGAATCGCGCCACCTATATCCATTTGTGACATCAGCCAGCCGCCAAAAATATCACCGTTCGCGTTGGTATCGGCAGGCATTGCCAGAGTACGTAAAACCAGTTCACCCTGGGGAGTGTTATTCGTTGTTGTCATTGTAGAACCGACTATAGAGAAAGATTACAGGCGCGATGCTACTAGAATTTGTGCGTTGAGAACAGAGGTGATGCGGCGTGCAGAGCAGATGTAAGTCAGGTTGTCAGCACAATGGAACGCGAGGGGATAAAAATTCGCCAGATCCGCAGATCTGGCGAGCATGAATTATGATTTATCTTCTTGCGGCAGATGACGGTAAATATAGACCCCACTCAGCAGCGTAAAGAATAAAGTCAGGGCGGTCAGACCGAACACCTTGAAGTTGACCCAAATGTTCTGCGGTAGCCAAAATGCAATATAGATATTCGCCAGACCACACAGGATGAAAAATACGGCCCATGCTAAATTAAGTTTCGACCACACTGACTGCGGTAGGGTCAGCTCTTTACCTAACATGCGTTGAATCAGCGGCTTTTTCATCACCCACTGGCTAACCAGCAGAGCACCAGCAAACAGCCCGTAAATCACCGTTACTTTCCACTTAATGAATTCATCGTTGTGGAAAAAAATAGTCAGGCCACCAAATACGGCCACCAGGACAAAGGTGATTAACGCCATCTTCTCGACCTTGCGATAGCGAACCCAGCTGTAAATCAACACTACAGCCGTCGCGACAATCAGCGCCGAGGTCGCCGCATAGATGTCGTAAAGCTTATAAAAAGCAAAAAAGACAACCAGCGGTAAAAAATCAAGAAACTGCTTCATTCTTCGATTCCGTCATCAAAAGCACCGGGAACAAGCCCGGAATGCGTTCAGGGTTTATTGGCGAATCAGCATGTACAGGCGGAACAAATAGATCAGCAACACGGCGGAGATCATATTGCTCAGCGTATTCGCCAATACCGCGCCTACATTCGGCGTAAGTACTGCAAAACTTGGCGCAAAAAGCAACAGCAGCGTTTTTGCCAGCAACCAACCGATCACTGCCGGCGCAACCAGTCGCATATTGGACCACGCCAGACGCATACTGTTGCGCATCGCGGCAAAGACACCCATTTTGTCCTGTACCAACATCACCGGTGCGAGTGCCAGCAGGATCGCCAGCAGAATACCGGGTACAACAACCAGCATAATACCGATTTGCACCAGCAGAGTAGTCAGAAAAATCAGAATAAACAGCTTCGGTAACACTGGCGCACTGGCGCCGATGGCACGTAACGCGCTGACGCGATGACCTGCTGAAATCAGCTGAATCATCAGGATGACCCCCCCGGCGAGGATGGCATTACCAATCAGACCGGAAAACGTCGACGCTGCGGATGCGCGTAGCAAAATTTGCTGTTGCTCCGGGGTCATGTTTTGCACCAGATCGAACAGCCCCACGCTGCTGGTTAACTGATCGCCTTCACTGAGTTGCGCAATTTGTGCGTCAGTGGGGGAAAAGGCATGCCCTAACACCACTGTGATAAACGCGCACAACAACGATACCAGCAAGATGGTAATGAATTGATTACGGAAAAAGTTTCCCGTGTCACGGTAAACGGATTTCGCCGTGATAGACATGCACTCTCCTTGAGTTTTGCAGGTGTTCATTTGCGGGCAATTGTACCCTGGATAACTCTACAGTGGCAGCATCGCGCGATGTATGGAAAAGCATATCTTTGTAAAGCTGCAGTAATTTTTGGCTATGACTTCAGCGTCGTGCATGAACGCTGTTTGTTATCTGCGCATCACGCGCAGATATCCATCAACCATCAACCATCAACCATCAGCAATGAGCTGGAGGTACTTGCACAATGAAAATATATCAAAATTGATCTGAATTAATTTAACAAGGATTTTGAATGCAAGTTCTAACTTAATCTGGATCAATAAATGTTAAATTATCAAAGTCAATGTGATCCATGTTAGATCACTTATTACTCCAATGTGGGTATATTCGTTCCGCTTTTATAACCATAACGATGGAGCGGACATGAAAAAATTAACAGTTGCAGCATTGGCTTTAACAACTCTTCTCTCTGGTAACGCATTTGCGCATGAAGCTGGAGAATTCTTTATTCGTGCGGGTTCTGCCACCGTCAGGCCGACGGAAGGTGCAGGTGGTACGCTGGGCAGCTTAGGTGGCTTTGATGTCAGCAATAACACGCAGTTGGGTCTGACATTTACCTACATGGCAACCGACAATATCGGTGTTGAATTACTGGCAGCTACGCCGTTCCGCCATAAAATCGGCACTGCTGCAACGGGTGATATTGCCACCGTACATCATTTACCGCCGACGTTAATGGCGCAGTGGTACTTCGGTGACTCCAGCAGTAAACTGCGTCCGTACGTAGGTGTTGGGGTGAACTACACGACCTTCTTCGATGAAGGCTTTAACGATAACGGCAAAAAAACGGGGTTATCGGACCTGAGCCTGAAAGATTCCTGGGGTGCAGCAGGGCAAGTCGGTATGGACTATCTGATTAACCGCGACTGGCTGATTAACATGTCGGTCTGGTACATGGATATCGATACCACCGCAAGCTATAAAATGGGTGGCGTCCAGCAGCGAGACAGTGTACGCCTCGATCCGTGGGTGTTTATGTTCTCTGCGGGTTATCGTTTCTGATATTTACTGTAAAATACTTCTGCAAAACTGGTCGTCAAATGGCCAGTTTTTTTCCATTCTTTTCCTCGCGTATCGTTGTCTTGATCGGCCATTATTTTGCTCATCTGGCCTGACAAAATTTGTGTGTCGATACCTCGCTATAACGCTATAAGCAGTGCAGCAGCAACTTTAATAGTAGAAGTGTTTGTCTGGAATATTACTTTTGTTTCTCTTTTCTTATGCATTATTGCTGCGGACCATTTATTAAGAACAAAAAAGAACCAGAGGATAATTTATCAATAATGTTAACTATTGATAAAATTAAAGTAACATATCGTAAAATTCGAATATTTTTATTTTTAATAGACGAGGATTTATACGTCATGATATAATGTAATGCTAGGTTATTTACCTGTCGACTATGTAAATGAATTTTTGAGGAGATCATTCCAGTGGGACGTAAGTGGGCAAATATTGTTGCTAAAAAAACAGCTAAAGACGGTGCAACGTCTAATGTATATGCAAAATTCGGTGTCGAAATTTATGCTGCTGCTAAACAAGGCGAACCAGACCCAGAATTAAATACATCTTTAAAATTCGTTATTGAACGTGCTAAACAAGCGCAGGTTCCAAAACACGTTATTGATAAAGCCATTGATAAAGCCAAAGGCGGCAGTGATGAAACGTTCGTGCAAGGGCGTTATGAAGGCTTTGGTCCCAGTGGCTCACTGATTATCGCTGAAACATTGACTTCAAATGTTAACCGTACGATTGCTAATGTCCGCTCAATTTTTAATAAAAAAGGCGGGAATATCGGAGCTGCTGGTTCTGTCAGCTATATGTTTGACAATACCGGAGTGATTGTTTTTGAAGGGACAGACCCTGACCACATTTTTGAAATTTTGCTTAATGCTGAAGTAGATGTTCGTGATGTAACCGAAGAAGAAGGAAACATCGTTATTTATACAGAATCTACAGATCTTCACAAAGGCATTGCAGCTTTAAAAGCTGCAGGGATTACTGAATTCTCTACCACAGAATTAGAGATGATTGCTCAATCAGAAATTGAACTTTCACCAGAAGATTTAGAAGTCTTTGCAGGGCTTGTTGATGCCCTTGAAGATGACGATGATGTTCAAAAAGTATATCATAACGTTGCTAATCTCTAATGATAGATTAAAAGAATCTGTCATTATGGCAGATTTTTTTAACTCATAAAGTTGTTATGGATAAGAATGTCTGGCCAGATATGGCAATTCTAAAAAACAGATAAAAACCACTATCTTAAAAATGTAATAATTAAAACCTCTGGTCTTAACTTCTTAGGTACGCGATAAACGTTATACGTCCAATATGCCCCGCGATATCCTGCATCCACTCAGCGCCGCTATGAACAATTGAGATGTTAACTCCATCATTCCAGATAATCCTGGTGTAAGCACAACGTGAGTTTCTCACTCATCACTGTCCCGACATTATCAGTGAAGCTTTACATCAGAAATTATGGTCCGCTTCACGCTCAGAGTAGTCTAACGATTGACAGTCTCAGACAGTATGGAAACAATGAGTGCACTATTATTACAAACTCGGATATTCTCCATCGTCATCAACTAAAAATATCTGATCTTCGCCAGAGATTTGCACGGAGCTGTCTGTTACCGTTTTCAGACAATATCCTTACTTAGACCCATCGTTTAAACAATCCCATCCTACCTTTCTCCCCTTTGATGTAGTGCTACTCTTTAAGCAAAACAATTTTGAGGATATTGCTGATGATGTTGACCCGCCATCTGCTACAGCAAAAAATCGCACTTCTGGAACCGTTCTCCGAAGATCAAACGGCAGCGTTTGCCGTAAGTGCTGCACGTGAGTTATTGCTTTACATGGATAAAATTGAGGCGCTGGAGAAACTTATTGCGACTCCAGTTACACTACCTTATTGCAGCGCTAGTCCGGTTTGTGAGATTGAGGCGGGCTATGCCGCAGGCGTAAACGACTGCCGCGAGGCCATTCGACGGGCAGGGTATCCTATTGAAGGTGATGATTAGTTTGCGGTTATGTTAACAATTATGTGCTTTTATTGTATAAAACTGTAACCTAAGCGCGCGGCTGCGGGCTACATCAACTTACCTGCATCGGGGTGGCGAACATTCTCTATCAACGTACAACGCTGTTATGCGACAACATAAACGGGTAACCGATTTGGCAATACTGTTAACTATCAGGGTGGACTCGTGAAGATTGTGCAGGATAAGCTCAGAAACAGGCAGGCACTGCTGGTATCAGGGCTCATTACGTTGATATTTACGTCATTGTTTCTGTTTATTATTTATGAACAGCGAATGGCCGCTGCCAGCGAAGGTGTTAACCGCCTGCAAGCGCGCATGATGGACATTTTTAACGACAACGAGCTGATCGCCGATGCGATTGGCGAGCGCTACCACCATATCAAAACGGGTGATCAATGCGGTGATATTTCACAATTCGCCCCCCGGGATGAGAATGAATGGGGAATTAACGCCGACCCAAAGCGGCTGCATTCGGCAACGGGGACAATGGTTGCTCAGCAAACCAGCCACAACGCGCTGTGTATGTATACGGCGGCGGAGTTTATTCGCGGTATGGTCAATGAGCTAAACCCGGGCAGTTTTGATGCACATCGTTATATTATCGCCAAAAACTCAGATTATTTTTACTGGTTTATGGCTTCCGATTCGCGCAATTTCAGTTTCTCTAATTCTGAAATGGCGCGGGATATCACGCAATTTTTCTATCCCCCCGTCGATTTCTATACCCGACTGCTGCAGAAAAACGTCAAAAATAAAGCCCTCAGCTCAACGAATTTCTATACCGATAAAATTACCGGTGAAAAAGCTTACAGCGTGGTGAGTTATATCTACGATCTGTCTGGCAAAGAGATATCAGACCAAATCGTGGCTTATCTGGTCTATGACCATTCAAAGTCCGAATTGCAGGAAGCGTTAGCCCAGGCATTTGACTACCAAATTCCACCAGAATTGAACGTAGAATTGGTGAATTTGACCAACAATGAGAGTCTCTGTTTATCCGGTAAATGTACCGGTCAATCCCGCTTTATGGTGCGCAATTTTTCAGAGAAATATGCGCTGCACTATTCGTTATCATTAGGTCGTTTTATGACGCGCGACACGCATGCAGGTATCGTGATTCTGCTGGCGCCGTTTTTCTTCATCATGATCAGCTTCTCGTTAAAATCATGGCTGAACGAAAGTGACCTCAAGGTTTATATTGATACCCTGACCGGTTGTTTTAACCGCCGAATTCTCGACATCATCAAGCGTCGGGATTTATCACACTGCTCGGTGGTGCTACTTGACTGTAATAAGTTCAAGGCCGTCAATGACACCTGGGGCCACGCGGCAGGCGATCGTGCGCTGCAAATTATCGCCAACAGGATGCTGTCAAACACCCGCACCAGTCACGATATTGTGATTCGTACCGGCGGGGATGAATTTATGATCCTGCTGTTTCGATCGCAGGCAACTGACGCTATAGCAATCGCGCAACGTATTAGTGGGCAGGTGACCAGCCATGTGTTTGTGGTGGATGGCCATACCGTGCCATTGTCAGTATCGTGGGGGATTGCAGAGGTGAATGGTGAACTTGATGTGGCCATTCAGAATGCGGATAGCGCTATGTATAGAATGAAGCACACGAAAGAAGGATAAAACCGCCAGAAATTTCTGGCGGTTGATTTAGCTTATTGGTGGGTGGCGGCTTTCATCGTGCTGACAAACGCTTTCAGCTCAGCCAGCATCTGTTCCGGTGCCGCAACATTTTTCTCAATGATTTTCACAATTGCCGAGCCGGAAATTGCACCGGCAGCACCGGCTTCAATAGCACCAGCGACCTGTTCAGGCGCAGAAATACCAAAGCCCTGTAAAGAAGGTGGCGCACCATATTCTTTCAGCTTTTCAACCAGATGATGCAGCGGTAATGCCGCACGATTTTCGGCACCGGTCACACCTGCACGTGAAAGCAGATAAGTGTAGCCATGACCATAAGAGGCAATCTGGCGTAGCAGTTCTTCATCAGCGTTCGGCGGGCAGATGAAAATCGGCGCGATGTTGTGGCGCAGCGCTGCAGTTCTGAATGGTGCAGACTCTTCAACGGGAACATCGGCCACCAATACAGAATCCACACCCACTTTTTCGCACTGGGCGTAAAACTCGTCAATGCCCTTGCTGAAGACCAGGTTGGCATACATCAGCAACCCAATGGGAATCGTCGGATGCTTCTGGCGAATCAGCGCCAGCATTTCAAAGCATTGCGACGGTGTAACGCCGGCGGCAAACGCACGCAGGGTGGCTTCCTGAATAGTTGGGCCATCTGCCAGCGGATCGGAGAACGGAATGCCGAGCTCAAGAGCGTCGGCACCGGCTTCAATCAGCGTATCAATGATTTTCAGTGACTGCTCAACAGACGGATCGCCCAGGGTTACGAAGGGGACAAAAGCGCCTTCTTTGCGGTCCTTCAACTGTGCAAACAGGTTTTCGTAACGTTCCATCAGATTTCCCCTCGAGCTTTCAAAATATCGTGTACGGTGAAAATGTCTTTGTCGCCGCGACCGGAGAGATTAACCACCAGCAACTGCTCTTTTTCTGGATTCTCACGCATCATTTTCAACGCGTGCGCCAGGGCATGGGAGGACTCCAGTGCCGGGATAATTCCCTCGTGCAGACACAGCGTTTTGAAGGCTTCCAGTGCTTCATCATCGGTGATTGAAACATAATCGGCGCGACCAATGCTGTTCAGGTATGCATGCTGTGGCCCGACCGATGGGAAATCCAGCCCTGCAGAAATAGAGTAAGACTCTTCAATCTGTCCTTCTTCAGTCTGCATCATTGGGGACTTCATGCCGAAGTATATCCCGACACGACCATGCTTCAAGGGCGCGCCGTGTTCTCCAGACTCAATCCCGTGACCGCCTGGCTCTACGCCAATCAGACCGACGCTGGTTTCATTAATAAAATCGGCGAACATACCGATGGCGTTAGAACCGCCGCCCACGCAGGCGATAACGGCGTCCGGCAGACGGCCTTCTTTTTCCAGAATCTGCGCCTTGGTTTCTTCACCGATCATGCGCTGGAACTCACGCACAATAGTCGGGAAAGGGTGCGGACCAGCCGCCGTACCGAGCATGTAGTGCGCGGTATCGTAGCTACCAGACCAGTCGCGAAGCGCTTCGTTACAGGCATCTTTCAGCGTTGCGGAACCGCTGTGAACGGGGATAACTTCAGCGCCCATCAAACGCATACGGAAAACGTTAGGCGACTGACGTTCAACATCTTTCGCGCCCATGTAAATACGGCATTTCAACCCCAGCAGTGCGCTGGCGAGAGCAGATGCAACACCGTGCTGACCCGCGCCTGTTTCGGCGATGATTTCCGTTTTACCCATGCGCTTCGCCAACAACGCCTGACCCAGCACCTGGTTGGTTTTGTGCGCGCCGCCGTGCAGTAAATCTTCGCGCTTGAGATACAGCGTCGTGTTGGTGCCTTGAGTAATGTTCTGGCACTTGGTCAGTGCGGTTGGGCGACCCGCATAGTTTTTCAGCAGATCTGTAAACTGCGCCTGAAATTCAGGATCCTTTTGTGCGCTGACAAAAGCTTCTTCCAGCTGGCGCAGGGCAGGCATCAGAATCTGTGGCACATACATACCGCCAAATTCACCAAAGTACGGATTGAGTAATGTTGTCATGTCCTTTTCCTTAATATGCGCGCAGCGTCTGAAAGACCGAAGCCAGAAGACGTGCATCTTTGATGCCCGGCTGTGACTCTACGCCAGAATTGAAATCGAGACCGGCACAGCCGGTTTTTGCCGCGTCAACGCAGTTATCTGCGCCGAGTCCGCCAGCCAGTAAAACGTTATCCAGCGATTGTCCGCCTAAAAGTGACCAGTCGAAGCGTTGACCGCTGCCGCCCTGGCCGTTGTCGAAGACGTATTTATCGACATGCTGATAATCACGGGCTGGCAACGTCTCGCTGACGCTGAGTGCCTTCCAGATTTGCACCTGTGCGGGCAGTAAGTCGCTCAGGGCGTCAACATAGGACTGGTCTTCGTTACCGTGCAGTTGCACGGCAGTTAGTCCCAGCTCCGCCGCTGTTGCGCTCACGTCGGTAATATCTGAGTTGCGAAACACCCCGACGTATTGCAACGGCGCGCCGGTCATGACCTCTCGCGCTTGTTCAACGTTGACCGCGCGCGGTGATGTGGGGACAAAAATCAAGCCGCCGTAAATGGCACCCGCTTCGTATGCCGCATTTGCATCCTGAGCCCGGGTTAAACCGCAGACTTTATTCTCGCCGAGCAGTACGCGACGCACGGCGACGTGCAGATCAGCATGCGACATCAGCGCGGAGCCAATCAGAAAACCGTTGGCGAAGTGGCTGAGCTCGCGCACCTGACCGTAAGTATTGATGCCGGACTCACTGATGACGGTCACACCGTGCCCTAGTCGCGGCGCCAGTTGACGGGTGCGATTCAGATCAATCGACAGATCGCGTAAGTCACGGTTGTTGATACCAACGACTTTGGCGCCCAGTGCGATAGCACGCTCCAGCTCTTCTTCGTTACTGACTTCGGTCAGTACGCCCATTTTCAGGCTGTGGGCGACGGCGGCGAGTTGACGATATTGCTCATCATCGAGCACCGACAGCATCAGCAAACAGGCGTCCGCCTGGTAGAAACGCGCCAGGTAAATCTGGTAAGGATCGATAATAAAGTCCTTGCACAGAATCGGCTGCGGTGCGATGCGGCTGACGATAGGCAGGAAATCAAAGCTCCCCTGGAAATACTTCTCATCGGTCAGTACGGAGATCGCGGAAGCATAATGTTTATAGATGCTCGCAATCTGTGCCGGGTCGAAGTCATCACGGATCACGCCTTTTGATGGAGATGCTTTTTTGCATTCCAGAATAAAGGCGGTGCGCGCACCTTGCAGCGCATCGTAGAAATCACGTGAGCCAGGCTGAACATCATTTTGAAAGCTGGCCAGCGGTTGTTGCTGTTTGCGGGCTTCTACCCAAATCGCCTTGTCTGCGACAATTTTCGCTAAAACGGTTTGCATCATTTACCCTCTTGCTGCCAGTGCAGTGACGCGGTCATAGGCCGCACCGCTACGCAGTACATTAATCACGGTTTGCGCATTGGCTTTTAAATCTTCTTCACCGTGCAGGCGCATTAACATGGCGACATTCGCGGCAACAGCAGCTTCATGAGCGGCTTCACCTTTACCTTGTAACAAGCGACTAAGAATGTCACGGTTTTCTTCCGGCGTGCCGCCAGCCAGCTGTTCCTGGTGGTAAGGCGTCAAACCAAAGTCTTCTGCCGTCAGTTGATAACTCTTGATTTCCCCATCGTGCAGCTCTGCCACAATGGTCGGCGCATGCAGCGAAACTTCGTCCATGCCACCACTGTGTACCACGGCTGCTCGTTGATATCCCAGCACGCGCAGCGTTTCAGCAATCGGTAGCACAAGTTCCGGGCTGTAAACGCCGATCAGCGCCAGCGGCGGATGCGCCGGGTTAATCAACGGGCCGAGCACGTTAAACAGCGTGCGGGTTTTCAACTGCTGGCGTACCGGCATGGCATGGCGAAAACCGGTGTGATATTTCGGCGCAAACAGGAAGCACACCCCGAGGTCATCTAGCGCCTGACGGGATTTATCAGCGTTCATATCCAGATTGATGCCAAATGCCGCTAACAGATCCGAAGAGCCAGACTTGCTGGAGACGCTGCGGTTGCCGTGTTTGGCAACTTTCAGTCCGCAAGCCGCCGCAACAAAGGCGCTGGCGGTAGAAATATTGATGCTGTTGCTGCCGTCGCCGCCGGTACCGACAATATCGGCAAACAGATAATCAGGGCGCGGGAACGGGGCGGCGTTTTCCAGCAGCGCGGTTGCCGCACCGGCAATTTCATTCGGGTGTTCGCCACGAATTTTCATGCTCACCAGCGCCGCAGCCAGTTGTTCCGGCTTCAGTTCACCGCGAACGACTGCGGAAAACAGCTGGTGACTTTCCTGCTGGGACAGCGTCTGGGCCTGATACAGTTTCTCCAGAATGGGTTGCAGCGTATTGGTTTGTTCAAGCTTCTGTTGCGCCCAGGCCAGCGTTTGTTCCAGCAAACGCGCGCCCTGGGTGGTCAGAATTGATTCCGGATGGAACTGGAAGCCGCAGACGCGATCGGTATCGTGACGTACCGCCATCACCATGCCGTTAAAGTGGGCGTTAATGGTCAATCCAGCAGGTACGTTGCTGCCAACCAGCGAATGATAGCGTGCCACCGGCAGCGGATTCGCCAGACCAGAAAACATCGCCTGACCGTCGTGTTCAATGCTGGACGCTTTGCCGTGAAGGATCTCTCCGGCCTGACCCACATATCCACCATAGGCTTCAACAATGGCCTGGTGTCCCAGACAAATACCGATGATTGGCAGCTTGCCGCGCAAACGGGTTAACAGCTCCGGCATGCAACCTGCCTCGCTTGGCGCGCCTGGTCCTGGAGAAAGCATCAGCACCGGATTTTTCATGGTTGCTAAGCGGTCAATCAACGTCTGGGCCGGAATATGGTTGCGGTAAATCACCACATTGTGACCATTAGTACGCAGCTGATCCGCCAGGTTATAGGTAAAAGAATCGATGTTATCAAGCAGCAGAATGTCAGCCATTAGAAGGTCTCCTGTGCGTGGTGCGCGGTAGCGATAGCACGCAGAACCGCGCGCGCTTTATTACGGGTTTCATCGGCTTCAGACTGCGGTACAGAATCCAGAACAATCCCGGCACCGGCTTGTACGGTGGCAATACCGTCTTCCACGAGGGCGGAGCGAATGACAATACAGGTATCCAGATCGCCATGCGCCGTGAAGTAACCTACCGCACCGCCGTAGCTGCCACGGCGACGACCCTCGGCCTCGGCGATAAGCTGCATGGCGCGAACTTTTGGCGCTCCGCTTAACGTGCCCATATTCATACAGGCGCGGTAAGCGTGCAGCACATCCAGATCGCTACGTAGTTCGCCGACCACGCGCGAAACCAGGTGCATAACGAAGGAGTAACGATCGACTTTGGTGAGGTCAGCAACATAGCGGCTGCCAGGCGTACAGATGCGCGCCAGGTCGTTACGCGCAAGGTCAACCAGCATCAGGTGCTCAGAAAGCTCTTTATGGTCGGTACGCATCTCCAGCTCGATACGGCTGTCGAGATCGCGATCAAGCGAACCGTCCGCACGACGACCGCGCGGGCGAGTACCAGCAATCGGGTAGATCTCAATCTGGCGGCTGGTGGCATCGTATTTCAGCGAGCTTTCCGGGGAGGCGCCAAACAGCGTGAACTCGTTGTCTTGCATGAAAAACATGTATGGGCTGGGGTTACTTTTCTTCAGCACATAGTAGGCCGCCAGCGGAGATGGGCAGGGCAGCGAGAAACGGCGGGATGGCACCACCTGGAAAATTTCGCCCGCGCGAATCGCTTTTTGCATGCCACGAACTACGGCGCCAAACTCTTCATCGCTCTGATTGCACTCGCAGCGCATCTGCGGGACTTCAGTGACCGGCAACGGCGGCGCAGGCTCGGTAAGCTGCTGGCTCAATTGCGCCAGACGAGCATTAAGACGCTGTTTTTCCGCATCATTGGGGGTAAAAATATTGGCCTGAATACGGGTGCTTTTTTTCTGGTGGTCGATAACCATCAGCGTTTCTGCCAGATAGAAGCAGTAGTCAGGGCAACGGTTGCCCGCTTCAAGCTGAGGTAAATCTTCAAAACCGGCAACCAGATCGTAAGAAAACAGACCGCCGAAGAACATCGCTTCACGTTCTTGCGCTGGAACATTAACCAGCTCCTGCAATAAACGGAATGCATCAAATACGGACAGGGAGCATAAGCGGGCGTCTTCATCGAGCAGAGGGCTGACGGCAGGGAATCGCAGATGACGACCATTCGGCTGTTGTTCGTTCTCAACGCCAGCGGGCAGGGCAACATCCAGCAGCGACAGCAGCGATGCGCCGTTTGCGGACAATGCCTGAATAGTGACAGTGTCACCGAGAGCGGTAATGCGTAATGCGCTGTCGACCAGCAGCAGGCTCTTCAGATCGTCTTTGCTGTCGATATCTGCAGATTCCAGCAGCAGTGTTGCTGGACGTGCGCCACACACTTGATGAAACAGCGCCGTCGGATTCTCACGGTAGGCGGCATCGCAGGCAAGCAGTTCGAGTGTCGGTTTTTGAGTTTGCATCGTTATTCTCATTAATTTTGTTCAAAAAAAAGCCCGCTCATTTGGCGGGCCGGGTATCTGGTTGCATATTGCAGACGTAAGACACTGCCCGAAATCAGGAAGTGCGCCACCAACCGTGCAGAACAAATGTTGCTTTCATCTCAGATACCTTCTTCATGTGAACTTGCGTACTAGTTAACTAGTTCGATGGAATAAAGTCAACACCTGATTTCAGTATATTTGTCGAAACCGCTATGATGGGCGTGATACGACATTTATTGAAACGGGAGCCGCCTTGAGCGACACGAATTACGCAGTGATTTATGACCTGCACAGTCATACTACAGCCTCCGATGGGCGATTAACGCCAGAAGCCTTAGTACACCGTGCGGTAGAGATGCGAGTCGGTACACTGGCGATCACCGATCATGACACCACGGCCGGCATTGCGGCGGCAAGAGAAGAAATTTCACGTTCAGGTTTAGCCTTAAATTTGATCCCTGGCGTCGAGATATCAACGGTCTGGGAAAACCATGAGATCCATATAGTGGGTCTGAACATTGATATCGCCCATCCCATGATGTGTGAGTTTCTGGCGCAACAAACGGAACGTCGTCAGCAGCGTGCACGCCTGATTGCTGAACGACTCGACAAAGCGCATATCCCCGGCGCGTGGGAAGGGGCGTTACGCTTGGCTGATGGCGGGGCGGTTACGCGGGGCCATTTTGCGCGTTTCCTGATGGAATGTGGAAAAGCCACAACCATGGCGGATGTCTTTAAAAAATATCTTGCCCGTGGGAAAACCGGTTACGTTCCGCCACAGTGGTGTACAATAGAACAAGCTATTGATGTCATTCATCATTCTGGCGGTAAGGCTGTTCTGGCTCATCCTGGGCGGTACGATCTTAGCGCTAAGTGGCTGAAAAGACTGGTTGCACATTTTGCTGAACATCGCGGCGACGCGATGGAAGTAGCACAGTGCCAGCAGTCTCCCAATGAACGCACCCATCTGGCGACGCTTGCGCGTTCGCATCAACTGTGGGCATCGCAAGGGTCTGATTTTCATCTACCCTGCCCATGGATTGAGTTGGGTCGTAAACTTTGGTTGCCCGCAGGCGTAGAAGGCGTCTGGCAACTTTGGGAGCAGCCCGAGATCACAGAGAGGAAAGTATGAGTCAGTTTTTTTATATTCATCCCGAAAACCCGCAGCAGCGACTGATCAATCAGGCCGTTGAAATCGTGCGTAAAGGTGGGGTGATCGTCTATCCAACCGATTCCGGCTATGCGTTGGGCTGCAAAATTGAAGATAAAGGCGCCATGGAGCGCATTTGCCGCATCCGTCATCTGCCGGACGGGCACAACTTTACGCTGATGTGTCGTGACCTGTCCGAACTGTCGACCTATTCGTTTGTCGACAACGTGGCATTCCGTTTAATTAAAAACAACACGCCGGGTAACTACACCTTCATCCTGAAAGGGACGAAAGAAGTTCCGCGCCGTTTGTTGCAGGAAAAACGTAAGACCATCGGCCTGCGTGTGCCATCGAATCCGATTGCGCTGGCGCTGCTGGAAGCACTGGGCGAGCCGATGCTCTCTACATCGCTGATGCTGCCGGGCAGTGAATTTACTGAGTCAGACCCGGAAGAGATTAAAGACCGTCTGGAAAAACTGGTGGATTTGATTATTCACGGTGGCTATCTCGGTCAGCAGCCGACCACGGTCATCGATTTAACCGACGATTCCCCGGTGGTGTTGCGTGAAGGCGTCGGCGACGTTAAACCTTTCTTATAAGGGCGCGAACCGCTATACTACGCGGCCTTAAAATGGCGCTGACTGGCGCCGTTGATTCTCCTGTTCGACGCCTGTGAAGGCGACATCTAAAGGAAGCTCTATGAGCGAAAAGTTACAAAAAGTGCTGGCGCGCGCTGGCCACGGTTCTCGCCGTGAAATCGAATCTATTATTGCCGCGGGTCGCGTGAGCGTTGATGGCAAAATTGCCACGCTCGGCGATCGCGTTGAAGTCACTCCGGGTCTGAAAATCCGTATCGACGGTCATCTGATTTCGGTTAAAGAGTCTGCGGAGCAAATCTGCCGCGTTCTGGCCTATTACAAGCCAGAAGGTGAACTGTGTACCCGTAACGACCCGGAAGGTCGTCCGACCGTGTTCGATCGTTTGCCAAAACTGCGTGATGCGCGCTGGATTGCCGTAGGGCGTCTGGACGTGAATACCTGCGGTTTACTGCTGTTTACCACCGATGGTGAACTGGCTAACCGTCTGATGCACCCAAGCCGTGAAGTTGAACGTGAATATGCGGTACGTGTGTTTGGTCAGGTTGATGATGCCAAACTGCGCGATCTGAGTCGTGGCGTACAGCTGGAAGATGGTCCGGCGGCATTTAAAACGATCAAATTCAGCGGTGGTGAAGGGATCAACCAGTGGTATAACGTCACGCTGACCGAAGGGCGTAACCGTGAAGTCCGTCGACTGTGGGAAGCTGTAGGTGTACAGGTAAGCCGTCTTATTCGTGTTCGTTACGGTGATATCCCGCTGCCGAAAGGCCTGCCGCGTGGTGGCTGGACCGAGCTTGACCTCGCGCAGACCAACTATCTGCGTGAACTGGTGGAGCTGAAGCCGGAAACGACATCTAAAGTTGCCGTCGAGAAAGATCGTCGTCGCATGAAGGCAAATCAGATCCGTCGTGCGGTGAAGCGTCACTCACAGGTCGGTAGTAGCCGTCGTCCGGGTGGTCGTAGCAACAACGGTTAATCATGAGTAGGCCTGATGAGCAAAGCGCCATCAGGCGTTAGCGTGGAGCCGGATGCGGCGCAAGCGCCTTATCCGGCCTACTGTCAGTAATCAATCCCTATCTGGGCCTTCACGCCCGCTTCAAACGCATGCTTGACCGGGCGCAACTCGCTGACCGTATCCGCTAACTCCAGAATATCGCGATGACATCCACGGCCGGTGATAATCACCGTTTGATGGGCAGGGCGCGCGTTTAGGGCAGTAATGACCTCTTCAAGCGGCAGATAGTCGTATGCCACCATGTAGGTCAGCTCGTCCAGCACCACCATATCCAGTCCATCGTCGGCCAGCATCCGCTTGCCATGTTCCCACACGGCCATACAGGCCGCGGTGTCGGACTCACGGTTTTGCGTTTCCCAGGTAAATCCTGTCGCCATAACCTGAAACTCTACGCCGTGGGGTTCAAGTAAGTTACGTTCTCCGTTTGGCCACGTACCTTTAATAAATTGTACGACGCCGACTTTTTTACCGTGGCCCACCGC
The DNA here is from genome assembly GCF_030332845.1 of Citrobacter sp. Cpo061. Classification (NCBI taxonomy): domain Bacteria; kingdom Pseudomonadati; phylum Pseudomonadota; class Gammaproteobacteria; order Enterobacterales; family Enterobacteriaceae; genus Citrobacter; species Citrobacter sp. Cpo061. The sequence continues at coordinate 20,902 of NZ_JAOWHB010000036.1, forward strand.
GCGCGTGGCGGTACCGAATGCGGCGGTGGTTTTACCCTTACCATTTCCGGTGAATACGATGATGATCCCGCGCTCGTCCGTAGCGGCGGCAACGCGTGCGTCAACCCGATCTTTTACGCGCTGTTGACGTTGCTGATAGCGTTCTTCACTCATTGGGCAATTCCTGGTTTACGGCCCGGCTGGGCGTCAAAAGTCATACCGGTTTTACGGCGGCTGTCATCGCCCATCAGCCACAGGTAGAGCGGCATAATATCGGCGGGAGTTTTCAATTTTTGTGGATCTTCTGTGGGGAATGCACTGGCTCGCATACCTGTTCGTGTTCCACCAGGATTGATACAGTTTACGCGAAGATGACGGTTTTGATACTCATCAGCCAGAACCTGCATCATCCCTTCGGTCGCAAATTTTGAGGTGGCATATGCACCCCAATTGGCGCGTCCCTGGCGGCCAACGCTGGAAGAGGTAAAGACCAGCGATCCGGCATCGGATTTGAGTAACAACGGCAGCAATGCCTGAGTCAGCATAAAAGTGGCATTCACATTTACCTGCATCACATCCTGCCAGACCAGCGGGTTTTGTTCACTCATTGGGCAAATATCGCCGAGTAATCCGGCGTTATGCAGTACGCCATCCAGACGCGGGAAATGTGCGGCAATGCGTTGCGCAAGCTGGTGACATTCTTCAGAGGTACAGGTCAGTAAATCCAGTGTAAACCACTGTGGTTGTGTTCCGTTTTCATCGGCGATAGTGCGGGCAACCTGACGCAGTTTTTCTTCGTTACGCCCAAGCAGGATAACGGTCGCGCCATAGCGTGCATAGGTCTGCGCGGCTTCGCGTCCGATACCATCGCTGGCACCGGTGACAAGAATAATGCGGCCCTGTAAAAGGTCTTGTTTAGGTTGGTAATGCACGGCTACTCCTCGGCGACGCCCTGGCCATCTCGTTCGCAATAACTTTTGGGCTTTATGCCTTAAACCCTGTTCTTTTTCAATCAGCCAAAGGCAATAACACCGCAAAATGAACGCTTTGTCATGCTTTTTACTGATTCAGCACTGGATGTATGAAGCAAGACGAGGTGACACGCCTGTTGTACACTGAGCGGAAGTCGCGTTGTTTAACCAAGGTGGGTCTCGTGGAATTGTTGTCTGAATATGGGTTGTTTTTGGCAAAAATTGTCACTGTCGTGGTGGCTATTGCAGTGGTGGTGATGCTGATCGTAAACGCGACACAACGCAAACGTCAGCGTGGGGAATTGCGGGTTATTAACCTCAGCGATCAATATAAAGAGATGAAGGAAGACCTGTCGCTGGCCTTATTGGATGGGCATCAGCAAAAATTCTGGCATAAGGCGCAGAAAAAGAAACAGAAGCTGGAGGCGAAGGCCGCCAAGGCAAAAGCGAAACTGGGTGACAGTACGTCATCAGATAAACCCCGTGTATGGGTGCTTGATTTTAAAGGCAGTATGGATGCCCACGAGGTCAGCGCATTACGCGAAGAGGTGACGGCGGTGCTGGCGGTTGTTAAACCTCAGGATCAGGTGGTGGTTCGTCTGGAAAGCCCGGGCGGTGTGGTACATGGTTATGGCCTGGCTGCGTCCCAGTTACAACGCCTGCGCGATAAGCAGATCCCACTGACCGTCACGGTAGATAAAGTCGCTGCGAGCGGCGGATATATGATGGCCTGCGTGGCAGATAAAATTGTTTCGGCGCCGTTTGCTATCGTCGGCTCAATTGGCGTGGTGGCGCAGATCCCGAACTTTAACCGCTTCCTGAAAGGGAAAGATATTGATATCGAACTGCACACCGCCGGACAGTACAAGCGTACTCTGACGCTGCTTGGCGAGAACACGGAAGAAGGGCGGCAGAAATTCCGTGAAGATCTGAACGAAACGCATCATTTGTTTAAAGATTTTGTGCATCGTATGCGCCCGACTCTGGACATTGAGCAGGTTGCCACGGGTGAACACTGGTTTGGTCAACAGGCGCTGGCAAATGGGCTGGTGGATGAGATCAACACCAGCGATGAGGTGATCCTCGGGCTGATGGAAGGTCGTGAAGTGTTGAACGTTCGCTATCTGCAGCGTAAAAAGCTGATGGATCGTTTTACCGGTAGTGCGGCGGAGAGCGCCGATCGTTTGCTGATGCGCTGGTGGCAGCGGGGGCAGAAGCCACTGATGTAAAATTGTCATTGCCGGATAGCGATGCTCACATATCCTATCCGGCCTACAAATAGGCATCAATGTAGGCTGGATAAGGCGTTGCCGCCATCCGGCAAATTATTTCTCGAGTTAATCGATCAAGTGATACTTTTCAGAAAGTACGTGCGCCAGGTGTTTAAACATATTAAACACAGCCGTACTTTTGGGCGTTGGTAGCCCTTGCTCGTCTAAAAAGTAATCTCCGCTGAAAACCAGCACGCCGTTTCGCTGCGTAACGCCGGTGGCGACAATCCCCGCCAGCGTGTCCTCATGCTCACGAATGATTTTGTTGGCTTCAATCAGCAGTGTTTCGCGATCGATGGGTTGAGTGTCTTTATGCATGATTTACTCCTTAAACAAGGACATTAGTCTACGCTGAGCCCGCCTTATGGGCAAATATTCCCTGACATAAATGAAGGTTTTACGACAGTGTTACAACTGGCGAGATTTGTTTTTGCATGCTAATAAAGTTGCGTAACGCATTTTATCAGGTACAGTGTGACGCTTTCGTCAATCTGGCAACAGATTTGCTTGACATTCGACCAATACTTCGTCGTGCTAGAGCGTTTGTGAGAAAAAAAGCCTGTTAACTCAGTTACATGAGAGTTACATTACAAACGCGAAACAGTTTAAGGGGTTGATATCCGCCGACGCAGAGACCATATCGATGTCTCGTCGCCAGTGGAAGGTGAATCAACGTGCGACGCATTCTGGAAGAATCAAATTAGGTAAAGGTGAATATGGGTAAAGCTCTTGTCATCGTTGAGTCCCCGGCAAAAGCCAAAACGATCAACAAGTATCTGGGTAATGACTACGTGGTGAAATCCAGCGTCGGTCATATCCGTGATTTGCCGACCAGTGGCTCAGCAACTAAAAAGAGCGCCGACTCAACCTCCACCAAAACGGCTAAAAAGCCCAAAAAGGATGAACGTGGCGCTCTCGTCAACCGTATGGGTGTTGACCCGTGGCACAACTGGGATGCGCGCTATGAAGTGCTGCCTGGTAAAGAGAAAGTTGTTTCTGAACTGAAGCAACTGGCTGAAAAAGCCGACCACATCTATCTCGCAACCGACCTTGACCGCGAAGGGGAAGCCATTGCATGGCACCTGCGGGAAGTCATCGGTGGCGACGACACCCGCTACAGCCGCGTGGTGTTTAACGAAATTACCAAAAATGCTATTCGCCAGGCGTTTGAAAAACCGGGCGAGTTGAACATTGATCGTGTTAATGCGCAACAGGCGCGCCGCTTTATGGACCGTGTTGTGGGCTATATGGTGTCGCCACTGCTGTGGAAAAAAATTGCGCGTGGTCTGTCTGCCGGTCGCGTACAGTCTGTGGCTGTGCGTCTGGTGGTTGAGCGTGAACGCGAAATCAAAGCATTTGTTCCAGAAGAGTTCTGGGAAATTGATGCTAACACGACCACGCCGGGCGGCGACGCGTTGCCGCTTGAGGTGACGCATCAAAATGATAAACCGTTCCGTCCTGTAAATCGGGAACAAACGCTTGCCGCTGTTAGCCTGTTGGAAAAAGCGCGCTATAGCGTCCTGGAACGTGAAGATAAACCGACCAGCAGCAAGCCGAGCGCACCGTTCATTACCTCCACGCTACAGCAGGCTGCGAGCACGCGTCTGGGCTTTGGTGTGAAGAAAACCATGATGATGGCGCAGCGCTTGTATGAAGCGGGTTACATCACTTACATGCGTACTGACTCAACCAACCTGAGCCAGGATGCTGTCACCATGGTTCGCGATTACATCAGTGATAATTTTGGCAAAAAATATTTGCCGGAGAGCGCGAACCAGTACGCCAGCAAAGAGAACTCGCAGGAAGCACACGAAGCTATCCGTCCTTCCGATGTCGCCGTACTGGCGGAGTCGCTGAAAGATATGGAAGCCGATGCGCAAAAACTGTATCAGCTGATCTGGCGCCAGTTTGTAGCTTGTCAGATGACGCCAGCGAAATATGACTCTACCACCCTGACCGTGGGTGCGGGTGATTTCCGTCTGAAAGCGCGTGGTCGTATTCTGCGCTTCGATGGTTGGACCAAAGTGATGCCAGCGCTGCGTAAGGGCGATGAAGATCGCATCTTACCGGCGGTGGACAAAGGCGATACCTTGACGCTTATCGAGCTGACACCTGCGCAGCACTTCACCAAGCCGCCTGCACGCTTCAGTGAAGCTTCGCTGGTTAAAGAGCTTGAAAAGCGTGGCATTGGTCGTCCATCCACCTATGCGTCGATCATCTCTACGATTCAGGATCGCGGTTATGTTCGCGTTGAAAACCGTCGCTTCTACGCTGAAAAAATGGGTGAAATCGTCACCGATCGTCTGGAAGAAAACTTCCGCGAGCTGATGAACTACGATTTTACCGCGCAGATGGAAGACAGCCTCGACCAGGTGGCGAATCACGAAGCCGAATGGAAGGGCGTACTCGACAACTTCTTCACTGATTTTACTCAGCAGTTAGATAAAGCCGAGAAAGATCCTGAAGAAGGCGGTATGCGTCCGAACCAGATGGTGCTGACCAGCATTGATTGCCCGACCTGCGGACGCAAGATGGGTATTCGTACCGCCAGTACCGGCGTTTTCCTTGGTTGCTCCGGCTACGCACTTTCCCCGAAAGAGCGTTGCAAAACCACCATTAACCTGGTGCCGGAAAACGAAGTATTGAACGTGCTTGAAGGCGATGACGCTGAAACGAACGCATTGCGCGCCAAACGCCGCTGCCAGAAGTGCGGTACAGCAATGGACAGTTATCTCATCGATCCTAAGCGTAAATTGCATGTGTGTGGTAATAACCCAACCTGCGACGGCTACGAGATCGAAGAGGGTGAATTCCGTATCAAGGGTTATGACGGTCCTATCGTAGAGTGCGAAAAATGTGGTTCTGAAATGCACCTGAAAATGGGACGTTTCGGCAAGTACATGGCGTGTACTAACGACGAGTGTAAAAACACCCGTAAGATCCTGCGTAACGGTGAAGTTGCTCCGCCGAAAGAAGATCCGGTTCCGCTGCCGGAACTGCCGTGTGAAAAATCTGACGCGTATTTCGTGTTACGTGATGGTGCTGCAGGTATCTTCCTGGCGGCCAATACGTTCCCGAAATCACGTGAGACTCGTGCGCCGTTGGTGGAAGAGTTGTACCGCTTCCGCGATCGCCTGCCGGAAAAACTGCGTTATCTGGCAGATGCGCCGCAAACAGACCCGGATGGTAACAAGTCTATGGTTCGTTTCAGCCGTAAAACCAAGCAGCAATACGTTGCCGCTGAGAAAGACGGTAAGGCGACTGGCTGGTCCGCGTTCTTCGTTGACGGTAAATGGGTAGAAGGGAAGAAATAACAGCGTTACGGCTGAATTTCTCCTCAAAGGGTCGCGTAAGCGGCCCTTTTTGTTCTGGCATATTATTTTTTGTCATACCTATACAGCGTACATATAAATGATATAGTGGTTATAGTTAACAGACTTTTTATTATTAAATCGTATTAGCAGCGCCCACGAGCCTGCACTGAAACGATGATTTGATGGCGCGAATCGGGATGGCATAACATGAAATTACAGCAGCTTCGCTACATTGTTGAGGTGGTGAACCACAACCTTAATGTCTCCTCAACGGCGGAAGGGCTTTATACCTCTCAGCCCGGTATCAGTAAGCAAGTTCGTATGCTGGAAGATGAACTTGGCATCCAGATTTTCGCCCGTAGCGGTAAGCATCTGACCCAGGTTACGCCAGCGGGGCAGGAAGTTATCCGTATTGCGCGCGAAGTACTGTCTAAGGTAGATGCTATTAAGTCCGTTGCTGGCGAACATACCTGGCCGGATAAAGGCTCGCTATATATCGCCACCACGCACACCCAGGCACGTTACGCTTTGCCGAACGTGATTAAGGGGTTTATTGAGCGATATCCTCGTGTTTCATTGCATATGCATCAGGGATCGCCAACGCAAATTGCCGAAGCCGTCTCGAAAGGGAATGCGGATTTTGCCATCGCGACGGAAGCCCTGCATCTGTATGACGATCTGGTGATGTTACCTTGCTACCACTGGAACCGTTCGATTGTCGTCACGCCGGATCATCCGCTGGCGGGAAAATCTTCGGTTTCTATTGAGGAACTGGCACAGTATCCACTGGTGACCTACACCTTTGGATTTACCGGGCGTTCGGAGCTGGACACCGCGTTTAACCGTGCGGGTCTGGAGCCGCGTATTGTTTTTACCGCGACCGATGCCGATGTTATTAAAACCTATGTCCGTCTGGGTCTCGGCGTGGGTGTAATTGCCAGTATGGCGGTTGATCCTGTTTCCGATCCTGACCTGGTACGTGTGGATGCGCACGATATCTTCAGCCATAGCACCACCAAAATTGGTTTTCGTCGCAGCACCTTCTTACGCAGTTACATGTATGATTTCATTCAACGTTTCGCGCCGCATCTGACGCGTGATGTGGTGGACACGGCGGTGGCTCTACGTTCCAACGATGATATTGAAGCCATGTTTAAAGATATTAAATTGCCTGAGAAATAATAACGGTTGTTACCTTGTCGGTATCCGTAAGCCGTAAGCATAAAGTGATACCGACGGGAGAGTCTTAATTTATTCATTATTTCTCCTCCTATATATTAACCATAAATTATTTATGGAAAAAGTTCTCTAAAGTAGTTTCAAATTAGTCAGCTTGCCAAAAATCACTCTCAAATATTCATAATTGATCAAACAATTGATTTATTTATCAGATCGAGTCCGAAAATTAACTGGCTTTTTTTCGCCTTTTTTATTAGGATTCCTCCTATCTGATGATTAATTGTACCAATTGTTTGGTGCCTAAATGATAAGTGATTTCGATAGTATGAGGTTAGCGATGCCTTCAGGAAACCAGCCTGCACGCCGGGATCCCGCGATGAAACGTAAAGCCTGGTTCGCCGTGTTTCTTGGCTCTGCGATATTCTGGATTATTGTCGCACTCGTGGCCTGGAACGTGTGGGGGTAAGTATGTCCGCACCGGAGCAGCACTCTACCGTGACGCCAGCGTCTCATGACCATGAGCAAGAGAGCAAAACCGTCGCCGAGAAGGAGCCAAAGATACCCGAATCCTGGAATCTTTCTCCTGAACAACGGGCGTTTATTGATCTGTTAACCGATGATGATAAACAGAAACAATAATTCGTACGTATTTTATAATAATAACGATTACCTCGTGGCCTTAAATATCGCATTGTTTATCCCATGTATTCACCATCAGCCACCTAATCAACGTATTATCGATTGCGCTATTGCCTGCTGAATATTCATCCTATTCATCTACACGGCTAGACCTTACTCCCTACCATTGACCTCACTTCGCGCTTTTGTTTCGCGCGCTACTTTTATCAATTTGAGTTGTTATCAAAGCGTTACATTTTGTTTGTGTTATCTTTAATACTAACCCTGAGGAAATCAGGGGATCCAACCCTGTCATTTAAGGAGGAGCTATGTCGTCGACCCTACGAGAAGCCAGTAAGGACACATTGCAGGTTAAAGATAAAACCTACCGCTACTACAGTTTACCTCTGGCCGCTAAATCACTGGGTGATATCACCCGACTACCAAAATCGCTGAAAGTGTTACTGGAAAACCTGCTTCGTTGGCAGGATGGTAATTCCGTAACCGAAGATGATATTCATGCGCTCGCGCATTGGCTGAAGACTGCCCATGCCGATCGTGAAATTGCCTATCGACCCGCTCGTGTTCTGATGCAGGATTTTACCGGCGTGCCGGCGGTGGTCGATCTGGCCGCCATGCGCGAAGCGGTGAAACGTTTGGGCGGAGATACAGCAAAAGTGAATCCGCTTTCGCCAGTGGACCTTGTCATTGACCACTCGGTAACGGTGGACCGTTTTGGTGATGATGATGCTTTCGAAGAAAACGTACGCCTGGAAATGGAACGTAACCATGAGCGTTATGTGTTCCTGAAATGGGGACAGCAGGCATTTAGTCGCTTCAGCGTTGTGCCACCGGGAACGGGGATTTGCCACCAGGTTAACCTTGAATACCTCGGCAAAGCCGTCTGGAGCGAGTTACAGGACGGTGAGTGGGTGGCTTACCCTGACACGTTGGTCGGAACCGATTCCCATACGACAATGATTAATGGTCTCGGTGTGCTGGGATGGGGCGTTGGAGGCATTGAGGCCGAAGCAGCAATGCTGGGTCAACCGGTCTCTATGCTTATCCCGGATGTTGTGGGCTTCAAACTGGTGGGCAAACTGCGTGAAGGCATCACCGCTACTGACCTGGTTTTAACCGTCACCCAGATGCTGCGTAAGCACGGCGTGGTCGGTAAATTCGTTGAATTCTACGGTGATGGGCTGGACACCTTACCGCTGGCCGATCGGGCAACCATTGCGAACATGTCACCGGAATACGGCGCAACCTGCGGTTTCTTCCCGATCGATAGCATCACTCTTGAATATATGCGTCTGAGTGGGCGCAGTGAGGAGCAGGTTGAGCTGGTCAGCGCCTATGCCAAAGCGCAGGGAATGTGGCGTAATCCTGGGGATGAACCCGTATTTACCAGTTCACTGGAGCTGGATATGGGCAGTGTAGAAGCTAGCCTTGCCGGACCGAAGCGTCCGCAGGATCGGGTGGCACTGGCTGATGTCCCGAAAGCGTTTTCGGCGAGTAATGAACTCGAAGTGAATAGCTCGCTGAAAGATCGCCAGCCAGTGGACTATACAATGAACGGTCACCAGTACCAGCTGCCGGATGGTGCTGTGGTTATTGCAGCGATCACTTCCTGTACCAACACCTCTAACCCAAGCGTATTGATGGCGGCGGGGTTGCTGGCGAAAAAAGCAGTGACGCTTGGTCTGAAACGTCAGCCATGGGTGAAAGCCTCGCTGGCGCCAGGATCGAAAGTGGTGTCTGATTATCTGGCGCAGGCAGGGTTCACGCCGTACCTTGATGAGCTGGGATTTAACCTTGTAGGTTATGGCTGTACCACCTGTATCGGTAACTCGGGTCCGTTACCTGATCCTATCGAGACAGCTATCAAAAAAGGCGACCTCACCGTTGGTGCTGTGCTTTCCGGCAACCGAAACTTTGAGGGGCGTATCCATCCGCTCGTGAAGACCAACTGGTTGGCGTCTCCGCCGCTGGTGGTGGCCTATGCGCTGGCGGGGAATATGAATATCAATCTGACGAAAGATCCGTTAGGGCATGACAGAAAGGGCGATCCCGTATATCTGAAAGATATCTGGCCGACGGCTCAGGAAATTGCCCGTGCCGTGGAGCAGGTTTCTACCGCCATGTTCCATAAAGAGTATGCTGAAGTGTTTGAAGGCACGCCAGAATGGAAAGCAATCCAGGTAGATCGGGCTGATACCTATGGCTGGCAGTCTGACTCAACCTATATCCGCTTGTCGCCGTTCTTCGATGGTATGCAGGCGACGCCGGATCCGGTCCAGGACATTCATGGTGCGCGTATCCTTGCAATGCTTGGAGATTCCGTCACCACCGACCATATTTCTCCTGCAGGTAGTATTAAGCCGGACAGCCCGGCGGGGCGTTATCTGCAAAGCCACGGCGTAGAGCGTAAAGATTTTAACTCCTACGGTTCGCGGCGCGGGAATCATGAAGTGATGATGCGTGGTACCTTTGCCAATATTCGTATTCGCAATGAGATGGTACCCGGCGTGGAAGGTGGGATGACGCGTCATTTGCCGGGAACTGAGGTAGTGGCTATCTATGATGCGGCTATGCAATATCAACAGGAGAATATCCCTCTGGCGGTTATTGCCGGGAAAGAGTATGGCTCAGGCTCCAGCCGCGACTGGGCGGCGAAAGGCCCGCGCTTGCTGGGGGTTCGCGTGGTTATCGCAGAGTCCTTTGAGCGTATTCACCGTTCTAACCTGATTGGTATGGGGATTTTACCGCTGGAATTCCCACAGGGCGTCACGCGTAAAACGCTGGGACTAACCGGTGAGGAAGCGATCGATATTACGGATCTGCAAAACATCAAACCGGGTGCAACAGTGCCGGTGAGTATGGTTCGCTCGGATGGACGTAAAGAGGTGGTTTTATGCCGCTGCCGTATCGATACCGCGACGGAGCTAACGTACTACCAAAATGATGGCATACTGCACTACGTGATTCGTAATATGTTGAGCTAGAATGTAAAAAGCCTGCAAGAGCAGGCTTTTTTATCGGCGGTAACAATTATTACTTGCCCAGCAAATGTCCCATCTTGGCGGCTTTGGTGTCCAGGTAATGTTCATTGTTCGGGTTACGACCCACAATCAGCGGCACGCGTTCAACAATGTTGATTCCCGCTTCGGTCAGAATTTCCACTTTTTTCGGGTTATTGGTCAGCAAACGAACTTCGTCCACACCAAGCAGCTTGAACATATCTGCACACAGCGTGAAATCACGCTCATCTGCCGCAAAGCCCAACTGATGGTTAGCTTCAACGGTATCATAACCCTGGTCCTGCAACGCGTAGGCGCGGATTTTATTGAGCAGGCCGATATTGCGTCCTTCCTGACGATGATAAAGCAGGATACCGCGCCCTTCTTCAGCAATATGGGTGAGAGCCGCTTCGAGCTGGAAACCGCAATCGCAACGCAGGCTAAACAATGCATCGCCAGTCAGACATTCGGAGTGGACACGGGCCAGGACAGGCGTTTGGCCTGTGATATCGCCAAAAACCAGTGCGACGTGATCGTGTCCGGTTGCCAGTTCTTCAAATCCCACCATCAGGAAATCACCCCAGGGGGTTGGCAGTTTGGCTTCTGCCACACGTTTAAGCTGCATGTAATTCTCCAGATTATGCTGGCACTGTCGTGCCGTCGCCTGTTGGCTTCTGTTCTATATTGCACTATTTTGCCATAAGGCAACGATGTTCACCTAATCGCGACAACGGATTCGCTTTTGGAATGGCACAAAATTGTCAATTTCCCCGGCATGCGCTTTTTTCAGTTATGATTGTGAGACTTATCGACGAAAGGAGAGGCAATGCTGTCAATTGCAAAGCGCACCGCGGTCGGGGCCGGGCTGCTACTTATTATGCCGATTGCCGTATGGGTATCGGGCTGGGGCTGGCAGCCGGGACATAACGTTTGGTGGCTAAAATCTCTGTACTGGATAACGGAAACGGTGACGCAGCCGTGGGGCATTATCACTCACGTTGTTCTCTGTGCATGGTTTCTGTGGTGTCTGCGTTTTCGTCTGAAAGCTGCGGTAATGCTGTTTGCGATCCTGGCTGCGGCAATTTTAGTCGGTCAGGGCGTGAAGTCCTGGGTTAAAGACAGGGTGCAGGAACCTCGGCCCTTTGTCGTGTGGCTGGAAAAAACGCACCATATTCCGGTTGATGAGTTCTACACTTTAAAACGTAAAGATCGTGGTCACTTAGTTAAAGAGCAATTGGCCGAACAACAGGATATTCCGACGTTTCTACGTAAGCACTGGCAAAAAGAAACAGGGTTTGCCTTTCCGTCAGGGCATACGATGTTTGCCGCCAGTTGGGCTTTACTTGCAGTAGGACTGTTATGGCCACGCCGACGTACGCTGACGATTGTGTTTTTACTTCTCTGGGCTACGGGTGTTATGGGGAGTCGCTTGCTATTAGGCATGCACTGGCCCCGTGATTTGGTCGTTGCAACGCTGATTTCATGGTTGCTGGTAACACTGGCGACGTGGCTTGCGCAGCGGGTATGCGGACCATTAACGCCGCCTGTGCAGGAGGAAAAAGAAATCGCTCAGCGTGAACAAGAAAGTTAGCCATGATTGATTTTTCGAATTTTGCCCTTAAATCAGAAAGGGGAAAGCGCTTTTCCGTTTCGCACTCGTTGTGAAAATGGTAATTTAAAGGGCTCAACGCGGTAAGTTGTACACGATTTATTCGCTCAAACCACATAACGGGAAGTAATGTGAAATATTTACTCATTTTCTTACTGGTGTTGGCGATTTTTGTTATTTCGGTGACATTAGGTGCGCAAAACGATCAACAGGTTACGTTTAATTACCTGCTGGCTCAGGGTGAGTATCGTATCTCTACGCTGCTTGCTGTATTGTTTGCCGCAGGTTTTGCGATTGGTTGGTTAATTTGCGGCCTTTTCTGGCTGAAGGTTCGTGTGTCTCTTGCGCGTGCCGAACGTAAAATCAAACGACTGGAAAACCAGCTTACGCCTGCGACCGACGTTGCGGTTTCTGCCGATTCGTCGGTTGTGAAGGAATAATTATTTATGTTGGAGTTGTTGTTTCTGCTTTTGCCTGTAGCCGCTGCCTATGGGTGGTATATGGGTCGCAGAAGTGCGCAACAAACCAAGCAGGATGAAGCTAACCGTCTTTCCCGTGACTATGTCGCCGGGGTTAACTTCCTCCTGAGCAACCAACAAGACAAAGCGGTGGATCTGTTCCTCGATATGCTAAAAGAGGATACGGGCACCGTTGAGGCTCATCTCACCCTCGGAAACCTGTTTCGCTCGCGCGGTGAAGTCGACCGCGCAATCCGCATCCATCAAACGTTAATGGAAAGTGCTTCGCTAACCTATGAGCAGCGTTTGTTGGCCGTACAACAGCTGGGGCGCGACTACATGGCCGCAGGTCTGTACGACCGCGCGGAAGACATGTTTAATCAGCTTACCGATGAAACAGATTTTCGCGTCGGTGCATTACAGCAACTGCTGCAAATTTATCAGGCGACCAGCGAATGGCAGAAAGCGATTGATGTTGCAGAACGCCTGGTGAAGCTCGGTAAAGATAAACAACGTATCGAGATAGCTCACTTCTACTGCGAACTGGCCTTACAGCAGATGGGCAGCGACGATATGGATCGCGCCATGACGCTGTTGAAAAAAGGGGCTGCGGCAGACAAAAACAGTGCACGTGTTTCCATCATGATGGGCCGTGTGTATATGGTGAAAGGCGATTACGCGAAGGCCGTTGAAAGTCTGCAACGCGTGATTTCTCAGGATAAAGAACTGGTCAGCGAAACGCTGGAAATGCTGCAAAGCTGCTACCAGCATCTGGGAAAAAACGATGAGTGGGCCGAGTTTTTACGTCGGGCCGTTGAGGAGAATACTGGCGCCGCCGCAGAGCTGATGCTGGCCGATATTCTTGAAGCGCGTGAGGGGACTGATACCGCTCAGGTTTATATTACCCGCCAGCTACAACGCCATCCTACGATGCGCGTGTTCCACAAGTTGATGGATTACCATCTTAACGAAGCAGAAGAAGGGCGCGCGAAAGAGAGCCTGATGGTTCTGCGCGATATGGTCGGGGAGCAGGTGCGCAGCAAGCCTCGGTATCGTTGCCAGAAGTGCGGATTTACCGCATATACACTGTACTGGCACTGCCCATCCTGTCGCTCATGGTCAACCATTAAGCCTATTCGCGGACTTGATGGGCTGTAATTTTTAAAAAAAACTTCACTTTAGTTACAACATACTAATGATGTGTAACCAATCCATCCTCAACCTCCGTTGCCAAATTCGCTTGGCAGAAATGTAATCGCGCCTGTTAATTTTCTATTGCCGCAGGTAGAATGCACGCCGTTTACCCATTTTGCGCCGCCGATGGCGCCCATCCTCAGGAAGGTCTGGTCATGACGTTTACTGCTTCATCTTCTTCTCGTGCTGTTACTGATTCTCCTGTCGTTGTCGCTCTCGATTATTCCAATCGTGATAAAGCATTAGCTTTTGTCGACAGAATTGATCCTCGTGATTGCCGTTTGAAAGTGGGCAAAGAGATGTTCACGCTTTTTGGACCTCAGTTGGTTCGCGATTTACAACAGCGTGGCTTTGACGTTTTTCTTGATTTGAAATTTCATGATATTCCCAACACTACCGCACATGCCGTTGCGGCAGCTGCCGAGCTTGGCGTGTGGATGGTTAACGTTCATGCTTCAGGTGGGGCGCGTATGATGACCGCCGCACGTGAAGCCCTGGCCCCTTTTGGCAAGGATGCGCCGCTGCTGATTGCAGTAACAGTTCTGACCAGTATGGAAGCCAGCGATCTTGCCGACCTAGGCGTGACGTTGTCACCTGCGGAGCATGCGGAAAGGCTGGCGCGCTTAACCCAACATTGTGGTTTGGATGGCGTCGTATGCTCCGCGCAGGAAGCAGTGCGATTCAAGCAGGCATTTGGCCAGGCATTTAAACTGGTTACGCCGGGTATTCGCCCTGAAGGTAGCGAGGCAGGCGACCAGCGTCGCATTATGACGCCGGAACAGGCACAGTCAGCTGGCGTGGATTATATGGTTATTGGTCGTCCGGTCACACAGTCGGCAGATCCGGCTCAGACGCTGAAGATGATCAATGCCTCCCTGAAACGAGGTGCGTAAATGAACGACTCAAATTCTCGTCTGGTCTACTCAACTGACACCGGGCGTATTGATGAACCGAAAGCCGTCCCAGAGCGTCCCAAAGGCGACGGCATTGTCCGTATCCAGCGACAGACCAGTGGCCGCAAAGGTAAGGGCGTGTGCCTGATTACTGGAATAGATCAGGACGATGCTGAACTGACCAAATTAGCTGCGGAACTGAAGAAAAAATGTGGTTGCGGCGGGGCAGTGAAGGATGGCGTGATTGAGATACAGGGTGATAAACGCGACCTGATTAAATCGCTGCTGGAAGCCAAAGGAATGAAAGTTAAATTGGCTGGCGGTTAATAAAAAAAGCCACGGAATTTTTCCGTGGCTTTTTAATAATACAGACCTGAAAAAGTAAACGTATTATTATATCGAGCCGTTTAACCGTAAATTATTTACCCACCTGGTGGCCAATAATACCACCTACTGCAGCACCACCCAGCGTGCCCAGCGTGCTGCCGTCAGTCAGGACTGCACCACCGATTGCACCAGCACCAGCACCAATTGCGGTGTTACGGTCACGTTTGGACCAGTTAGAGCAGGCACTCAGCGACATTGCTAGAGTAATCGCCAAAATGGCAGCGGTCATTTTTTTGCTCGTTACTAACATAATACTTTCTCCTGAATTATTGATTCACGGAATCCAGTGTTCTTTAAGAATAGCGCTAAATTTAGGCTAACGAAGATATTTCCGTGAAACCGTTTAGCGAAGGCATGACAAACACTATCCTGAGATTGGAGGTTCGTTCCTGTTATATCGCTAACATTAATTTTACGACTTAATCCTGTTAACGACAGGTAAAAAGTCTTAATTGGACTGTCAGATAACTCTCAGAGAGGGGATGATTTGCCGACTGACAAATCATCTGCTGAAGATTTTATGCGTGCGCATCAATGATATTGACGGTTAATCCTGAATGCTCGAGCTGCATTTGTACGCTGGCGCTGAGTCTGGAATCCGTGACTACGCGGCTGAATCGCTCTAATGGACCCAGCGTGTAAGGGTGAATGGCTTCGAATTTTGAGCTGTCAGTAAGCACAATAACTTCTGCACCTTTCTCCAGCACCGCGTTAACTACATCAGAACGCATCATGTCGCGTCCGGTGAAGCCGGTGTCAGCCTGCCAGCCATCAATGCCGATAAAGGCCTTGCTGAAATGTACCTGCTGGATAAACTGGCGAGTTAAGGGTCCCACCATGCTTTCGCTTTTTTTCTGATAGATGCCGCCAAGGAGAATCACTTCGCAGGGGGTTTCTTTCAGCAGATGGGCTATATAACTGCTGACGGTAATGATGGTGACATCTTTTTGCTCCGCCAGCGTTCTGGCCAAGAGCGCATTGCTACTGCCGTTTTCAATGAATACGGACTCGCCAGGGCTTACCAAAGATGCGGCAAATTCGGCCAGTTCACGCTTCAGCGTAAAATTAGTCATCATGCGCGTTTCCACATCATCACTGTTCAATGAAACGGCAAAACCGTGCGCACGGCGTAAATAACTCTGTTTTTCCAGTGTGTTCAGATCCTGTCGAATCGTCACTTCTGAGACACCGGTGATTTTTGCCAGTTCGGCGACGCTCATCTGACCTTTATCAGTCACCATCTGCAAAATAGATTGTTGTCGGGAATTCATAATATTAATTTTATTGCGATATCGTATCGGAAATTAAACGGAAACTGCTTCATACGCAGTTTGCTTATAGCAGCGACATTAAAGGGTTAATGTCATCAGATCTCCCAGGGAGCCTTGTGCTTTTTGGGCAAAGACTCGGCATCTTCTTTGGCCGTGTCTAGCAGCTCAGCCTTCAGAATTTCGAGATTGTGGATGGCTGAGTGGTAATCACCTGCAACGAGGATATCCAGCACGGTATCAATGCGTTCGGCCAGACGCTGAGCGTCGATATCAGACATGGTTATCATCCTAATAGCAATAGAGTTTGAATTTCATGATGCAGAATTTCATGGCAAAAGAGAAGGGAAAAATAGTATTAACTATCAATGATAGAAGAATATTATATATTCTGTGATTACATGCAGATAGGATCGTTACGTAATGTCCATTTATGGCTATTAATGACGTTTGATCCCACAGCATTAGCGCGTTTTTTTATTCAGATGTCGTCGATACCAACGTTCAAATGCAGCCGCTGGCATTGGTTTGGCAAACAAAAAACCCTGACGCTCGTTGACACCATTTTTGGTTAAAAACGCATCCTCTTTCGCGCTTTCAACACCTTCGGCGATGACCTGCAGATTGAGTGCCTGTGCGACCGCAACAATGGCACGTACCAGCGACTGCGAAATAGGTTGTTTGTGTACATCCCTGACAAAGGTCTGATCCAGTTTAATTGCATCAAGCGGGAAGCGGGCCAGTTGAGACAGTGACGAATATCCAGTACCAAAATCATCCAAATGGATTTGCGCCCCCAACTGGCTAAACTGCTGAATGACGGACAGTGCCAACTGTTCATTTTCAATCAAACTGCTTTCCGTTAACTCGACATCGATGGGGCAATATTCAAAGTCGAGTTCATGAAGCACCTGTTTGAGATCGGTAAATAGCGTCTGATCGGCGAGCTGGCGGGCGGAAACGTTTACCGCCACGCGCAGATTGATTCCCTTGGCGCGCCATTTTGCGACCTGACGCACAACGTCCAGAATAACCCAGCGACCCAGCGGAACGATAAGCCCTGATTCTTCGGCGTAGGAGATAAATTCCAGTGGTGGAATGAGGCCGCGTTCCGGAGACTGCCAGCGTACCAGCGCCTCCAGGCTGCGCACTTCGCCTCGCCAGGTTATCTTTGGCTGATAATGGATAACCAGTTGATCGTTTTCCAGCGCCTTGCGCAGGTTAGTATCCAGCCACAGGTATTCAAATACCCGCTGATTCATTTCCGGAGAGAAAACACAAAACTGTCCGCGGCCGCCTTCTTTCGCGGTGTACATGGCCGTATCGGCGTTACGAATGACGCTCTCGCAGTCCTGACCATGCTGTGGAGCAAGGGAAATACCAATAGAGCAGCCTGTATAGACTTCAATCAGGCCAATGCGAAAGGGCTGACGCAGGCGTGTCAGAATGCGCGATGCGGTAGCTTCCAGAGTGCTCTGGGACGTTTCGGTGGCAAGGACGATAAATTCATCACCGCCAAACCGAGCCAATAGCTGGTTGTCGTCAAGACAACTGAGGATTGCAAGCGACACACTCTGTAATAGCTGATCGCCAAACATATGCCCGTAGGCATCGTTCACCTTTTTGAAGTTATCCAGATCGAGATATACAATCCCAACCTGAGTATCACCTGCGTTCTCAATCGCGTCGCTTATCAGCTCATGAATGGCGTTACGGTTCGGTAATCCGGTGATGGAGTCGGTATTAGCCAACATACGCAGGCGTTCCTGCGCGCGGCGTTCTTCAGTGATATCGGTGCCGGAACAGATCAGAAATATTTCGTTCTTGCCGCTACCGTTATGTACAAACTTATTGCGAAAAAGAAACAGGCGCTGACCTTTGCAGGTCTTCACCCAACGTTCGACTTCATATGAGTTGCCTTCGCGAAAAAAGACCTCGATGTTGCGTCTGGAGGCTGCGGCTTCACGTCGACTCATAAACAGTGTGAATACGCTTTGGCCAATGACTTCACGTTCTCTGAGTCCGGTGTACTCTTCGCACAGACGGTTAAAACGCTGAATGTTGCCCATGCGGTCAAGAATGACAATAACGGAATTGGCTTCTGAAACCACCTGCTCGGCAAAAGAGAGACCTTGAGCCAGATCGCGTGCGACGGAAGGGGTGTCATCCCAGGCTGATGCGCTGCCGGCCCATTCGCGCTTATTGATTTTCCGCCCGACCAAATGTACCGGAATATCGTCATCTTCAATAGGTAACGTCATCAACAGGCTTGACGTAATTACCGTCATCTCGCGAATGCGGTCGGCCTGCTCGGGTGATAATTCGATGGTCTGCTCAGCGTCTGCTGTTTCGTCAATAGAGAAATGCAGGATGTTGCAATCCTCTGACAAACGCCAGTAGGGGTTATGAGTGCCCACATAGCTATACAACGTAACCAGCTCCCGGACGTCTTTCATGATGTGTACTATCCCGTTTAAAGCGCATAAAGCCTCAAAAGTAAGGGTAGCCATGATTCATTCAGGGTGATTATGGCTGAACGTATTGTTTTATTTATATATTTATATGTAATCCAGAATCCATAAAAAGCAAAGCCAGCGGAACTGAAAAATAGTAAAAAAAAATTTTGACTGGATAAGAGAAGTGTAGTGTGTGGTTGAAATTTGGCCGCTAAAAAAAGAAAACGACCTTTCAAAAAAGAGAAAGGTCGTTGGATTTGTCAGTTTACGCTGCTGGACGCGCGATAACGCTACGGGTTTCCATGCGAACTTCGGCGATAGTTACGTCAATCACATCAGTGACTTTGTAAACCACTTCACCTTTGATTTGTACGGTACCACTTTCCTGGCTGCAGACCAGTTCATCACGCACGGCGTGCAGGAAGGGTGCAGGAATAAAGGCAACAGCGCCATTATCAACCAAACGTACGCGCATGCCGCCGCGGCTGACGTCGATGATCTCGGCCGCAAAGCGGGTGTCAGTTCCGGCTTTATCACTCAGGAAACGGGCGTATAGCCAGTCACCCACATCACGCTCAGCCATCCGGTTCAGGCGACGACGTTCTGCCATTTGCACGGTGGTATCATCCTGAGGTCGAGCGACGGTTTCGCCTTTGATGACAGCCTTAAGCAGACGGTGGTTGATCATATCGCCGTACTTACGGATTGGGGAAGTCCAGGTGGCATATGCCTCCAGACCCAGCCCAAAGTGTGGACCTGGCTCAATACTAATTTCAGCGTAAGACTGGAAGCGGCGAATTCGGCTGTCGAGGAAGCCGGATGGCTGTGCATCCAGTTCGCGGCGCAGTTTGCAGAAACCTTCCAGTGTCAGTACTTCTTCGGCATCGACGTGCATACCGTGGGTTTTCAGCAGCGCGGCCAGAGCGTCGGCGTTGGCCGGGTCGAATCCCATATGGACGTTATAAATACCGAAGCCCAGCTTGTCGCGAAGCACACGGGCGGCGCAAATATTTGCCGCAATCATGGATTCTTCCACGATACGGTTTGCGATGCGGCGTGGCTCAGCGACGATGTCCAGTACTTCACCTTTTTCACCGAGAACGAAACGGTAATCCGGGCGATCTTTAAAGACCAGCGCGTGGTTATGACGCCACTCTCCTCGGCTCAGGCAAATACGATGCAGCAGACGGATTTGTTCCGCAATCGCGTCGTTTTCTGGTTGCCACTCGCCAGTACCTTCCAGCCAGTCGGAAACATTATCATAGGCCAGCTTCGCTTTGGACTCGATGGTTGCGGCGAAGAAGGTGATGTTGTCTTCAATCGTGCCATCGGCGGTAATGCTCATACGACAAGCTAAAACCGGGCGCACTTCGTTCGCGCGCAGAGAGCAGAGATCGTCAGACAATTCACGTGGTAACATCGGGATATTGAACCCCGGTAAATAATTGGTGAACGCGCGAATTTTAGCCGTTTTATCCAGCTTGCTGCCTTCTGCAATCCAGGCTGTTGGGTCGGCAATGGCGACGGTTAATTGTAGCGTGCCGTCAGCTTGTTCTTCAGCATACAGCGCATCGTCCATATCTTCGGTGCTGGCGCTGTCGATGGTGACGAAATTGAGGGCGGTTAAATCTTCACGAACCAGGCCTTCGTCCAGCATTTCGGTTGCTACACCGTCTGGTGCTTCTTTTTCCAGATTATGGCGTGCCAGTGTGACCCACCACGGGACAAAGTGGTCATCAGCAAAAGTGATAAATTGGGTTAACTCGGCGTAGAAGGTGCGATCGCCTTTCAGCGGATGGCGGCGCATTTCTGCAACAGCCCAGTCGCCTTCTTTAAATTCATGTTCAACGCCGCGGGCTGCACGACAAGGAATAGCATCTTTCAGTAACGGATGATCCGGCACAATGGACAGACGGTCATTTTTGCCCTGAACTTTACCCACGAAGCGCGTCAGGAAGGGTTCGATCAGTTCTTCCGGCTCAGCAGACTCACGGTCTTTTTCTGTATGGATAACCGCAACAATACGGTCGCCATGCATCACTTTTTTCATCTGCGGCGGTGGAATGAAATAGCTTTTTTGTGCATCGACTTCCAGGAAGCCAAAGCCTTTTTCCGTGGCTTTTACCACCCCTTCAGCACGTGGCGTCTGGGAATGTAGTTGCTGTTTAAGCTGCGCTAGCAGCGGGTTGTCCTGAAGCATAATTGTCTATTTTCGTGGCTAAAAGAGCGGCTGACAGTTTTACGCGATTCTGCCAGTGGCAGCAAGCGCTCTTTCAGTAAGTGGATCGGTTAATCAGTGTCGCCCAGCGCGATTTTCAAGCGATTCAACCATCCGCACAATCCACTCCAGGCTAGCAGGTTAATGGCCTGCTCTGAAGAGATTCCCTGATCGAACAAAGGCGTTAACAGTGCGGTGCTAAAGCGGTCGGGCGCCCGGGTCAGCCATTGTACCGCCTGTAGGGTGACGCGCTCAACCGGATGTCGTTGTTCCCACCGTTGTAATTCACGTTCATCCTGACGAAGAACGGTAATGGCCTCGGTTAATTCATGAGCTGAATACGCATGTTCATTAAAACAGGCCACGCTGCCATTAATCCGCGAAGTCATCAGTGCCGCCAATGAAAATGCCTGTATCGGTATCCCGCTACGTTGCGTGCTGGAAATGAGCGACCCGAGTAAATCCAAAATGACGGGGGAATGTATCAGTAATGGCAGTAACGCTTGCAGTTCCTCGGGATAACGTCTTTCTATCGACTCATCATGATTAAGATGTTTTTCTATTGGGAATGGCGCAGCGTGCCAGGTAGCGTTTGCTGCACTAAATGGCGAAGCGTGAGCGAATTGTTGTATATCGAGACCCGGAATTCGGCGCACCGGATGTCCACACCAGGCCTGAAACAGGGCCACGATACGGGCCTGAAAACCGACGTAACCAATAATTTGATTCATCAGAATACTATCGTTGGTGGTTAGCCCGACAGCATCCAGATGCTGGCGATCGCGCGCGCCTATCACGGCAGGAGAGCTGGCAAGTTGACGAGCATATTGGGTGATTTGCGCCAGTCGATGGTTACTTTCCCGCGAGGAGTCCGGCCCAGGAAGCGGTGTTAGACGCGCGGCATAGTGATTACATAATCGCTGGACGCCATATACCTGAGCGACGGTTAACGCCGTACTCATCCGTTCATAGGCACTGAATGTGTGCATCTGACTCAGATTTACGTGGGTCGGGAAGAGGATCTGTGCAAGTTTACGGGCAGGGATTAACCAAGATTGAAAAGGTAAAAGGGCGTCATCAGATATCGCCAGATCCAGTAAAAAGCAGTCGTCGACATGAGCGGCTTCCGGCACCAGCGGCAGAACATCTTGTGGATACATGCTGGATTGCGTCTCATGATACCAGTGGCTTTTGCCTTCAATTCGGCGTTGTTCCATGGGCGGTCCTTGGTCTAAAAAGTGGCGACCCGGACACGTCGTCATACCACTACGCCGGATCGTTTGCGCTGCAATATCCTGACGTAAGCAGAAGAGGGGATGAAAGATTGTTACGTGATAATAAATATCAGAAAAGCATATATGGGACAGGGTAGAGGGGAATTAAAAACGAGCATCATGGGCGACAGTGGGCCGCCCAGAAAGAGTGGAAGATTATTTCAGCTCCAGTTCGTTCATTGCAGCGATGCTGAAACCACCGTCAACGTGTACGACTTCACCAGAGATACCGGCAGAAAGATCGGAACACAGGAATGCCGCAGAGTTGCCCACATCTTCAATGGTAACAGTGCGGCGAATCGGCGTAACAGCTTCGCAATGGGCCAGCATTTTACGGAAATCTTTGATACCGGAAGCGGCGAGGGTGCGGATTGGACCTGCGGAAATTGCGTTTACGCGTACGCCTTCAGGCCCCATTGCGTTAGCCATATAACGGACGTTTGCTTCCAATGAGGCTTTCGCTAGGCCCATCACGTTATAGTTAGGAATTGCACGCTCTGCGCCCAGATAGGACAACGTCAATAGCGCAGAGCCAGGGTTTAGCATAGAACGACATGCTTTTGCCATCGCAACAAAGCTATAAGCGCTAATGTCATGCGCAATTTTAAATCCTTCGCGGGTAACTGCATTCACATAATCACCATCCAGTTGGTCAGCAGGTGCGAAGCCGATGGAGTGTACGAAACCGTCGAATTTCGGCCAGGCTTTGCTCAGTTCAGCAAACATGGCGTCAATGCTGGCATCTTCAGCCACATCACACTGCAAAACAATGTTGGAGCCTAATTGCGCTGCAAATTCTTCCACACGACCTTTCAGCTTGTCGTTCTGGTAGGTGAACGCCAGTTCGGCACCTTCGCGATGCATCGCCTGAGCGATTCCCCATGCGATAGACAATTTACTGGCAAGGCCTGTCACCAGAATGCGCTTACCTGATAAAAAACCCATGGCTTTAATCCTTTTGGTTAACACTTATCTTTTATCAATCAATGAGTTATAATTGACGCGTTAAGCTTACTCGAAATTGGCCTGAAATTATATCCCACGCTTTTTCCCTGGAGAATGGTTATCCGCCTCACGTGACCTGTCACGTCATTTCATGTGAGGAGTATATCATCCCCCTCCGCTTATGCTTCGTTCAGGCATCTAACGTCGGTGAATCAGAGAAAATACGAGGTTTCAAAGGCATTGAAATGGTATTATTTCATTGCTAGCTGATGTTAATAAACATAGCAAGGTAGGAACTTTCTTAAAACATAAAATATGACAATATTCAGCTTGTTATGATATATTGTTTTTATCGATCAATATCGATTCATTGATCGATATTATTGATTGATTATGATTAGAAGTGCATTATCAGTATGTTATGATCAATTGGAGTGGTCTTATGCACTATCATTTCATCGCGGAACCGATGAGAGACACAACAGATAAATTACTGGGTGTAGAGATTAACGCCCGGTTTACTTCAGATACGGTTCACCCGTTGCATCCAGATTTCATCATTTCAGCGTGGGATAGCGAACAAAAGCGTAATTTCATGCTCGAGCAAATTCGATTAATTGCCGAAAAGCGTGACTGGTTTGAGCGCAACAGCCTTATTTGCACCCTGAACCTCATTGACGAAATGGCACTGCTGGCGATTGGTGATCCAGCCATCAAGTCGGCCTTACATGCTCTACCATTTATTGCACTGGAACTTTCAGAACGTTTTCTGTCGAATACCGTGTGCCTGAATAATCTGCTGATTAATTCACTTCGCGACGGCCCAAACGCATTGTGGTTGGGCGATCTTGGCTCCGGCAGCGTAGGGGCCAGTCCGCTGGTTTGCGGTCATTTTGACGTTGTGAAACTGGATCGCGGTTTCTTCCTGGAACAGGTAGAAAAACCGATGTTCCCGGTGCTGATCAAAAATATCAGGGAATATTGCGACCGTGTTGTGGTGAAGGGAGTAGAAACAGTACGACTTATTGACGAGGCCAGTACCGCAGGTGTCTGGGCAATGCAAGGTGGTGCCCTTTACCCGTCAGTCGCGTTTACCGAAGTTGATACGCTGCTCTTACCCACGTTGTGTCACTGATGACAGATTGCCCCCCGGTTGAGGAGGGCAGCCGTTTGTTAACGATCTTTTCGCCAGGCATCAGCGGTAAGCGCTTCGCCGAAATGACCTGCAATCAGGCGGCGGGTAAGCTCATGAAGCGGGGACGCCAGAACATCCGCTGTACTGCCGCGTTCTACCACTTCGCCCTGATGCATGACTAATACCTGATCGCTGATGTGCTTCATCATGCCAATATGTTGGGTCACATAGATATACGAAATCCCCTGTTTTTCCTGCAATTCCAGCATCAGATTGATGAGCTGTGAACGCATCGACATGTCCAGAGAGGCCAGGGCTTCGTCGGCGATAATGACTTTGGGGCGTAAAATGAGCGCACGGGCAAGGCCCAGACGCTGTTTTTGCCCTGGGGCCAACATATGTGGGTAATAGCTTACGTGATCGGGCAGCAGCCCGACCATGCGCATGGTCTCCACGATCTGTTTACGACGCTGCTCAGGCTCGAGGTCGGTATTCAGACGTAGCGGAAAATCAAGGATCTGCGAGATACGTTGCCGCGGATTAAGCGATGTTGACGGATCCTGGAAAATCATACGGATCCGCTGACTACGAAATGAATAATCGCCATATTTTAACGGATGATCGTCAATCAGCAGCTCACCGCTGGTGGGTTCAATCATACCCGCCAACATTTTTGCCAGCGTAGATTTCCCCGAACCGTTTTCACCAATGACGGCGAGCGTCTGACGTTCACGCAGGGTGAAACTCAGGGGCTTAACGGCCTCAACGGTCTGGCGGCGAAATAAACCTGTCCGGTAGCGAAAGGTTTTGCTCAGATTACGAACTTCGAGCAGGGTTTCTACCATCTCACTCTCTCTCCATGTTCAGCGGGAAATGACAGGCGTAGAGATGATTCTTTGCTCCGGTCAGTCTTGGGGTTTCAATACATTCGCGTTGTGCATAAGGGCAGCGTGGCCCCAGACGACAGCCGATGGGTAATTGTTCCAGCAATGGAATAGCTCCTGGCATGGTATTCAGGCGGCTTTTGTGCGGCATTGCGCTACCAAAATCAGGAATAGCGCGAATCAACGCTTGAGTATAAGGATGATGAGGAATGGTCACCAAATCTTTACTTGGCGCGGTTTCGACCGTTTGCCCGCAGTACATCACGTTGATTTTGTCAGCCCACTGGCTGAGCATTTGCAGATCATGGCTTATCAACAAAATGGTGGTATTGCTGTTTTGATTCAGACGGGTTAGCAGACGGAAAATTTGCGCCTGGGTGGTTGGCTCCATCGCGTTCGTTGGTTCATCGGCAATCAGCAAACGCGGCTGATTCGCTAATGCGATAGCGATCATGACCTTCTGGCATTCGCCATCGGTCAGCTCATATGGAAAGCTGCGCATGGCGTCTTTATGGTCTTTTATCCCGACGCGGTGCAAGAGTTCAATCGCACGGCGTTTGCGCCAACCGATGCGCTGCCACCAGCGACCTTTGTAGGTCCATGCCGGAATATTTTGCATCAGTTGACGTCCGATACGCTCGGACGGATCGAGACATGACTGCGGCTCCTGAAAGATCATGGAGACGTTATGACCGACCAGTTTGCGTCGTTCACGCGCGGAAAGGCGTAGCAGATCGATATCATCAAAACGCATACGGTCTGCGGTTACGCGCCAGTTATCTTTAGCTACGCCGCAAATGGCCTTAGCGATCAGACTTTTGCCGGAGCCAGATTCGCCGACCAGCCCGCGGATTTCACCCTCATTCAAGGTCATGCTGACACGATCAACAGCCTTTACCCAGTCGTCACCGGTCCTGAATTCAATGGTCAGGTTGCGGATATCCAGTAATGGCATTACTCCACCCCCGCAATAATTGCGCGGCGCACGCCGTCACCCAATAGGTTAACCAGCAACACGCTTATCATAATTGCCGCGCCTGGCAGCATCACCGTCCACGGTGCGACATAAATCAGCTCCAGCGCGTCGCCGAGCATGGCTCCCCATTCTGGGGACGGCAGCTGTGCGCCAAGGTCGAGAAAACCCAGCGCGGCGATATCCAGAATCGCCATCGACAGTGCGCGGGTGATTTCAGTAATAAGGCCGGCGGTAATATTGGGCAGAACGGCGAACCACAGAATATTCAGTGTGGTTGCACCGTCCAGGCGAGCGGCAATGACGTACTCTTTCTCCAGCTCGTCATGCACCATGCTGTAAACGGAGCGCACCATGCGCGGCAGCAGCGCCAGCCAGACGGCAAACATGGCGTGTGTCAGATGCGGCCCGGCAAAGGCCACCACAATAATCGCCAGCAGCAGAGAAGGGATCGACAGCAGGGTGTCCAGAATGTGGTTCAGCACCGCAGAGCGCAAGCCGTGCGTCGCACCGGCAACTACGCCCAATACCAGGCCACACAGCGTGGCGGCAAGAGTAACGACAAACGCGCCGCCAACGGTCGGGGCCGCGCCGCTGAGCAGACGACTTAAAACGTCACGTCCCAGATCGTCAGTCCCGAGGAAGAATGAGACTTCGCCATAGCGCGACCATGACGGCGGTAAAAGCTGATAGCCGAGAAATTGCTGATCGATGCCGTAAGGGGCAAACCAACCACCAAAAATACACAGAATAGCCAGTCCCGCACAGCCGTACAGGCCAATCATCGCAGTCGCATCACCATAGAAATTGCGCCATGCGGTGCGCAACGTACCTGGCGGGCGTTTTTCGCTATAGACGCTATCGTAAGGCATACCATTCCTTATGTTTCAGAGGGTTAGCCATAGCACCCAGAATATCAGAGATGACGTTAACGATGATAACCAGTGAACCAATCACCATCACGCCCGCTGAAATCGCCGCGTAATCCTGCTGGCGAATCGCGTTAATCAGCCAACGACCAAGACCTGGCCAGCTAAAGACCATCTCGGTGATCATCGCCAATGTCAGCATGGTGGAAAACTGTAAGCCCAGACGCGGGATCACCGGCGGAAGGGCATTGTGCAGGACGTGACGACGCAGAATCGTTAATCGTGACAAACCGCGCGTGGCCGCCGCTTTGACATAGTTCTGATCAAAGACCTCAATGGTGCTGATACGCATCAGGCGGATAACTTCTGTGGTGGGCGCAACGGAGAGCGTCAGCACCGGGAGCACCATATGACGGATAGCGCTGACCAGCATTTCATCGCGCCAGGGCGAGTCGGAGATCCACGCATCAATAATGGCAAAACCGGTAACAGGTTTCACCTCGTAGAGAAGATCAAAACGCCCGGAAACGGGTAACCAGCCGAGGGTCAGCGAGAAGAGCAATGTCAGCAGCAGCGCCAGCCAAAAAACGGGGATAGAAAACCCCATAAGAGCCAATGCGCTGATGCAGCGGTCCTGCCATTTGTTCCGCGTGATACCGGCCAGCATACCAACGGGGATCCCAACCATTAGTGCAAAACCAAAGGCAAGAATGCACAGCTCCATTGTGGCCGGGAACACCTCTTTCAGCTGCTCTGAGATCAACTGACCGTTGATACTGGATACGCCGAAATCCCAGTGAATGAGACCATTGAACCAGAATACCCATGCGTTCCACAGCGATGCACCCTGTAACGGCGCATGAGGCGTGAAGTAGCTCAGGCTGAAGCCAATAAAGGTCAGGAAGAACAGGGTTACCAGTAGCAATAAAAATCGACGCAAGGTGAAGATAATCATGGTTTTTTCACCTCATCTTTCTTTTCCCTGGACACGCCGGCAAAAGAGGAATTACCGAATGGACTGAGCACCAACCCTTTGATGTCGTAGCGGTAAGCCTGTAGACGTAGCGAAGAGGCCAACGGCAGGATCGGTAACTCTTGGGCAAGAATATTTTGCGCTTCGTCATAGGCATCAATTCGCGATGAAAGCTGCTGCGAAGAGAGGGCCTTGCGCAGAATGCTGTCAAACTGCGGATTACACCAGTGGGCAAAGTTGGTCTGCGAATTGATGGCGGCACAGCTGAGCAACGGCCGGAAAAAACTGTCAGGATCGTTACTGTCCGTTGCCCAGCCGGATAACGTCAGATCATGGTTCATATCCATTAATCTCGCCTCCTGAAAACGACCTTCTACCGGGATGATCTTCACTTTCACACCCACCTGAGCCATATCTGCCTGAATCAGCTCGGCGGTTTTCAGCGGACTGGGGTTCCAGGCCTGAGAGCTGGTAGGGACCCAAAGTTGTAACGTCAGATTCTCCAGCCCCAGCGCTTTTAGCTGCTCGCGCGATTTCGCCGGGTTGTATTCTGTAATTTTAGCTTCGTTATCATAAGCCCACGAGGCGCGAGGCAAAATAGATGCCGCGGTTTCTGCCGTCCCGTAGTAGATAGACTGCATTAAGCGCTGGTTGTTGATCGCTAGCGCCAGCGCATGCCGCACGGCAGGGTTATTCAACGGCGGTTTATTGGTGTTGAACGCCAGATAGGCAATGTTCATCCCCGGGCGCAGCGTCAAACGCAGGCGAGGGTCATCACGCAATATGCTGAGCTGGCTGGCGGCAGGCCAGGCCAGGACGTCACATTCGCCAGTGAGTAATTTCGATAAGCGTCCGGTTCCACCCGAGCCGAGATCCACTACGACCTGCGGCATCAGGGGGGTACCACGCCAGAATTTTTCATGTCGCTGCAACCGAATATATTGGCCAGCACGATTCTCTGAAAGCTGGTACGGGCCTGTGCCGACGGGTTGTCTGTCGAGCAACTCCTGGCGATCCTGTTTTGCCAGATTAGCGGCATATTCGGCCGACATTACGGAGGCATAGTGTGTGGCAAGGTGCCACATAAAGGAGGCATCCGGTTGCGTTAAGCGGAATTCAACGGTGTTGTTGTCCAGTTTGCGCACGCTTTGGACGTTATCGGCAAACTGCAGGCTGTCGAAGTAGGGGAAACTGCTGCCGTTCACATTGTGCCACGGATGGTGGCGATCAAAGATGCGCTCGAAGGTAAACACCACATCGTCTGCATTCAGTTTGCGGGTGGGGGTGAACCAGGCAGTCTTCTGAAACTGTACGTCACGACGAAGATGGAAGCGGTAGGTTGCGCCGTTATCCAGCACCTCCCAGCTTTCAGCCAGCTCAGGCACCAGCCGATAGGTGTAGGGATCTACATCAAGCAGTCGGTCATACAATTGGGCCGCTAACGTATCGACGATGAGACCGCTGCTTGCTTTTTGTGGGTTGAACGTATTGACCTGCCCGCTGACGCAATAGACAAACCCACTGTCACGGATATCAGCGTGCGGAGCTTGCTCAGGCGCAGCAGCAGCCTGACCACTCAGAAATCCAGCCATCACGATCAGAGATGATAAAACCAGGCGCATAATTTTAATGGATTATATAAAGAGGCTATCTTACTAATACTTAATGACATTTGCCATTACCGTTTGTTTTTGGGAGTAACAGGCTCGATAAGCGCGAGTTCAACACCGCGACATGGTCAAAATTCATACCTGCTATCCACTTTGAATCTACTCTGTTAACTATCTTAGCATTTTCATGGCCCATCTGACTTGCTATAAACGTGTGATTCGCGGGTAGAAAGAAAAATGTGAGGGGAAAGAGGGGGAAATGACCATGACGGGCAGAAGAGAGCATTCGCAAAATCGTGGGAATAAAGAAAATCAACCGGGAAGAGCGGCTTTCTTCCCGGTTATTGCGTTACTTCTGGATCTTATTTACGCGTACTACTGGTGGTTGCATTTTAGCGTCGAGGCTACCGTTAATACTGATCATTTGATCGGGTTTAACCGTTCGACCATCGAAAACCGCGTGTGGAATTAAAGTCAGGATACTGCCGATTTTATCACGAAAGACAAATTTGTCTCCGTCTTGATCCTCGATGAGATTACCTCGCAGAGAAATGGTCGCACCGTCATGCATCGTTTTGGCCTGTTCGACAGTCATGATTCTTGCATCTTCAGTTCCACGATAACCTTCATCCAGAGCGTGGGCTGGCGGTGGAGCTGTATCATTTTTCAACCCGCCGTTATCATCAGCAAGCGCTGGCGACAATAAAAAACAACATAATAATGGCGTTATGGATAATTTCATATGTTCTCCTTTTGCCAAGGTTGAGATGTTAAGTGTGGTTGCTATTTATTAATACTGCGAACTGGATAAGTCTCAAATAATATTGTTTAAATTAAATCTAACGTTGGTGGGGATATAAGCGTAACGGTAGAGGAAAGTAGGGGGGGTAATATTCCGAGAAAATTAAGTGCAGCTGGATAATATAGGTCATGCCATTCATTTTGGTCTACGCTTATTAGTCTTTGTGATAAATAATGAGAGGTAATTGAATGGCTGGCTTAAACAAGGAAAAAAAGACCATCAATAAAACCAATTCTGCGCGTTTTCCGGCGCCGCCTTTTCAACAGCAGCAGCAGCCCTTTCCCGGGCTGGCGGGGAAAATGCAACCGCGCCCCGATCATGGAGAAGACAGCTATCAGGGAAGCGGTCGCCTGAATGGGCGCAAGGTATTAATTACCGGTGGGGATTCAGGGATTGGTCGTGCTGTTGCTATTGCCTATGCTCGTGAAGGCGCTGATGTTGCGATTAACTATTTACCTGAAGAAGAAGATGATGCGCGTGAAGTGGTCGACCTGATAAAAAAAGCTGGCAGAAATGTTTTGGCCATCCCCGGAGATATCCGTGATGAAACTTTTTGCGGCCATCTGGTAAAACAGGCGGTAAAAGGGCTGGGAGGGTTGGATATCCTCGTCAATAATGCGGGTCGTCAGCAATTTTGTGAGTCAATTGAGGAACTCACCACAGAAGATTTCGACGCAACATTCAAAACCAATGTTTACGCTATGTTTTGGATCACCAAAGCGGCCATCCCCCATCTTTCACCAGACAGCGTGATAATTAATACCTCCTCCGTACAGGCTTATGAGCCAAGTGAAATCTTGCTTGATTATGCTCAGACTAAATCAGCTATCGTGGCATTTACTAAATCGCTGGCGAAACAGCTGGCCCCGAAAGGGATCCGTGTCAATGCCGTCGCGCCGGGTCCATACTGGACTGTACTGCAGTGCTGTGGTGGTCAACCGCAGGAAAAGGTGGAGAAATTTGGGGCAAATGCGCCGCTGGGACGCCCTGGTCAACCGGTGGAAATCGCGCCGCTTTATGTCACCCTGGCCGCTTGGGAGAACAGCTATACGTCTGGTCAGGTCTGGTGTTCTGATGGGGGGACCGGAACCCTCTAACGTTTATGCTCTGTGCGTCGAAAGTGACTTTTAAGGCAAGAGCGGACACTATTGTATAAGAGCGGGAGCGGTACTTACCGCTCCGTGAATGCTAACCAATCACAGCGATGCCAAGACGTTCCATGAGCAACGATGCCTGGTAGTTGTCCAACTTAACGCCTTGTAAATCAACGCCCCGAATATCTAAGTCCCCCAACTCCGAATTGGTCAGATCGCAATGTGTGAAGTTTGCTGCTCGCCAGTCGAAAGTCGAAAACTCGCCGCCGGAGAGATCTGAACCACTGAACGTCGCGCCCAGTACCTGGGCACCCATCCAACGGTTTTCCCACAGCTCACACTTTTCCAGCACGACTTTCGAAAAATTGGCGTAGCTTAGATTTGTGTTAGTGATATATGCACTACAAAACCAGGTGCGAGTAGTGATCATATTCATAAAACTTGCGCCGCGGAAATCTGCGCCTTGTGCGCGGCAGTGGCGAATTTCAATGCCCAGCGCACTGGCATTGCGAAAATCCGCCATGGATAAATCACAGCTTTTAAAAATGGCATCTTTCAGCATCGCACGACTAAAATTGCACCCTTTCTGGCTTTCACGATCATAGAACTGACAGCCGATAAATTCAGTGCCGCTCAGGTCGGCACCTGAAAAATCACAGTTAAAAAATGTACTATTTTCAATTTTCTCACCGGTGAAACGGTTTCTGTCAATTTTTTCGCCAACGAGTGCCAGAGCCATATTTGTACCTGTTTTTTTATACAGTAATGGCGTCATGGTAAACCCTGATGAGGTTATGCGTCAAATCCGCCAATATGACATCTGCAAATGTGCGTTAAATCTGGTGTTTTTTCAGCAAAGCGCGAAGCTGATGGTAAGTCAGACCCAGTAATTCAGCGGCTTTTTTCTGGTTAAATTTTGCCTGCTGTAAGCTGGTTTGTAGAAAGTCTTTCTCTTGCTGCTGCTGGAATTCACGCAGATCCAGCGGTAACCCTACAGACATCGGTTTAGTTTCCGGCGCCTGCGGCTGCGTAGTGTGGCGGCGGAAGGGGTCAATGATTATCTCATTCAGCGGGTAATCACTGGTTCCATGCCGGTAAACGGATCGCTCCACGACGTTTTTCAGTTCACGAATATTGCCCGGCCAACGGTAGTGGAGGAGCGTTTCTCTGGCCTCGGCACTAAAACCCGGAAACAGAGGTAATCCGATCTCGCGGCACATCTGAATGGCAAAATGCTCGGCCATTAACATAATGTCACTTTGACGCTCGCGTAACGGTGGGAGTTGCACCACGTCAAAGGCCAGGCGATCCAGCAGGTCAGCGCGGAAAGTGCCTTCGCTGACCATGCGAGGTAAGTCGGCATTGGTCGCACAAACAAGTCGTACGTTAACCTGCAACGGCTGGCTGCCGCCAACGCGCTCCAGCTCGCCATATTCAATAACCCGCAGTAATTTTTCCTGTACCAACATCGGGGCGGTTGCCAGTTCATCGAGAAACAGCGTACCGCCGTCGGCGCGTTCGAAACGTCCCGGATGGCGTTTTTGCGCGCCGGTAAAGGCACCCGCTTCGTGACCAAACAGTTCGGAATCAAGCAAATTTTCGTTTAGAGCCGCGCAGTTAAGCGAAATAAACGGGCCTTGCCAGCGGGTGGAGAGGTAGTGCAGGCGGTTGGCAATAAGTTCTTTCCCGGTCCCGCGCTCACCTATAACCAGTACAGGTTTATCCAGCGGTGCCAGATGAGAAACCTGCTCCAGCACTTCAATAAAGCTGTTCGCTTCACCCAGAAGATTATCTTTGTATCCAGCCATGATGAAATTCACCATTTGTTAGTGTTATTCACCAATTTACGCTAATTAGCCTGGCAGGTAAAATTATATAATTACATTAAAATCAATTATATAAAAAGTTGGCACGCCAAGTGCATAACGAAAACAGCAGGGCATAGCCCGATATCAGAACAGTAAGTGAGGATTACATTATGGGTATTTTTTCTCGTTTTGCCGACATCGTGAACGCCAACATTAATGCGTTGCTGGAAAAGGCTGAAGATCCGCAGAAACTGGTGCGGTTGATGATCCAGGAAATGGAAGACACGCTGGTTGAGGTACGTTCTAACTCAGCGCGTGCGCTGGCAGAAAAGAAACAATTATCTCGACGTATCGAACAGGCCAGTGCCCAACAGGCAGAGTGGCAAGAAAAAGCAGAACTTGCGCTGCGTAAAGAGAAAGAAGATTTGGCGCGTTCTGCGTTAATTGAAAAGCAGAAACTGACCGATTTAATTGCCTCTCTGGAGCATGAGGTGACGCTGGTTGACGATACGCTGGCGCGTATGAAAAAAGAGATCGGTGAGCTGGAAAATAAACTCAGTGAAACCCGTGCTCGTCAGCAGGCGTTGATGCTGCGTCATCAGGCAGCGAGTTCTTCGCGTGATGTTCGTCGTCAACTGGACAGCGGTAAACTCGATGAAGCGATGGCGCGCTTTGAATCTTTCGAGCGTCGTATCGATCAGATGGAAGCCGAGGCTGAAAGCCATAACTTCGGTAAACAGAAGTCTCTGGATCAGCAATTTGCTGACCTGAAAGCAGATGATGAAATCAGCGAGCAGCTGGCGCAACTTAAAGCCAAAATGCAGCAAGACAAGCAATAATAACATCTGGCGGCGCCCGAAGGCGCCGCCGCTCATCACCTGTAAGGAGTACTCATGAGCGCGCTATTTCTGGCCATCCCGTTAACCATCTTTGTGTTGTTCGTTTTACCGATTTGGCTCTGGCTGCATTACAGCAACCGTTCCAGCCGTGGCGAACTGTCGCAAAGTGAACAGCAACGCCTGGTTGAACTCAACGATGACGCACAGCGGATGCGCGAGCGCATTCAGGCGCTGGAAGACATTCTTGATGCTGAACATCCAAACTGGAGGGACCGCTAATGGGAGGCGTTAATCTGAACAAAAAACTGTGGCGTATTCCGCAGCAGGGCATGGTGAAGGGGGTTTGCGCTGGGATTGCGCATTATCTCGATGTGCCTGTGAAGCTGGTACGGATCCTGGTGGTGTTGTCAGTCTTTTTTGGCCTGGCCTTTTTCACCTTCGTCGCCTACATCGTGCTGACCTTTGTGTTGGATCCGATGCCGGATAATGTGGTTTCCGGCGAGCAGCAGCCATCAAGCGGTGAGCTGTTGGATGCCGTCGATCGCGAGCTGGCGGCTAGTGAAAAGCGTTTACGTGAAATGGAGCGTTATGTGACGTCCGATACTTTTTCCTTACGTAGTCGCTTCCGTCAATTGTGAGGGCAGAAATGAACAATCGCTGGCAACGTGCCGGGCAAAGGGTTAAGCCGGGCTTTAAAATAGCAGGTAAGCTGGTGCTTCTGACCGCGCTGCGCTACGGCCCGGCGGGTGTAGCAGGGTGGGCGGTGAAGTCCGTCGCCCGACGCCCGCTAAAAATGCTGCTGGCGTTGGTTCTGGAACCGGTGTTGAGTCGGGCTGCGGCAAAATTGTCGAAACGCTATTCAGGTAATCAACCCTGATATTTGAATCAGCAAAAGCAAGCAACAATTAATCAACATTCCCTCAGTTAATTTGCGGCAGCTCACAAATATAATTTTGGGGCTGTCAGAATTCTTTTGGATCGTTACCACGGGTATTGAGGGTGAACTAAAAATCTATTTCGCAGAGCATTAATACCCAAGTTTTATATCAGGAAGTCGGTCAGCAATATTTGTGTTCCTATCGTGATATTCTGTAATCCTTTCTCACCTGCAATCAGATTAAATAATAAATTACAGCTTTGCTCACCTAATTGTTGGGTAGGAACATCAAATGTGGGTAGAAAAATCAACAGGCTAACTGCAGCATGGGTAACCTGAGGAACAATCGTCCGCGCCTGCAGACGGTGATAATGCGGTCGCAATATTTTCTTAAGAACTGGCGTATAGTGTAGAGGTAAATCCAACTATCAGTCAGGAAGATATTATGTTGAAAAAAGGTGTATTAGCGTTGGCTCTGGTCATCGGCATGCCGGTTTACGCAGCCGAACACTGGATCGATGTTCGCGTTCCTGAACAGTACCAACAGCAGCATATTCAGGGGGCCGTCAATATTCCGTTAAAAGAAATGAAGGCACGTATTGCAGCTGAAGTTCCTGATAAGAACGACACTGTGAAGCTGTACTGCAACTCCGGGCGTCAATCGGGACAAGCGAAGGATATGTTGACTGAAATGGGCTATACGCAGGTGACGAATGAAGGTGGCATCAACCAGATCTCGCTTCCTAAAGTAGAGAATAAATAAGCCGTACGCAGTTCTTCTGCTCCTGGCGGTAAGAATAATGCCGCCAGGTACCGCCCAGGTAGTTGATAAGTAAGAATTGACCCCTATCTTTACTTCCTGTTTGTTATAATTTCTTCGGTTCCTTCAGCAAAACGGGATGGCGATGAAGCGACTTAAAAATGAACTCAATTCGCTGGTTAATCGCGGCGTAGACCGGCATTTACGCCTGGCTGTCACCGGACTTAGCCGCAGCGGTAAGACGGCGTTTATCACTGCGATGGTAAACCAGTTACTCAATATTCA
Organism: Citrobacter sp. Cpo061; assembly: GCF_030332845.1. Classification (NCBI taxonomy): domain Bacteria; kingdom Pseudomonadati; phylum Pseudomonadota; class Gammaproteobacteria; order Enterobacterales; family Enterobacteriaceae; genus Citrobacter; species Citrobacter sp. Cpo061. The sequence goes on from NZ_JAOWHB010000036.1 coordinate 56,865, forward strand.
TGCCGGTGCGCGTCTGCCGTTGCTCAGCTGCGTGCGCGAAGAGCGTTTGCTCGGCGTGAAACGGGTTCCTCAACGCGATTTTGGCATTCCGCGCTTTACCTATGATGAGGGACTGGCGCAACTGTACGGCTCTCCGCCAACCTGGCCGACCCCTACGCGCGGCGTGAGTGAAATACGTCTGGCGTTGCGCTATAAATCCAATGACTCTTTACTGCGCCACTTTAAAGACACCTCCACGCTGTACCTGGAGATCGTCGATTATCCGGGGGAGTGGCTGCTCGATTTACCGATGCTTGCCCAGGATTATCTGAGCTGGTCGCGGCAAATGACCGGATTATTGCAGGGGCAGCGGGGCGAATGGTCGGCAAAATGGCGGCAGTTATGCCAGGGGCTGGATCCGTTGGCGCCTGCTGATGAAAACCGTCTGGCGGAAATTGCTGCCGCCTGGACGGAGTATCTGCATCAGTGTAAACAGCAGGGCCTGCATTTTATTCAACCGGGCCGTTTTGTCCTGCCCGGGGATATGGCGGGCGCGCCTGCGCTGCAATTCTTCCCGTGGCCGGATGTCGATGCCTGGGGGGAATCAAAGCTGGCGCAGGCTGACAAACACACCAACGCGGGCATGTTGCGCGAAAGATTCAATTATTACTGCGAAAAGGTCGTCAAAGGGTTTTATAAGAATCACTTCCTGCGCTTTGACCGCCAGATTGTGCTGGTCGATTGCCTGCAGCCGCTCAACAGCGGGCCACAGGCGTTCAACGACATGCGTCTGGCGCTTACCCAGTTGATGCAAAGCTTCCATTACGGGCAGCGTACGCTGTTTCGTCGGCTATTTTCTCCGGTGATCGACAAGCTGCTGTTTGCCGCCACCAAAGCCGACCACGTCACGGTGGATCAGCACGCCAATATGGTGTCGTTATTGCAGCAGCTGATCCAGGACGCATGGCAAAACGCTGCGTTCGAAGGTATCAGCATGGATTGTCTGGGGCTGGCATCGGTGCAGGCAACCACCAGCGGCTTAATCGATGTGAAAGGTGAAAAGATCCCGGCGCTGCGAGGTAATCGTCTGAGCGATGGCGAACCGCTAACAGTTTATCCGGGGGAAGTGCCCGCGCGACTGCCAGGACAGGCGTTCTGGGACAGCCAGGGATTTCAGTTTGAAGCATTTCGCCCGCAGGTTATGGATGTCGATAAACCCTTACCGCATATCCGCCTCGATGCCGCGCTGGAGTTTTTAATAGGAGATAAATTGCGATGAGCGAGCCGTTAAAACCGCGTATCGATTTCTCAGGTCCGCTGGACGTGGAACAAAACACGGCGTTTAAAGCGCAGCAAATGTTCAACGAAACGGAGGCGCAGACTTTTTCTCCGGCGAAAGTGGATGAACCCCTGGAAGACGATGGTCAGGCGGAGGCCGTCATTGATGCGGCCTTACGCCCCAAACGCAGTCTGTGGCGCAAGATGGTGATGGGCGGGCTGGCGCTGTTTGGCGTAAGCGTTGTTGCTCAGGGTGTGCAGTGGACCATGAACGCCTGGCAGACTCAGGACTGGGTCGCGCTGGGAGGATGTGCCGCAGGCGCATTGATTATCGGCGCAGGTGTCGGATCGGTGGCGACCGAGTGGCGCAGATTGTGGCGATTGCGTCAGCGCGCGCACGAACGTGATGAAGCGCGAGACTTGCTCCACAGCCATGGAACCGGAAAAGGTCGTGCATTTTGTGAAAAACTGGCGCAGCAGGCGGGTATCGATCAGTCGCATCCGGCGCTACAGCGTTGGTATGCCTCAATTCATGAAACGCAGAACGATCGCGAAGTGGTCAGTCTGTATGCCCATCTTGTGCAGCCGGTACTGGATGCGCAAGCCCGGCGTGAGATTAGCCGTTCAGCGGCAGAGTCAACGCTGATGATTGCAGTCAGTCCGTTGGCGCTGGTGGATATGGCGTTTATCGCCTGGCGAAATCTGCGGCTGATTAATCGCATTGCATCGCTGTATGGCATTGAACTTGGTTATTACAGCCGTCTGCGCCTGTTCCGCCTGGTGTTGTTGAATATCGCTTTTGCCGGGGCCAGTGAGCTGGTGCGGGAAGTAGGGATGGACTGGATGTCGCAGGATTTAGCCGCCCGCTTATCAACGCGTGCTGCACAGGGCATTGGCGCGGGGTTATTAACGGCGCGTCTGGGCATTAAAGCTATGGAGCTTTGCCGACCGCTGCCGTGGATCGATGATGATAAGCCACGACTGGGCGATTTTCGCCGTCAACTGATTGGTCAGGTGAAAGAGACCTTACAAAAGAACAAATCTCCGCGCGAAAGTTAGCTAAAAAACAGGCGCCGATCGTATAACTTTACGCCCCGGCGCCCAATTTTCCAGCGCGCTGTCAATATTTGTTGACAGAGTTCTTCCTGCGAACCAAATACTGTCTTATCATTTACTACATAATCCCTTGTCCTGATGAAGGTTCCTATGCGTTTGGAAGTCTTTTGTGAAGACCGTCTTGGTCTGACCCGCGAATTGCTCGATTTACTGGTGCTGAGAAGCATTGATTTACGCGGTATCGAGATTGACCCCATCGGGCGGATTTACCTTAATTTTGCGGAGCTGGAGTTCACCAACTTCAGCAGCCTGATGGCTGAAATTCGCCGTATTTCAGGGGTTACGGATGTGCGTACCGTGCCCTGGATGCCTTCTGAACGTGAACATCTGGCGCTAAGTGCGCTGCTTGAAGCGTTGCCAGAGCCGGTCCTTTCTCTTGATATGAAAAGCAAAGTTGAGATGGCGAACCCTGCGAGCTGTCAACTTTTTGCGCACACCCAGGAGCGGATGCGCAACCATACCGCAGCCCAGTTAATCAATGGGTTTAACTTTCAGCGCTGGCTGGAAAGCAATCCGCAGGATTCCCATAGCGAACATGTCGTGATTAACGGGCAGAATTTCCTGATGGAAATTACGCCTGTCCATTTGCAGGGCGAAAATCAGGAGCAGATGCTGACCGGCGCGGTGGTGATGTTGCGCTCCACCATCCGAATGGGACGTCAGCTGCAAAATATGACAACGCAGGATCTCAGTGCGTTTAGCCAGATTATTGCCGTCAGCGCCAAAATGAAACACGTCGTAGAACAAGCGCGCAAGCTGGCGACGCTGAGCGCACCGCTGCTGATTACTGGTAATACCGGCACCGGCAAAGATCTTTTTGCTCATGCCTGTCATCTGGCAAGCCCGCGTGCGTCGAAACCGTATCTGGCGCTGAACTGTGCGTCAATCCCTGAAGATGCGGTTGAAAGCGAGCTGTTTGGCCATGCGCCGGAAGGCAAAAAAGGGTTCTTTGAGCAGGCGAATGGCGGTTCGGTTCTGTTAGATGAAATTGGCGAAATGTCGCCGCGTATGCAGACCAAATTGCTGCGTTTTCTCAATGACGGTACGTTCCGTCGCGTGGGAGAAGATCACGAAGTTCATGTTGATGTCCGTGTGATTTGCGCGACGCAAAAGAACCTTGTGGAGCTGGTGCAGAAAGGACTTTTCCGTGAAGACCTCTATTATCGTCTGAATGTACTGACGTTAAACCTGCCGCCGCTGCGCGATTGCCCACAAGATATTATGCCGCTCACCGAACTGTTCGTAGCGCGTTTTGCCGATGAGCAGGGCGTGCCGCGTCCGAAGCTGTCCGCCGATCTCAGCACGGTGTTAACCCGTTACGGTTGGCCGGGCAACGTGCGTCAGCTTAAAAACGCTATCTACCGGGCGCTGACCCAGCTTGAAGGCTATGAGCTACGGCCACAGGATATTTTGCTGCCGGATTATGATGCGGCAACGGTTGCGGTCGGAGAAGAGGTGATGGAAGGGTCGCTGGATGAAATTACCAGCCGCTTTGAACGCTCCGTGCTGACGCAGCTGTATATGAATTATCCCAGCACGCGCAAGCTGGCCAAGCGCCTCGGCGTTTCGCATACCGCGATTGCCAATAAATTGCGCGAGTACGGCCTGAGCCAACAGAAAAAAAGCGAAGAGTAATGCCGTAAATGGAAATGCCTCCATCCGGAGGCATTTTTGTATGCAAACGCAGTTTATGCTTTCAGAACGTCCAGCGCTGCTGTGTAGTCTGGTTCGTTGGTGATTTCATTGACCAGTTGGCTGAAAAGAACATTGTCATTTTCATCGATAACAACTACGGCACGTGCGGCCAGACCTTTCAGCGGGCCTTCAGCGATTTCAACACCGTAGTTTTTCAGGAATTCTGCGTTGCGCAGGGTGGACAGCGTGATAACGTTGCTCAGACCTTCCGCGCCGCAAAAACGAGAGTGGGCGAATGGCAGGTCGGCCGAAATACACAGTACGACGGTATTGTCGATTTCTGTCGCCAGTTGGTTAAACTTACGTACCGATGCCGCGCAAACGCCAGTATCGATGCTTGGGAAAATATTCAGCACTTTGCGCTTGCCTGCAAACTGGCCCAGCGTAACGTCAGACAGGTCTTTAGCCACAAGGGTAAAAGCCTGAGCTTTGCTTCCAGCCTGAGGAATGGAGCCGGCAACTGCAACCGGGTTGCCCTGGAAATGAACGGTTTGTGACATGGTTATCTTCCTGTTTACATATAGTTAACGTCGAGGCTAGTTTATGCCATCAACAGTTAACACGGCAAACGCTATTTGCGGATATCCGCTTCAGGGACTGCATTAAGGAAAACAAATGAGAACAGTTAAGGTATATGAGGAAGCCTGGCCGCTGCACACTCCCTTTGTCATAGCCCGTGGGAGCAGGACCGAAGCGCATGTGGTTGTCGTCGAATTGACAGAAAATGGCGTCACAGGTATTGGCGAGTGCACACCGTACCCACGCTACGGTGAAAGCGATGCCTCTGTCCTGGCGCAAATTATGAGCATTGCACCACAACTGGAAAACGGACTGACGCGTGAAGAGCTGCAAAAGCTGCTGCCAGCAGGGGCTGCACGAAATGCCGTAGACTGCGCGTTGTGGGATCTAAGTGCGCGTCAACAGCAGAAATCGCTGGCGGAATTGGTGGGAAGTGAACTGGCGGAAGTGGTGACGACGGCGCAAACCGTAGTGATTGGCTCGCCGGAACAAATGGCTGCGAGCGCGGCTGCGCTGTGGGGAAATGGCGCAAAACTGCTGAAAGTTAAACTGGATGCTCGCTTGATTAGTGAGCGGATGGTTGCCATTCGTGCGGCTGTTCCTGACGCTACGATTATTGTCGACGCTAATGAATCCTGGCGGGCAGAAGGCCTTGCGGCACGCTGTCAGCTGTTGGCTGATTTAGGGGTGGCAATGCTGGAGCAGCCGCTGCCGGCTCAGGATGATGCCGCTCTGGAGAATTTTGTGCATCCGCTGCCCATCTGCGCAGATGAAAGTTGCCACACTCGCAGCAGCCTGAAAGCGCTGCACGGACGCTATGAAATGGTCAATATCAAACTGGACAAAACAGGCGGTCTGACGGAAGCACTGGCGCTGGCAACGGAAGCCCGCGAGCAGGGATTTGCGCTGATGCTGGGCTGCATGCTGTGTACCTCCCGGGCTATCGGTGCGGCGTTACCGCTTACGCCGCAGGTTAACTTTGCCGATCTTGATGGCCCTACCTGGCTGGCCAGCGATGCGGAGCCAGCCCTGCATTTTACGACCGGGCAGCTCCATCTCTAGGGTGCCAGCGCAGCAGATTGGACATGGCCAGCAGGTATTTTTCGCTCGCTTCATCCGATGAAATGGGCGGAAATTCGGCGGTTATGCAGTGTAAATTCAGGTCTGCGCACCAGCTCCCAAAAGAGCCGGGCGTTTCATAACCTACGCTGGTGACCAGAGGCAATTCAAACGACTGTGCCAGCCACGAACCCAGCTCGCTGCTTCTGGGATCTTCAATACAGGCCAGTGGGTCGTGAAAAGAGACTACCCAGGCGGGATGAATTCGGTGAATAAGCTGACACATCGCCTGGGTTTCTGGTTCCGAACCCGGACTTTCGCCGGTCAACAACACCACATCACGCTCTTCTGCGCTACTGTTCCAGCGATACACCGTTTCTCCCGCTTTCCAGTTTGCGGCGGGAAAATTACGGTTCAGATCGACGCCGTTCGCATTTGCGCGCAGTCCAAGCTGGCAACCGTCAGGGTTTACGGCCAGCACTACATGGTGGCGACGCAAGGAAGGGTTAAGCGTACGCAATGCGCAGGAAAGGGTAACGATCGAGGAGTTTTCGTCGCCGTGCGTTCCCGCCAGTATCAGGCCGCTTTCACGATCGGCTGCCAGTGCAGGAAACCAGATTAGCGGTGCGCCTAACAATGAACGTCCGTAATGTTCGGTTCCAGGTGGGAATGCGCCGCGCTCGGCACGGGGACGGGTAACGGTCATAGTCATCTCTGAATGCTTGGATTGTTACTCGCAGTGTTGTGCAAAATGTATGGATAATCAAATCGTTTTCACACACTTATCTTTTCAGGTGTAATATCACTTTCTTGTCGGAAGTTAATTGCATTTCCTGCTGGCGATACAAATAATTACACATTCACTTAGTAGCCGGAATTGAGGGTATCTTATGCAGCATTCTGTTTCAGTAACCTGTTGTGCGTTGTTGGTTAGCAGCATTTCTTTATCCTGGGCTGCTGATGTTCCCAGCGGAACGGTACTGGCAGAGAAACAAGAACTGGTGCGTCATATAAAAGACGAACCGGCGTCGCTTGATCCGGCAAAAGCCGTAGGGCTGCCTGAAATACAGGTTATTCGTGATCTATTTGAAGGGCTGGTCAACCAGAATGAGAAGGGTGAGATCGTGCCTGGCGTCGCTACCCAGTGGAAGAGTAACGATAACCGCATCTGGACGTTTACGCTGCGTGACAATGCGCAATGGGCGGATGGTACGCCGGTAACGGCGCAGGATTTTGTCTATAGCTGGCAGCGTCTGGTTGATCCAAAAACGCTGTCGCCGTTTGCCTGGTTTGCGGCGCTGGCGGGAATTAATAATGCTCAGGCTATTATCGATGGCAAAGCCACGCCTGATAAACTTGGCGTTAGTGCTGTCGATGCACGGACATTGAAAGTTCAACTGGATAAACCGCTGCCCTGGTTTGCCAATCTGACAGCGAGTTTTGCATTCTATCCGGTACAAAAAGCTAACGTTGAGAGCGGCAAAGAGTGGACCAAACCAGGCAATCTTATTGGTAACGGCGCCTATGTGCTCAAAGATCGCGTCGTGAACGAAAAACTGGAAGTGGTACCAAACACACATTATTGGGACAACGCCAAAACGGTGCTGCAAAAAGTCACCTTCCTGCCGATCAACCAGGAATCAGCTGCGACCAAGCGCTATCTTGCTGGTGATATTGATATCACGGAATCCTTCCCGAAAAATATGTACCAGAAACTGTTGAAGGATATCCCGGGTCAGGTTTACACCCCGCCGCAACTTGGTACTTATTATTATGCTTTCAATACCCAGAAGGGACCGACCGCCGATTCGCGCGTGCGTCTGGCGCTCAGCATGACTATCGATCGTCGTCTGATGGCAGAGAAAGTTTTGGGTACCGGTGAGAAACCGGCATGGCATTTTACGCCGGATGTAACGGCAGGATTTGTACCGGAACCTTCACCGTTTGAGCAAATGAGTCAGGAAGAACTGAACGCGCAGGCAAAAACGCTGCTGCGTGCGGCGGGCTATGGCCCACAGAAACCGCTTAAACTGACGCTGCTGTACAACACCTCAGAAAATCATCAGAAGATTGCTATTGCAGTGGCTTCTATGTGGAAGAAGAACCTCGGTGTTGACGTAAAACTGCAGAATCAGGAATGGAAAACGTATATCGACAGCCGTAATTCCGGTAATTTTGATGTGATCCGCGCCTCATGGGTGGGTGACTACAATGAGCCATCTACGTTCTTGTCGCTATTAACATCGACCCATACGGGCAATATCTCCCGCTTTAATGATCCGGCGTACGACAAAGTGTTGACCCAGGCAACTCTGGAGAATACAGAGAAAGCGCGCAATGCCGATTATAACGCCGCGGAGAAAATTCTGATGGAACAGGCACCTATTGCACCGATTTATCAGTATACCAACGGGCGTTTAATTAAACCGTGGCTGAAAGGGTATCCGATTACTAACCCTGAAGATGTCGCATACAGCCGCACAATGTATATCGTTAAGCACTAAACCTGGTGAAATAGCGGGAATTGCTTATCGGGGAGAAGGTTTTCTGTATTGAGGGCGGTCAGGCGGTGACCCGCAGGTCGTTACGGCATGAGCATAGCGTGCGAGAGCTGCCTTTGCAGGAGCGTTTGTACACCGAAGGATCGTCATGAAGGTTATTGCCCGGTTAGGTTTCAGAAGGACCGGCAGACAGCCGGTCCTCAAGGACGGCTATTTCAGCTCCAGTGTGGTTATCACACGGGCAATATCCGCGATATCACCTGCTGACAAAGGCTGCAGGGGGCGAGGGAGGCAGTCCGTATCGGTAAGTCCAAGCACGCCTGCGGCAGCAGCAATAACGCGGATGCTTCCGCCATGTTTACGGAACAGCGCCCAAAATGGCTCAAGGCGCGTTGTCAGGGCAGTAACGCGTTCATGATCGTTCGCCGCCGCTGCGTCAGTAATTTGTTTCGCCGTCACCGGAAACAAACCACCGCTAACGGAGTACCACACTTCACAGCCGGCGTTTAATCCCAGCCCGGCATAAGTATCCCCACTGATACCGATGGTTACGCCAGGACGCAGGTGTTGACGTAATGCCTCGACCCGCTCTCTCGCTGCAGTCGGGCTATCCGGGACACCAGGAAGCTTGACCGAGCGAACCCCCTCCAGTGAGGATAGACGCCCGTGCAGTTCATCCGTAAAGGTAAAATGTGTGGTGCCCGGGTTATCATAGATGCACACCGGCACTGACGCGTGTCGGGTAACGGTCTCAAATAGTGCGAAGACTTCTTCGTCACGGAGCGGCTGGTAGCTGACAGCCGGGAGCAGCAGGGCATTTGCGCCCGCGGCTTGCGCATCGTCTGACAGATGCAGGATGGCTTCCGTGCTGACAGCTCCCACACACACCATGACAGGGATCTCTCCGGCGTGCTGTGTTGTCAGAGTCGCGATGCGCTTGCGTTGCTCCCGGGTCAGATAAGCGTAGCTTCCGGTTGACCCCAGGATACCCATAGAATCAACCCGGGCTTCTGTTAGGCGAGAAAGAATATGACTGAAGCCCTTTTCATCCACGCCGCTGGTGGTGACTGGAGTTAAGGGAAACGCAGACAAGCCAGTAAACATAGGTGTTTGTCCTGAATAAGATTACTGGTGCTGATCTTCGATGAGAGTAATTTCACACCATAGACCTGGCATCATTTCTTCCAGACCGTCAGTCAGCATTCTTCCTGCTTCATGAAGCTTTTCCAGCGGCATCTGTGGCAGACTTTCCAGAATAAACCACATTTGCTGCGCTTCAACACTTAAACGTGTCCTTATCCCTTGCCTCCAGTTCCAGCGACGGCAGGTGACGCCAGCATTGTCACGCCAGATAACCTCTCCGGGGGAGGGATACTCGATAACAGGTGCGCCTTCTTTCATCGTGTCAAAGGGCTCGGTACCTTCCGCAATGGTCAGACGCGGAGCGCCCTGGTAAGCGGAAATATTCTCGCCACCAACCGGAACGGCATAGCGGAGGCTGACGGCGTTATAAAGATCAACAACAGGATCCAGTGTTGGCATCATCCCATCACGAAGCACGCGCTTACGTAGCGCATCAGCTGAACAAGGCGTGCGCTTTGGTTTGGCGCCAAATGATTGAAAAATGCCAGCCCATGCGGCCAGATGAGACTCCGCCCATTCCGGTCTGCCTGCCAGAACCGCCTCACAAGCTTCCAGCAAGGCTGCCCTGCCAACGTCAGGATTCAGTACCGGCGCGGCTTTTACGTAGATACTAAGCGCTCGAAAACCGGGAGCAGTACGATAAACTTCCGGGGCAATTGACGGAGAATGTGTTAACACGGGATAATCCTGTAATGACCAATTTATTTTATGATATCGACCAATGACCAAAAAAGTCAACTTAATGACCGATGCGGGTGCAGATGTCAGCACCGTCAATGAAGCTGTTTCGCAGCGAATTAAGCAGTACCGTAAACAAAAAAAAATGTCGCTTGATGAGCTGTCCAGGCAGGCAAATGTCAGTAAGGGAGCGCTGGTCGAGATTGAAGGATGTAAGGCCAATCCCAGTATTGCGCTGTTATGCCGTCTGGCAGCCGCAATGGGGGTATCGGTGGCTGATTTTGTCGATGTAGGGACAAAACCAACCGTCCATCTTATTGCTGAAGGTGAGATCCCTGAACTCTGGAAAGGCGACAAAGGAGGAAGAGCAAGGCTTCTTGCTGGTTCCGGGGGGCCGGATATGACAGAGCTCTGGATGTGGGAAATGCAGCCAGGAGAAAAGTTTGCTTCGCCCGGTCACTCTACGGGAACACTTGAATTGTTTTATGTACAAACGGGGACGCTCACGCTTGGCGTACAAGAGCATCTGTATCTGGTTAATTCCGGTTGTTCTGCAACGGCCAGAACGGATGTCCCTCATTTCTATGAAAACCGGGGTGAGAGCCTACTGATATTTATCATGACAGTGAATGAGAAAGCATCATGAGTAACTCGTAAGAGTGAGATGTGTAGGGATAAAAATCGTCCGGACATACGCTCAAGATCTATTTCTCAGAGATAACTACGGGCTGGCTTTGTTCCCGATATACCTGTCTGTCAGATCCCGTGCTTTATCATCTCCGGAAACTGAAGGCTGGTGAAGGATACCGGCCTCCCAGGCATTTTCATCGCATAGCGATGCTGTTCAATCACTGACCTGCTTTGTTTTGACTATCCCCAGACAACAGTACCTCCCTTATAGCTGTGATGATTAATATAACCATCTGATTTTATAGATTTTCATCGTTATACCTATTCTGTCATTAGCATCTCTGACTTGCTGAGTCATACATACATAATCTGCGTTTTTTGGGTTCACCTTTCAAAAGATTTATAGATCTTAGTCAATATAATGACCTAGTTATACCAATAATATGACCTACAGATCCTGACGATCACACTGGCTGAACCCCAGGATTAAGGTACTTTATACAAAGATATTTGGACTAATAAGGCAATTTGAAGAAGAAAACGCAGCCACTGGTCTTACTGCTCTGTCAGTTTGACTCACTGGCACGTATTCAAAAATCTCAGCAAAAGCCATAACAGAGATAACATAGATGATAAAACCAATGGACTATGAACCTGAACCAGGTCTGGGGAAACATAGCTGGCCACAGGTAATCAAATGGCTACTCATCATTCTGGTCATTTATGCAGTATGCAGTGTTTTTATTTCAAATCCTTTTTCTATTTTTGTGGACAGAGTAACTCCCGTAGATTACTCAAGAATAATGTATTTTCATGGCTTGTCTGTAGGTCTTGCTGGTCTGACTGCTCTACTGGTTAGTCAGATTTATGGTCTTGACGGAAAATTCAAAAAAATTATTTTCTATTGCACAATCGCCACAATTTTAATTGGTGTAAGTGGTGGTGCGATCAATCGTTCTATGGAATACAGCAAGCTTGCATTGTGGTACCAAATTCTTTCTTTTTTATCGCTTGATGTGATACTGATAACAATGTTATCAGGACTTATTCTGTCAAAAAATAAAGAATTAAAGTCATCACGAACATATTATCTGGTTATAGCCGCATCCTGCACAGCTGTCATTGCCGCACTGATTGGCGATTTAGCCGGGTTCATTCTTGATTTTGGCGATTGGCTGGGAATATTAGGTTGGTATGCTGGTAAGATCGGTTATACCCTACCGGAATGGCAGGACAATTTACTACGCTCTCACTCAGACATGATGGTAGTGGCTGTCATTGGTCTTATACTGTCGGTAGTGACCTGGAGATACGGGAGATATTTATCCGGATATGCTGCAAAGATAAAAGCAACTGGTGAATGGCTGGTTATTTTTGGGCTGGTTGCTGTTGTTATTATTTTAGTAGTATCAGGTTTCGGTGGTTCTCATTTACAGATCCCTCATATATTTACAGAAAAAGGATTCTTTGAACCCAGAGGCCATAGTGTGGCTGGTATTGATTTAGGTGATTTCACAATCGGTACCTTTATTTTATGTGGCGGTTTACTTCTGATTGGCGCAATACTTTTCGGAAAAGGGAAAAATGGCGTCAAACTAAACAAATCCAGCAAGTACACTCTTATGGGGATCTTCCTTACATGGTGTAGCATAGTGATTACCGTAGCAGGTATGGGGTTCCTGGAAGAGTATCGAGCCGATCTTTATAACTCAGCTAACCCTGTGCCACTAGGGGAGTATGGTTTTGCATTCCGCATGCTGCATCTTGATGTCAGTTTGATATTATTTCCGGCTATTATGGTTGTTATGTTGTTTGCCCAGCATTTACTGAAGGATGAACAGACAAAATTTATCCAATGGGTTTTACGCACAGGCGTCTTGCTTTGCTCTATTGGATCCCTGATATACATGATACTGAACCCCCAGGCCTTTGGTCCCGGTTACTGGGTCGTCGGCTCCGGTTTCATATTTGTTGTAATGGGGATGTGCTACTTTTTTGTTAAAAGCGATAATCACATTAAAGAAAGATTTAATCAGTAAAACCATCATCTGGATCCTTTAAACGGATACAGACGATGGCTGATGTTTACGTATTACAGATCAGGTGGCATCATTAGTTTGCTCTCACCTGAATGTTGTAGTCTGTTATGCAGACTACAACATTACTCAGAATTTATAGTGTCGACCGGAAGGAGCTATGTCCGGAACCATGAATTAGGTTCATATGCCATGTTGGTTCCGTAGAGCCAGTCCTGTCCTGATGCGTTCATAAAGGCTGATATCGCAGCCTTTATCCTTTCTTACCCTCATCTTTAACAGAACAACCTCATGTGTATTAATGAATGCTAGGCATAGGTCAAATCAGAGATGACTGGGTAATCACGGCGGGGTTTCTGGCCTAATATGGTGTTTTAACATGACAGGGGGCTTGGCCGTGGAATACTCCATACTAAGTAACAATCGCAAAATGCCGATGGTTGGTTTTGGCGTTTTTAAGCTCACCGATAAAGAAGAGTGTAAGCAGTCTGTATTAAGCGCTATTCGTACCGGTTACCGCCTCATCGATACCGCAGCCGTGTACAGCAATGAAGATGCCGTGGGTGAGGCGGTTCGTGCAGCCATTGCCGAAGGTCTGTGTACCCGTGAGGAGTTATTTATCACTTCTAAGCTGTGGGTCCAGGATATGGCCAACTACGATATGGCTCAAGCCGGTATTGAGGCGTCGCTGAAAAAATCGGACCTGGAATATATTGATCTTTATTTATTGCATCAGGCCATGGGCGATTATTTCAGCGCCTGGCGTGCGCTGGAAGAGGCTTATGAAGCCGGTAAACTGAAGGCCATTGGCGTCTCCAACTTCTATGCGCATGTATTAGCTAACTTCTGTGAAACCGTCAGAATTAAGCCGATGGTGAACCAGGTCGAATTACATCCTTACTTTGCGCAACCTGTAGCCATTGAAACTATGAAGCGCTATAACGTTCAGCCTGAAGCCTGGGCGCCGTTATGCGGTGGCAGGCATAAACCGTATGAAGATGAAATGCTCCAGGGGATTGCGGATGCCCATCAAAAAACGGTTGCTCAGGTCGTTCTGCGCTGGAACGTGCAGCGCGGCGTCACGGTGATTCCTAAATCCACCCGGCAGGAGCGTATTGCAGAGAACTTTGCCATCTGGGATTTCTCACTCACGGATAGCGAAATGGCGCATATCAGCTCGCTGGATTTAGGCTATGTGGGTGAGGCGGTGAAGCATTTTAATCCTGAATTCGTCCGCAGCTGCCTTGGCGTTAAAATCCATGACTAAGCGTGGAGAAAACGTCGCGAGCTCGTAAAACGGACAACTTTTTTGCCTGCGTTAAAATGGCTGGTGTGATTTTGCACCAGCCATTTTAAGTTTCCGGGGGCTGGTGCTCCCGGCAAATCAGCAATGAATCTTCTTCACTCAATCTCTCTTTCGTCAGATTACAAAATCCCTGACCATCAATTTTTTGGTGGAACCGACAGCTATGGCAAAGACCAAAGCCAGGCACATTGTTGGTCCTCTGGATCCCGCGTAACAGTTCTAACAGCAGCTCTCTGAGCACGATCGCCCGTTCATCCATTGCCAATTCACCCTCCACTAAAAACGTGGGGGGCAGCAGGTCTTCCAGTAAGGTATTGGCCGACTCACTTAAGTGTAGATGGACGCTACGTTTATCACGGTCATCCGGCTTGCGAACAATCAACCCTTTGTTTTCCAAAAGCTTCAGCGATTGTGACACGGTACCTTTGGTGAGCCCAAGGTAGTCTGTCACGCCAAGCGGCGTATTGGAATAACGGTTGCAACGGGCCAGATACATTAACGCGCTAAGTTGTACTGGCTGGAGATCCGCTAGTAAAGGATGCTGGCGAAACCACATCCTTGTCAGGCTGGAAAGCCGGTCAAGTACGTCGAAAAGTGACATGTCGGGCATAACAAATCCTCCTCGGTATATAGTATCGATTAAAAACTATATTGACAAAGGATAAAAGCAGCGTAGCATGAATTATAGTATCGAATCGATACTATAATTTAAAGGAGATGTATCATGACTAAAGCTCGTTTCTATCATGCAGGTTGCCCGGTTTGTGTTTCCGCAGAACAGACACTTCTGCAGCATTTGTCTGCAGATGTTGAAATCGATGTGGTTCATCTGGGAGAGCAACCTGATCGGGTTGCTGAGGCTGAAGTGGCTGGCGTGAAATCTGTTCCGGCGCTGGTGATTGACGGCAATGTGCTGCATATTAATTTCGGCGCTCCCATTGAAGCGTTGAAATAGCTAGATAGTTCGGGAAGTTGCGTTGGCGATTTCCCGAATATACAAGACGTTGGGGAAGGTAGCATGATGAAAACGACCGAAGAGTATCACCCGATAGATTGCGATCTTCATGATTATCTGGAAATCGCCTGCATGTACCACTATTGGTTGCGCATTGAACTAACGGATGGCACATGTTTTGATGCTAAAGCGCTGACGACGTGTACCACCGTGGAAAAAGAAGAATTTCTGGTCGTGGGGCAATCTGAAAACCAGCAAAAAATCCGTCTGGATTATCTGTCAGCGATCACAGCGCTGACGCCAGGAGCAACGTTTAGCACAGTAAATTTTCAGCGAGTCTACCGCGGTTAGACGGTATAAATTCGAATGTCGTGCGCCTGGAACGCTGTGGCGTACTCTTTGCTGATGTTGTCCTCTACAACAATCACATCGATATTGCTGCTTTCGGTAACGACATATCGGGCGACGGCTGGGATTTTTTCAGCCGTTAGCGCGACGATAGTTTCATTACATTGTTTAATCACCGCTCTTTTGAACTCACAATCCGCATAATCAAATCCCGTTAAGCCGGATTCAGGCGACATCGCGCAGCCGCCAATAAATCCCTGATCGAATAAAATGTCCTGCACTTGTGCGATGGCGGAAGCTCCCACGCACCCACCTGAAGATCTCTGCACCACGCCACCCAGCATAATGACTTCAAACAGCGGTTTTTTTAGCAAAACGGCGGCAATCTCCGGTGAATTTGTCACCACGGTTAACGCCAGTTCGGCGGGCAGAGCTTCTGCCATCGCCAGATTGGTGCTACCCGTGTCGATAAAAATACAGCTTCCAGATTTGACCAGTCGGGCACATCTCTGCGCGATGTTGCTCTTTTTGGCTACATTAATACTCTTGCGCACGTCGATGTCTTCGGATTCAGGGAGTGTAATGACCGCGCCACCATAGACTTTTTTACACACGCCATCTTTGCTCAATTCATGCAAATCACGACGAATTGTGTGTTCAGAAACACCTAATCGGTTAGCAAGTTCAGAACAAATGACTCTGCCGTTTTCTTGCAGGATCTGAAAGATAAGCGCCTGGCGCTGTTCCGGGAATGCGGCGTAATCGAGCATAGATACTCCAGGTGAAATAAACATCGAGCAATAGAGTGCATGATCGTGCATTATGATTAACGATGTCAACATCCCTTACAGGGGCCGTACTATTCTGGATACAACGGGAAGAGGTTCGCTATGAAGATTGCGCATATGGCGTTATGGACACAGGATCTCGAGCAGCAAGCTCGCTTCTGGGTCTCGTTTTTTGACGGCAAGATCAACGAGAAATACCGCAGTAAAACCAATCCTGGGTTTGAATCTTATTTTGTCAAAATTGGCGAGGAAATTGCGATTGAGTTAATGACCAAACCGGGTCTTATCGGGCAGCAACCTGACAATAATCGTTGCGGATGGGTACACCTCGCCATTTCTGTTGGCGGCAATGAAAATGTTGATGCCATTGCAATGCAAGCGCAGGAACAGGGGATACTAGTCTCAGGTCCGCGCACTACTGGCGATGGTTATTACGAAGCGGTGATAAAAGATCCTGACGGCAATTTAATCGAGATTGTGGCGTAAGTCTTCAATCAATTACCTGCAAATAAAGAGTACCTGCTGCTCATTATTGATGAGCACAGCTCATAAGTTTGTCCTTCTTTTCCTCTCTAATCACCGACACGTCGAGTCTCTATAATTTTACTGTTTTCAGCCCCCGGTGGTGCAATGTTGCCACCGTTTTGGAGAGTCGAATATGCAATACCAACTGGATGCCAGACAACAGGCAATCATCCCCATTGCGGCATTCACTGCCACAGGACAGATGGAAAAGCTGGACGTCGCGCTCAACGCCGGACTGGATGCGGGACTCACGCTCAATGAAGTAAAAGAGATCCTGCTACAGCTCTACGCATACTGCGGTTTCCCTCGCAGCCTGAACGGTCTGTCCTGCTTTATGTCGGTGGTGAAAAGTCGAAGCGAGAAAGGGCTTTCAGACGACGAAGGTAGAACGGCCACGCCGCCACCTGCAGACTGGAACAGTGTTCAGGCTGGGAGCCTAACTCAGACGCAACTGGTTGGACATCCTGTAAGCGGTCCGCTGTTTGACTTTGCACCCGCTATTGATGTCTGGCTTAAAGCACATCTGTTTGGCGATATTTTTCAGCGAGATGTACTTGACTGGCAGGACCGTGAATGGGTGACCGTTTCGGCGCTGGCCGTTCTGGGCGGCGTTAACAGCCAGTTGAAAAGCCATTTTGCGATATGCCTTAACATCGGGATCCTCCCTGAGCAACTCAGTGAGTTTATTACGATACTCGAACAGCACTGTGGAGCCGGGATTGGGGAAAATGCCCGTACGGTTCTTGATGAATGTCTGGTATGAACACCGCGGACATTATCCATACTGGAGTCACTATGAACGAACAATTTGATGGTAACAGCGTCTTTCCACGTGGAGAGAAAAATGAAGCGTATGCGAAGTATTTCACTGGCGACAGCTATCTGACCATGCTCTCCATGGAAGGCGTGGTAATTGGCAATGTCGCATTTGAACCGGGTTGTCGTAACTTCTGGCATGTTCATCATGAGGGTGGACAAATATTGCTGGTGACCGGTGGCAGAGGCTGGTATCAGGAGTGGAATAAACCGGCACGTGAGCTGAAAACCGGCGATGTCGTGCACATTCCGGCGGGAATGAAACACTGGCACGGCGCCGCGCGTGATAGTTGGTTTGCCCATATCGCCGTGGAAATCCCGGCCCCTGGCGCGTCGAACGAATGGCTGGAACCGGTTAGCGACGCTGAGTACAACCTGCTGCCCTGAACTATGCTGGTTCTGGTAACACCTAATCCCTGAGGAGATCTCAATGGTCATGAATGTGAAGGGTTATGCTGCTCTGGCGGTGAAAGAAGATTTAGTCCCCCATAATTTTGTTCGTCGCGATCCGCGTGAAGATGATGTGGTTATCGATATTTTATACAGCGGTGTATGCCACTCGGATATTCACAACGCCTACAACGATTGGGGCGGTGCTAAATATCCGATGGTACCAGGGCATGAGATCATTGGCCGCGTGGTGCATGTTGGTAAGTCGGTAACAAAATTCAAAGTGGGCGATCTCGCAGGGGTCGGCTGCATGGTTGATTCGTGTCAACACTGTAGCGCCTGCGAGCAGGGGCTAGAGCAGTATTGCGAAGAAGGTAACACGCTAACGTATAACGATATCGACCGTCATGACGGTCTGCCTACTTTCGGCGGCTATTCTGACAAAATTGTCGTTACCGAAAAGTTTGTGGTGAAGGTCCCTGAAGGGATTGATTTACGCGGTGCGGCGCCGCTGCTTTGCGCCGGGATCACAACATGGTCGCCTCTGCGCCACTGGCAGGTAGGTGAGGGCAGTAAAGTCGCGGTTGTCGGTCTGGGTGGACTCGGACATATGGCAATCAAACTTGCAAATGCGCTGGGCGCGGAAGTTACGCTGTTTACGCGTTCACCGGGCAAAGAAGCTGATGCCAGACGTTTGGGTGCCAGTCACGTTGTGCTTTCCACTGACAGTGAACAGATGAAAGCGGCAGCGAATCAGTTTGATCTGATTATCGATACTGTGCCCTACGTTCATGACCTGAACCCTTATATCCCAACCCTGGCACTAAGCGGTACGCTGGTGCTGGTTGGTTATCTTGGTGCGTTGGATCCGTTTATGAATACGGTTCCCCTGATCCTTGGGCGTAGGTCTGTGGCGGGTTCAGTTATCGGCGGCATTGCTGAAACGCAGGAGATGATGGATTTTTGCGGTCAGCATGGTATTACCGCCGATGTCGAAGTGATCGATATTCAGGATATTAATCGTGCCTGGCAGCGGATGTTGAAAAGCGATGTGAAATACCGCTTTGTAATTGATATTGCCTCATTGAAATAAGTACAAAAAAGACGCGGATTTCCGCGTCTTTTCTTTTGTTAGTGTGTCGATGGCGATGCTTCAGGATTGTCCATATACAGCGTCTGGCTGGGGAATGCAAAGTCGGCACCGTTTGCCTGGACTATCGTGATAATGTTTAAATAAACGTCTTGCTGTACCGCGAGCCATTCCTTCCAGACGGTGGTTTTCGTGAAGCAATACACCATGATATTCAACGATGAATCGGCAAATTCATTAAAATAGACCAATAGAGTTTGTTTCTGGTCTATTCCAGGATGGTTTTGCAGCATTTCTCTGACCGACTCGACAACGGCACCGACTTTATCGGCATCCTCATATCGTAACCCGATCACCGTTTTAATTCGCCGGTTGGTCATGCGCCCTGGGTTTTCTACGCTGATGGAGGAGAAAATCGAGTTTGGCACATACAACGGACGATGGTCGAAGGTGTTTATTTTAGTCATTCGCCAGCCAATTTCTGCTACCGTGCCTTCAATATTGCGGTCCGGGGAGCGGATCCAATCGCCTATGCTAAACGGTCTGTCGAAATAGAGCATAATGCCTGAGAAAAAGTTGCTCAGAATATCTTTCCCCGCCATACCCACTGCGATACCGCCAATACCGCCAAAGGTTAACAGACCGGATAAGCTCATACCGAAGTGTTCGCCATACAGTAAAATGATGGCAACCACGATGGTAATCTTGATGATACGCGAGAGGATCCTCGCGCTGGTGATATCTCTGCCTTTATTAATCTGCGTCTTTTCAAACTGATTAATCACCAGAAAAAGTTTGATGGTCAGGATCAACGCAATCAACGAGGTGCAGATAAAGTCGACCACGCTGGGGGAGATAAATTTCAGGCTGTAACTTTCGATAACGTTATTAGCAATGCTGCCAAACGTCCCAATGATAATGGCATAGACAAAAAATTGTGCGGCATGAAATATGAATCCTTTGCAGCGACGCTCTCCACGATGATACCAGACGCTCATCAGGACCAGCGCGGCACAGCAGCTAAGAATTACCGTCAAATTAAACGCATTATTCATAAACAGTTCAGCGATCATGATTCTTCCTGGCAACTCCGTGTTAGCTAAATATCATCTGACATCCCAATCCCCAGATATTTTACTCAGTTAAGGCGGTCAGATCATTAATCAAAAGGAGAGATAAATAATGCAATCAGCGCTATTTTCAGCGAAATAACGCTGACGTCAACCCTGTATGCGGTTTATGTAGCAGACAGTCAGTTGATGTCATGGTATTGTTAGCGCAAAGTAACAAGGTTTTCATCTGCAAAAGGACAGTACTATGATCATGGCTAAGCTGAAAACAGCGAAGGGACGGAAGTTTCTGTTGTGCCTGCTTGGAGTGTTTATTATCGCAGCGTCGGTCGTGACGCGAGCGACGATCGGTGGCGTTATTGAACAGTATGACATTCCGCTATCCGACTGGACCGCTTCAATGTACGCCATTCAATCTGCAATGATTTGTGTCTACAGCATGGTGTTTACGATTCTGTTGGCTATCCCGCTTGGTATCTATTTCCTCGGTGGTGAGGAGCAACACTAGGCGTTTAAAATGCCGGATGATATCGCCATCCGGCATTTCATTGTGTGGTTAATCGTCTTCTTCGTCGTCCAGTTCAACTGGCGTTTGATATTCATCCGGCTTGATGACCAGCAGGTCACAGCGTAGATGATCGATAACCTGTTCCGCGGTATTACCAAGAAACGCAGCAGAAATACCGGTACGTCCGACGGTCCCCAATACCACAATACCCGCCTGCAAGTGCTCGGCTAAATCAGGAATGACCTCTTCAGGTAAGCCTTTTTCAACGTGCGTCACTTTCTCATCAATACTGAATTTCTGGCGTAGCGCCTTCATGGCCAGCAGATGCTGTCCACGGATTGCGTCGTTATAAACGCTGGGATCAAATTCAGGCA
Source organism: Citrobacter sp. Cpo061 (assembly GCF_030332845.1). Lineage (NCBI taxonomy): Bacteria > Pseudomonadati > Pseudomonadota > Gammaproteobacteria > Enterobacterales > Enterobacteriaceae > Citrobacter > Citrobacter sp. Cpo061. Next base: position 77,669 of record NZ_JAOWHB010000036.1, read on the forward strand.
GTTCAATCGCGATGTTGATTGGTGTGACAGGGTAGGCGCCTACCAGATGCACTTCGGTATGGTTAACCTGTTCTGCAAGCTGTAGCGTCTCTTTAACCAGTTTTTCATTGAGCGCGTTGTGATAAGCCTCTTCACTGGCGAGGTTTACGGCAACCAGTGCTTTACCCCCTTCAGGCCATGGCTGGTCTTTCACCATCCATACCGGACTTGGACATTTACGCAATAAATGCCAGTCGGTTGGCGTAAATATTACGGCTTCGAGGCGGTCGTGTTGGTGCGCCATCTTGAGGACCAGGTCATGCCTGGCGCTGATGACTTCCTGGATGATGGCTTCAAAGGGTCGGTTATGCCAGACCACTTTAATATCCAGAGGGATCCCTGCTTCGATATAGTATTTCGCTTGTTCACGTATCCATGCAGTTCGCTGGCTGATGACCCCCTGACGCATTGCCGTACGCTCATCAGGCGACAGCAGGGTAGTCATCTCATAGGAAAAGTCATAGATCGGCAAAAAGGCTTTAATTTTGCCACCAATCCGTTGATGCAAATAAACAGCTCGCCGTAATGCTGGTTGATCGTCCTGGTTAGGGTCGATGACGACCAGCATATTTTTATACATAGCCATACAGGGTCTCCTTACAACTGTCATCGCAGTTTGTAACTAAAAGAGTAACCCAATAATGTGGTTTGAAACAGGGAATAACCTCCTGCCAGATCAATAAATCGGGAAAATTTAGCGATTTGACAGAAGGATAACAGAGAGGCTTGCGGAAAGATTACGCAACGTTACGCGTGTGGCCGGCAAGAACTGCCAGCGCGTCGCTGTTCTCAATAGTGATATATTTGCCTTTCACCGCTAGCATGCCGCTTTTCTGGAAACGACCCAGCAGGCGGCTGATGGTTTCAACCGTCAGACCGAGGTAGTTACCAATGTCGCCACGGGTCATGGTCAGGCGGAATTCACGAGGCGAGAACCCACGCTGGGCGAAGCGACGAGACAGATTGTAGATAAAGGCCGCCAGGCGCTCTTCAGCGTTTTTCTTCGACAGCAACAGGATCATATCCTGGTCGCCTTTGATTTCGCCACTCATCAGACGCATCATCTGCTGACGCAGGTTCGGCATCTTACCGGACAGGTCATCAAGGGTTTCGAAAGGAATTTCGCATACCATTGAGGTTTCCAACGCCTGAGCAAAGCTCGGGTGATGGCCGCTGCCAATGGCGTCAAAACCTACCAGGTCACCCGCCAGATGGAAACCGGTAATTTGCTCATCGCCTTGTTCGGTAATGGTATAGCTTTTTATCGTTCCGGAGCGGATAGCGTAGAGTGATTTAAGCTCATCACCTGCTTTAAAGAGCGTCTGCCCTTTTTGGATAGGCTTTTTGCGCTCGATGATGTTATCGAGCTGGTCAAGCTCATGCTCGTTAAGTGTGAACGGGATGCAAAGCTGGCTGATGCTGCAATCCTGGCAATGGATAGCACAACCGCCAGACTGAATGCGCCGTATAATTCGCTTTTCCGGGATCATAGGTCTGCTCAAGCCGTAATTGATATTTGTCAATTTTAACATCTTTTTGGTGAGCACGTAAGCCTGAGCTACTCCCAATAGAGAATAATTCAGGCATAACTGGAGCGAATGTTTGTATCTACTTGATTAACCACACTTAATTTGGGGTCGCATTATGCGGAAGTGTGATGAATAAGGCATTAATTGCCTGGAATCTAGAGTAGCAAATAACCTTCGTGGCGCAATAACCACTCTTTTCGTTGTACACCGCCGGCATATCCGGTCATGGTGCCGTTACGTCCAATGACGCGATGACAGGGAACCACAATGCTTACTGGATTGGAGCCATTAGCTGCGCCGACCGCTCTTGCAGCGCCGGGGCGCCCCAACTGTTCGGCCAACTGACCATAATGCATGACCTGCCCGCAGGGGATAGTGCGTAATGCTTGCCAGACTTCACGCTGGAAAGGCGTCCCAGCGGTTGCCGTTTCCAGCGTGTCAATGATGCTGAGGTTTCCGGCAAAATACTCAGAGAGTTTGTCGCTTAATCCACCAGGATTTTTGGCGGTAATGCGCTGATAACCTTCTGTACGGTAATGAATATCAAGCAATTGTTCCATGCGATCGCTGTGCTGATCCCATTCCACTGCGCGCAGGCGAAATTGCTCATCACAAATAACCCACAGCGGGCCCAGCGGCGTGTCGATGGTGTCTTCCAGTAAGTTAAGCATCCGTTTCTCTCATTACAGCATTCAGGCGAGCCTACACATTATCACGCCAGTGACCGTCGCAGCTATACCCCTAAAAACGGATATCAACTTGTCGTGAGTAGATCGGTTCAGCGCGGAGGATCCGGTTAATTATTGGAAATAATCGTAAACCGTTACCAGTACAGTTGTCGGTATAATAGTGCGCGGTTATGATAATGCCCGTCGCAATACGCTGGAGGATGAAACATGAACCTTGATGATGCATCGCTGTTTCTTGACGCAATGGGGGATGTTCAACCGCTGAAAAACCATGCCGATGTGCACTGGCAGCCCATGCGTAATCTTCGCACTCCGGCGCGTATCGATACGCTACAACTGGATAATTTTCTCTCGACGGGATTTCTCGATATTGTCCCGTTGAATGTGCCGCTCGAGTTTCGTCGCGAAGGTTTACAGAACGGCGTGACCGACAAGCTGCGAAACGGAAAATACCCGCAGCAGTCGAGCCTTAATCTTATTCGCCAACCTGTTGAAACATGTCGCCAGATGCTCTTTAGCTTTATTCTGCAGGCGCAGCAGGAAGGGTTGCGTAACGTGCTGGTGATACACGGCAAGGGACGTGACGATAACTCCCATGCCAATATTGTTCGCAGCTACGTGGCGCGCTGGTTGACGGAATTTGACGACGTGCAAGCATACTGCGCCGCACTGCCGCATCATGGCGGCAGCGGGGCATGTTATGTGGCATTGCGTAAAACCGCACAGGCAAAACAGGACAACTGGGAGCGTCACGCTAAACGCAGTCGCTGAACGACGTAAACATCAGGCGGCCAGCACTCTGTTCCTGCCTTCGTTCTTGGCTTTGTACAACGCGTCGTCAACGCGTTTGAATAACTCATCGATGCTTTCATTTGTTTCGTGCCGAGCTACGCCAATGCTGACGGTAAAGCGGGGAAGGCCAGGGAGAGTCACTTTGGCCACCGTCGCCCGTATCACTTCTGCGAGATTGAGGGCAATATCTAACGAGGTTCGCGGCAGCAGCAGCACAAATTCTTCACCTCCCCAACGAAAAATCAGATCATCCTTTCTTGCGCAGGATTCAAGTGTGCGGGCCAGAGCGCAAAGTACCTCATCACCTTTTAAATGACCAAAAAGATCGTTAATGCTTTTAAAGCGATCGGTGTCGATCAACAGCAGGCTGTAATCCTGTGTCAATGACATCGCGTGGGTCTGTTCCGGCTCGGTTACCTGATAAAAATGTCGGCGGTTAAGCAATCCCGTTAAGGCGTCACGCAGGGCCGCACGCTCAAGCTCCTGTTCCAGCCGTTTTTGCTCGGTAATATCATGAATAATGCACAACATGAGCTTATTACCGTAGATTTCGATTGGCCCGGCGTAGGTTTGTACGTGACGGGATGTGCCGTCTGCCAGTTTATGCACAAAATGCAAAGGCTTATGGCCACCGGGAAGATGGGCGATTTCATGCATCACCGGGAGTATATGGCGGCCCAGCGTATTGATTTCCCATGTATGTTTCTGGCACATCGTATCATGGCTATAGCCATAAAAATTTAGCGCACTGAGATTTGCATCAACGATCAGCCCATCACGGGACGGATCGATAAGCAACATTGGGGCCGAGTTGGTCTGGAAAAAACGCGCGTAAAATCCCTGTTTTTTTCGCTGATAATTCGCTGAACGGCTCGCTTTCAGACCTTGCGAAGTCGGTGTTTCAATGCCTTCGAAAAGAATAACGTCACCTGATTCCGGCAGAGAGCGGATGGACAGGCGGCTGGCCATCGCGACGTCTTCACCTTCGCGGCAAACTGTAAGGATTTCTACAATGTCGTGATGATTTCTCAAATCGCTGAGATACATGGTTAAATCATTCTGGGCATGAGTTGAAAATATGCCCTTGCGGAGTAGAGAAAAGCAGGGGGCCTGCATCAGTTCCCGTGCAACGGTATTAGCGAACACCAGTTCTTCGGTATGCGGCGAAACAATCCACACCGGCAGGGTTAATAAATCCAGTGAATGCAGCTCGGTTGTGCTCATCGATAATCCCGTTATCTTTATCTGCTGTGTTGCCCGTTTAATGGCATCTGTTTTTTATATTACAGTCTCATAATGTTATTGATTGTTGAGGAGACAAAGACTGTACGATTCGCTGCTGCTTAATGTTACTTTCCGTTGGAATCAATTCATGGATCTGATGCGCAGGCAACGGTTTTGCAAACAAGAAACCTTGCAGCACGCCACATCCCATCTGGGTCAGGAGTATTTCCTGCTCCTGGGTCTCTATTCCTTCAGCCACCACTTGCATATTCATGGAGTGGGCTATGTCAATAATAGTAGACACAATCTTTGTATTTTTGCTGTTCTCGCTAATGTCTTTAACAAATACTCTGTCAATTTTTAATTCCCGTGCCGGAAGAGACTTTAACATCAATATATTTGAATAACCGGTGCCGAAATCATCAATAGAAACGGTGATCCCTAAAGCTGAAAATGCATTTAAGACTTCAGCGCTACGTTTTAAATTTTTAAGTGCTGTACTTTCAGTCAATTCCAGCGTGAGATATGCAGGTGATAGTTGATATTGTGCAAGGGCGCTGCAAACCACATCAACGATGTCATGTTGTTCAAACTGGGAAGGGGAAAGATTAACGGCGAGGGTCCATTCCGCATGGCCCTGTAACTTCCATTGATGTAACTGCTGGCATGCCTGCTGGATAACCCATTTCCCGACCGGAATGATAAGGCCTGTCTCTTCCAGCGCAGGCAGAAACTCAGCAGGTAACAGCATGCCGCGTTCCGGGTGATGCCAGCGTAATAATGCTTCAAAACCGGTCAGGGAATGATCTCCGGCGGTGTATTTGGGTTGATACCAAAGCTCAAATTGATCGTGTTCCAGTGCTTGTGACAATTCCTGTAAAAATGTCGGCGGTGTATCGGCGATAGCTTCCATTTCCGGGCTATAAATAGCCCAACCGTTTCTGCCAGCCTGTTTGACATGATACATCGCCATATCAGCCTTTACTTTTAACTCATGCAACGTGGAACCATGCTCAGGATAAATACTGCTTCCCGCACTTAACGAAACCCGAATGGTGTACCCAAACAGCGTGAAAGGATCACCAATCGCAGCCGCAATCCGGGTCAGCAGAGCGGTGATATCCTCTTTATTACAGTCAGGAACCAGAAGAATAAACTCATCTCCCCCCAGCCTCGCCAGCGTCATGGTGTCATCAAGGCAGCTGTAGATTCGCTGCGTACTGGCGATCAGCAACTGATCGCCGATGTGATGTCCCCAGGTATCGTTAACGACTTTGAAGCGATCGAGGTCGATGAATACCAGAGCAAATTGATGCTGATGCAGTTTGGAATGCTGCAAACAGGCCTGTAAGCAGGCATCTATCTGTGTGCGATTGGCAAGTCCGGTAAGTGCGTCGAAGTGGACCTGATGCTCAAGCTGGCAGTTAAGTTGATGTAAGTTGTCAGCCAGTCGGGAGGTACGCAGTTGCGAATCCACCATCGACACCACCAGCATGATACCCAAAATAACCAGCGTGACGGCGCAGACCCAGACAGAGAGTTCCAGTGTGCTGAGCCCATTGTGTACTGTGTGTCCAAAATGGGTGAATGTTGCCGCTCCCATCCCGGTGTAATGCATAGAGGCAATCGCCAGCGCCATAATAAGGGCGGCGACAAGCCGATTGATCAGGGCTCGACGGGTATTTTGGCGCAAATGAAACGCCAGCCACAGACCCACACCAGATGCAACGATGGCAATCATCACTGAGAGCAGTATCAGCGAATGACTCCATAGGATGGCAACATGCTCAATAATGGCATACATGCCAACGTAGTGCATGGTGACGACACCGGCGCTTAATATTCCTGTGGCTACGACTAATCGTTTTGTTGAAAGCGTATTACCGGAAATGGCGATATTAATAGCGAGAGTTGCAGAAATGATCGCAATAAAGAAAGAAAATGCCGTGAGCGAAAAATGGTAATTGATCGGCATACTCATTTTCATGGCCAGCATACCGATAAAATGCATTGACCAAATACCCATCCCTAGCGTAGCCCCGCCAGACAGGCGCCAGAAGGTTGATTCACGTCGATTGGAGATTGCCACCTTGCCCGCACTATCGAGAGCAATAAAAGAGGCAATAAACGCGACAACAAAGGAAATCCCAATCAATACAGGGTCCCACGACACGTTCAACATCATACTACCTATCGAAAAAAAGCCGTGGTAATAAATCTAGCAGGTTTTGTCCAGTTAACATGATAAAACCGGGAATGTTCTCACTGGTATTAGAGGAAACAGGAAGATAGTGAAAATTACGAGCCATTACTTATATAAACATTCACCAGGCTTATGGTTCTGTGTGTTTTATGCTCTCCATGTGCTTGTCATCACAATAACTTGATGACTGGCACCATCACAGCCATTTGATGGAATAAAACACTGAACTAACGGGAATAAAAGGTGTAATTTCTTGCCTTAAGTAAAAGGATTGCAGGCTCTCATTGAAAGTTCAGCTTTCGTCGCAGAGCAATGGCATTCTGCATTTCAGGTGCTATAAAAAATAATATCTACATAATTTCTTAGTGCACAGGACTAAAATGTTTAATGATATTAGCGTCAGAACCTTTATTATTTTATTTCTGCTCATTTCGGCAGTTGCTCTCAATATTGTTGAGATGATTTTCTCGGCCGCGCCGGAAATTATAATTGGTACAAATGTGGTAAGCGTTATTTCTATATTATGCTTATGGTGGTATATGACGAAATACCTGGTCATGCCGATCAATACGGTAAAAAGGAGCATTGAGGAAGTGACGTCTGGGAATCTGGCGATCAGTATTCCAGAGTTTGGTAATAATTGTGCAGGTAGACTAATACCGGGTATCAATAGTTTATCGAGTAATATTTCAACACTCGTTAATGAGATCCGAACATCCTCACAAACGGCGATGGCGCTCTCTGAACAGCTTGCGGAACGCAGCGCCGAGCTTTCAGTGAAAACGGAACAACAATCAGGAGCATTGATGCAGACGGCTGCTAATATGGATGAGATAGCCGTTAATACGCGAAATAATGCTGACAACACGCAAATCGCCAGCGTCCAGGCAACAGTTGCCACGCAATGCGCCATTCAGGGTGGCGAATTAATGGTGCAGGTTGCGACAAATATGCGTTCAATCACCGAATGTGCACAGCAGATGACGGAAATAATTACGCTAATTGATGGTATCGCATTCCAGACAAATATTCTGGCATTGAATGCTGCCGTGGAAGCGGCGAGGGCCGGTGAACATGGCAAAGGTTTTTCCGTGGTGGCCGGTGAGGTCAGAATGCTTGCACACCGAAGTGCGGATGCTGCTAAGAATATTAAGCAGCTGATTGCGCAAACCCATCAAAATGTTCAGCAAGGTGCAGCTATTGTGCGTGAAGCAGAAAAAAATATGCATGATATTGTCGGTGGTGCCGGTCAATTAAACCAACTGATGGGCGAGATATTAACCACTACACAGGAGCAGGAGAAAGGAATTATCAGAATTACTCATGCACTGGCCGAACTGGAGAATGTAACCCAAAGTAATGCCATTATGGTTGATGAGCTTTCTGATTCCTCGGGTATCCTGAAAAACCAGGTGATTGATCTCCAGTCGCGAACACATAAATTTCGCTTAAGTAACGCTCTTGAGTCAGCGAGATGGCAGCGGGCTTAACTGGGCATCTCGATGCAAGCGTCGCAATCGTCGGCGCTTTTTGTATTATCAGATATTTTTATGAATCATTTCAGCACAATGGGACAATGAGATATTGCTTAACATATTCTGACAGCTAGACTAACGAAAAAAGCTGAATGTTTGTGGAGGCGCTGTGGAAGCCATTAAGGGAACGGATGTTAATGTGCCGGATGCCGTGTTTGCCTGGCTGTTGGATGGCCGGGGTGGGGTGAAACCCTTGGAAGATAACGATGTTATCGATAGTCAGCATCCCTGCTGGCTACATCTTAATTATACCCATCCTGAAAGCGCCCAATGGTTGGCGACAACACCTCTTCTTCCCAACAATGTGCGTGATGCGCTGGCAGGCGAAAGTACACGCCCACGCGTCAGTAGAGTCGGGGAAGGTACGCTGATTACACTGCGCTGTATTAACGGCAGCACCGACGAGCGTCCTGACCAACTTGTAGCGATGCGTTTATATATGGATGAACGTCTGATTGTCTCAACCCGCCAGCGCAAAGTGCTGGCGCTGGATGATGTGGTCAGCGATCTCCAGGAAGGGACGGGACCGGCTGATTGTGGCAGTTGGCTGGTGGATGTTTGTGATGCGCTAACCGACCATGCCAGCGAATTTATCGAACAGCTGCACGACAAGATTATTGATCTGGAAGATAACCTGCTCGATCAGCAGATCCCACCGCGTGGTTTTTTGGCTTTACTGCGTAAGCAGCTAATTGTGATGCGCCGTTATATGGCTCCTCAGAGAGATGTTTATGCGCGTCTGGCGAGTGAACGTTTACCCTGGATGACCGACGACCATCGGAGACGGATGCAGGATATCGCTGACAGGCTGGGGAGAGGGCTGGATGAAATAGACGCCTGTATTGCCCGGACCGGTATTATGGCGGATGAAATTGCGCAGGTGATGCAGGAGTCTCTGGCTCGCCGAACGTATACAATGTCATTGATGGCAATGGTTTTTCTTCCCAGCACATTTTTAACTGGGCTTTTCGGCGTTAACCTCGGCGGTATCCCCGGCGGTGGTTGGCAGTTTGGTTTCTCACTTTTTTGTATTCTGTTAGTGGTCCTGATTGGTGGTGTTACTTTATGGTTGCACCGTAGTAAATGGTTGTAACAACAACGTTTTTTAGTGGCTTTTGCGCATGAAAACATCCTGATTTTTGAGCGAAGTCAATAAACCATCTACCTATTCGGGGCAATATCTCTCTCGCAGGTGAATGCAACGTCAAGCGATGGGCGTTGCGCTCCATATTGTCTTACTTCCTTTTTTGAATTACTGCATAGCACAATTGATTCGTACGACGCCGACTTAGATTAGTCGGCTTTTTTTTGCCTGCAGGAAATCAGCGTCTACCCTAAAAGAGTCAACCTGAATGACTGGAGGGGTATATGACCTGTCTGATTGCAACGTCGAACACTGATTCGCTACCGACCGATCCGGTTCCCATTCCCGATCCCATACCTCGTCCGCAGCCCATGCCGGATCCGCCGCCGGATGAAGAACCGATTAAATTGTCGCATCACGGGCACATATCTGCGAGGATACGCGCCTGCTGAATGTGAGTTTTTACCGCGAGATTAAATTGTGACCGCTTTTTCAACCCTGAATGTTTTACCTGCTGCTCAACTCGAGAATCTTAACGAGCTGGGCTATCTTGAAATGACGCCTGTTCAGGCTGCTGCGTTACCGGCAATCCTGGCGGGTAAAGATGTTCGCGTGCAGGCTAAAACCGGCAGTGGCAAAACGGCTGCTTTTGGTCTTGGGCTATTACAGCATATTGATGCCGCGCTGTTTCAAACGCAGTCTCTGGTGCTGTGCCCAACGCGCGAGCTTGCCGACCAGGTAGCGGGTGAGCTGCGTCGTTTAGCGCGCTTCCTGCCAAACACCAAGATCTTAACGCTGTGCGGTGGGCAACCTTTTGGCGCACAGCGTGACTCCCTGCAACATGCACCACATATTATTGTTGCCACACCGGGTCGTTTACTTGACCACCTGCAAAAAGGCACCGTTTCTCTGGATGCCCTGAATACGCTGGTTATGGATGAAGCCGACCGCATGCTGGATATGGGCTTTAGCGATGCGATTGATGATGTCATTCGCTTTGCGCCTGCGTCACGTCAGACTTTGCTGTTTTCCGCAACCTGGCCGGAAGCCATTGCTGCTATCAGTGGCCGGGTACAGCAAAATCCATTAACGATTGAAATTGATACGGTCGATGCGTTACCGGCGATTGAACAGCAGTTTTTCGAAACCTCCAGCCACGGAAAAATTCCGCTGCTGCAAAAGCTACTCAGCCAGCATCAACCCGCATCGTGCGTGGTTTTTTGTAACACCAAAAAAGATTGTCAGGCCGTTTGCGATGCACTGAATGCGGCAGGGCAAAGCGCACTGTCATTACATGGCGACCTGGAACAGCGCGATCGCGATCAGACGCTGGTTCGTTTTGCCAACGGTAGCGCGCGCGTCCTGGTCGCAACCGATGTGGCCGCACGTGGCCTGGATATCAAATCACTTGAGCTGGTAGTTAACTTCGAACTGGCGTGGGATCCGGAAGTCCACGTCCATCGTATCGGACGTACCGCGCGTGCCGGCAACAGCGGTCTGGCGATTAGCTTCTGTGCGCCGGAAGAAGCGCAGCGTGCCAACATTCTTTCTGAAATGCTGCAACTGAAGCTGAACTGGCTAACTGCGCCAGCTAACGGCTCAATCCTGCCGCTGGAAGCAGAGATGGCGACGTTATGCATTGATGGTGGTAAAAAAGCGAAAATGCGTCCTGGTGATGTTCTGGGGGCTCTGACCGGTGATATTGGTCTGGATGGCGCTGATATTGGCAAAATTGCCGTTCATCCGGCACACGTCTATGTCGCCGTTCGCCAGAACATAGCGCACAAGGCGTGGAAACAATTGCAAAACGGTAAGATCAAAGGCAAGACTTGCCGGGTCCGGTTATTGAAATAACTACCCGTTGGGGCGCCTGATGGCGCTCCGCTTATCAGGCCTACAGGCGCTTATGTACGTTGTAGGCCTGACATACGCTTACTTCACTTCCACCACGTTCAGGCGTAACTCATCCAGTTGAGCATCATCTTCTTCTGGCTGCCAGCCCGCAGGCTGCAGCGGGATCTCTTCACGATCGAACGCTAAATCCCCGCCGTCCACAACCTCTGAACCGTGCTTAATGCCTTTAAAATCGAACAGATTGATATCGCTCAGATGTGAAGGTACAACGTTTTGCATCGCACTGAACATGGTTTCAATGCGGCCTGGATAGCGTTTGTCCCAGTCACGCAACATATCAGCAATGACCTGACGCTGTAGGTTAGGCTGTGAGCCGCACAGATTGCACGGAATAATCGGGAAACCTTTCGCCTCGGAGAAACGCTCGATATCTTTCTCACGGCAGTAAGCCAGCGGGCGGATCACGATGTGCTTACCGTCATCACTCATCAGCTTCGGCGGCATGCCTTTCATTTTCCCACCGTAGAACATGTTTAAAAACAGCGTTTGCAGGATGTCGTCGCGATGGTGGCCGAGCGCAATCTTGGTGGCTCCTAATTCGGTTGCCGTACGGTACAGAATGCCGCGACGCAGGCGAGAGCAGAGCGAGCAGGTCGTTTTGCCTTCTGGGATTTTGTCTTTGACGATCCCGTAGGTGTTTTCTTCAACAATTTTATACTCAACGCCCAGCTGTTCCAGATACTCTGGCAGAATGTGCTCCGGGAAACCGGGTTGTTTTTGATCGAGGTTAACCGCAACTAAGGAAAAACTGATCGGGGCGCTTTGTTGCAAATTACGCAGGATCTCCAGCATGGTATAGCTGTCTTTCCCGCCGGAAAGGCACACCATAATGCGATCGCCGTCTTCGATCATATTGAAATCGGCAATGGCTTCGCCCACGTTACGACGCAGACGTTTTTGCAGTTTGTTCAGGTTGTATTGTTCTTTCTTTGTAACTTGTTGATTATCTTGCATTCTTACCGTTCTCAAAAACCAAAAGGGGCATGTAATGGGCAAACTTCAATCACAGGGCTAGTTGGTTATTCAACATTGCAACCCGATCGTCATTCATTTCTTCAATCCATGTACTGTAGACGTCGTACACTATTTGCGCGTTTTCATGCCCCATCTGATTAGCTATAAATGATGGGTTCGCTCCAGCCGATTACAGCCAGCAGGCAAAAGTATGCCGCGTATGGTACGGATTACGGCGACGAATACCAGCACGTTTTACAGCTGCGTTCTATCTGGCACCGATGCTACTCATAGAGTAGTAAGATTTTTGCTCTCCGTGACCAGACCAGAATAAACTGTGAACCGAACGATTGAATAAAGGTACATGGTCCCGGACAGGAAGCAATTAATCAGCTGAAAGCAGATATTGAAGCGCTGAAGAAAATTGTGGAGCAGTTCACCGCCAGATAATTCAGTTCTGAACTATCAACGAGCAATGTCAGGGAGCGAAAAACGCAGGGTGTGGCGAACTGCCGCAACCATGCCGTATGCAAGAGCATGGCTGCGGCCAACCGGCAAACATCCGATAGTGCGAGTATTGAATGATTGCCAGTCACAGCGGATGGTACTTAAGCAATATGACGGTTCAAGGCGTTTAATCTGAAACCAGCCACATATCAGCCTCTTCAAACATTTCCTGCACAGTTCGGCTTATCTGTTCTTTCTCATGCTTGCTGGCGTCAGTATTGATCGCCGGCAGTGTCATCATCGGTTTAACCCGAACATCAGCATCGGGGAAGATCCGGTGAACCCTCTTAGTTAACTCGCCCAGAATGATATCTTTTGCACCGGGCAGACCATCAAAATTCCTTTTATCATAAACGAGTTCCACGAACATTGCTTATCGCTCTTTTAGCTGGATGTATATACAGTATTTATACTCTGTTTTTATCCGGGTTTCAAGAGAGGGCGTAATGATGTCACGACATAGCGATACTGAAATGGCCTTGTATGCTTCGATCAGGAATCGTGGGGAAAATGAGGGAGAAACAAAAAGCCCGCAGCGATGTGCGGGCCAGACAGCTTAGCGGACTACCAGTACCGAACACTCCGCGTGACGCACTACAGCCGCGGCGTTAGAGCCCAGCAGGTAGGTGGTGATGTCAGGTCGGTGTGAGGCAATAATGACCATATCGGCCGGTAATTTTTTGGCGATCTCCAGAATCTTATCTTTCGGCGCACCTTCTGCGACATGAACGTGCACTCTGTCCGTTGGGATATTGAACTTCTTGATAATCTCTTCCAGTTGAGATTTCGCTTCGGCTTTCAGATCGTCCATGGCCGGTAACTCTGCCGAGTAGGCCAGTCCCAGGGAAGCGTAATAGGGCAAGGACGGAATAACGGTCAAAAAATGAACCTGCGCATCGTCGATCTTTGCTTCTGCTTCAACATGGGCAATAACGCGTTGAGTTAATTCTGAGTCTGAAATATCGATGGGTACAAGAATCGTTCTGTTCATAAAACCTCCTGTTTAAGTATCCACGTAAAGCTTACCGCGTAATGGCACTTTATGTACAATGACAACGATCACATTTTGGCATCACTTTATTTTGATTTCAGGAAATTTTCCTTTTATTACCCCATCGTAAAATCGGCCTTTAGAGACCACGATCAGGAAATCACGAAAAATACGGGCAGGGACCTGCTGATATTGCAGGGTAGCCAACTGGTGAAAGCGAATTTCTAGCGTGCAAGAGGATTCGTCATAGCCGATGGATGCAATACGGGATGATTTTACAGGATGATGATTCATTGCAGGTATCCTCTACTACAGACCTTAATGCAAGATATCATCTATCAGAGATGTGTTTTAACGCAACAGATATAATGTTTCGAATGAGATAAAACAGAGTTACACAGAAAATAAGGATAGCCCGCCGTTGCCAGCGGGCTTACGAATTTAGAACTGGTAAACCATACCCAGTGCTACAGTGTCATCGGTAGAGATGTCATTGCCCGCATAGAAGCTGTCGTCTTCGTCCAGCAGGTTGATTTTGTAATCAACATAGGTGGAGAAATTTTTGTTGAAGTAGTAAGTAGCACCTACAGAAGCATATTTAACCAGATCTTTATCGCCGCTAGTTCCTGCAGGATTTGCCGCATTTCCTGACAAGGACAGATCCTTACCTTTAGACATCAGGAAAGAAACTTCCGGACGCAGACCGAAGTCGAACTGGTATTGCGCAGTCACTTCAAAGTTCTGAGTTTTGTTGGCAATAGTAAAATCACTACCGTCTGAACCACCATATGGGGTCATATTGCGGGTTTCGGAGTACATGGTTGCCAGGTAGATATTGTTGGCGTCGTATTTCAGGCCGGCAGTCCATGCGTCAGCCTTATCGCCACCAGCGGTAGAATCGTTAACCTGCTCATTAGTACGGTCAGAAGAGGTGTACGCTGCACCGAAGCTTACGCCCATACCCAAATCATAGGTAGAGGAGATACCGAAGCCGTCACCGTTGGAGTTCTTCATGTTACGATCGGCGCCACCGTTATTGGTGCCTTCCTGCTCTGGTGACTGATTTTCGTTCGCGCCCTGGTACTGCAGCGCAACGTTCAGACCGTCAACCAAACCAAAGAAGTCAGTATTACGGTAGGTTGCAACACCGTTTGCACGACCGGTCATGAAGTTGTCAGCTTTGGTGTAAGAGTCGCCACCGAATTCTGGCAGCATATCGGTCCAGCCTTCAACGTCGTACATTACGCCGTAGTTACGGCCGTAGTCGAATGAACCGTAGTCGCCGACTTTAATACCTGCGAATGCCAGACGAGTCCAGGAGTCGCCTTTATCACCTTCGGTGCCGTTGGCCTGAACCTGATATTCCCACTGGCCATAACCGGTGATCATATCATTAACCTGTGTTTCGCCTTTGAAGCCCATACGCATATAAGTCTGATCGCCATCGCTGTTAGCGTCGTCAGAGAAATAATGCAGGCCGTCTACTTTGCCATAGAGATCTAATTTGTTGCCGTCTTTATTATAAACTTCAGCAGCGTGAGCTGCGCCTGCAGCCAGCAGGGCAGGAATTACGAGAGCCAGTACTTTTCTGTTCATTGAAATAATCCTTTAGTTTTTTTATTAACCTGTGACCACCCATGTAGGGAGTAAAAGCATGCTAAAGGAGAAGTTCCGTAAAGAGATAAATATGAATTGTTACGTCTTAAGTAAAACCTTAAACAAATAATTCTACGGAAATAGTGATAATTGCCGTGAATGAGTTTGTAAAATATATATAAAATAAAAATTATACAATTGAATTTTGTTGGGATATTCTGCGCGTGTTATATGCCTTTATTGTCACGTTTTATTTTTCGTTGGTATATTGATGACACTTATTAATTAGCCAGCGAATAAATTGACAAGCCCGAACAACTGTTCGGGCTTTTTTTTTGGGGTTCCGGCTAATACTGAGAAAAACGTATTATTCGGTACCGTTCTTTTCCGCTTTGCCTGCCAGTTGGGCCAGGAAGTCGTAGCGTTTTTGCAAATCAGCCGTTGCATCCTTCCACAGCTGTTCTGCAACTTCTGGCTGTTGGGCGTTCAGGCGGCGGAAACGCTGCTCGTTAAGCAATGTTTCGGCCAGCGCATCTGACGGTGGGCGCGAGTCGAGCGCCAGCGGCAGCTTACCTTCGTCTGCTCGGCGTGGGTCAAAGCGGTACAGCGGCCAGAATCCGGTAGCCGTGAGCTGACGCATCTGATCGTGGCTTAGCGCGAGGTCATAGCCATGCTCCTCACATGGGCTATACGCGATAATCAGCGACGGGCCGGGGTAGGATTCAGCTTCCTGGATAGCTTTGACCGTCTGATTCAACTGGGCGCCCAGAGAAATCTGTGCGACATAAACATGCCCGTACATCATCATGCTGACGCCAAGATCTTTGCGAGCCTTGCGCTTGCCGTGCTCACCAAACTTGGTAACCGCTCCAAGCGGCGTGGCTTTCGACGCTTGTCCACCCGTGTTGGAGTAACACTGGGTATCCAGCACCAGAATATTGACGTTCTCGGTGAGACTCAGGACGTGATCCAACCCGCCAAAACCAATATCGTAAGCCCAGCCGTCGCCGCCAATCAGCCAGATGGACTTCTCGACCAGCGCGTCGGCATCGGTTAACAGTTGCTGTGCACCTTCGACATCTTTCAGATGCTGGCGCAGCGCAGCAACTTGCTCACGGCGTACTTCTGGCGTCGCTTCAGCATGCAGGGCGTCATTCAGTTCAGCCGGAATATTATCCGCAAACTGCTCCAGCAAACGCATGACGCGCACACGGTGTTGATCCACCGTCAGGCGGAAGCCCAGACCAAACTCAGCGTTATCTTCGAACAGAGAGTTTGCCCACGCAGGTCCACGACCATTGGCATCGGTCGTATACGGCGTTGAAGGGAGGTTACCGCCATAAATCGATGAACAGCCGGTCGCGTTAGCGATCAGCATGCGGTCGCCATACAGCTGCGTAAGCAGTTTGATATACGGCGTTTCACCACAACCAGAACAGGCGCCGGAATATTCAAACAGCGGAGTGATTAACTGCGAGGTACGGATATCAATGCGTTCAAGCTTGCTGCGGTCGATCTCCGGCAGATTGAGGAAGAAGTCATAGTTAACTTTTTCTTCTTCAACATGCTCAAGGCGCGACATCATATTGATGGCCTTGATTTCCGGGTTTTGGCGATCTTTTGCCGGGCAAACTTCGACACACAGATTACAGCCAGTGCAATCTTCTGGTGCAACCTGCAGGACATACTTCTGACCGCGCATATCGCGTGATTTCACATCCAAAGAATGCAGACTGGCAGGGGCGTTTTCCATCGCTTCAGGTGAAACCACTTTGGCGCGGATTGCCGAGTGCGGGCACGCGGCAACGCAGTGGTTACACTGGGTACACAATTCTTCCTTCCAGATGGGGATCTCTTCGGCGATATTACGTTTTTCCCAACGCGTGGTGCCCATTGGCCAGGTGCCGTCTGGTGGCAACGCTGATACGGGGAGGGCATCACCCAGACCGGCGAGCATTGCCGCGGTGACGGTTTTCACGAAATCAGGTGCGGCATCAGAAACCACCGGTGGTCGGTTTGCGCTGTGCGGATCAACCGGCTGGAGTGCTACTTCGGCGACGGATTCGCGCGCCAGGGCCAGAGCCTGCCAGTTACGTTCAACAAGGTCCTGTCCTTTACTGCTGTAACTTTTCGCAATCGCCCCCTGCAATTCAGCCAACGCGCTGTCGCCGGGTAAGATTTGCGTCAAATGGAAGAAGGCCATTTGCATAACGGTGTTAATACGCGCTGCCAGACCGCATTCGCGGGCGATTTTGGCCGCATTAATCACGTAGAAACGGGCTTTCTTCTGATTCAGTACCGCCTGAACTTCCTGTGGCAGACGACCCCAGACTTCATCCACACTGTATGGGGTATTAAGCAGGAAGATACCGCCTGGTTTCAGGCGCTCGGCCATCTGATACTTATCGATAAATTGCAGCTGGTGACAGCCAACAAAATCGGCTTGTGAAACCAGATACGCTGATCGAATAGGCTGCTCGCTAACGCGCAGGTGGGAAACCGTCAGACCGCCTGCTTTTTTCGAGTCGTAGACGAAATAACCCTGCGCATACCATGGCGTCGAGTTACCAATAATTTTGATGTTGTTTTTGGTGGCTGACACGCTACCGTCGCTGCCCAGCCCGTAAAACAGCGCTTCGAGCTTAGCCGTACCGGGCAGGGTGTTTTCCGGTAACGGTAGCGACAAGTTGGTGACATCATCATAGATGCCGACCGTAAAGCGAGGTTTCGGCTTCGCGCTGCTCAGCTCATTAAAGACTGCCATCACGCAGTCTGGACCGAACTCTTTGGAAGAAAGGCCATAACGTCCGCCAATCACGCGCGGTAGCGTTTCTCGCTCGCCACAGTTAAAGGCTTCTGCTAACGCGGTCATTACGTCCAGATACAACGGTTCTGCCTGTGCGCCGGGTTCTTTGGTGCGATCAAGAACGGCGATGCTGCGTACGGTTTCCGGAAGCGCGCGCAGTAAATGTCCGGCAGAGAATGGACGGAACAGACGCACTTTCAGAACGCCGACTTTCTCGCCATGCGCCAGCAGTTCTTCAACGACTTCTTCGCAGGTTCCAATCGCCGAGCCCATTAAGATAATGACGCGCTCAGCCTGAGGATGGCCGTAATATTCAAATGGCTGGTACTGGCGACCTGTCGCCGCGGCGAAATCGTTCATCGCCTGTTCTACATGATCGTAAACCGCGTTGTACCACGGGTTTGTTGCCTCGCGTGACTGGAAATAGGTGTCCGGGTTCGCAGACGTACCGCGAATAACCGGATGCTCAGGATTAAGCGCCCGAGCGCGATGAGCATCGATTTCCGCCTGCGGCATCAGTCCGAGGATCGTGTCGTCGGCCAGTGGCACAATTTTATTGATTTCATGGGATGTACGGAAACCATCAAAGAAATGAATAAACGGAACCCGGCTTTTCAGGGTGGCTATTTGCGAAATCAGCGCAAAGTCCTGTGCCTCCTGAACGCTGCTGGCACACAGCATTGCACATCCTGTCTGGCGCACCGCCATCACGTCGGAATGATCGCCAAAGATTGATAATGCGTGAGTAGCAATTGTGCGAGCCGCAACGTGCAGTACAAACGGGGTCAACTGACCGGCCAGTTTGTACAGCGTTGGGATCATCAGCAACAGGCCCTGCGATGAGGTAAACGACGTAGAGAGCGCACCGGTCTGCAACGCGCCATGAACGGTTGCGATCGCGCCACCTTCTGACTGCATTTCTACGACGCGAGGGGTATCCCCCCACACGTTCTTAAGCCCGTTCCCGGCCCAGGCATCTGCCTGTTCAGCCATCGTCGAACTGGGCGTAATCGGGTAGATGGCGATAACCTCGCTGGTACGAAATGCGACTGAAGCAACCGCACCATTACCGTCAATTGTGATCATACTGACACCCTTACATTGCGCAAAAAGAGGGACACGCGTAACAGCGGCGAGTCCTGGTTGTTATCCTTCTATTTTAGCAAAAGCGCTAAAGACAGATTTTCGCTTTTGTGTCCCTGGAATAAACAGAATGAATGGTTTGATCAAAGGAGCAGGCAAAAAATTGCCAGAAAATGTAAACAGTACGCATAAATGCGTATTTTTCCTCTCGACGGCGGTGTTTCCGCTGCCTATTATTTATGGCTGTGTCGTTTGGTTAATATTCAGAGGGGAGTAAGATGCGCGCAGCGTTTTGGGTAGGATGTGCCGCGTTATTATTATCGGCTTGTAGCAGCGAACCTGTTCAGCAGGCAACCGCCGCGCATGTCGCACCGGGCATGAAGGCAGCAATGTCCAGTTCAGGAGAAGCTAATTGCGCCATGATTGGCGGTTCGCTCTCTGTTGCTCGTCAACTGGATGGTTCTGCTATCGGGATGTGTGCGCTACCCAACGGCAAACGCTGTAGTGAGCAGTCGCTTGCCGCCGGAAGTTGTGGGAGCTATTAAGCCACCACGTTTCCTACATTAAATCCGCGAGTTTATACGTCAGTGTTTGTTCTGCTGTCGCCAGCGTTAACTGGTCAGCAGTTAGATCGACCTGTGCGCCTTGCTTAAACATTTCGCTGACGATCCCGTCGAGCGCGTTAAGCTGTGGATCGGCGCACATCATACGCGTCATCGCCATATCTTTTACCTTCAACTCACCGTCGGACAGCTTGCCCTGGCCGTGGAATTGATTACACATCTTTCCTGATACCGTCATGTTTTCGCCAAAACTTAACTCAGGTGGGTTGTTGGTGGCGGTGACGGCTTTACCATTCACGCTTTGCAAAACGAAGCGGTGATGCTGCAACTGTTCGCGATTGACGGAAACTTTTCCATTGCTCACACAGCCAGCCATCAGCAGGCTGAGCGCAATCAACGTGACAACTTTCTTCATTAAATTTCTCTACGTTTGTGACGGGAATACATTCAATATAATAATGATACTGAATGTTTTATCATCGGTGATTGTCTGAAAATGCTCCCCTGACGCCAGGGGAGCACAGGTATTAGAAGAGGGCGTTTGGACAGGTCTCGCTTTTGGAGATTTGGGCCAGATTCTGTAGCGTAGTCTCAGAAATACTGGTCAACGCTTCAGCTGTCAGGAATGCCTGATGTCCGGTGAACAACACGTTATGACAGGCTGACAGACGACGGAACACATCATCCTGAATGACGTCATTGGATTTATCTTCAAAGAACAGATCGCGTTCGTTCTCGTACACGTCCATACCCAGAGAGCCAATTTTCTGGTTTTTCAGCGCATCGATAGCGGCTTGTGAGTCGATCAATGCACCACGACTGGTATTAATGACCATCACGCCGTTTTTCATTTGCTCAAAGGCTTCGTGATTGAGCAAATGATAATTCTCCGGTGTTAACGGACAGTGCAGAGAGATGACATCGGACTCTGCAAACAGCGTTTTAAGATCGACATATTCAACGCCTAACTCCAGCGCAGCAGCGCTCGGGTAAGGATCGAACGCCAGCAGACGCATACCAAAACCTTTCAGGATCCGCAACGCAGCGATACCGATTTTACCGGTACCGATCACCCCAGCGGTTTTGCCATACATAGTAAAACCGGTCAGCCCCTCAAGAGAGAAGTTGGCATCACGGGTACGCTGATAAGCGCGGTGAATACGGCGATTCAGCGTCATCATCATGCCAATCGCATGCTCAGCGACGGCCTCTGGTGAATAAGCTGGAACACGAACCACCTGCAGACCCAGCTCTTTTGCTGCGTCGAGATCGACGTTATTGAACCCGGCACAACGCAGCGCAATGTATTTCACGCCATGCTTTTTCAGTTCTTCCAGAACGGGGCGGCTGCCATCGTCGTTGACGAAAATGCACACAGCTTCACAGCCATGGGCGGTTTTCGCTGTTTTTTCCGTCAACAGAAAGTCAAAGAATTCAAGTTCAAAACCAAAAGCCTCGTTAACCTGCTGTAGATACTTCTTGTCGTACTGTTTTGTACTATAGATGGCGAGTTTCATAAGACTTTCTCCAGTGATTTTGACGTCACATTAATCCAATTCAAATTATTTTACAAAATCTAAAAAGTTATTGATAGTCATAGGCGTAATGAATAATTTCAGCGTATCTGTTGTTAGTGTGGGCAGGTTACACAATTTCAACAACTGGATATTTTTCTATCCAACTCAACACCCGAATATCGCGGCAGGTAAAAAGCCAGCCGAATCACATCCGGGCAGCTACGCTTATACAGGTAGCAATTATCGGGAGGGGTTATGCTGACTCACTCTGAAGCAAAACGATGGGCCACCCTAATGCTCAAGGCGGCATTATGCGATGGTATGAAACCTGATGAGATTTCCCGGCAGGTACATCTGGTCTGCGATCATCATGGTAGGGAGTGCCTCGAAGAACTCATTGAGGAAATTCTGATAGAAGCAGGTCGTATCGGACCTAAACATAGCGATGGACAACTTAGGCCTCATTGAGTCTGAATCTTAATATCCCAGACGGCACGTGTAACAGCGTGCCTGGAAATCGGTTATCTATCCTTAATGTGGGCATATCCAGTTAAACATGCCACAATACAGGCCTAAACCGGCTTAAATTTTTGCTAAATCAGGATATTAACTACCCATGAAGGGTAAATATAAAGCCGTTCTGGCACTCCTCTTATTATTGATTCTCGTGCCGCTGACGCTAGTGATGACGCTTGGCCTGTGGGTGCCTACGTTGGTGGGTATCTGGTTACCCGTTGGAACACGCATCGCGCTGGATGAGAGCCCGCGGTTGACACGGCATGGGTTGCATATACCTGAACTCCGCTATCTGGTTGAAGATTGCCCGCTAGCACGCATCACTCAGGCGGATCTGTCTCACCCCAGCCGCTGGTCACTGAATGTCGGGACCATTGAGTTGGATTCAGCTTGCCTGGCCAAATTGCCCCAGGCAGAGCCATCGCCGGTAGCGCCTAAAACGCTGGCTGAATGGCAGTCAATGCTGCCCAATACCTGGATTAACATCGACAAACTTATTCTTTCTCCATGGCAGGAATGGCAGGGAAAACTGTCACTCTCGCTCACTCCCTCTAATCAACAGCTGCGTTACCAGGGTGAAAAAGTTAAATTTCAGGGGCGTTTGCACGGGCAAAACCTCACGGTAACGGAGCTGGATGTTGCGGCATTTGAAGGCCAGCCGCCGGTAAAACTGGTCGGTGAATTTACTATGCCACTGGTTCCCGATGGGCTACCGGTAAGCGGTCATGCGGTTGCGACGTTAAGTCTGCCGCAAGAGCCTACGCTTGTGGATGCCGAACTGGAGTGGCAAGAAAACAGCGGACAACTGATCGTCATGGCGCGTGATAATGCCGATCCGCTGCTTGACCTTCCGTGGGAAATAACACGCCAGCAACTGACCATCAGCGACGGACGCTGGAACTGGCCTTATCAGGGATTCCCGTTAAGCGGGCGGTTGGGCATAAAAGTTGAAAACTGGCAGGCCGGACTGGAAAACGCGGTGGTGAGCGGGCGTCTGAACGTTCTGACGCATGGCGACGCCGGTAAAGGAAATGCCGTATTAACGCTGGGGCCGGGTAAGCTTGGCATGGATAGTAGCGAGATGCCGCTACAGTTGACCGGTGAAGCGAAACAGGGCGATCTGATCTTCTACGCGAAATTGCCCGCCAGACTTAGCGGAAGTCTGAACGATCCACAATTGGCTTTTGAGCCAGGAGCGCTGCTGCGCTCACGTGGGCGGGTGATTGATTCGCTGGATATTGACGAGATTCGCTGGCCGCTGGCAGGCGTAAAAGTCACGCAACGTGGTGTGGATGGGCGTCTGCAGGCTATTTTACGTGCGCATGAAAACCAGATGGGGGGCTTTGAACTGCACCTGGATGGCCTGGCAAATGATTTTCTTCCTGATGCCGGTCGTTGGCAGTGGCGATATTGGGGGGAAGGCAGCTTTACGCCGATGCATGCCCGTTGGGACGTAGCGGGTAAGGGAGAATGGCATGACAACACCCTGAAGCTATTTGATCTTTCTACCGGATTTGATCATCTGCAATACGGCACGATGAAGGTGGAAAATCCGCGTCTGGTGATGGACGAACCGATAGTTTGGGTGCGGGATGCAACCAAACCGACATTTAGCGGCGCGCTGTCGCTGGACGCAGGGAACACCACCTTCACCGGGGGAAGCGTGTTACCACCATCGACGCTGAAGTTCAGCGTGGAAGGTAGCGATCCGACAATTTTCCAGTTCAAAGGCCAGCTTCACGCAGGGGCGATTGGGCCCGTACAGCTGAATGGTCGTTGGGACGGTATCCGCCTGCGCGGACAGGCATGGTGGCCAAAACAATCGCTCACCGTATTCCAACCTCTGGTTCCACCTGACTGGAAAATGAAGCTACGTGAAGGTGAACTGTATGCGCAGGTCGCGTTTTCGGCAGCCCCGGAGCAGGGCTTTGAAGCAGGCGGTCATGGGGTGTTAAAAGGCGGTAGCGGCTGGATGCCCGATAACCAAATCAACGGTGTCGATTTTGTATTGCCTTTCCGGTTCAGTGAAGGCGCATGGCAACTGGGTACGCGTGGACCTATTTCACTGCGTATTGCGGAAGTGGTGAATCAGGTGACGGTGAAGAATATCGCCGCCGATTTGCAGGGGGCGTACCCCTGGAGTGAGAACAACCCGTTACTGTTGAGCGATGTCAGTGCCGACCTGCTGGGTGGCAAAATCATCATGCAGCAACTGCGGATGCCGCAGCACGACCCGGCCTTATTGCGGGTGCAGAATATCTCTTCCAGCGAGCTTATCAGTGCGGTTAACCCCAAACAGTTCGCCATGTCTGGCCCGGTCAGTGGCGCGTTGCCATTATGGCTGGATAACGAAAAATGGATCATAAAAGACGGCTGGTTGACTAATCCAGGACCGATGACGTTGCGTATTGATAAGGACACAGCGGATGCGGTCGTCAAAGATAACATGGCGGCGGGGGCGGCCATTAACTGGCTGCGTTATATGGAAATAAGCCATTCGTGGACGAAAATAAATCTGGATAACCTCGGTGTCTTAACCATGCAGTCAACCGTGACTGGCAATAGTCGGGTAGATGGCAAAGTAGGTACGGTTAATTTGAATTATACCCACGAGGAAA
The DNA here is from genome assembly GCF_030332845.1 of Citrobacter sp. Cpo061. Taxonomy (NCBI): domain Bacteria; kingdom Pseudomonadati; phylum Pseudomonadota; class Gammaproteobacteria; order Enterobacterales; family Enterobacteriaceae; genus Citrobacter; species Citrobacter sp. Cpo061. The sequence continues at coordinate 101,829 of NZ_JAOWHB010000036.1, forward strand.
ACGTCTTTACGCTATGGCGCAGTTTGCGTTTTGGCGACAATTTACAGGCATGGCTTGAACAAAATGCAGCGCTGCCGGAAACCCATTGCCCGGAAGGCAAGGAATGTGAGGAACAACAATGAAAACGATAGCTGCCATGCTGGGTCTGCTGACTTCATCTCTGCTGGTAGGGTGTACTCCCAGAATCGAAGTGGCTGCGCCAAAAGAGCCCATCACCATTAATATGAACGTCAAAATCGAGCATGAGATCCATATCAAAGTTGATAAAGACGTCGAAAGTTTATTGAAATCGCGCAGCGATTTGTTCTGAGGTCATGATGAGAAAACAGTTTGCAGTGGCGCTGGTCGTCCTAAGTTTACTCTGCAGCAATGCGTGGGCATTGACCCTGAATGAAGCCAGAACTCAGGGGCGAGTAGGGGAAACGCTCAATGGCTATCTGGTTGCATTGAAAACCGATGCCGAAACGCAGGCGCTGGTGAGTGAGATTAATAAAGCGCGCCACGCCAGCTATCAGCAACTGGCTGAGAGCAATAATATTCCGCCAGATGAAGTGGCAAAAATGGCCGGGCAAAAGCTGGTTGCTCGCGCTAAACCGGGAGAGTACGTGCAGGGTATAAATGGTAAGTGGTTGAGAAAAGAGTAAATCGCTTTTTCACACAGCCAGAGGGACACGACGCTGGATTATTCATCGACATCGCAATAGTTGCCACACGGCATAAAATGGATGTTGGTATAGTCCAACACCGGTCGCGTCGTGGGGTGAAATCATGTGGCTTCTCAAGTGGTACGTCTGGAATCGTTGGGTATTCAAGCTGTTAAGCCGGGATGTCGCGGAGCCTGAACAGTTTTTGCTTCATTGTTGGGAAGAGAATCTGGCGAAATGCAGGGATTATGCAACCATCTGGCGTGATATCAATCGCATTCACGGCAAACAGATACAAATGCAGGGAAAGAAGTAAGTGTCGGAGAAACCCTCCCACCGGATGGTGAGAGGGGGAATTATCAGGCAGCTACCACGCTGTCGATAGCGGCTTTCGCATCAGACTGTGCTTTAGACGCTACTTCCGGGCCGTAAGCAATACCTTCAGCAAAGACGACATTCACGTCGGTGATGCCGATAAAGCCCAGGAATACGTTCAGGTACGGCGTGATCAGGTCGGTTGGTGTGTCTTTATGGATACCACCACGGCTGGTCAGCACTACCGCGCGTTTACCTGTCACCAGACCTTCCGGGCCTTTCTCGGTATAACGGAAAGTCACACCTGCACGGGCAATCAGGTCAAAGTAGTTTTTCAGCTGCGTTGGGATGTTGAAGTTGTACATCGGCGCGGCGATAACAATCACATCATGCGCTTTCAGCTCAGCAATCAGCTCATCGGACAGCGCCAGCGCTTCTTGCTGACGCGGCGTCAGCGGTGTATCGCTCGGGCGCATCGCACCCACCAGTTCGCCATCCAGTACCGGTACAGGATTTGCAGCCAGGTCGCGGACAGTGATTTCATCAGCAGAGTGCTTTTCACGCCACTGTTCAACAAAATAATCAGACAACTGACCAGACTGAGAGTACCCTGCCAGAATACTGGATTTAAGAACTAATACCTTGCTCATGGGTGTTTCCTTTTATGTGTTTGAAGGGGTAGTGCCCCGTTGCTTGTTGACACTTTATTCACAATCCTGTCGCAGTGATAGCGCAATATATCGAATCCTATGTTCGAAATTATTGAACAACACATGAAAAGCGCCGATGTGGTACTCTATACCCATCATCTAAAAGAGATTTAACCCGGCAGAGCACTGCCTTTTAACGCTATGACAGAACAACAAAAATTAACCTTCAACATGTTGCAGCAACAGCTGGACTCACTGATGCTGCGTGACAGACAGCGTTTTGCCCGCCGCCTGCACGGTGTGAAGAAGGTTAAAAATCCTGATGCACAACAGGCCATTTACCAGGAGATGGCGAAAGAGATTGAGCTGGCAGCCGGTAAAGTTGTGCTGCGTGAAGCGGCGCGTCCGGAAATTAGCTACCCGGAAAACCTGCCCGTCAGCCAGAAAAAACAGGATATTCTGGAGGCTATTCGCGACCATCAGGTGGTGATTGTCGCCGGTGAGACCGGTTCGGGGAAAACCACCCAGTTACCCAAAATATGTATGGAACTGGGGCGCGGGGTAAAAGGGCTGATAGGCCATACCCAGCCGCGTCGTCTGGCGGCGCGCACCGTGGCGAACCGTATTGCGGAAGAGCTGCAGACCGAGCCGGGCGGCTGTATCGGTTATAAGGTACGTTTCAGCGATCATGTCAGTGATAACACCATGGTCAAGCTGATGACGGACGGTATCCTGCTGGCAGAAATCCAACAGGATCGGCTGCTAATGCAGTACGACACCATTATCATCGATGAAGCGCATGAACGCAGTCTGAATATCGATTTTCTGCTCGGCTATCTGAAAGAACTTCTACCGCGTCGCCCGGATCTAAAAATTATCATCACTTCGGCGACCATCGATCCTGAACGTTTTTCAAAGCATTTCAATAACGCGCCGATTATCGAAGTCTCCGGCCGAACGTATCCGGTGGAAGTGCGCTATCGTCCAATTGTTGAAGATGCAGATGACACTGAGCGTGACCAGCTGCAGGCAATTTTTGATGCCGTAGATGAACTGGGGCGTGAAGGGCCTGGCGACATTCTGATCTTCATGAGCGGCGAACGTGAAATTCGCGATACCGCCGATGCGCTGAATAAGCTGGATTTGCGACATACCGAAGTGCTACCGCTGTATGCGCGTCTTTCAAACAGCGAACAGAACCGCGTGTTCCAGTCGCACAGCGGTCGCCGCATCGTGCTGGCGACCAACGTGGCGGAAACGTCGCTGACCGTTCCGGGAATCAAATACGTAATTGACCCGGGCACCGCGCGTATCAGCCGTTACAGTTACCGCACCAAAGTTCAGCGCTTGCCGATTGAACCGGTGTCGCAGGCTTCTGCTAACCAGCGTAAAGGTCGCTGCGGTCGTGTTTCGGAAGGGATCTGTATTCGTCTGTATTCCGAAGACGATTTCCTGTCGCGCCCGGAGTTTACCGACCCGGAGATCCTGCGTACCAACCTGGCATCCGTTATTTTGCAGATGACCGCGTTGGGGCTGGGCGATATCGCGGCGTTCCCGTTTGTTGAAGCGCCGGATAAGCGCAATATTCAGGACGGTGTACGCCTGCTCGAAGAGTTGGGGGCGATAACCACCGACGAACAGGCAACTGCATACAAGTTAACGCCGTTGGGCCGTCAGCTGTCGCAACTTCCGGTGGACCCACGGCTGGCGCGAATGGTGCTGGAAGCACAAAAACATGGTTGTGTGCGCGAAGCGATGATCATTACTTCAGCGCTGTCCATTCAGGATCCGCGCGAGCGTCCAATGGACAAGCAGCAGGCATCCGATGAGAAGCATCGCCGTTTCCACGACAAAGAGTCTGATTTTCTTGCATTTGTGAACCTGTGGAACTATCTCGGCGAGCAGCAAAAAGCGCTGTCGTCAAACCAGTTCCGTCGCCAGTGCAAACTTGATTTTCTGAACTACCTGCGCGTGCGTGAGTGGCAGGATATCTACACGCAACTGCGCCAGGTGGTGAAAGAGTTGGGTATTCCGGTCAACAGCGAACCTGCTGAATATCGGGAGATCCACGTCGCGTTGCTGACCGGTTTACTGTCGCACATCGGGATGAAAGATACCGATAAACAGGAGTTTACCGGGGCGCGTAACGCTCGCTTCTCGATCTTCCCGGGTTCAGGTTTATTCAAAAAACCGCCGAAGTGGACGATGGTGGCAGAGCTGGTGGAAACCAGTCGCCTGTGGGGACGTATTGCCGCACGTATCGATCCCGAGTGGGTGGAACCAGTTGCGCAGCATCTGATCAAACGTTCATACAGCGAACCGCACTGGGAACGCGCGCAGGGTGCTGTGATGGCGACAGAAAAAGTCACTGTCTACGGCTTACCGATTGTTGCGGCCCGTAAGGTAAATTACAGCCAGATCGATCCCGCGTTGTCGCGTGAACTGTTCATTCGTCATGCGCTGGTGGAAGGCGACTGGCAAACGCGCCATGCGTTTTTCCGTGACAATCTGAAGTTACGGGCTGAAGTGGAAGAGTTAGAGCACAAATCACGCCGTCGCGACATTCTGGTCGATGATGAGACGCTGTTTGAGTTTTACGACCAACGCATCAGCCATGACGTGGTTTCTGCGCGTCACTTTGATAGCTGGTGGAAAAAGGTCAGCCGTGAAACACCGGATCTGCTCAACTTTGAAAAGAGCATGCTCATCAAAGAGGGTGCGGAGAAAATCAGTAAGCTGGATTATCCGAACTTCTGGCATCAGGGTAACCTTAAGCTGCGCCTGAGCTACCAGTTCGAACCTGGAGCCGATGCGGACGGTGTGACCGTACATATTCCACTCCCGCTGCTTAATCAGATCGAAGAGAACGGTTTTGAATGGCAAATCCCGGGGCTGCGCCGCGAACTGGTGATTGCCCTGATTAAGTCGTTACCAAAACCGGTACGACGCAACTTTGTGCCCGCGCCGAACTATGCGGAAGCGTTTTTAGGCCGCGTCACACCGCTGGAACTGCCGCTGCTGGACTCGCTGGAGCGTGAACTGCGCCGCATGACCGGCGTTACCGTTGACCGTGAAGACTGGCACTGGGATCAGGTGCCCGATCACCTAAAAATCACCTTCCGGGTGGTGGATGATAAAAATAAGAAGCTACAGGAAGGGCGTTCGCTGCAAGATTTGAAGGATGCGCTGAAGGGTAAAGTTCAGGAAACATTGTCTGCGGTGGCCGATGACGGCATCGAACAGAGTGGGTTGCACATCTGGAGCTTCGGTCAACTTCCGGAAAGTTACGAACAAAAACGCGGTAACTATAAGGTGAAAGCGTGGCCGGCGCTGGTCGATGAGCGTGACAGCGTTGCCATCAAACTGTTTGATAACCCACTGGAGCAACAGCAGGCGATGTGGTGCGGTTTACGCCGCCTGTTGCTGCTGAATATTCCTTCGCCAATCAAATACTTGCACGAGAAGCTGCCCAATAAAGCCAAGCTGGGGCTGTACTTTAACCCATACGGTAAAGTTCTGGATTTGATTGACGACTGTATCTCCTGCGGTGTGGATCAGTTAATTGACGCCAACGGCGGTCCGGTGTGGACCGAAGAAGGCTTTACCGCGCTGCATGAGAAAGTGCGGGCTGAACTGAACGATACGGTGGTGGAGATTGCGAAGCAGGTCGAACAGATCCTGACCGCAGTGTTTAATATCAACAAACGTCTGAAAGGGCGCGTGGATATGACCATGGCGCTGGGTCTTGCGGATATCAAATCGCAAATGGGCGGACTGGTGTATCGCGGGTTTGTTACTGGCAATGGTTTCAAACGCTTGGGCGATACGTTGCGTTATTTGCAGGCTATTGAAAAACGTCTGGAAAAACTGGCTATCGACCCGCACCGTGACCGTGCACAGATGCTGAAAGTGGACAGTGTGCAGCAGGCCTGGCAGCAGTGGTTCAATAAACTACCTCCCGCGCGCCGTCAAGATGCCGATGTCAAAGAGATCCGCTGGATGATAGAAGAGCTGCGCGTCAGCTATTTTGCCCAGCAGCTTGGTACGCCGTATCCGATCTCCGATAAACGTATTCTGCAGGCGATGGAGCAGATTTCGGGATAAATCGGTGCAGGACCGTAGGCCGGATGAGGCGTAGCCGCCATCCGGCATCTGTACCCGGTAAAGATAAACACCAGGAGTCATCAATATGAGTCAGTTTCCAACACTTTCCGCAACCACCCTTGCGGCTATCAATACCGTAGGGCGATGGCTGGCGCAGAATGATTTTACGGGGAATATCACCGTTCAGTCAGATTGCGTGATTCTGGCAGGAAACGCGGTTATTCCGACCATCGACGCCGCCTGTCGGATCGCGAAAGAGCAACAGGTTCCCTTGCTGATTAGCGGTGGTATCGGTCATTCCACGCGCTTTCTGTATGATGCGATTGCCCAGCATCCGCGTTATAGCATCATTCGTACTACCGGACGCGCGGAAGCGGCGATCCTTGCCGATATTGCTCACCAGTTCTGGCAAATTCCGGGTGAGAAAATTTGGGTGGAAGATCAGTCGACAAACTGCGGTGAGAATGCCCGGTTTAGCTGTGCATTACTGAATCAGGCGGCAGAAAGTATTCATACCGTCATTGTGGTGCAGGATCCCACTATGCAACGCCGCACAATGGCCACGTTTCAGCGCGTCACCCGCGATGAACCGCATGCGCCGCGCTGGTTGAGTTTCCCTGGTTTCATCCCTGAACTGGCCCAACAGCACAACGGCGTGGATTTTGTGCCCGCCGCAGAAGGTTTGTGGTCGGTAGATCGCTATCTTTCTCTCATTACCGGTGAACTTCCGCGTCTGCGTGATGATGCAACCGGCTACGGGCCCTGTGGACACGATTTTATCGTACATGTCGATATTCCTCAGGACGTCGAGCAAGCCTGGCAGCAGCTAAAAAATGATACCGCGCTGACCGACTTACTGGAGAGCCGTTCTCTGTAATTCTTGCTGCCCGTTTGTCGGCGTTTTACGGCAAACGGGCAGAAATCCCACCTGGTTTTTCTCTTTATCATCACTTTTCCAGACGCTTTTATGAAGCAGTTCACAGAACCACCACTCCAGCGATAATGCGTCATGCATGATTGATATTAATTAACAATAGTTTTACCTGTTAAAAACAAATCAGTCACAGGAGAGCCGCATGTCAGTACCCGTACAACATCCTATGTATATCGATGGGCAGTTTGTGACCTGGCACGATGACGCCTGGATTGATGTCGTCAATCCGGCCACGGAAGAGATTATCTCGCGTATTCCCGATGGGCGTGCCGAAGATGCGCGTAAAGCGATCGATGCCGCGGATCGCGCTCAGCCGCAATGGGAAGCGTTGCCTGCCATTGAACGGGCAAACTGGTTACGCAAAATTTCTGCAGGTATCCGCCAGCGAGCCGATGAAATCAGCGCGTTGATTGTGGCGGAAGGTGGAAAAATTCAACAACTGGCTGACGTTGAAGTCGCGTTTACCGCCGACTATATCGATTACATGGCGGAGTGGGCGCGTCGCTATGAAGGCGAGATCCTGCAAAGCGATCGCCCTGGTGAGAATATCCTGCTGTTTAAGCGTGCACTGGGCGTGACGACGGGCATTCTGCCGTGGAACTTCCCATTTTTCCTGATTGCCCGCAAACTGGCTCCCGCCTTGCTGACGGGAAATACCATCGTCATTAAGCCGAGTGAATTCACACCGAATAACGCCATCGCCTTTGCCAAAATTGTTGATGACATTGGTTTACCGCGCGGGGTCTTTAACCTGGTGCTGGGACGCGGTGAAACGGTCGGTCAGGAGCTGGCCGGAAACCCGAAGGTCGCCATGGTGAGCATGACCGGTAGCGTCGGTGCGGGTGAGAAAATTATGGCCGCAGCGGCCAAAAACATCACCAAAGTTTGTCTGGAGTTGGGTGGTAAGGCCCCGGCTATCGTGATGGAAGATGCTGACCTTGAGCTGGCGGTGAAGGCTATTGTTGACTCGCGGGTGATCAATACCGGACAGGTATGCAACTGTGCCGAGCGCGTATACGTTCAGAAAGGTATCTATGACCAGTTCGTTAATCGTCTGGGTGAGGCGATGAAAGCCGTGCAGTTTGGCAATCCGGCCGAACGCAATGACATTGCGATGGGGCCGCTGATTAATGCCGCTGCGCTGGCGCGTGTAGAGCAAAAAGTCGAGCGAGCGGTGCAGGAAGGCGCCCGTGTGGTGCTGGGTGGTAAAGCCGTTGCCGGTAAAGGTTATTACTATCCGCCGACGTTACTGTTAGACGTGCGCCAGGATATGGCGATTATGCACGAGGAGACGTTTGGTCCGGTGCTGCCGGTGGTGGCATTTGATACGCTGGAACAGGCGCTGACAATGGCCAATGACAGCGACTACGGACTGACCTCATCGATCTATACGCAGAATCTGAATACGGCAATGAAGGCGATTAAGGGGCTGAAGTTTGGCGAAACCTATATTAATCGCGAAAACTTCGAGGCGATGCAGGGCTTCCACGCTGGCTGGCGCAAGTCCGGGATTGGCGGGGCAGATGGTAAACACGGTCTGAATGAATACCTGCAAACACAGGTAGTGTATTTGCAGTCTTAAGTTTTTCGCCGGGTGAGCCTGTACGCCACCCGGCGCAATTCTCACATTTTGGTGGCGATCCAGTTCATCATCATTTCCGGCCAGATGGCCAGCGGTAACCCTTGCGCATCGCGAATACCAAATCCGTGCTTACCGCGTTCAAACAGATGCATTTCGACCGGAACGCCCAGCCCACGTAGCGCATTAAAGAAAACCAGGCTGTTTTCTACTTTCACCGCCGGATCGTCGATGGCGTGTAGCAGGAATGTCGGCGGTGTCGTGTTATCCACTCGCTCTTCCAGAGAATAGTGGCGCAGATCTTCCTTTTCGGGCGTAGCGCCAACCAGCTCAAGACGAGAGCCCGGGTGGCCGATGTCTTCACGCAGAGTAATCACCGGGTAGACCAACGCCATGAACGCAGGACGCGTTGGTTGCTCGTCTATGCTATCAATCGGTGTATAAACCGGTTCGGCAAACCGGGTTCCCAGACTGGCGGCTACGTGACCACCGGAAGAGAAGCCCAACACACCGATACGGTCAGGGTTAATTTTCCATTCATGGGCGTTGGCGCGAATGTAGCGCATGGCGCGCTGGGCATCGGCCAGCGGCGCGTTTGCACCTTCCTCATGGCCATCACCCGGCATGCGGTAGGTCATCACAAACAGGGTATAACCGCGGGCGTTAAAGAATGGTGCCAGTACGCTGCCTTCTTTATCCATCACCACGCGACGGTAAGAACCTCCCGGTGTAACAAGGATCCCTACGCCGTTAGGTTTTTCGGGGGCATAAACGGTAATTTCCGGGGCACGAATACCGGTGACCGCACGATCATACTGAGATGTTCCTGTATGTCGGGGTTCAGGCGTAAACACCGCATCGCTGTTTTTTGCTCCGGGGGCTTCACTCTGCGGCCAGAATGAGACGGTGGTTGCGTGGGCAACGGCTTGCTCCATCATGTTTTCTAACGTTTCACGACTCAGTGCTTCCATTACTATGCTCCCTCAGTGGCAAAGGTTAGCTATAGCACAGTCAGTGAATCGAAAACGGGGAGAGACTCACAACGTATTGAATTCGCGGGAAATGAAAGAGGGCGGAGGCAGGCCTCCGCCAGAACATTAGAGCTTGATAAATTTATCCAGCGTACGAATAAGCTGGGTGACAAAACCGTATTCGTTATCGTACCAGGCGACGGTTTTTACCAGTTGCAGATCGCCCACTTCGGTAATCTCGGTTTGTGTTGCATCAAATACCGAACCGAAATGCGAGCCAATGACATCTGACGAGACGATTTCCTCGTCGGTATAACCAAACGACTCATTATTTTGCGTGGCTTTTTTCAGCGCGTTGTTGACCTCTTCAGCAGTGACTTTTTGCCCCAATATCGATACCAGTTCCGTGACAGATCCTGTTTTCACCGGAACACGCTGGGCATGGCCTTTTAATTTTCCGCTCAACGCCGGAATAACCAGACCAATGGCCTTGGCGGCACCAGTGGTATGGGGAATGATGTTCTCTGCTGCTGCCCGCGAGGCGCGCAGATCTTTCCCGCGTGGACCATCAACCAGCGACTGCGTTCCCGTGTAGGCGTGGATGGTGGTCATAGTGCCAAGCTGAATACCGAAGCTATCGTGCAGCGCTTTCGCCATCGGTGCCAGGCAGTTGGTGGTGCACGATGCGACCGAGATAATCCGATCGTTCGCATCCATTGTGTCGTCGTTGACGTTAAAGACAATGGTCTTCATGTCGCCAGCCGGGGCGGATATCAGCACTTTTTTGGCACCTGCATCCAGGTGTGCGTTGGCTTTTTCTGTCGAGGTATAAAAACCGGTGCATTCGATGATTATCTCAGCGCCAGTGGTTTTCCACGGGATATTTTTGGCCTCTTTTTCTGCGTAGACTGCGATTTTTTTACCGTCGACAATCAGCGCGTCTTCGGTAAAGTCGATGCTCCAGGGAAACGGGCCGTAGTTTGAATCGTGCTTTAACAGATAGGCGAGAATTTTGGGCGAGGTGAGGTCATTAATGGCCACAACCTCCACGTTGCTTTTGACTTCCAGTAGCCGACGCAATACCAGACGGCCGATACGACCAAAACCGTTAATGCCAATTTTACTCATGGTTTTCTCCTGTCAGGATGAGGCGGTACGACATATTTTCCTTACCAGGCTTAGTTCAGACAGGCATCCTCGGCAATAGCGGTTCTTGCTGTTAAGCGTAAGCGACTGAAAATGGGTGAACAAAAGTTAATGAATTTTTAACAAAAGCCCGTTATGTTGACGCATTATTGTTTTTATTCAGGAAGTGTTATGGGGAATAAGTATTCTGGCCTGCAAATCGGTATTCACTGGCTGGTCTTTTTGTTAGTTATTGTGGCCTATAGCGCCATGGAGTTTCGCGGATTTTTCCCGCGCAGCTATCGTCCCTTATTCAACATGGTGCACGTATCCTGTGGTATCACGATATTAACGCTGATGGTGGCGCGTCTGCTGGTCAGGCTGAAATATCCGGCACCGCCGATTGTGCCAAAACCAAAGCCAATGATGACCGGCATGGCGCATCTGGGGCATCTGGTTATCTATCTGTTGTTTATTGTGCTGCCTATTATTGGGCTGGTGATGATGTACAACCGGGGTAATCCGTGGATTGCATTCGGCATCGTTATGCCGCATGCGGCAGAGGCTAACTTTGATTTAGTGGATATGCTGAAGTCCTGGCACGTGACGCTGGCAAACCTGGGTTATTTTGTTATTGGTCTGCATGCCGTTGCCGCCCTGATGCATCACTATTTCTGGAAGGATAATACGCTATTGCGCATGATGCCGCGTAAACGCTCCTGAGGTAACGCCCCGCAAATGCGGGGCATTTTTTTAGCCGATTAATTTTCGCAGGATGGTGCTTTTCGTACGCTTTGAACCTGGGAGACGCGTTTTTTCAGGCTGACGATAGCCAGCGCAACAACAATCAGCACAATACCGCAACCTTCAACAACGCCAGGCTCTTCACCCAGCAACCACCAGGAAAACAGAACGCCACAGACAGGTACCGCCAGCGTACTTAAGCTGGCAATACTGGCTGGTAAGTTACGCAACACAAACAGCCATAAACTCCATGCCAGCGCCGTCGCCAGCACGGCGCTATAAGCTAATGCCCAGAAAACGACAGGTTGCCAGTCTGGATCTCGCTGTGGAACCAGCCAGGCCACCAGGCTCATCACCAGCGCGGCATACAGCATCTGCCATGCGGTCAACGCTAACAGATCGATATTCGGATGGCGGGTATACATTCGCTTGGCGACAATCGCGCTCGCCCCCCAACTGATCCCAGAAAGGATCGCCAGTAGCGCGCTCTGCATTGAGGCAAAGTTCAATTGCCATGGCTGTAAAACCAGCAATAATCCCGCAGCTGCCACGGCAATGGCGAAATACTGTAAACGCCGCATGCGTTCACCGAGGAAAATGGCGGCCATAATCACCACCCAGAATGGCATGGTATAACTCAGTATGGCTACTTTACCTGCGCCGCCGCTGACTAGCGCCCATTGTGATAATCCAACCATGCCGCATGTTTGTAGTAAGGCGATCGCTAACGTATAGCCGAAAGGTGTCGGGCGCATTCCTCGGCTACGCAGTAACAGAACGATGAATAACAATAATGCGCCAAAAGAACAGCGTAGTGCGGTAAAGTCGAACGCGCCGATGTAGTGCGTGACCTGTTTCATCGCGATCCAGCTGTAGCTCCAGATGAGCGTTAAGGTGATGAGGCCGCCAATGGCCAGCGGATGACTTTTCCCTGCGGTGGTCATAATGTGTCCGTTTTAATGATTTTAGTACGCCACTATACGCGCTTTCAGGGCGCCGTAGTCGTTATCATTCCGGCTGAGTACATGTCGCGAAAATTTGTACTTTCCTCTGTGGAATAAAACCGAAAATTATTTTTCCAGATAGCATAAACGCTTACCGGCAAGATGGTTAAACAACGCTCAGTTCGCCACGTCTGTCACTTGATCACTGTCCTCATTAAAACTACTGTATATAAATACAGTCACATGAGAGGCAGATTATTATGTTGTTTTTCCAGCCAGTAGAACACCCCGAAATCAAACACTTCCCGCTATTTAGCGATCTCGTGCCCTGCGGTTTTCCTTCTCCGGCGCAGGATTACGTTGAGAAACGTATCGATCTTAACGACCTGTTGGTGCAGCATCCCAGCGCAACCTATTTTGTTAAATCGTCTGGCGACTCCATGATGGGGGCAGGGATCGGTGCTGGTGACTTGCTGGTAGTCGACAGTGCCAGAAAAGCGGCCCACGGAGACATTGTGATTGCTGCTATTGAAGGCGAATTCACCGTTAAGCGCCTGCAATTGCATCCGGTGGTGATGCTGAAGCCAGAGAACAGCGCCTACGCGCCGATCATGATCGGCAGCGAGGACTCGCTGGATATATTTGGCGTGGTGACATTTATCATTAAATCCGCGGGCTGATTATGTTTGCGCTGGTGGATGTTAATTCGTTTTATGCCAGTTGTGAATCGGCATTCCGACCGGACCTGAAAGGTAAACCCGTTGTTGTTCTTTCAAATAATGATGGTTGTGTCATTGCCAGCAGCGCGGAAGCGAAGGCGCTTGGCGTCAATATGGGAGCACCATACTTCAAACAGAAAGATCTGTTCAGGCGCTGCGGCGTGTTCTGCTTTAGTTCGAACTACGAGCTGTATGCGGATATGAGCAGCAGGGTAATGTCGATTCTGGAGGAGCTGTCTCCGCGCGTGGAAATGTACAGTATCGATGAAGCCTTTTGTGATTTAACCGGCGTGCGAAACTGCAGGGATCTTACAGATTTTGGTCGTGAAATCAGAGAAACCATTTTACAGAAAACACGCCTCACGGTTGGGGTCGGTATCGCCCAGACCAAAACCCTGGCCAAGCTGGCGAACCATGCTGCCAAAAAGTGGCAGGAACAGACTGACGGGGTGGTGGATCTCTCGAATATTGAGCGTCAGCGTAAGCTGATGGCTGCGCTCCCGGTTGATGAAGTCTGGGGTGTCGGACGCCGTATCAGTAAAAAACTGGACGCTATGGGCATTAAAACGGTCTGCGATCTAGCGGATACCGATATTCGCTTTATCCGCAAACATTTCAACGTTGTGCTTGAGCGCACTGTGCGGGAATTGCGCGGTGAACCGTGCCTGGCGTTGGAAGAGTTTGCGCCAGTTAAGCAGGAGATCATTTGTTCAAGATCGTTTGGTGAAAAACTCACGGATTACAATGCGATGAGAGAGGCTATTTGTACCTATGCTGCACGTGCTGCGGAAAAATTACGCAGAGAGCACCAGTTCTGCCGGTTTATCTCTACGTTTATCAAAACCAGCCCATTTTCCCTGAATGAACCGTATTACGGTAACAGCGCATCGATAAAACTGCTGACACCAACCCAGGATAGTCGGGAAATTATAAGGGCGGCCACACGTAGCCTGGACGCAATATGGCGGGAGGGGCTGCGTTATCAAAAAGCAGGGGTCATGCTGGGCGATTTTTTTAGTTCTGGCGTTGCGCAGTTGAATCTGTTTGATGACAACGCCCCACGGCATAACAGCGATAAGCTGATGGCCGTTCTGGATACACTCAATGCTGAAAAGGGTAAAGGAACACTCTATTTTGCCGGACAAGGTATACAACAACCGTGGGCAATGAAGCGAGATATGCTTTCACCGCGTTATACAACGAGATATAGCGATTTACTGCGGGTGGGATAGCCATTGTTATCGTAAATAAGCGTCCAGAGCGATTCTAAAACTGTCCAGAAATAAATAAAAAAACGATTATCAGCCTTCATTAAAAATCTTATTGTAGCGCCGACTAACAGATAACTAACTGACAAACGGCAAGTCTATAATAGGAAATTTATGAAAAAGACGCTTATTACACTCATTATTGCAAATGCGCTGACCGCGACTACGGCATTTGCCGCAGCGGATGCGGGAACCTGGTATGCTGGTGGGAAATTTGGTTGGTCACATTACTTTGATACCAGCGCAAGCCAGCAAACGGGGGCCAATGGTAATAAATATGGTGATGTTGGTTTTGATAGCGATAACGTCGGTGGCGGGGTATTTACAGGCTACCAGATTACTCCATGGCTGGCAGTTGAAGGCGGCTATGATTATTTAGGTAATATGCAATTCAACGGTAAAAATGGTTCTTCTGGTTCTCAAATGAAAAGCCAGGGGCTGCAATTATCGCTGAAAGCAAGTTATGGTTTGACTGATGATTGGGATCTCTACGGTCGTGCAGGGGCAATGGGATATCGCGCGGAGTCAGATATTAAAGGCAATAACCGCTTTGATACTGGTGTGCGTCCGGTTGTGGCTGTTGGTACGGAATATGCCTTTAACAAGAACTGGGCTGGTCGCGTGGAATATCAATGGGTGAGCAATGTGGGTAATGAAAACCAGATTGGCGTATCAAGTGATGTTAGTTCCGTTACCGCTGGGTTGTCATATCGTTTTGGCCAGCATGACGACGCGGAGGTTACGCCTGCACCGGCAGTTGCCGCAACTCCTGCGCCTGAACCTCAGCGTTTTAACTTAAAATCTGATGTGATGTTTGGTTATGATTCAGCAGCACTAACCCCAGAAGGGAAAGCGGCGATTGCGCAGTTATACCGAAATCCCGGTCTGCAACCGGCCAAAGACAAAGCGACCGTTGTTATTGGCTATAGCGATCGCACCGGAGCCGCAGATTATAACCAGCAACTGTCAGCCCAGCGCGCGCAGGCTGTTGCCGATGAATTAGTCGCGTTAGGCATGCCAGCTGCAAATATTACTGCACAAGGACATGGTTCGAGTGATTCTGTCACGGGATCTAGTTGTGATGGGCAGACCGGACAGCAGCTGATTAATTGCCTTGCTCCAGATCGCCATGTCGTTGTTGAGATCACTGATAAGCACTAAATCGGTGTACAAAAGCCCTCCACATTATCGAATGGGGAGGGCTTTTTTATTCGCACAGTGGACTATCATTAACTGTGACAAATTAAAGATGTTAGAGCGTAATTATGTTCATAGAATCCTTAGTTTCGAGAGCTAAAGGTAGATTATGGCGTTATTTTCTGCCACGGTTTACTCTGAAAAATCATGTGGATGATCAAGTATATAATTACTATGGTGTTTATTTTTCGGATGTAAAACAAGAAAAATATCAGCTTGTGAGCCTAAGAGGCAAAAATGTTGTGCTTGAAAAATGGCATGCTGAGCAGCACGCCTATATGGAGAAAATAAACCTTCCACTCAATGATATTGAAAAAATGAATGTTGAGATTATTCATTGGAGAAAGCAAGGTCCATTAAGGTTTGATTCGATTTTTCTTTTTGCAATAAATTATTTTACACGTATTGCTTATGCAAAAAATGCGCTGACGAGAGCAAAAAGCAATCTCTTTTCTTCATTCACCAGTAACAAGGCGTTGAGTGGACTTGATCGTATAATGTTGCTACAGATGCTGGTGAACGAATATGTACATCAATCGCCAGAGAAAACTCACACTGGAGTAACATGTGATGAGGTTATTGATCTATTGTACGGGACGCTTTGGTATAAACATATCAAGAATGAAGATTTCAGGAGGAAGGTCTTTCTGCTTCTCCAGTCACTTGTAATTACAGAAGATGTCAGATTTAGTGATGAAAAATATTATATACAAGGCAAGGCTATTTCAACAATTGTTTCATGGGAATCTGAAGATAAACGGGAAAAGCAGCAGATCAGGATCCAGAAAAATATTAGTCGTTTGATGCTTGTGATTACCGCGTCCACATTGATGATCACGATAGCAATATTAGCTCAGGCAGGTCTTATTAATTTACATAATCTTTGGGAGCATCTTACACAATTAAAACCCATCCGTGTGTTGTTCAAACTAATATGATAAAACACAGTTTTGTTTTAGTCTTGGCAGGAATACAAACTAGAGATGTTACGTTTCGCTACTGCCGTACTCCCTGAAATGCTGAACAATATCCGTTCCCTCGCGATGGCCTGTGATGAGGTATTGATAAATCTGCTGCGGTGAACCATAAATTAGTAATCCTGGTTGCCCTGGGCGTTATCGTTCGAGTTTTTATTGGGGGGGGGGAAATTCCGTGAATGTTGTGGTGACGTCCTGATCGGGGCAGTGATCATGATGTTTGCAGCAGTTCACCTCCCAAACGTAACGTTCACTATCCCGCAAGTTGGCGAGGTCACATTTACATACAATGAGATCGTGTTTGTGTTGGGTATGCTCGGTTATAAGGGGTTGAAGGAAGTTATCTTCGGGGTATTAAAAAACGGTTTGGTATCGATTTGCGCAAGCTTATAGCGCAACGAAAAAATAATTAAGGGGAATGAAGCCCGTACGAATTAACGGGCTTTACATAGATTACTTTAGACTGATGTTCGGCAAGATATCCTGTCTGGCTACAGATTGAACTTTCCAGGCCCCGCCTTCCTGCACCATACAGTCGATAACGGTATGTGCTTTATTCGTTCCAAACGACACATAAACTTGCATACACACGGGATCATAATCTGACGACACAATCTTGATCTGCCGCCAGTCTTCACTATAATCCTGGGCTTTGATAAACATATCAGAGTCCGGTACGTCTTCGGTATTGGGGTCGGCCGCATTAGATTTTTTCAATGCGGCAATCGTGCTGGTAGTGACGTAAGGTTTAAGTCCAGCGTAATCCGTTAAAGGATTTTTCTCTTTTAACAATTGTGCAATATACCAGTGATTAAATTTCAATGCTGCTGCCTCTGGGCCAGTAGGGGAAACAGTCGCGAACGCGGAAGTGCAGATTAGTAGGCTGGTAAATATTAATAATTTCATATCAATTGTGCCTGAATAATTGATAGGACGGTGCCGCAGATGCCCAATTATTGCCAGGGTACATGCTGTTTTGTTTATAATCTGAATACCAGGTGCCATCACCGCCGTAAATGCAAGCATGTCCCGCCGGATGGCCAGCGATCGGTTGTATTACAGCAACATCGCCTTTCATTGGGGCGCCATAAACAGCTCGAAAGCCTGCTGCACGTAGGTTAAACGCCATATCTTTTGCATAGTTTGTATTGATGAGTCTAGCGCCGCCAGCGCGCACGGCATTAGAGACAAAATGAGCGCATCTATGTTGACTGGCACTTCCTGCGTGATTTCGTGCGTAATTAACGGCAGCATCTTTATTCCAGCTCATAACGTTTCCTTGTATTAATAAAAAAGCCCACAGTAAAACATTACGCTTTAAATTTAATTGTTTTTGTAAATTATCATTAAGTGATGTTAATCATCATCAAGAATAAATATGAAGTTAATTAAGTCATAAAACATGGAATTATATATTTAGGTAATGAAAAAAGGGGGGGGCGGAGTCGAAGTGGTTAACGAAGGTCCGTCGTTAAATTAGCGAGCGTGAAATAAAAGGGGCGCAGCACAACCTTCGGATGAAAGAAATTTTTGTGTCTAATCGGGTGGTGAACAGATTGAGTATCGTATTGGTAATTTCGTACAGCCAGGGCGACAGCTTTACCTTATGGCAGATGTACTGAAGAGAATTTCAATATTTGGGAAATGATATTAGACACTAATCATCAACCAATTAGCTAAACCGTTACACATCAAAATCAGCCGGCCTTGGGCGGTTTTTTATTGCCAGTAATCAGCACCCAGCTCCATCGCAGCGTAGTGACTATTAGAAGGTGGTTGACCGCCGCCAGCGGGAACTGGCGACAGTCATTCATACCCACATAGCGCTGTGGATATAAACCGGGGTTCCGTTTGCCTGTGCAGGCGATAGTAAACGGGTGTCCGCATATATCCGATAACAGCTTAATCTAAGCTACTGATATTAAATAAGTCTTATATTTTACAATGAAATAACAAATCTGATAGTATACACCCCTATAGTATCCGGAGGGCGTATGCCGCATTCACCTGAAGACAAGAAACGCATTCTCACCCGTGTACGCCGTATTCGCGGTCAAGTTGATGCGCTTGAGCGTGCACTGGAATCTGGCGAACCGTGTCTGGCAATCCTGCAGCAAATTGCCGCCGTGCGCGGTGCATCCAATGGCCTGATGGGCGAAATGGTTGAGATCCATCTGAAAGACGAGCTGGTCAGCGGAGAAACAACGCCAGACCAGCGTGCCGTGCGCATGGCTGAAATCGGCCATCTTCTGCGTGCTTATCTAAAATAACATCATCACCTCGCAATAATGGGAAGAGACAAATGAAATCACGTGCAGCAGTTGCATTCGGCCCCGGCCAACCGTTAAAAATTGTCGAAATCGACGTCGCACCGCCAAAGAAAGGTGAAGTGCTGGTTAAAATTACCCATACCGGCGTGTGCCACACCGACGCCTTTACGCTCTCTGGCGACGATCCGGAAGGCGTATTCCCGGCGGTACTTGGCCATGAAGGTGGCGGCATTGTGGTTGAAGTAGGCGAAGGCGTCACCAGTCTGAAGCCGGGCGATCATGTGATCCCGCTGTACACCGCAGAGTGCGGCGAGTGTAAGTTCTGTAAATCGGGTAAAACCAACTTGTGCCAGGCCGTACGTGCGACCCAGGGCAAAGGTCTGATGCCGGATGGCACAACGCGCTTCTCGTATAACGGTGAGCCGATTTATCATTATATGGGCACCAGCACCTTCAGCGAATACACCGTTTGCGCGGAGATCTCTCTGGCGAAGGTTAACCCGCAGGCCCCGCTGGACAAAGTGTGTCTGCTGGGTTGTGGCGTGACCACCGGTATCGGAGCAGTCCATAACACCGCAAAAGTGAAAGAAGGCGACACCGTCGCCGTATTTGGTCTGGGCGGTATTGGTCTGGCGGTAATTCAGGGCGCGGTGCAGGCGAAAGCCGGGCGTATTCTGGCCGTTGATACCAATCCGGAAAAATTTAAGCTGGCAGGTGAAATGGGCGCGACCGATTTCATCAACCCGAAGGATTACGACAAACCGATTCAGGATGTGATCGTTGAGCTGACCGACGGCGGCGTGGATTTTAGCTTTGAATGTATCGGCAACGTTAACGTGATGCGCGCGGCACTGGAATGTTGCCATAAAGGATGGGGCGAAAGCATCATCATTGGCGTGGCGGGAGCAGGGCAAGAGATCAAAACTCGTCCGTTCCAGCTGGTTACCGGGCGTGTCTGGCGCGGTTCCGCGTTTGGCGGTGTGAAAGGGCGTACTCAGCTTCCTGGCATGGTTGAAGAAGCAATGAGCGGGAAAATTCAGTTGGATCCCTTTATTACCCACCGTTTACCGCTGGAGCAGATTAACGAAGCGTTCGATTTAATGCACCAAGGTAAGTCCATCCGTACCGTTATCCACTTTGGCGATAACTGATTCATTGGCCAGCGGATTTAACCGCTGGCACTTTCCTGAATTTTTTAGAATTATGTTGTGAAAGTGTGACGAATCCGGCGCTTTTCACGGTAAGTAAACTTCCCGGATTGCCGATGACTATCTAACGGGCGTGTTTTCACGCATAAACCCTACAAGAGAGTCGACGGTCATGGACAACACTACATCGATGCAAGCCCAGCATAAACTGGGCTTTCTGCATCAAATCCGGCTGGTTCCGCTGTTTTCCTCCATTCTCGGTGGCATCCTTCTGCTGTTCGCCTTAAGTTCCGGACTGGCAAGCTATTTTCTTATGCAGGCCGATCGCGATCAGCGCGACGTGACCGATGAGATTCAGGTCAGGATGGGGTTATCTAACAGCTCTAACCATCTACGTACCGCACGTATCAACATGATCCACGCCGGCGCGGCGAGCCGTATTGCCGAAATGGATGACATGAAGGCCAATATTGCCGAGGCAGAAAAACGCATCAAGCAGTCGCAGGACGGTTTTAACGCTTATATGTCGCGTGCGGTAAAAACGTCTGCTGATGAAGCGCTAGATGCTGAACTGAGCGCCAGCTTCAAAGCCTATACCGACGGTTTACAGCCCATGCTGAAGTACGCTAAAAACGGCATGTTTGAAGCGATCATCAACCATGAAAATGAACAGGCCCGACCGCTGGACTCTGCTTACAATAAGGTATTGTTAAAAGCGATCGACATTCGTACCGCAAGGGCGAACCAGTTAAGCGAACAGGCGCATCAGCGTACACAACTCGGCATGGCTTTTATGCTGGGTGCATTCGTTCTTGCGCTGGTGCTAACCGTGATGACGTTCATTGTTCTGCGTCGTACCGTCATTCACCCTCTGCTACGCGCGGCCCAGCGTATTGAGCGAATTTCATCAGGCGATCTGACGATGCACGATGAACCGACCGGGCGTAGCGAAATTGGCCGTCTGAGCCGTCACCTACAGACAATGCAACGATCGTTGGGGAAAACGGTGGGCACGGTACGTCAGGGCGCGGAAGAAATCTACCGCGGTACCAGCGAGATTTCGGCGGGTAATACCGATCTGTCTTCACGTACTGAACAACAGGCCGCAGCGATTGAACAAACGGCAGCCAGCATGGAAGAGCTGACCGCCACGGTGAAGCAAAACGCCGACAATGCGCATCACGCAAGCAAACTGGCGGAAGATGCGTCCGGTAAGGCCAGTCGGGGCGGTCAGATGGTTTCTGGCGTGGTGAAAACCATGGGTAATATCTCAACGAGTTCGAAGAAAATCTCCGAAATCACAGCCGTGATTAATAGCATTGCTTTCCAGACCAATATCCTGGCACTGAACGCTGCGGTTGAGGCGGCGCGGGCAGGAGAGCAGGGGCGTGGATTTGCCGTGGTCGCCAGTGAAGTCCGTACGTTGGCAAGCCGCAGCGCTCAGGCGGCAAAAGAGATTGAAGGATTGATCAGCGAATCGGTCCGACTGATTGACCAGGGCTCCGGAGAAGTCGTCGCGGCGGGCAATACGATGACGGATATTGTCGATGCGGTAAAACGCGTCACCGATATCATGCTGGAAATCGCGGCGGCCTCTGATGAGCAGAGCCGGGGTATCGTACAGGTGAGCCAGGCGATATCAGAAATGGATAAGGTTACGCAGCAAAATGCCTCGCTGGTTGAAGAAGCATCGGCTGCGGCGGCCTCTCTCGAAGAGCAGGCGGCGCGCTTAACGGAAGCCGTAGGTACATTTCGCTTAACGGGAACGAGTGCAATTAAACGCCCTCCCGTAACCACTACGCCTGACCAATCGTGTCCGCAGACGGCAACGGCCAGTGGCGATAACTGGGAAACGTTTTAACAATAAATTAAGGGACCTGATGGTCCCTTAATATTTGGCATCAAAACGGTACGGTTTTGCGTATTGCGGCGATAAGGATCTGCGCGGCCTGAGAGAGTTGCACATCGACACGGGTAAGAATACCGATGGGTTCACCCGCACCGTGGGTAGGTATCGGCAACGACACCAGCGTCGCCTGGCGTAAATCCTCTCTAACCGCACCTGAAGGGACAAACCACACATAGTCGTAATCAACCGTCAACTGGCGGGAAAGCGATGCTGACAGCGTTTCAATGCAGCCTGGCGGCATTTTACAACCCTGACTTTGCAACAATGCTTCTGCGTGCTGGCGAGGCGCGGTTCCTTTTGGCGAAACCACCACCGGCCACTCCATTACCCGACTTAACGTGATGGTTTCCTGCAACAGCGGATGGTTAGGGCGCACGACCAGTTTAAGTGATTCCAGAAACAACAATTCATAATTCAGACCGACCATCAATTCCGGATCGGCCATGCGACCAATGCCAAGATCGATTTCCCCGGATTTTAAACCTGCCAGAATCATCGGATTGCTCATGGTGGCGACCTGTAGCGTGGTCTCCATTTGCTGCTTGTGGAAAGGACCAATTACCGCAGGCAGAATGCCCAGTGCCGCGGTGGGTAAGGCCCCGATCCGTACGACATCAGTCTGCGACTCTTCGCGCTGATTTAACGCTTGTCCGGCGGTGTTGAGCGCATCCAGCACTCTTACCGCGTGGGTAAGAAACTGTTCTCCGGGCAGCGTTAACTGCGCGCCAAGGCGGCCACGCTCAAAGAGACGGGTACCGGTCAGTTGCTCCAGTTCATTTAGCGTTTTGGAGAGAGCCGGTTGGCTCAGGTTAAGGGTCTCAGCCGCGCGCCCCAACGTTCCCTGCTGTGCAACGGCGACAAAAGTATGAAGGTGGCGCAAGCGAATGCGCTGATTGAACAGAACATTTTTTTCCATAAGCGATGTTAAAAACAGAGCCGTATCGGTGACAAGTAAAGTTGTTTGTTTTTGATAACCTGATAGCAAAATATTATTAACATTTATCATGTTTTACTTACAACTGATTTATTTTGCTTATGTTTTGTACAGCATTGCTGGGTTGTGGGATCATGGAAGGGAGTGTGCCCAGTCGTTATACTTTGGTGATTGTTTACTTTTGAACGATTTCTCTTCACAAGGCACTGATGAATGATACATGTAATAGGGCACCTTAATCCCGATAGCGATGCCATCTGCACCGCCGCAATGACGGCGCGTTGGCTTAGTTTACGTGGCCAGCAGGCGACGGCATGGCGTTTGGGCGAGCCTAATCGCGAAACGCAGTTTATCTTTGAGCATGCGGGGCTGACGATGCCTGAACGGTTGACGTTTGAACTGACCGATCGTGATGTCTGGCTGGTCGATTTCACCGAGCCGGCCCAGGGACCGGAATCGTTAACAGAAAGTAACGTGGTGGGAATTATCGATCATCACCGACTTGGTGGGTTAGTCACCCGTCTGCCACCGGAAGTGTGGGTGAAGCCTGTCGGCAGTAGCGCAACCCTGCTGTGGCAACTGATGACGGAGGATGAACGCAATCAATTATCTTCAGCTGAGGCTGTTTTACTGCTCGGCGCCGTATTGAGTGACACTGTCACGCTTCGTTCACCAACGACGACCACTGACGATCGCCTGGCGGTTGATGCGCTGGCCCAAAAAACCGGAGTGGATCTTGACGCTTTCAGTCGCGACCTGCTGTCAGCTAAAACAAGTGTGGAAGGGATGAGCGCCCGGGAACTTTTGCAGAAAGACATTAAAACCTTCACCATCCATGGACATTCAGTCTGTGTAGCGCAGCTCGAACTCTATGCGCTGCAACAGGTTGATACAGCGCTGGACGATCTCCGTCAGGAAATGGCGCGCTATGCAGAAGAAAAGAACGCTGCGTTAGTCGTGCTGATGCTCACTGACATCAATCTGGGTGACACCAGCCTATGGTTTGCTGGATCAGAACTTTCAGACATCCCGCAGCCTTGCAAGGTAGAAGGTATGCTTAGCCGTAAAAAACAGATGCTGCCCTGGCTGGAAAGTCATTTGAAACCACGCCAGTAGGTACTGTTCATCTTTTGTATGGGTGGGAAGTTTACGCGGGGTCACACTTTGTAAATTCTTCCCACCGGAGTCAGCGGCGTTTTCTACACTCCAGGTAATATTCACTGGAGGCATGACATTATGGCGAACACCATCACGGCAGATGAGATTCGGGAACAATTTTCGCAGGCAATGTCAGCAATGTACCAGCAGGAAGTCCCGCAGTACGGCACGTTGCTGGAACTTGTCGCTGATGTGAATCTGGCGGTACTGGAAAATAATCCGACGCTGCATGAAAAACTGGCGAATGCGGATGAACTGGCCCGGCTAAACGTTGAGCGTCATGGTGCCATTCGAGTGGGTACCGCGCAGGAGCTTTCTACGCTGCGCCGGATGTTTGCCGTTATGGGCATGTATCCGGTGAGTTATTACGATCTCTCCCAGGCGGGCGTCCCTGTACATTCCACAGCCTTTCGTCCCATCGACGATGCCTCGCTATCGCGCAACCCGTTTCGGGTATTCACCTCGTTATTACGGCTCGAACTAATCGAAAACGCCGCGCTGCGGCAAAAAGCCGCTGAGATCCTCGCGAAACGCGATATTTTCACTCGCCGTTGCCACGAACTGCTGGATGAATTTGATGCGCAGGGCAGTTTTACATCTGAACAGGCGCAAGAATTTGTGCATGAAGCGCTGGAAACATTCCGCTGGCATCAGCATGCCACGGTCGATGAAGCGACCTATCACGCATTACACAACGAACACCGGCTGATTGCCGATGTGGTGTGCTTCCCCGGTTGTCATATCAACCATCTGACACCGCGAACGCTGGATATTGACCGGGTGCAGTCGATGATGCCGGAATGCGGCATTGAACCGAAAATACTGATTGAAGGGCCGCCGCGCCGCGAGGTGCCCATTTTATTGCGTCAGACCAGTTTCAAAGCGCTGGAAGAACCGGTGTTGTTTGCCGGTGAAATGCGCGGCACTCACACGGCACGTTTTGGTGAAATCGAACAGCGCGGCGTGGCCCTGACACCGAAAGGCAGAGCGTTGTACGACGAATTGCTGAATAAAGCGGGAACGGGGAAAGACAATCTGACGCACCAGCTACACCTTCAGGAGGTGTTTAAAGCCTTCCCGGACAGCGAATTCCTGCTGCGCCAGCAGGGGCTAGCCTGGTTCCGCTATCGTCTGACGCCATCGGGTGAAGCGCATCGGCAGGCGATTCGCCCGGATGACGATCCGCAGCCGCTTATTGAACGGGGCTGGCTGGTTGCGCAACCCATCACCTACGAAGATTTTTTACCGGTGAGCGCCGCAGGAATTTTCCAGTCCAATTTGGGTAATGAAACACAGGCTCGCAGCCACGGAAATTCCAGCCGCGACGCGTTTGAACAGGCGCTGGGTTGCGCGGTTTATGATGAGTTTGCGCTGTATCAGGAGGCTCAAGAACGAAGTAAACGTCGGTGTGGTTTACTTTAACGGAATTTACATGGGATTCGGTCTGTTCCCATCGACATAAAATATTTTCGATTTTGTACAGATAATCGGCGACCAACAATTGGATTATTAATGAATTTTGTCTAGAGTGAGCGGTCAGAAATGTGCACTCTCTTGCCGCTGATTTTGACCGGCGCGGGACCATTTACACGACCAGAAGGACTCACTTTCAGGCATGAATCGCAGACGATTTATTAAAGGTTCAATGGCAATGGCCGCCGTGTGCGGAACCAGTGGTATTGCATCACTCTTTTCCCGCGCCGCCTTTGCGGCAGAGTCTGACATTGCAGACGGAAAAACCGTACGTTTTGATTTTTCCGTTCTGCAATCGATGGCCCATGACTTAGCACAGAAACCCTGGGGCGGCGCACCACGCGCGTTACCGGACACGCTGGCGAAACTGACGCCGCAGGCCTACAACAGCATTCAATATGACGCAGAGCAGTCTCTGTGGAACAATGTTGAAAATCGTCAGCTTGATGCGCAGTTCTTCCACGTGGGAATGGGCTTCCGTCGTCGTGTACGCATGTTCTCGGTTGATGGTAGTACGCATATGGCGCGTGAAATTCACTTCCGTCCGGAACTGTTTAAATACAACGACGCGGGTGTGGATACCAAACAATTGGAAGGGCAGACTGACCTCGGATTCGCTGGATTCCGCGTGTTTAAAGCGCCAGAACTGGCCCGCCGCGATGTCGTTTCTTTCCTGGGCGCCAGCTATTTCCGCGCCGTGGATGACACCTATCAGTACGGTTTATCAGCCCGTGGTCTGGCGGTAGATACCTACACCGACAGCAAAGAAGAGTTTCCTGATTTCACCTCTTTCTGGTTCGAAACGGTTAAACCGGGCGCAACCTCCTTTACCGTGTATGCGCTTCTCGACAGCCCAAGCGTAACCGGCGCATTCAAGTTCGTGATCCACTGCGAGAAAACGCAGGTGATTATGGATGTACAAAACCACATCTATGCGCGCAAAGACATCAAGCAGCTCGGCATTGCGCCGATGACCAGCATGTTCAGCTGTGGCAACAACGAGCGTCGGATGTGCGACACTATTCACCCGCAAATCCATGACTCCGATCGTCTGGCGATGTGGCGGGGCAATGGCGAGTGGATCTGCCGTCCGCTGAATAACCCGCAAAAGCTGCAGTTCAACGCCTATACCGATAACAACCCGAAAGGGTTTGGCTTACTGCAACTCGATCGCGACTTCTCCCATTATCAGGACATCATGGGCTGGTATAACAAGCGTCCAAGCCTGTGGGTCGAACCGCGCAACCAGTGGGGCAAGGGGACCATCGGTCTGATGGAGATCCCGACGACCGGCGAAACGCTGGATAACGTTGTCTGCTTCTGGCAGCCGGACAAGAAGATCAAAGCTGGCGATGAGCTGGAATTCAAATATCGCCTGTACTGGAGCGCTCAACCGCCGGTGCGTTCACCGCTGGCTCGCGTGATGGCGACCCGGACAGGCATGGGCGGTTTCCCGGAAGGATGGGCACCGGGCGAGCATTACCCAGAAAAATGGGCGCGTCGTTTTGCCGTTGACTTCGTTGGTGGCGATCTAAAAGCGGCTGCGCCGAAAGGCATTGAACCGGTGATTACGCTCTCCAGCGGTGAAGCGAAACAGATTGAGATCCTCTACGTGGAGCCTATCGATGGTTATCGCATTCAGTTTGACTGGTATCCAACCTCTGACTCGACCGATCCGGTAGATATGCGTATGTTCCTGCGTTGTCAGGGTGACGCCATCAGCGAAACTTGGCTGTATCAGTACTTCCCGCCTGCGCCGGATAAACGTCAGTACGTTGACGACCGCGAGATGCGTTAATCACGCCCTTTACGGCTCTCCTGATGGGGAGCCGTATCTGCATTCATCCTCATAACGACTCTGTACACTATTTACTCGATCCTGTTCGCATTTTTCTGTATGGCAAATGGGTACTCTGTGGGTGTGTATTTCTTATACACGTTCTTGTCCACTAACAGGGAGAAAGTATGTTTCCAGAATACAGAGACCTTATTTCCCGACTGAAATCCGAGAACCCTCGCTTTCTGTCCTTATTCGAAAAACACAACAGCCTTGATCATGAGATCTCCAGACTGGAAGGTTCGGATGGTCGGGGGTATAGTTTGGACATTGTTCGTCTTAAGAAACAGAAACTCCACCTGAAGGAAGATCTGCTCAAAATATTGCAAAAAGAGAGTGTCAGTGAGAGCTGAGTAGAACGGCGCTTGCTGTGTAAAAGGGCTTCCTGCGAGAAACGGAAGCCCTTCCTGTTTTAGGTGTTAATCGACCATCACGCGTTTGTTCGTCGCCCCCCAGAGGATCGACATTTCAGTGAACAACGCGCCGCTAATTTCTTCGACTTCTTCTGCACTAACCTGCGCATTTCCCTGTTTACCGAACAGCACCACTTCATCACCGGATGCAACCTGCGGCAAATCGGTTACATCGACGATCACGGTATTCATGGATGTTTTACCCAGTACCGGAACCCGCTGGCCGCGGATCAGCACGTGCCCCGCATTACTGAACACACGGCGATAACCATCGGCATAACCTGTCGGGATATTGGCCAGAACGGAATCACGTTTAAGGGTATAGGTTCTGTCATATCCGACGGTGTTTCCTTTGGGGTAATGGTTTACCGACGCGATGGCAGATTTAAACGTCATGACGCGTTTGTATTCGGTGCTGGCGATGGTATCGCCATAGAAAATACCGCCAACACGCACCATGTCGAGCCAGGATTCTGGAACGGTCAGGGTAGCGAACGTATTCGCGACATGCAGGGTGACATCTTCGCGCTTAAGCCCGGTAATTTTCAGTACCTGGGCTGATTGCGCATTGAAACGGGCCAGATCGCGTTTTACCACTGCCGCATCTTCTTCCGGGAAATGCGACATGATGCCGACAATTTTCAGGCCGGGTAATGCGGAAATAGCGCGTGCTTCTTCCAGACCTGCAGCGGTACTGACTTCCAGACCGTTACGCGACATACCGCCAGAGTTCAGCGCCAGATGGATACGAATAGTTTTACCTTTCTCCTGAGCGATTGCACTTAGACGCTTAGCCATATCCAGATTACCGATAAGCTCTTCGGTATCGAAATCCGCCGCCTGGCGCATCTCTTTTTCCGTCGCGTTACGCACGCGCATGAGCTGCGATGTATAGCCTGACCGGCGAACGGTACTAATCTCCTCGTTGCTGGCGATGCCAATACATTGCACGCCGTTTTGCATCATCACCGGTGTTACCAGTGAGAGATCGTGGCCATACGCGTCGCCTTTAAGAATGGCGCACATCCGGGTTTTATCTCCCAGCAGTTGCTGAACTTTATGAATGTTATATTCCAGCGCGCTACGGGAAATTTCCAGCGTGGTATTATCCACGACCTGTTGCTTATTGACGGCAAAGGGAACGGGGCCCGCTTGCGTGGTGGAAACAGGTTGGTGACAGGCGGTAATCAGTAAAAGCGGAATAAGTGCTAAACGACCCAAAGGTGCTGCCATGCTTGCTCCTTAGCAATAGAATGAAAGTGTTATTGTCATCATTACGGTCTATCCATGAGGGGATACCCGGATCACCAGAGTAACGGGTTCCACGCCAGAGATTCTTTCTAAGTGATTGCTGTTACAGCATAAAAATAAGACATCCTCGGTGCTAAACAGAGTAATATCGGCTACTGCCAGTCAGAAATGCCCCGTTTACGATCGCAAAGGAGATAAACATGTCAGAAATAATTATCGTTAGTGACGCGCTGGAACTGCGGGCGGTAGAAGAACACCACGTCACCCCTCTGCATCAGTTGGTGCTTAAAAATAAAACCTGGCTCCAACAGTCACTGAACTGGCCGCAGTTTGTCGAATCTGAGGACGACACGCGTAAGAACGTGCAGGGGAATATGATGTTGCACCAGCGCGGCTACGCCAAAATGTTCCTTATTTTCGAACAAGGGGAGGTGGCTGGCGTTATCTCGTTTAACCAGATAGAGCCGCTGAACAAAGCCGCTTATATTGGTTATTGGCTGGATGAAGAGCACCAGGGCAAAGGCATTCTGTCTCAGGCGCTACAGGCGATGATTCATCATTATGCGCAGCGCCAGGAGATTCGCCGCTTCGTGATTAAATGTCGTGTAGATAACGTCAAGAGCAACCAGGCTGCACTGCGCAATGGCTTCCGACTGGAAGGATGTATGCAACAGGCGGAGTTCCTTAATGGGGATTACCATGACGTGAATCTCTACGCCCGCATCATTGATGGCTCTTCAGAATAAACCGGCGATAGGGGTGCGCGTGATACGTTGTTCGCCGTTGATCACTTTTGGCCCGCGCAGATGGATCGCATCGCCATCAAAGGCTTCAACTTGGGCCTGATCGGTTATCTCAATATGATGCTCGATCAGCACTTCACCCAGAATACAGGCATAGCCTTCAATCAGGATGTGACCGTCAAGCTGGAGCGGTCCGCCACGTAATTGCGCATGCCCCCCAACCAGCACGTGGTGTTTCAGCACGCAGTTACCTTCAACCACCGCGTGTTCCGCCACCTGCGAGCTGTAGCGCAGGGTAGGAATGGCGTCTTCATCCGTTCCGGCGATGACGCGTGCATGCCCATAGACTTTGGCGCAATCGCAGATCCAGACATTATTCTCTTCGTTGCCTTCTATCCGTGCAAAATCAAAAACTTCAGCCCGATGTTCTATAAAGGCATAATTGATCATCGCATCGCCATAGATTTGCGCCTGATGCACCACGCGTGAATTACTGACTGCCGCCCGCTCGTAAATTTGCAGGAGCTGGTCGCTTTCACGGGTTAACCCTCTGGCTGCAATGATTTCAGAGTCACACACAATGCGTGCATCACCGCAGATGAGGCACTCACCGCGAACAACAGAATCCTGAATGGTGACGTTGTCACGTATTTGCGCGTTATGGCTGATTTCTGCTCGGTCAATCCAGGCGGCATCACCAATCTGCGCGCCATCTCTGACCACGCTTGCCTGTGTAATACGGGCGTCTCCGGTTATCGTCGCGCCGGAAAACGCGAGCGCATTCTCATCGTATATCCAGCAATTACCGCTTTGCGACAGAACGCTTTCATCATCAATCCAGCCACCGAGCGTACCGGATCTAACATCATTAAAATCAATGAGTGCGATGATTTGGCGTAGTAATACACTTTTTTTATTGCCATTATCCTGGTAACTAAAGGAGCGAGATTCATCGCTTAGACGGTATTTGGTCATAGCTCATTTCCATGTTGCGCACCTTAGTTAAACGTAGCAAAGTTTTCTGCACTGGCTAAACCGGCAGATATTCCATAAAATGCATTTCAAATATACTTTAAAAAATAAACAAAATGAGTAAGAACAAACAGAGTGAACGGGTCCTCAATCTTCCGGCTGGTTATTTTGGCATGGTACTGGGTACAATTGGGATGGGATTTGCGTGGCGTTACGCCAGCCAGGTGTGGCCGGTGAGCCACTGGATTGGTGATGGCTTAGTCATCCTTGCGATGGTCATCTGGGGATTGCTGACGCTGGCATTTGTGAATCGCTTACTACGTTTTCCGCACAGCGTACTGGCGGAAATTCGTCATCCGGTGATGAGCAGTTTTGTCAGTCTGTTTCCAGCAACAACGATGCTGGTCGCGATTGGTTTTGTACCGTGGTATCGACCGCTGGCGTTAGGATTGTTCAGCATCGGCGTGGTGATACAGCTGGCGTACGCCGCCTGGCAAACGGCAGGGCTGTGGCGTGGGGAGCATCCGGAAGAGGCCACCACGCCGGGTCTGTATCTGCCAACCGTTGCCAATAACTTTATCAGCGCCATGGCCTGTGGTGCACTTGGGTTCAACGATGCCGGGTTGGTTTTTTTGGGCGCCGGGGTATTTTCCTGGCTCAGCCTGGAGCCGGTGATTCTGCAGCGTTTACGTAGCTGCGGTGAACTGCCGACGGTTTTACGGACTTCACTTGGTATACAGTTGGCACCCGCGCTGGTGGCCTGTAGCGCCTGGCTTAGCGTCAACGGCGGCGAGGGGGATACGTTAGCTAAAATGCTATTTGGTTATGGTCTGCTGCAACTTCTGTTCATGCTACGCCTTATGCCGTGGTATTTGTCACAGCCATTTAATGCGTCATTCTGGAGCTTCTCGTTTGGCGTGTCTGCGTTGGCGACAACGGGATTGCATCTTGGACACGGCAGTGAATCAGGATTTTTTCATACGCTGTCTATCCCACTGTTTATTTTTACCAATTTTATCATTGCATTATTACTGATACGTACGTTTGCATTGCTGATGCAGGGGAAACTGCTCATCCGCACGGAGCGTGCTGCATTACTGAAATCTGAGGATAAATAATGACCCTTTGCGACGAAAACTACTTTACTGAAAAATATGATTTAACCCGTACGCATTCCGATGTCGTTGAAGCGGCAAAAGTGGTTGCACCAGGTAAAACGTTAGATCTGGGCTGCGGTAACGGCCGAAACAGCCTGTACCTGGCGGCAAACGGCTATGACGTTACCGCATGGGATAAAAACCCCATGAGCATCGCTAACCTTGAGCGCATCAAAGCGGCTGAGGGGCTGACCAACCTGAACGCGAAGGTCGCTGACCTTAATGCGTTACGTTTTGAGGGTGAATACGATTTTATTCTATCTACCGTTGTGCTGATGTTTCTTGAAGCCAAAACAATCCCTGGCCTTATTGAGAATATGCAACGTTGTACTAAACCGGGTGGATATAACTTAATCGTCGCAGCGATGGATACTGATGATTTTCCGTGCACAGTTGGTTTTCCGTTCGCGTTTAAAACCGGAGAATTACGCAACTATTACAGTGGGTGGGATCTGCTGAAATATAACGAAGACGTAGGTGAACTTCATCGTACAGATGAAAACGGTAATCGAATTAAACTGCGCTTTGCCACCATGCTGGCACGCAAAACTTCCTGAACCTCCCGTTTGGGTTAACTCTTTCTGCGTTCAGCATTTTTTGTGCTGAGCGCAGAGATAAAATTGTGCGGTGCTTACCATTTTTAGTACATCCAAAATGAAACTGTTTTGCTATCCTTTTTAGGCATCATTGCGAAAACTAAAGGGATCGTTTCATGCGTACTCAAACTTTATTTAAAGTTGCAGTGCTTACTGGCTTGTTGGCATTATCCGGCTGTGCGTCAAAAGTGACCGAGCCGGATAAATATTCTGGGTTTTTAAAAAATTACTCTGATCTGAAGGAAACAAAATCAGCATCGGGACAAACGGTACTCCGTTGGGTTGATCCGAGCTACAACGAATCCAAATATGACAACATCGTGTATAACCCGGTAACGTATTATCCGGTTCCTAAACCTACTACACAGGTAGGGCAGCAGGTTCTTGATCAATTACTGACCTATACCAATACGAAGTTGAAAACGGCGATCGGTCAGCGTAAACCTCTGGTTACAACCCCAGGGCCACGTAGCCTGATTTTCCGCGGAGCGATTACCGGTGTTGCGACCAGCAAAGAAGGACTGCAGTTCTATGAAGTGGTCCCGGTTGCACTGCTGGTTGCAGGAACGCAAATGGCGACGGGTCACCGTACCATGGATACCAACCTCTATTTCGAGGGTGAGTTGATTGATGCAGCGACCAATAAACCGGTGATTAAAGTTGTACGTAAGGGTGAAGGTAAAGACCTGAACAACGAAAGCACGCCGATGGCGTTCGAAACGTTGAAGAAAGTTGTTGATGACATGGCGACCGATGCCTCCATGTTTGATGTGAACAAAAAACCACAATAAAAATGATGAACGCACCATCTCAGGATGGTGCGTTTTTTTATGCCACACGACGACGATAGAGTAGTTTACCCATCAGCGCTTCCGGTCGGGCAAACATCACCAGATTTCCCAGTAAGATCAACACCAATCCGGCAATTGCATTAACTTGCCAGATGTATCCTTCATACAATGTTGACAGCGTCAGCGCCACCAGCGGGAACAGCAGCGTGCTGTATGCCGCCTTACTGGGACCAATGCGACCTACCAGCGTGAAATAAGCGCCAAAGGCAATCACTGAGCCGAAAATAGCAAGATATAACAGCGCGCTAAGATAGCTGAATGTCCACTGTGGCGTGAAGTTGTCGCCGCGCACCAGAGCAATGGCCGCGATCAGCAATGTGCCGTACAGCATGGCCCAGCTGTTGGTCGTTAACACTTCTAACCCTTTTTTCTGGTGACGCAGACTGATCATATTGCCCAGTGAGAAGCCGAAGGTTCCCAGAGCGCTTAAGCCGATGCCCAGCAGCAGTGAATGATTAAACCCGCTGTTGAGCAGATCTTGCCAGAATAAGGTGACGATGCCCGTCAGTCCCAGACCCGCTGCAATATAGAAGCGCAGCGGTGGTTTTTGACCAAAAAAGATGAAGCTATTGACTGCATTGAACAGGACGGCCATTGAGAAAATCACCGACTCCAGGCCGGTATTAATCCACGCCGCAGCCGTATAAAAACACCAGAAGTTAAAGCAAAAAACGCATCCGCCCTGTAACAGACAAAACAGATGATCGCGACCAGACAGTTTGCGTAATTTACCGCTTAGCAACAGGATCACTATCATCACCGAGCTGGCAACGGCGAAGCGCCAAAAGATAGAAACCGGTGCAGAAACCGGACCTTGCTGCAAATAAATCGCAATCCATGTCGTTCCCCAAATAACCACCACCAGGCAGTACAACAGTGCGTTCATACGACTCTCTCTTTATGCTTTCAGACTTACACTGTGTCACGACGGAATGCAGGAGACTTTCATCGGCTTGCGGTGGACTTGCAAAATCTTGCGCTTTTTTTAGCGTAATAGTGAAAAGGCAGCTGTTAACGATATGTAGCTGATATAGACTGAAAGCCTGCTAACTTATTTTGAATGTGATGGTATGTCTCAGCCCTACGGTGCCTTTGAAAACTTGCGCAAACATAATGCCGTGCTGCATGAATCGGTTGCGTTACATTCAGGGATCCAACTGGCGGCCTGGTCGAACAAACGCGATACCATCACCCAGTATTGCGATCATCATACGCTCAGTTTATACATCGCAGATGGTTACGAGAGTTACCACAAGACGGCGGGAGGCTGGAAGAATGGCGGGGGACCAGACCGTTTTTGCCTGATGCCGAAGGAGAGTGAGTCCAGTTGGGATATTCGTGACGATCTTTCCTTTGTTCATCTCTATTGTACAGACGCCCATTTGCGCGAAGTGGGTGAAAAAGTCTGGGACAAAAGCCCCTATAGTTTCACGCTGGACGAGCATACGTTTGGCAGTGACCCGGGGATCACGGCGGTTTACCGTCAGTTTTTGCTTGGTAATGACTGGCAGCAACCGGCCAATCACCTCACGCTTAGCGCAGCATCTTCACTACTGTTAACGCATCTGATCCAGCATTACAGCAATGTGCAATGGCGACTTCCCGTTGTCACCGGAGGGCTTGCGCCTGCCACATTGCGCAACGTGCTGGCCTATATTGAAGCACATCTGGCGTATCCCATAACGTTGAGCGATCTGGCAGGTGAAGCAGCGCTAAGTGAATTCCATTTTGCCAGAATGTTTCGCCAGTCGATG
This sequence comes from Citrobacter sp. Cpo061, assembly GCF_030332845.1. Taxonomy (NCBI): domain Bacteria; kingdom Pseudomonadati; phylum Pseudomonadota; class Gammaproteobacteria; order Enterobacterales; family Enterobacteriaceae; genus Citrobacter; species Citrobacter sp. Cpo061. The sequence continues at coordinate 136,466 of NZ_JAOWHB010000036.1, forward strand.
AATATGGCGCCTCATCAGTACGTCATGCAACGCCGTATGGCGCTGGCGCAGCAACTGGTCTGTTGTTCATCACGCAGCCTGTCGGATATTGCAATGGCCTGTGGGTTCAGTTCGGCGAGCCATTTCAGTAACCGGTTTAAACAAGTGACGGGTAAAACGCCAACGCAGCTACGCGCGGCGAAATAACGTCAACACTGAGTAGCAGATACCGCCGACGACCAGCCCCCAGAATGCAGACCCAACACCAAATACCGTCAGACCACTGGCCGTAACCAGAAAAGTGACGATGGCCGCATCGCGTTCTGCTTCATTATGTAAGGCTTGAAATAAACTACCGCTAATCGTGCCGAGTAATGCCAGACCAGCAAGCATCTGGATCCAGCTTACGGGCAGGGCTGCCATCAGTCCTGTGACCGAACCGCCAAACACCCCAGCCAGAATGTAAAAGACACCCGCTGCCGCTGCGGCGAGCCAGCGTCGATTTGCATCTGGATGGGCTTCGGGGCTTTGGCAAATTGCGGCGGTTATGGCGGCGATGCAGATGGAATAGACGCCAAACGGCGAAAATAGCAGTGCCAACAGACCCGTAAAAACAATCAGGGGTGAAACGGGTAACGAATATCCAGATGCTTTCATGGTCGCAATACCGGGGGCATTTTGCGAAGCCATAGTGACCAGAAACAGCGGTAGCGCAATACTGATACTGTGGGCTAATGAAAAGTGTGGTGCAATAAACGCTGGCAACACCGGTGACAGATTAACACCATCGGTGACAATGTCACCTTTAACCAGGGCGATGGCTATACCTACCAACATTGCGGCGATAACGGCATACCGTGGGGCAATCACTTTTAGTACTAACCACGCCAGCAGCATGCTGCCGCACAAGATAAGCTCACTGTTCAGGCTATTGAACGCCTGCAAACCAAAACGCAGCAAGATCCCGGCCAGCATGGCCGATGCCAGCGAGTGGGGAATAATTTTCATCAGGCGGGCAAACAGCCCGGTTATACCGCACAGCACAATCAATGCATTAGCTACGATAAAAACACCGATAGCATCCTGAATCGATACCCCGTGCAGGCCCGTCACCAGCAGCGCGGCACCGGGCGTTGACCATGCGGTGAGTACAGGGGCGCGATACCACAATGTCAGCGCCAGCGTACTGACCCCCATTGCTAGCCCCAGTGCGGTCATCCAGCCTGCGATTTGTCCGGTCGTCGCACCTGCGGCGAGCGCCGCTTGCCAGATAATGGCCGCTGAACTGGCGTAGCCGACCAGGACAGCCACAAAACCCGACAAAACTGTAGGCAAGGGGATGGAAAATGTGCGCATAGCAACTCCGCGTGCGTTATAACGGTCAGTCACTGTAGCACTGTGCGTTATAGCGTACAAGTGCTAAGCTGTAGCCCCGAGAAAGGAGAGCGACGAAGGAGAAAAATGGACAACTTAACCCACTATCTGGCCACAACGCTCAAGACGCTACGTCACCAGCGTGAATGGAGCCTTTCGCGTCTGGCGGAGGAAACTGGCGTCTCAAAAGCGATGCTGGGGCAGATTGAGCGCAACGAATCCAGTCCAACGGTGGCGACATTGTGGAAAATTGCCACTGGACTGAACGTCCCGTTTTCAACGTTTATTTCACCACCAGAGTCAGAAGGCACGCTAACATTCGATCCCCAGCAGCAGGCGATGGTCGTCACGCCGTTGTTCCCGTGGGATCCGCAACTGTGCTTCGATCATTTTTCGATACTGCTGGCACCCGGCGCGCTCAGTGAATCTACTCCGCATGAAACCGGCGTAATTGAGCACGTGGTGGTGATTAGTGGTCTGCTGGATATGAGTATTGAGGGGCAGTGGCGCATCCTTAAATCCGGTGAAGGTGTCCGTTTCGCCGGAGATACGGCACATAGCTACCGTAACAGTAGCGAGCAAACGGTTCATTTTCACTCGCTGATCCATTACCCACGCGGTTAATCGGGAAAACTATTCCGAAACGCCGCGCTTGTGACTACAATAACCGCCATTTTTACCGCTTGTGGATGGTAACAACTGTATGCGCCAGCAGCCTCATCACCTTGAATTGTTAAGCCCGGCTCGGGATACCGCCATTGCGCGCGAAGCCATTTTGCACGGCGCAGACGCCGTTTACATTGGTGGACCAGGTTTTGGCGCGCGTCATAACGCCAGTAATAGCCTGAAAGATATTGCCGAATTAGTGCCTTTTGCCCATCGTTACGGGGCAAAAATCTTTGTGACGCTAAACACGATCTTGCATGATGATGAGCTGGAGCCCGCACAACGGTTAATTACCGATCTGTATCAGACCGGCGTTGATGCCCTGATCGTGCAGGATATGGGGATTCTTGAACTGGATATTCCCCCGATTGAACTGCACGCCAGCACCCAGTGCGATATTCGCAGCGTTGAGAAGGCGAAATTTCTATCCGATGTGGGATTCACCCAGATTGTGCTGGCGCGCGAACTGAGCCTTGAGCAGATTAGCGCTATCCATCAGGCTACTGATGCGACCATTGAGTTTTTCATTCACGGTGCGCTGTGCGTTGCCTATTCAGGGCAGTGTTATATTTCACATGCACAAACAGGACGCAGCGCTAACCGCGGCGACTGTTCCCAGGCTTGCCGTCTGCCGTATACCCTGAAAGACGATCAGGGGCGCGTGGTATCCTATGAAAAACATCTGCTGTCGATGAAAGATAACGATCAGACCGCCAACCTGGGCGCGTTGATTGACGCAGGTGTGCGTTCCTTCAAAATTGAAGGGCGCTATAAGGACATGAGTTATGTGAAGAATATTACCGCGCATTATCGCCAGATGCTCGACGCCATTATTGAAGAGCGCGGCGATCTGGCCCGTTCATCAGCGGGACGTACCGAACATTTCTTTACTCCATCCACAGAGAAAACCTTCCATCGCGGCAGTACCGATTATTTTGTGAATGCCCGTAAAGGGGATATTGGCGCATTCGACTCACCAAAGTTTATCGGTTTGCCGGTCGGCGAAGTCCTGAAGGTGGCGAAAGATCATCTCGATGTTGAGGTGACTGAAGCGCTGGCAAACGGGGATGGCCTGAACGTGTTAATCAAACGTGAGGTTGTTGGATTTCGCGCCAACACCGTGGAAAAAATGGGGAACAATCGTTATCGGGTATGGCCGAATGAAATGCCCGCCGACCTGCACAAAGTGCGTCCGCATCATCCGCTGAATCGCAACCTCGATCATAACTGGCAGCAAGCGTTAACAAAAACTTCCAGCGAACGCCGTGTTGCGATCGATATTGAGCTCGGCGGCTGGCAGGAGCAGTTGATTCTGACGCTCACCAGTGAAGAAGGCGTGAGTATCACCCATACGTTGGACGGCCAGTTTGAGGAAGCGAACAATGCGGAAAAAGCGTTGAGTAACCTACAGGACGGACTGGCAAAACTTGGTCAGACGATGTACTACGCCCGCAATATTCAGGTGAATCTGCCGGGCGCGCTGTTTGTGCCAAACGGTCAACTAAATCAGTTCCGGCGTGAAGCCGTTGATATGCTGGATGCAGCGCGCCTGCAAAGCTATCAGCGCGGTAGCCGCAAACCGGTATCTCAGCCAGCGCCGGTTTATCCACAAACGCACTTGAGTTTCCTGGCTAACGTCTACAACCAAAAAGCGCGTGAGTTTTATCACCGTTATGGCGTTCAGTTGATTGATGCAGCCTATGAAGCACATGAAGAAAAGGGCGAAGTGCCGGTGATGATCACCAAACATTGCCTGCGTTTCGCCTTTAACCTGTGTCCGAAACAGGCAAAAGGTAACATCAAAAGCTGGAAAGCAACACCGATGCAACTGGTTAACGGCGATGAAGTCCTGACGCTGAAATTTGATTGCCGACCGTGCGAAATGCACGTAATCGGCAAGATGAAGCATCACATTCTGAAGATGCCGTTGCCGGGCAGCGTCGTGGCTTCGGTCAGTCCAGAAGAACTGATGAAGACACTGCTGAAGCGCAAAGGTTAATCGTTAGCTCAGATGTGTATCGGGTTTGCGTGATTTTTGCCAGTGATGGTGCTCACGAAGATCGGCGGCGGATTCTTCCGCCGTCACTCGCAACTCATCGCTGTCGGCCGTGTGTCGTAGTAAATGATCGGCATCCTGCACCTGAAGATATTCATGTCCCTGATTAGTAGCGAAAAGTTGACCGGAAAAAAGCGCGCTGGCCAGCAATAACACCGTTAACCCTTTCTTAAACATCATGCACCCTCTGGTACGTTAGCTGCGGAATTGGCGATAATTTCGCCCGGTGACTATTCAATATTTTAATCGGGTTAATGACAATCTCTGTTTTGCCATTTCGATGTTTTTTACATTTTTGTTTAGTCGATGTTGGGATTTGTAACACCCGGGCAGTGCAGCGCGCTGACCGGGTGTTATCAGGGCGAGATTCAGGACTTAAATCCGGCGGCCGTCATCAGGAGACGAAAGAACATACCAACGGCGGCCAGGGCCAGCACGCTGCCGCCCCAGAGGATCACCAGCCACATCAGGCGTTTCCAGATTGTTTGTTGCATCAATGATACCCCTCACCATGTTGAACTTTGCCGCGGAAAACGTAGTAGCTCCAGAAGGTGTACACCAGGATTATCGGGATAATCAGCAGTGCGCCAACCAACATAAAGCCCTGACTTTGTGCCGGAGCCGCCGCCTGCCAGAGCGTAATAGACGGTGGAATGATATGTGGCCAGATACTGATCCCCAGCCCGCTAAACCCGAGAAAAATCAGCCCCAGCGTTAATACAAAAGGCAGCGTATGGCAGTTATGTTGCCCCAGCGAACGCCACAGCCAGAGACTGATAAGCGCAACCAGCAGCGGAACCGGCATCAGGAACCACAGGTTGGGCAGGCTAAACCAACGCTCGGCAATCGCGCTATGTGCCAGTGGTGTCCACAGGCTGATAATGGCAATCACAACCAACATTGCCAGCAGCAGTTTTTTGGCCACACTGCGCATTTTATCCTGCAACGGATTTTCGCTTTTCATCACCAGCCATGTCGCCCCCAGCAGGGCGTAAGCCACGACCAGACCAACGCCGCAGAACAACGTGAACGGGGTCAACCAGTCGAAAGGACCGCCGCTGTAGCTGCGTCCGGTAACGGAAAACCCGTTGAGTACGGCACCCACCACGACACCTTGCGTGAATGTCGCGAGGATTGAACCGCCGATAAAGGCTTTATCCCAGAATGGTCGGTGAGCCGGTGTGGCTTTGAAGCGAAACTCGAACGCGACGCCGCGAAAAATTAGGCCGATTAGCATCAGGGTCAACGGGATCGTCAGCGCATCGACAATCACCGCATAGGCCAGGGGGAAAGCGCCGAATAATCCGGCTCCGCCCAACACCAGCCAGGTTTCATTGCCGTCCCATACCGGGGCGACGCTGTTGACCATAACATCGCGGTCGTCAGCGTCCTGAATCGCTGGGAATAAAATGCCAATCCCGAGATCAAAACCGTCCATCACGATATACATCAGCGTGGCGAAGACGATAATCACAAACCAGATAACTGATAAATCGATACCCATTAGCGATGTGCCTCCGGTTGAGAATCGAGGACGGCGGCTGAAAGCGGCCGGGCAGGCGTGCCTGTTGGCGGAATGGTAGGGTCATCTTCCTGTGGCCCTTTACGGATCAGGCGGATCATGTAGCTGTAACCCACGCCAAACACTGAGCTATACACCACAAAGAAGGACAGCAGGCTGATGCTCATATGTAAATCGCCATGTGCAGAAACCGCATCCGCCGTCCGTTGCAGACCGTAAACCACCCACGGCTGACGGCCAACTTCAGTGGTCACCCAACCGGCAAGGATGGCAATCAGACCGGAGGGGCCCATCCATAAGGCAAAGCGCAGAAAAGGGCGCGAGGTGTATAAACGCTGCTTATAACGCAGCCACAGGGCAAACGCGCCCAACAGGATCATCAGCATGCCTAGCCCGGCCATTATGCGAAACGACCAGAACACCATGGTGGAGTTGGGCCTGTCTTCTTTAGGAAACTCTTTTAGGGCCGGAACCTGTTTGTCCATGCTATGGGTCAGGATCAGACTGCCCAGCGCCGGGATTTCCAGCCCATAGCGGGTGCGTTCCTGCTCCATATCCGGCCAGCCGAACAGCAGCAGCGGAGTCGGTTCACCGGGGCGATTTTCCCAGTGTCCTTCAATCGCAGCAATTTTTGCCGGCTGATGCTTCAGCGTATTCAAACCGTGCATATCGCCAATCAAGGCCTGCAATGGAGCGACGATTAATGTCATCCACAGCGCCATCGAAAACATCGCTCGAATTGCTGGTGTGTTATTCCCGCGCAGCAAATGCCATGCCCCCGAGGCAGCAACAAACAACGCGCTGCTCAGGAAGGCGGCAACCGACATATGCAGCAGACGATAGGGGAATGAGGGATTGAAAATAACGGCGAACCAGTCGACGGGAACGACCTGGCCGTTAACTATTTCATAGCCTTGCGGTGTCTGCATCCAGCTGTTGGAGGCGAGGATCCAGAAGGTTGAAATAATGGTACCCAGTGCGACCATGCAGGTGGCAAAGAAATGAAGTCCTGGACCAACCCGATTCCAGCCAAACAACATCACCCCAAGGAAACCAGCTTCGAGGAAGAAGGCGGTTAATACTTCATAGGTCAGCAACGGCCCAGTGATACTCCCGGCGAACTCGGAAAAACCACTCCAGTTGGTGCCGAACTGATAAGCCATCACCAGCCCGGAAACTACACCCATACCAAAATTTACGGCGAATATTTTCGACCAGAAGTGGTAAAGCGATCGCCAGGTGGGATTTTTCGTTTTTAGCCATAGCCCTTCCAGCACAGCCAGATAACTGGCGAGCCCGATAGTAATAGCCGGAAAAATGATGTGAAAGGATACCGTAAACGCGAACTGGATCCTTGCCAGGTGAAACGCGTCAAGACCGAACATGCTTAACTCCGCAGGCAAAATTGATTTAGCGCAATTCTAAGTCTGAGGAACAATGGAAGGCAGAAACAGAACAGTTCTTTTTAACCATAACAGTTGCAGCGCTGTTATAAGTTGCACTCGCTGATATGAAATCTGGAAGCTTGATTCCTGTTATTGAATAGCGTTCTCTTCTTGAAATACGCGCCGTAGGCAAAGAACTGTCATTACCGATGTTGTAAAACTGTTAACTATAACAGTTAAATAAAATACCCTGATTATGTAAACTGATATACACAGTGGTTGTCACCGACACCGGTAATCAGGACGAAAAATGAAAAAGTACCAGCGACTGGCAGAGCAAATTCGCGATCAAATTGCGTCTGGCGTATGGCAGCCAGGCGATCGCTTGCCATCCTTGCGTGAGCAGGTGGTCAGCAGCGGAATGAGTTTTATGACCGTCGGACACGCATACCAGTTGCTGGAAAGCCAGGGGCGAATTATTGCCCGACCGCAGTCTGGTTATTATGTCGCCGCGCGCCCCGAACGTGAACTTGCTGCGCCGCAGGTGCAGGTCATGCGCGATGAAGCAGTGGATATCAATACCTACATTTTTGATATGTTGCAGGCCAGCCGGGATGCGTCAGTGATGCCCTTTGCCTCCGCATTCCCCGACCCGCGTCTGTTTCCACTTCAGCAGTTGAACCGCTCGTTGGCGCAGGTGAGTAAAACTGCCACCGCCATGAGCGTGATTGAAAACCTGCCGCCGGGGAATGCTGAGCTGCGTCATGCCATTGCCCGTCGCTATGCTCAACAGGGGATGACCATTTCACCGGACGAAATCGTCATCACCACCGGCGCGATGGAAGCCCTCAACCTGAGCCTGCAAGCAGTCACCGAACCGGGTGATTGGGTAATTGTCGAAAACCCCTGTTTTTACGGGGCGTTGCAGGCCCTGGAGCGATTACGTCTGAAGGCGCTTTCGATTGCCACCGACGTAAAAGAGGGGATCGATCTCACCGCGCTGGAGCAGGCGTTGCAGGAGTACCCGGTAAAAGCTTGCTGGCTAATGACAAACAGCCAAAATCCACTGGGTTTTACGCTCAGCGCAGAGAAAAAGGTGCGTCTGGTTGCCTTGCTGGAAAAATACCACGTAATACTGATTGAAGATGATGTTTACAGCGAACTGTACTTTGGCCGCGAAAAACCGTTGCCCGCCAAAGCCTGGGATCGCACCGACAGCGTTCTGCATTGTTCGTCCTTCTCGAAGTGTCTGGTACCAGGATTTCGTATTGGCTGGGTGGCAGCAGGGAAACATGCCCGGCGTATTCAGCGACTCCAGCTAATGAGCACCTTATCTACCAGTTCGCCCATGCAGCTTGCCCTTGTTGATTATCTTTCAACCCGGCGCTATGACGCGCATCTGCGGCGCTTGCGTCGGCAACTGGCGGAACGTAAACAACAGGCCTGGCAAACGCTGCTGCGTCATCTTCCGGCGGAAGTCAAAATTCACCACAACGACAGTGGTTATTTTCTGTGGCTGGAGCTGCCGGAACCGCTTGATGCCGGTGTGCTCAGTACCCATGCGCTGGCACACCACATCAGTATTGCGCCGGGGAAAATGTTCTCGACCTCGGGAAGCTGGACACGTTTTTTTCGTTTCAATACGGCATGGCACTGGGGAGATCGCGAAGAGCAGGCCGTAAAACAGCTTGGTAAATTAATTCGTGAAATGATGAAATAAACCATAACGCGCTATTCAATATAAATGAATAGCGTGTTCTTATTTTCGAAATAGTGAATGCTGAACCACGGTATTATTTATATCGGGTACGTCCATACAAACTATCAATAGTTAATACTATTGCCACCTCTGCGTCTAACTCCTTGTCTATACTCCAGAAGATTACCCCCAGGTCAGAGTCTGTAGCGTAATGAGCGTTAGCTCACAACCTGATTAAATTTCCTTGCGCCAGCAGGAACGCTTACAACACCCCGACTATTTTTAGAAAAGGACATATATTTACGGCAAGGCTGCCGCTCAATATTTTTTAGACAGGAGTAAGACGTTATGAGCAAGCCGTTTGCCCTCAGTAGCCTGTGCGCACTCAGTATGACGCTGATGACTGCGCAGGCAGCCGAACCCCCCACATCATTAGATAAACCGGAAGGCCGCCTGGATATTATTGCCTGGCCGGGTTATATCGAACGTGGGCAAACCGATAAGCAATATGACTGGGTCTCACAGTTTGAGAAAGATACCGGCTGCGCGGTTAATGTAAAAACGGCAGCCACATCTGATGAAATGGTCAGCCTGATGGCAAAAGGCGGCTACGACCTGGTTACCGCTTCTGGTGATGCCTCACTGCGCCTGATTATGGGAAAACGCGTTCAGCCAATTAATACCGCGCTGATCCCTAACTGGAAAACCATCGATCCACGCGTGGTAAAAGGCGAATGGTTTAACGTTGGCGGAAAAGTTTACGGCACACCGTACCAGTGGGGACCAAACCTGCTGATGTATAACACCAAAATTTTTCCAACGCCGCCGGATAGCTGGAGCGTGGTGTTTGTTGAGCAAAAACTTGAGGATGGGAAAAGCAATAAAGGGCGCGTTCAGGCCTACGATGGCCCGATCTATATTGCCGATGCCGCGTTATTCGTTAAAGCCACTCAGCCGCAGTTGGGTATTACCGATCCCTATCAGCTCACTGAAAAACAGTATCAGGCGGTGATCAAAGTCCTGAGCGATCAGCACGCGCTGATCCATCGCTATTGGCACGATACCACCGTGCAAATGAGCGATTTCAAAAACGAAGGCGTGGTAGCGTCAAGCGCCTGGCCTTATCAGGCTAACGCCTTGAAAGGCGAAGGTCAGCCAATTGCCACGGTCTTCCCAAAAGAAGGGGTTACCGGATGGGCTGATACGACCATGCTGCACAGTGAAGCGAAACACCCGGTTTGTGCTTACAAATGGATGAACTGGTCATTAACCCCGAAAGTACAGGGCGACGTAGCGGCCTGGTTTGGTTCTCTGCCAGTGGTGCCTGAAGGTTGTAAAGCCAGCCCACTGTTGGGTGAAAAGGGTTGTGAAACCAACGGCTATAGCTACTTTGACAAAATAGCCTTCTGGAAAACGCCGATTGCCGAAGGTGGAAAATTCGTTCCTTACAGTCGCTGGACGCAGGATTACATCGCCATTATGGGCGGTCGTTAATTCCACTGGGGGTTTTATGACGTACGCAGTGGAGTTTCATAACGTCTCGCGTTTGTATGGGGATGTTCGTGCAGTTGATGGGGTAAGTATTGCGATTAACGACGGTGAGTTTTTCTCTATGCTGGGGCCATCCGGCTCCGGCAAGACCACTTGTCTGCGCCTGATTGCCGGGTTTGAGCAGCTGTCAGGCGGCGCAATTACCATTTTTGGTAAGCAGGCCAGCGAATTGCCGCCCTGGGAACGGGACGTCAATACGGTATTTCAGGATTACGCGTTGTTCCCGCACATGTCGATTCTCGACAACGTCGCCTACGGGCTGATGGTCAAAGGCATCGATAAAAAACAGCGCCACGCGAAAGCACGTGAAGCGCTGGATAAGGTCGCACTCGGTTTTGTGCATGAGCGTAAACCGTCGCAGCTTTCCGGTGGGCAACGTCAGCGCGTGGCGATTGCCCGGGCGCTGGTCAATGAGCCGCGCGTCCTGCTGTTGGATGAGCCGCTCGGGGCATTGGATCTTAAATTGCGTGAACAGATGCAGCTGGAACTGAAAAAATTACAGCAATCTCTTGGCATCACGTTCATTTTTGTTACCCACGATCAGGGGGAAGCCCTGTCGATGTCCGATCGTGTGGCGGTGTTTAATAACGGTCGCATTGAACAGGTAGATTCTCCGCGTGAACTGTATATGCGTCCACGTACGCCGTTTGTGGCAAGTTTCGTCGGGACGTCCAATGTCTTCGATGCGACGATGTCGGCGAACGTTTGTGGGCTACAGGGGATGTTCTCCCTGCGTCCGGAACACATTCGCTTGAATGATACCGGAGGAGAAGTTCAGGCCCGGGGGGTTATTCAGGCGGTGCAGTATCAGGGGGCGGCGACGCGGTTTGAGCTAAAACTCGCCGGAGGGGAAAAATTGCTGGTTAGCCAGGCGAACCTGACGGGAGAAATGCTACCGTCAACGTTGGCGCCAGGTCAGCAGGTGATGGCATCCTGGTCACGCGACGTGATGGTACCGCTGGTTGAGGAGAGGTGAATGGCTATGAACGTCTTACATTCGCCTCCACAGTCGACCAACCTGAACCGGATCTCAGGTTACTTCTGGCGTAATCCGGGGCTGGGGTTATTTTTGCTGCTCCTCGGACCGCTGATGTGGTTTGGCATCGTCTACTTTGGCTCATTACTGACGCTGTTGTGGCAAGGTTTTTATACCTTCGACGATTTCACCATGTCGGTCACACCAGACCTGACGCTGGCGAATTTGCAGGCGCTGTTTAATCCCGCTAACTACGACATCATTTTGCGCACTCTGACGATGGCGGTAGCAGTCACCATCGCCAGCGCGATTCTGGCGTTTCCGATGGCGTGGTATATGGCTCGCTATACCAGCGGCAAAATGAAGGCTTTTTTTTACATTGCCGTAATGTTGCCAATGTGGGCCAGCTACATCGTTAAAGCCTATGCGTGGACGCTGCTGTTGGCTAAAGACGGCGTGGCGCAGTGGTTTTTAACCCACCTTGGGCTGGAGCCGTTGCTGCTTTCGTTCCTGACATTGCCTGCGGTAGGCGGCAATACGCTGTCGACTTCAGGGTTAGGGCGTTTTCTGGTGTTCGTCTATATCTGGCTGCCGTTTATGATCCTGCCGGTACAGGCCGCGCTGGAGAGACTTCCGCCGTCGCTGTTACAGGCTTCTGCTGATTTGGGCGCGCGTCCGCGTCAAACCTTCCGCTATGTGGTGCTTCCATTGGCGATACCGGGCATTGCAGCGGGTTCAATCTTTACCTTCTCTCTGACGTTGGGTGACTTTATTGTGCCGCAACTGGTGGGACCGCCGGGCTATTTCATCGGCAACATGGTGTATTCGCAACAAGGGGCGATCGGCAATATGCCGATGGCGGCGGCATTTACTCTGGTGCCGATTGTGTTAATCGCACTGTATCTGGCGTTCGTGAAGCGTCTGGGAGCTTTCGATGCACTCTGAACGCGCACCCTGGCTACTCAAACTGGCGGCATGGGGCGGGGTTATTTTCCTGCACTTTCCCATCCTCATCATCGCCACCTATGCTTTTAATACTGAGGAGGCTGCTTTTAGTTTTCCACCCCAGGGATTAACGCTGAAGTGGTTTAGCGTTGCTGCGCAGCGTAGCGATATTCTGGAGTCTGTGACGTTGTCACTTAAGATCGCTGCGTTGTCGACAGCTATTGCCCTTGTTCTGGGGACGCTGGCCGCGGCCGCGCTGTGGCGTAGGGACTTTTTTGGCAAAAGTGCAATATCGCTGTTGCTACTGTTGCCGATCGCGCTGCCGGGCATTATTACCGGCCTTGCGCTGTTGACCGCGTTTAAAACCATCAACCTGGAACCGGGTTTTCTCACGATCGTGGTGGGCCATGCGACATTTTGCGTGGTGGTGGTGTTTAACAACGTTGTGGCGCGTTTTCGCCGTACCTCATGGAGTCTGGTCGAAGCGTCTATGGATCTTGGCGCCAATGGCTGGCAAACCTTTCGTTATGTCGTGCTGCCAAACCTGGCATCGGCACTTCTGGCGGGGGGGATGCTGGCGTTTGCCTTGTCGTTTGATGAAATCATCGTGACAACGTTCACCGCCGGACATGAAAGAACACTTCCTCTGTGGCTGCTCAATCAATTGGGCCGTCCACGGGATGTGCCGGTCACCAACGTTGTGGCATTGCTGGTAATGCTGGTGACAACACTGCCAATTTTAGGGGCCTGGTGGCTAACGCGTGAAGGCGACACTCTCGCCGGAAACGGTAAATAAACGACGATATGGGAAATTGCTATGCAACATCAATTACTGATTAATGGCGAGCTGGTCAACGGTGAAGGTGAAAAGCAGCCAGTCTATAACCCTGCCACTGGTGAACTCATTCTGGAGATTGCTGAGGCGTCAGCCATGCAGGTTGATGCCGCTGTACGTGCGGCAGACGCCGCGTTTGCCACCTGGGGGCAAACCACGCCGAAAGTCCGCTCTGAACTGCTGCTGAAACTGGCGGATGCTATTGCTGATAACGCGCAAACCTTCGCTGAGCTGGAATCACTTAACTGCGGTAAACCGCTGCACTGTGTTCTCAACGATGAAATTCCCGCTATTGTCGATGTTTTCCGCTTCTTTGCCGGTGCGGCGCGTACCCTGCAAGGACAGGCGGCCGGTGAATATCTGGAAGGGCATACCTCGATGATTCGCCGTGATCCGCTGGGCGTGGTGGCTTCTATTGCGCCGTGGAACTATCCGCTGATGATGGCGGCGTGGAAGCTGGCTCCAGCGTTGGCGGCGGGGAACTGCGTGGTGATTAAACCGTCAGAAATTACTCCGCTGACAGCGCTTAAATTGGCCGAATTCGCCAAAGACATTTATCCGGCTGGCGTGATTAACGTGCTGTTTGGCCGCGGTAAAACGGTGGGCGATCCGCTGACCGGTCATGAAAAAGTGCGCATGGTTTCGCTGACCGGCTCCATTGCAACCGGCGAACACATTATTCAGCACACCGCGCCGTCAATTAAGCGTACGCATATGGAACTGGGCGGAAAAGCTCCGGTGATCATTTTTGATGATGCCGATCTGGATGCAGTGGTGAGCGGCGTGCGGACCTTTGGTTATTACAACGCCGGGCAAGACTGTACCGCCGCTTGCCGAATTTATGCCCAGAAAGGCATTTATGATGCACTGGTCGAAAAACTTGGCGCCGCCGTTGCCAGCCTGAAAATTGGTCCGCCGAATGATGAATCGACCGAGCTGGGACCTGTGAGCTCGCAGGCACATCTCGATCGCGTGACTAAAGCGGTCGATGAGGCTAAAGCGTTGGGCCATATTAAGGTCATCACCGGCGGTAAAAAAGTGGATGGTTCAGGCTACTATTTTGCCCCGACGCTGCTTGCTGGGGCGAAGCAGGACGATGCCATCGTACAGCGGGAAGTTTTCGGTCCGGTGGTCAGCGTGACCGTATTTGATGATGAAGATCAGGTGCTGGCATGGGCCAACGATTCGAAATACGGCCTTGCATCCTCCGTCTGGACCCGGGATGTTGGGCGAGCGCATCGCTTTAGCGCTCGCCTGCAATATGGTTGCACCTGGGTCAATACCCATTTCACGCTGGTTAGCGAGATGCCGCACGGTGGGCAAAAACAGTCCGGCTATGGAAAGGATATGTCGGTTTATGGGCTGGAGGATTACACGGTTATTCGCCATGTTATGATCAAGCATGAGTAATATCTTAAGCGCGATCGGCGAATGGGGCACGGATAGCTAAATATTGGCATACGTGTGTCTATACTATTCGCGCCACTGGCCTCGTCGCCATCGGACGGCGGTAAGTTGGAAATATCCGCGAGGTCAGGCTAATTGATACAACAAAGCCCCAGCATATAGCCGGGGCTTTGTGCTTTCAGGATCGCCATCGGGTTTATCTGCGGCCCAGGCTGCAAAGCCAGGCGAGTAGGGCACAGACGCTCAGAACCAGCCCCAGTTGCTGCACCATGCCTGCTAAACCCAGCATCATCCCAAGTAACAGGTAATAGCTTAATCCGAACAAAGCACCTGCGGCACCGGCCTGTTCATGGTAGTGACGCAGCGCCTGACTCAGCACATTGGGAATGGCGATCCCATAGGCAATCACCACGCCGAACACCGGAATCAGGATCCACGCGGAGTGCTGTAAACACCACGCGACGAGACCTGACAACGCTGCCAGCACACAGGCATAACGTACCAGTTGTTCCGGCGTCAGACCTGTCGTTAACAGTCTTCGGTTCAGCAGGCTACCTGACAGAGAAGCAAACGCAAGTAGCAACCCCGTCCAGCCAAAGGCTCTGGAGCTCCATCCTAATTGCCCAAAAAGAAACGGCGCCAGGCTGTAATAGCTAAATAGCATGGTGTTCAGCAGGGCAACCAGCAAGGCGTTTTTCCGCAACTCACTGTCCCGCATCATGCGGGAAAACAGCGCGGCAAGCTTCGGGCTGAGCGTATGTTCGGGCCGGGTTTCTGGCAGCATGGTCGCTGTCAGTATTAGCAGTAGCAACGCCAACAGCACAAGGGCAACAAAGACACCGGTATGGCCATACAGACTCACTAACCAACCTCCGCTTAGCAGGCCAAAAACTGGACTCAATGCCAGCGCGGCCCCCATCAAGGAAAAGACGCGGGATAGCGCAGTTGATTCATAACTGTCCCTTAGCATGGTCTGTACCACGACCGACCCCGCAGCCGCACCGACGGCGGAGATCATCCGCGCCAGCAGCAAAACGCTGAAGTCGGTGGCAACAATGGCCAATGCGCAACCTGTTCCATAGCATATTAGCCCTGCCAGCATCGCCCAACGTCGTCCGATGCAGTCACTTAGCCAACCCCACATCGCTACGCCGACGGCAAAGGCAACAAAATAAACGGAGAGTGTTTGAGCCGCGCGCTCACTGCTTACGTGAAAAGAGGTAGCGATACCCGGCAATGCCGGGCTGTAAATGGTTTCCACCAGTTGTGGAAACATAATCAGTAGCGTAAGAAGCCACAGCGATGGGCGACGAAGTGTGTTCATAGCAATATCCAGAGAGACAGAAAACAGGCGGGCATTATTGCTGAAAGGGATATGTCGTATTACCATTATCATGACTTTAAATATCAAATATCAGACAGATAATGAAAATTGCCCCTGATGATGCTTTTGATGCGGATAGCTTTGATAAACCGGTAATCGGTATTGCTGCCGATATGGGGGTACATGATTCCGGGCGGCACAGTCATCTTCGTCATCAGCTACTTTTTTCGGCAGCGGGAAGTATTACGATTGAGCTGGAGCAGGCCCTGTGTCTGCTGCCGCCACGTCGTGCGGTTTGGATCCCGGCAGGCACGGTACATCGTGCCATAATGCGTGGTGTGATGGCTTATCGCTCTTTGTACTTTTCAACCACATTGCCGTTATCTGAGTTACCGCTGCAGATAGTCGAAGTTAATCCGCTGTTTTTTGAAGTGATAGAACGTATGGCCTTCTGGCCATGGGAAATGCCTGCCGCACAGCAGTCCAGCCTCATTACCGTTTTTTGTGAGGAAATGCGTGCCGCCCGCACTGAAAACTGGACATTGCAGTATCCCTCAGATCCGCGGCTTAACGTGTGGCTCAAGGGATTACGCATGGGGGAATTGCCACCACGACTGAATCAATTGTCCCGACAGGTTGGGGCATGCGAGAGGACGATCAGCCGAATATTTATCAGGGATACCGGGATGAATTATCAGGACTGGCGGCAGCAATTTAGGCTGTTAAAAGCCATGGAGATGTTGGCTGACGGAGGCCATATCAGCCAGGTCGCGCAATATCTGGAGTTTGTCAGCGACAGTGCTTTTATTGCGTTCTTCCATCAACATACCGGCACAACACCTGGCCGATATTCGGGCAATATAATGCCGCAGAAGGATTAGGGGTATTACATATTAAGGATAATTTACCCAGTAATAGCAGAGTGGGAAGATCGTTTACTGATGGCAGAGAGAAGATCCTCTCTGCCAGCGGACGCTGCAATTAATCAAGAAGAGTTACATCAAGCAAACCAGCCGAACCTTGCGGATATCAGACTGAAAAGTCCTACAGCAGCAAATATATTTATCAGCACCACAGTTTTACTGGAAACATTCATTTTTGCCACCTTTCGTTTTAACCCTTATGGGTATAGTACGGCTTATAACTATCCGCAATAGTACGAATTCTGAACATAATGAAAATGGGTTGTTTTACAGCCGTTTTTCTTAAATTAATTAATAAAACTTGATGTGAGTCATGAAAAAGAGCATATTGCGCGCGATTTTCCCTTCTGGCCAGGATGCCTTAAATGTCCCTATACCAAAAAATGTTGGTTTTTTATGCGGTGATGGCCGTCATCACGGCAATCATCACCTGGTTTCTTTCCCGCGATAAAAAGCGGATCCGCTTTCTTAGCGCGGTATTAGTCGGGGCGACCTGGCCGATGAGTTTTCCCGTTGCGCTGATGTTTTCTCTTTTCTGATGACGGCGTATACGCCGTTTCAGGAGAAAAGCAGGGCATCTAATCGTTTTTTGTCGGTTTCAGAGACATCCTGTGGGTGCTGATATCCCGCATTCTCATTCGCACGGGTGTACAAGGCAACCAGCCAGTCGTAAACGTAACGGCTTGCACCATGCGAGGGTTGTTCATCCAGCTTCGTCAGGCGTAGCATCGGCGATTGCTTCGGCGCGCTAAAAATAGCCGATCCTTTTTGGATCCTGCTGGCAGGGCGCTGTTCCTCAGCAACGTCGGCAAATCCAAGCCAGGTAATAAAATCACCAATATCGGCGTGTAACTGCGCGGCACAGACATTTTCGCGCTGCATAATGCGCTGTAAGCGTTGTGGCATCTCCAGGCGATAGCTGGTGGTGACGAGAATGTCGGCAACCTGCCTTAACGTACGGGGATCGAGTCGTAAACGGCGGGCATTATTTTCATCGCGACACCACTGGCGCACGTGGTTAATCCACATTTTGTGTGCCTGATATCCGGTCTCCTGACTTTCCGGCGAGTGTAGTGTGTCACGCACCTCGGCAAACAGGTCAATCTCTTCATAAAATAAACCGCTTACCTGCTCCTCGCGTGGTTGCTGAATACGCAGCAGCGACTCAAAAATGCGCATCGGCGGGAGCAAACCATCCAGCAGTTCGCCATGTTTTGCCGCTTGCGCCTGTAACTGGCGGATCACCGACTCGTGGCTATCCGATTCAGCTTGAGCGGGATTAATCCAGCTTATCAGCGTTTCGCGGATGCGCTGTTGATGCTGCTCGCGTAGAGAAGTCAACCTGGCCTGGCGCTGCTGTGGTGAGGTTGCCTGAGTCAGCCATTCGACAAGACGTTGTAAGCTATGTTTATCCAGCGCCTGCAATGTACCCCAATGCAGCCCGGGCTTGCCCATTAATTGCTGCACGGATTCATCAAGGTTTTGCTGGGTACTAAAACGCGCATCCTGCGGGGTAATGGCCCAAACCACGCCCGGTAATGCGGCATCATGAACAGGTTGGGTATCGTTGACCCAGCCCAACAGCTTGCGGGTGATGGCGGGCGTCTGGGCGCGGGCAGAGACCGCGTTGCAGATTAAGAGCACATCCGGTTGCAGGTGCTGGCGATAATGTTCCAGCATCCAGCCTAATTTTGCCTGCCACAGTGGATGAGGATGAGCATCCGGGGCGAGGGGAATATCGAGCAGATCGACATTCTCCAGCACCGAGTCTTCAACCGTCAGGACCAGCTCGCGCGTGAGCAGCGCCAGTGACGACAAAGAAAGACTGACCGCATTGAGCAACTGATGATTTTCAATCGGATGAACCACCACATCGCTTTGCGCCTCATTATTGCTGGTCAATGCCACCTGGGTCAGGAAACTTTCGGCAGGTAAACCAAAATGATCAACCAGCAGGCTCAGCGGGGCCGCTAATTCTTGCGCGTGTCCGGTTTGTTGCAACGTGTGCGCCAGCGCCAGCCACTGCTGCGTCAGCTCTGGTTGTTCTCCCCACAGTAACGCCCAGGCGTTTGCCCGGGTAGTCAGGTCCAGTGCGGGCAGCAACGTGGCAAACTGATACCATAGTGCATCGTCAATTTGCTGCTGGTTTGCCGGTACGCAGGAGCGCCAGAAACGACCAATTGCCGCAACATCATGTGCGGTAATGCCCGGCACCGGGTGACGCTGACGCAGCGTTTGCCATTTTTCCAGGCGCGCCTCAATAATCGATTTCTCGACCTGTCGGTTGTCCGGGAGCGCGCTGAACTGGGCGATAAATAGCTGTACCAGTTCGGCTTCACTGAGTAATCGCAGACGCAACGGCCATTCGTTATCATGCGGATTTTCATCGCGCGTAAAGCGGATCGCCATATTGGTTGGTGCATGGCCCGGATTAATATGCGAGAAATAATCAAAGCTGCGATCCGGGGTAACAATATTCACTTTGCCAGTGGCATTGCAGCACAATGCTGCCAGTAGATGTGCTTTTGCCGATTGTGAGTGTCCGTATAACCCTATACATCCTTGCGATGAAAAGGTCTCCTTCAACGCAGATTCACTCACTGCGGCTAGCGTAAGCTGTGCCAGCAGGGCATCCGCTTCATCATCAAGACGCGCCGCACGTTGACGGGTATCTACCACCCACTCGATGGCGGCCTGCGCGGTATTTAACATCTTACTCATTTCAGGTACACGCTCCCGCTATCAATCCAGTAATGGCTTCCGCTATGGCGACGGTCTGCCAGCGTATTCAGTTTTAACGTTAAGGCATTGGCGGCAACGGGGGTGCCATCCTGTAACCAGGCATCACTCAGGATGAAGAATTCCGGGCCACTTTCTTTGCTGCCGCCGCGTAGCTGCAGCCGAACATTCAACACGCCATCTCCGGCGATAGTTTTTGCCAGTTCGGCAGAGTTTATGCTGAGCGTATACAGCGGCGTGGCAGGCCAGCGGCTGTTTGCCAGTTGCCGAAATCCTAACGTCACGTTGCCACGTAACGGGAAATGCAACCGGGCATCCAGCTTCGCCCCAGGTTTATCCAGATCAATATCGTGATACCAGATGTTCTCATCGCGCAGGGTATTGACCGTATTATCCAGCACACCGAGAAAGCGTACGGTCGAGTAAGCGCCGATATCGGCAGCTTTAAAGTTAAAACGTGGCAAACGCAAATCCAGCGCCAGGCTGCACAGCATAGCGCCTACAGCAGCGGTGGATTTAGGGTTACCAATCCGCCCCTGTTGGCTGAACGGATACCACTCATGCACGCGGTAGTTATCCATCCAGATCATACGGTTAACCGGAACAGGTTGCAGATGGCGGATCAACGCCTGTACACCCGGTAAACAGGCGGGCCTGCCGGTCACTAATAAGATATCGCAGCGATAATGTGAAATGGCCTCACAAACCGCGTGCAGTGGGGAAGTCAGGGTAAATTGCCCCGCCAATAGTGCTTCTTGTAACTGCCTGAACTGTACCTGTAACGGCACGCTCAGAATATCAAACGCTGGCGACCCTGCAGGCAACGCATGATCGATAGCCTGTTGGATGTAGTTCATCACGTTGCGCGTGGGTTGTTGACTCAGGAGTTCGCCAAAGGTGGCATGTAGTCCGGCGACCGGATCGTTAATATCGCTTTGTTCCCAGGCAGAGAGGACCGCATGACCAAGCGGCATAAAGAGCTGCAATGCCGTTTGTTGACGCAGAATTGCTTGAGTATCGATGCGCCCGGAATCGCCAAATAGCGTGGCCAGCAATGCGGCGGCGTCGGTCACGCCAGCCTGTTGTAAGCGGGTTTGCAGTGCAGGCAACACGCAGCGCTGAATCACGTCCAGCAGCATGTCATCGCCCGCAACTTTAAAACCTTCACGGAACAGCAGATGCGGGGTAATTTTGACATTCGCGCCAACGCCGTCATCAAGCTGGTAATGAACGACAGCCATATCCGTTGTCCCGCCGCCAATATCGATCGATGCCACGCGCAGTGCTCGACCTTTAGTCTCACCAGGCTCCGGCAAACGGTCCGGGCGGGCAAGGGCGTTAAAGAACGATTCGGTGTGGCCATCGTAGTGTGAGATAGCTTCGTTATACAGCCACACCAGTTGCCCGCAGCTGGCTTCATCCCATTCCATCTGAATTTCAGGTACGGGAACCACACTTTTTTCCTGCTGCTTACGGGTGGTGAAGTCTTCATCCTGCGGGTGCCAGCCCATCGCTTTCCAGACCAGGGCAATAGCTTCAAACATGCGCAGGCGGAAAATCTCGCGCTCCTGTTTGGGCATCGCCGACGGTAGGGTCAGGATCAGCGTCCGCAACTGACGAGGAGACGCCGGGAATCCGAGGCGCAAACGCGTCGCTACGCTGTTAATTTGCCCCAGCGCCTGGGCCAGTATTTCGCACAGCATATGTGTCATCAGCGTGCTGCGGCTGTATTGTGGTGAGAACACTGGCAGACGATCGTCCTGCGGCAGGCTGAACAGCGGTTGCCCGTCATCGTTCATCAGGTTCATCAGCGGGAAGGCGGTAGCCAGCGGTTCGCGCTGGGTTTTGCCATTCATCTGGCTAAAGCGCCAGTCATGCAGCACCGGCGTTTCATCCCACAGATAGCGGCGCGGGCTTGAGATCCCACTGTTGCCCTCGGTGCCCATACGCTGCATCGCCAGCTTACGGGCTTCATCACCCACACGCACAATCGACGGCCAGATAAAGGCGTCATCACGTCCGCTCTCAACGGAAAAGTGCTGCTTACCAAAGCGTGCTTCGGAAAACTCCAGCCGACTGGTGAATAGCGGATCGTTGAGGAACTGCGGCTCGCTTAACGAACGGACCTGCAATTCAGCGGTCTGACGCAGCCCGTCATTGGCATCCCCGTGATCTTCAATCAGGACACCACAGGTATGGGTATTACCGATATCCAAAATAAGATCGACGGGAATGGCGGGTGTGCTAAGGGTGTGCGTAACCAGTTTCACTTCCGGGACGGAAAGCTGCTCACCTAACAGGGTCAGCACATTCAGCCAGTGCGCCTGGTATTCAAAGTTACGCAGCGCCTGCTGGATCTCTTGTTCTGAGCGGTTCTCATGTTGGGTGACATGGTGCATAAAAGATTCGCGCAACCAGCCGTCAATCCAGGTCTGGTCAAGGAAATCAGCAATTTCGTTGTCATGCCAGGCCAGCGCAAACCGTGTACCGTTAAGCAGATCATTTTCGTTGGGGGTTAACGCCGCAGGGGCATTTTCAGTAAGCTGGCTGTCCAGCGCTACGGTAACACGGTGGGTGTTGCCCGCGCTGTCCGGCTGCGGCAGCTTTCGCACCTGCACGCGAGCCCAGTTATCCGGGCCTTCAACAAACGTACGCGGCGGGTTAAAGCGCAAAAACGGCAGCGGCAGCCAGACGCCGTCGAGCACGTCCAGCGAATAGTGCAGCGTCTGAGTACTTTCCGGCTTCACCACTTCGGGTTGCGCGCCGGTGCTGCCCGGTAGGGTATAGCGTCCTGACGTCAGATCGAAGTCTAGTCTCAGTAGCGGACCGTTTGCCGTTTTGCGCACAAAGCGTCCATGGTGCGCAGATTCCTGCGGCGTGAGGCCGAAATCCAGAAATTGCACACCGCTATTGGCGATGAGCGTCACGCTCTGTTTGTAATCACACAGATTCACCAACATAAAATCAGGCACCTATCTTTTTGATCGTCAGAGGGATTTCCGCGTGATCGTCATAACGCGCGGTACAGGCGGCGACGTCATTGGTTCCCGCTTTGCAGGTAATTTCAGGCATCGGATAACGTGAACCGTCGGTACAACGGGCATTGCCGCGACTCTTAATCATTAATTCACCCGACTGGTGCAAACCAGAGAAAATCTCGGCACGACAAACAATGTTGTCACCATGAACCACGCGCGCAGTGCCTTTATTGGCCTGGATCTGATAGCGCAGCGACGGCGCTTTGCCGCTCACCGGATCTTTAACATCGACCATGACGCGCCAGTTACCGTTGAGAAAACGCGTCGTTCCTGCCTTCATCTGGTTGGCATCCATCACCAGCGCATCTTTTGGAATTGCGGCAATCACCACCGGTCCTTCGACAGGTTTCTCTTTCTTCGCAGCTGGAGTCACTTCAGCACGATGCAGGGGCAGTGCAGATGTCAGTGCTGGCAGCGGTGCCATATCAACCTTAGCGACTTCAATAGCGGCTACTGCGGGTACGGGCTGGATGGTCTGTTGCTTCCACAGCAGCGGTCCAACAATGGCTGCAATAATCACTGCGGCAACGGGGAGGCTCCACAGCGGCAGGCGGCGTATGGGCTTTTCATGTACCGGCGGGGCAGTGACTTCAGGTTCGTTAACAATAACCGGGGGGTGAGGTTCAGGTTCAGCCGGTTTTGGCAGATCAACGATCGGCGTCAGTAAGGGGACATCGGCCTCGGCAAAGGTAATTTCCGGTGCGATTTCATCTTCCTGTTCTGGCTCTGCTACGGTAACCACAGGAGGAACATCGGCAATGCGCAGGCAGTCGAGCACATCGTCGCGGGGATTTTCATTCAGATTGACGAAGCCCCAGAACGTAATAACGGGTTTGCCATCAACCAGAAACACGTGATTTTCACCGGGAAATTGGATGGCTTTTTCGAGCAGTGAGCCAAACAGCTGTAGGGAAGTTTTCCCCGATTGCAGGCTTTTACGGCTCAGGGTCGCCGCATTTTCCAGCGTGCTCCCCAGATAGCGCAGCGCACGAAAACGTGCTTCTTCATCAGCGGCTTTCCACGCCACGGCTTTCCCTTCTATCGGGGAATACCAGTCAACCCGATCGCCGTTGTCGTTAATTTGTGGGATCGCCAGACAATCCACCATCGCCTGCTGTTTACGCAGACGAAGCGTTTCACGAATTTGCAATGCTGAATCAAACACGGCCTGACCACCGCCGCCCACGGCCTGATAGTCATCCAAATTGCCGCTGCGCAAGAGAGTTTTTGCCACGTTGTTACCCCTTAGACTTCTTCACGTATCTACTTTACGTTTTATAAAAACGAGCAAACGGCGAAAGAGAGGCAAAAAGGGGCTAATTTTCATGGCATAGAGTGCCGGGAAAAATCTTGACGTTTTGAAAAAGACTTAAGGGAAATTAATTCGCTTGGAGTGATGAATTATTCAGCGAAATACACCGGATTAGAATAACCTGATAGTGATTTGTTATTGGTCAGTTTTTGTCAGCTATGCTCTGATATCCCTGTTAATAATAAAATAAGAAGGCTTATAACCATGATTGCAAGGAAAACGTTACTCGCGCTGGCTCTCAGCGCCGTCTTACCGTCAGGCGCTGCGTTCGCGGCCAATACTGACACCATCATCTATTGCTCTGAAGCATCTCCGGAGTCATTTAACCCGCAAATCGCCAGTTCAGGTCCTTCATTTGTGGCCAGTTCACAGGTACTCTACAACCGACTCATCAACTTTGATCCAGTAAAGAATACCCCGATACCGTCTCTGGCAACGGACTGGACGATTTCCCCGGACGGTAAGACTTATACGTTTACCCTGCGTCAGGGCGTGAAATTCAACAGTAATAAATTCTTTAAACCGACCCGCGACTTCAACGCAGATGACGTGATTTTCTCGGTATTACGGCAGAAAGATGCCGATCATCCGTATCACAAGGTTTCTCAGGGAAGCTACGAATACTTTAACGATGTTGGTCTGGATAAACTGATTAAAGAAGTGAAGAAGGTCGATGATTATCACGTTCAGTTTGTCCTCAATGAACCTAATGCTGCGTTTCTTGCCGACTGGGGTATGGATTTTGCCTCTATCCTTTCTG
This sequence comes from Citrobacter sp. Cpo061, assembly GCF_030332845.1. NCBI lineage: Bacteria > Pseudomonadati > Pseudomonadota > Gammaproteobacteria > Enterobacterales > Enterobacteriaceae > Citrobacter > Citrobacter sp. Cpo061. The sequence continues at coordinate 160,957 of NZ_JAOWHB010000036.1, forward strand.
CGGAATATGCCGACGCGATGCTGAAAAAAGGCACCCCGGAAAACGTCGATAACTGGCCGATTGGCACCGGGCCTTACGTGTTGCAACAGTACAAGCAGGACTCGCAAATCCGCTATCTTGCCAACCCGAACTACTGGGATGGCGCCGTTCCAACGAAGCACCTGATCTTCTCAATCACGCCAAACGTCCAGACGCGGCTGGCAAAACTGCAAACCAATGAGTGCCAGATAATCCCGGCACCAGCCCCCGTACAGTTTGACGAGATTAAAAAGAATAAAGATTTGACGCTGCATGCGGTTGAAGCGCTGAACGTCGGATATCTGGCGTTTAATACCGAGAAAAAACCGTTTGATAACGTACTGGTGCGTCAGGCGCTAAACTACGCGACCGATAAAAAGGCCATTATTAACGCCGTCTTTTTAGGTTCCGGTACGGTGGCGAAATCGCCGATTCCGCCGAATATGATGGGCTTCAATAAAGATCTGCAGGATTACGCTTACGACCCGCAAAAGGCGAAAGATCTGCTGAAGCAGGCGGGGCTGGAAAACGGCTTTGAAGCGACGCTGTGGTCAATGCCGGTTCAGCGCCCTTACAACCCGAACTCCCGACGGATTGCTGAGATGATCCAGAGCGACTGGGCAAAGGTGGGCGTGAAGGCGAAAATTGTGTCGTACGAGTGGGGGGAATATCTCTCCGGAATGCGTAAAGGTGAGCATGACACCGCGTTGTTTGGCTGGATGTCAGACAACGGCGATCCGGATAATTTCGCCGATGTGCTGCTGGGCTGCGACAGCATAAAAACCGGATCTAACGCCGCGCGCTGGTGCGATAAAGAGTATAATTCGCTGGTTCAAAAGGCGAAGCTGGTGAGTAAACCGGAAGAGCGCGCCGCGCTTTACCAGCAATCGCAAGAGATTTTCTACCAGCAGGCTCCGTGGATAGCCCTGGCAAACGGTAAAACGTTCTATGCTACGCGCAGCAACGTTAGCGGATACAGCGTCAGCCTGATGGGCAGTGATTTTTCAAAAGCAAAATTAAATTAATGAGTTAAGGAGAGGTTATGTCGCATCTGGATGAGGTCAGCGCACGTGTTGATGCCGCCATTGAAGAGAGCGTCATTACGCATATGAATGAATTGCTGATTGAGCTCAGCGATGATGTCGCGTTGAGCCGGGAAGACCGCTATACCCAGCAACAGCGTTTGCGTACGGCTATCGCACATCATGGCCGTCAGCATAAAGAAGATATGGAAGCCCGTCGCGAACAGTTGACCAAAGGCGGCACAATCCTCTGATATTTCACTTATCCGACCTACAGGCATATTCTGTAGGTCTGATAAGCGAAGCGCCATCAGGCAATTAAAATGAACGTCTCGCCACCAGCCACGCCCCGATGACCAACAGCACCGCGCCACAGACCGGACCTACCAGCGCCCGCAGCGGCACGCCGTGACTACGTAGAATATCCAGCACCAGCCCGCCGATTAACTGGCTAGCCACCAGCACCGCGATAGTGGTAGCGGCCCCCACATTTTGGTACCCACTGATACTGGCAAAAACAAAGAACGATCCCAGCAATCCGGGGATGAGTGTCCACCAGCGCACGCTGGATACCAGTTCTCCAAATCCCGCAGCTCCTTGCTTAAACCACAGTATGCTGACAAACAGCACGATCCCGACCAGCGAGTTAAGCAACATGGCGATGAGGATCGTCGAGGATGTCTGGGTGATGCGTACCATCAAGGTATTTTGCACCACCAGACCAATACCTGCGGCAATCAGAAAGGAGAGGGTCAGCGTCTGGTTCATCTACGGGCATCCGGTTCGCGGCGATCGTCTAACTGTAACTGCATGAAGGTCAGATCCAGCCACCGCCCAAATTTAGTGCCAACCTGCGGCATTTGCGCGGTGGTTTTAAAGCCCAGCAAGCTGTGCAGATGCAGTGATGCTTGATTTTGAGACTCAATACCTGCCACCATTACATGCTTGCCGCATGCGCGGGCTTCGTCTATCAGTCTGCTGAGCAGTTCCCGTCCGAGCCCCTTTCCCTGATGTTCAGGATGAACATACACCGAATGTTCAACGGTATGACGGAAGCCATCAAAGTTACGCCAGTCGCCAAAGGAGGCGTATCCCGTAACCACGCCATTCTCTTCACTCACCAGCACCGGATACCCCATCAATTGGCGGGCTTCATACCAGGAAATACGGTTTTCGGCATCGACCGTTTGATCGTTCCAGATAGCCGCCGTATGCAGTACCGCATGGTTGTAGATTTCTGCAATGGCGGCGCAGTCTTCTTTGCTGGCAAATCGAATTGACATGTTGAACCTCAGGGCTTGTTCACTATAGTATTACAATATGAATACTATTGAAGACAGCATAAATCAACGGATCAGTGCAAGAATTCGCATTGAGCGGGAATCTCGCGGTTGGTCACTCACGGAACTTGCCGAGCGCGCGGGTGTGTCGCGGGCCATGATCCATAAAATAGAGCGCGGCGAGAGTAGTCCAACGGCTACGTTGCTGGGCAGGCTTTCCGGCGCGTTTGGCATCAGCATGTCTACCCTGATTGCACGAGCTGAAATGCAGGAGGGCAAGCTCCTGCGCTTCGTCGATCAGCCTGTTTGGCACGATCCACAAAGTCACTATCTGCGCCGCCATGTTTCACCGCGCAGCGATCTGCCTATCGATCTGGTGCAGATCGAATTACCCGCCGGAAGTGATATCCCGATGCCAGCCTCTTCCTATGTGCAGGCCAGACAACTTATCTGGTTACAGCAGGGGGAATTAGTCTTTGTGGAAGGGGACGTACGCCATGAAATGCAGGCAGGTGATTGCCTGGAACTTGGCCCGCCGAATGACTGTCGGTTTATCAATGAAACCGCGCAACCTTGCGTTTACCTGGTTGTGCGGTTAAATCACGTCGTCAGCTAAATAGCAGGAACGGGCTGCTACTATTGATGGATTCATGCCAAAAGCAGAGGAGCACATCATGGGTCAACAGACTAATCGTAACCGTCGTTGGGTACTGGCTTCCCGTCCACATGGCGCGCCAGTCCCAGAGAACTTCCGTCTTGAAGAAGATGAAGTCGCAACACCGGGCGAAGGCCAGATGTTGTTGCGCACAGTTTATCTTTCCCTCGATCCCTACATGCGTGGCCGCATGAGCGATGAGCCATCTTACTCACCACCAGTAGATATTGGTGGTGTCATGGTTGGGGGTACCGTAAGTCGCGTGGTGTCATCCCACCATCCGGACTACCAGCCAGGCGAATGGGTATTGAGCTACAGCGGTTGGCAGGACTATGACATCTCCGACGGTAACGGGCTGGTGAAGCTTGGCGATCATCCTGAGCATCCCTCCTGGGCGCTGGGTGTTATGGGTATGCCGGGGTTTACCGCTTATATGGGCCTGCTGGATATCGGTCAGCCAAAAGCGGGGGAAACGCTGGTGGTAGCTGCCGCAACCGGGCCGGTTGGCGCAACGGTCGGGCAGATCGGTAAGCTTAAGGGTTGTCGGGTGATCGGTGTGGCGGGTGGGGCAGAGAAATGCCGACATGCCACCGAGGTATTGGGTTTTGATGTTTGTCTCGATCACCACGCACAAGATTTTGCGCAACAACTGGCAAAAGCCTGCCCGCAGGGTATTGATATTTATTACGAAAACGTCGGTGGAAAAGTATTTGATGCCGTTCTGCCATTGCTCAATACCTCAGCGCGGATTCCGCTTTGTGGCCTGGTCAGCGGTTATAACGCAACGTCGCTTCCGGCCGGACCTGACAGATTACCGCTGTTAATGGCAACGCTGCTGAAAAAGCGTATCCGCATGCAGGGTTTTATCATTGGTCAGGATTATGGACACCGTATTCATGAGTTTCAGCGGGAGATGGGGCGCTGGGTTAAAGAGGGCAAAATCCACTACCGCGAGCAGGTGACCGACGGTCTGGAAAATGCGCCACAAACCTTTATCGGTCTGCTGACCGGCAAAAACTTCGGCAAGGTAGTGATTCGTCTTGCTGAGGAGTGATGCGTAAAAACTGATGGCGGGAGTCATTCCCGCCAGTGTTACTCAAAACGCCAGGCCAGGTTAATACCTACGCCATAGTTTCGTCTTGGCGCCGGTTCGTAGTATCTGCCATTTGACTCATTCACAATCACCGAGCCGACATAAGTTTTATCGAACAGATTATCCACCCGTCCGAACAGGTCTACCATGAGATTGCTGTAATAAAATTTATAACCGGTATTCAAGCCAACAACGGAATATGACGGGGATTTCGCCGTATTTTCATCATTGGCCATAATGTCGCCCATATAACGCACATCTGCTCCCGCATACCAACCTTCATCAGGAACGTAGCCCAGTGACGCAAATCCCATGTTTTGCGCTATGCCGGGCAGTCGGTTGCCGTTGCAGTTTTGATCCCCACAGACGTTGCTGCGGTAGGTTGCATCCAGCCAGGTCCATGATGCTCTTGCGCGCCAGTTTGCGGCAAAGCGTTGATCCCAGGATAATTCCCCTCCCTGACGGCGAGTTTTTCCGGCGTTTTTATAAGTTGTCCGTCCGCCGTTGCTGCTGTCAACGACGATTTCGTCGTCTGTGTTAGTCTGGAACAAGGCCACGGTAAACAACCCATCGCCAACACGTGTTTTGCTACCGATTTCAACGGTGTCATTTGTGGACGGCTGTAAACCAAAATTCATGCCGCTTTGGCCGTCGGAACGGTAGGACAGTTCGTTAATGGTGGGTGTTTCGAAACCGCGACCCGCGGCCAGATAGACGTTCCAGGCATCGGTGATGGCATATTTTAACGATCCGGCTGGCAGCCATTGGTGATAGCTGGCGTCACCGCTGTCATCTCCGTTACCGGGCGTAATATAGCGATCGTTAGAATCAAACCACACCGAACTGTAACGAACGCCAGCATCCAGTGAGAGTTTCTGCGTTAATTGCCACTGTGTTTGCAGATAGGGGTCGACATTCCACATCAGGTTACGTTCGTTACGTCGTAAGTCGCCTTTCTGCCCATACTCCGGCACGCCATCATCAAGACGGAAGTTGTTGTAGCCTTTACGGTTTTCGCTCATGTTTTCATAATTCAGACCGGTGGTGAAGGTCACGGGGATGCCCAACTCACCCCGATGAGTCCAGCGGTTGTCTATCCCCTGATAATGACGTTGCAGGGTAATGACGCCTCCGGCATGAGACGGTTTTAACTGTGGTGCCATTGGGATCGACTGATACTGAGTAGTTTCACGTTCTCCCGCATAGGTCATGATACTGATATCATTCTGCTCGCTAAGCTGGCGTTCATAGCGCAATCCCGCCTGGGTCTGCTTGATGGTTTTTCGCGTATTGAATTGCTCAGCACGGGGTGATTGCTGTGGATCAACCAGCCATTCCGACTCGGTAAGACCGCCGGGATCGGCGGCTTTACTGTCAACACTATTGAAAATCAGAGTTAGTTTGCTCGCATCGTCTATGCGCACGCCAAGTTTGGCATTGGCCAGATTTTTTTGCGCGCTACTGTGATCGCGATAACCGTGGGTGGTAAACCGGGTTGTCGAAACGGTGTAATCCACATCGCCTTGCTGAGTACCATCTCCCAGAGCTCCCGTTGCTTTTAACCCGTAGCGCCAGGTGCCAAAACTGCCGTAAAAACTGCTGGCCTCAATGGTTGGCGGCTCATGTCCTGTCTCAGTACTGACATTCATTACCCCGCCGGACGCATTGCCATACAGAGCAGAGAAGGGGCCGCGTAAAACCTCAATGTTTTGTACGCTGCTAATGTCAATATTGGATGTTTGACCTTGTCCATCCGGCATGGTTGCTGGAATACCATCGACGTACAAACGAATACCGCGGATACCATAAGTGGTTCGCGAACCAAATCCACGAATCGATAGCTGGAGGTCCTGGGCGTAATTTTGTCTGTTTTGTACCTGTAACCCCGGGACGCTGGTTAAGGATTCAGACAAGTTAATGCGCGGCGTTGCCAGACGCATATCCTCTCCGTCAACAACGCTGACGGCAGCAGGGGTGTCTAGCTCAGAAACGGACTGTGGCGTCGCACTCACGATCAGCGTTTGATCGTTTATCTCACTTTCTGCCAGGGCAAAAGGCGAGAAGAAGGCAGGCAATAAAGAAACAGGAACAACGGTATAGCGGGCTGAAAAAATCGTCATGAACAAGGCCAGTTATGATGCTTGCGTCGAAAAATGAACGGTAAGCATGTGAATTTTTTTATAAAAAATGAATTTTTGCGCTGCGTAATTGCGGTAATTTTTCGGGCAATGAAAACGATTGTAGTCAATATGTGAAGAAGTGCTCCACTTTGAGATGAATAATGATTACTATTCTCATTCCTAAAAAGGCAAAACCATGATTTTGCTCATTGAAGCTATGTGAAGCAGTAACAAACGAATTTATCAAAGGGAGTCGTCATGTCTTTACGTCATCTGTTTTCGCCGCGTCTGCGTGGTTCTTTACTGTTAGGTTCACTGCTCGTTGCATCATCTTTTACTACGCAGGCTGCAGAAGAACTGCTGCGCAAAGCCGTCGGCAAAGGTGCCTATGAAATGGCGTACAGCCAGCAAGAGAACGCGCTGTGGCTGGCGACCTCACAGAGCCGCAAACTGGATACCGGCGGGGTGGTTTATCGTCTTGACCCGGTCACCCTCGAAGTGACCCAGGTGATTCATAACGATCTCAAACCGTTTGGTGCCACCATCAACAACGCCACGCAAACGCTGTGGTTCGGCAATACGGTAAACAGCGCGGTAACGGCGATGGATGCCAAAACGGGTGCGGTGAAAGGACGTCTGGTGCTGGATGCGCGTAAACGTTCTGAAGACGTTCGCCCGCTGCAGCCGCGTGAGCTGGTCGCCGATGATGCTACCAACACGGTATACATTAGCGGTATTGGTAAAGAGAGCGTGGTTTGGGTGGTGGACGGTGAGACGATCAAGCTGAAGAACACCATCCAGAATACCGGCAAAATGAGCACTGCTCTGGCTGTCGACAGCAAGGCTAAACGCCTGTACACCGCCAATGCGGACGGTGAATTCATTACCATTGACACCGCCACTAACAAAATTCTCAGCCGCAAAAAACTGCTGGATGACGGGAAAGAGCATTTCTTTATCAACCTGAGCCTGGACACAGCGGGCAACCGCGCATTTGTCACCGACTCTAAAGCGGCGGAAGTGCTGGTAATCGATACCCGTAATGGCAATGTACTGGCAAAAGTAGCCGCGCCGGAATCCCTGGCCGTGTTGTTCAACCCAACGCGTAATGAAGCCTACGTGACTCATCGCCAGGCCGGTAAAGTGAGTGTGATCGACGCGAAAAGCTATAAAGTCGTCAAAACATTCGAGACCCCAACGTTCCCGAATAGCCTGGCGCTCTCCGCCGATGGTAAAACCCTGTATGTCAGCGTGAAACAGAAATCTACCCGCGAGCAGGAAGCCACCCAGCCGGACGATGTTATTCGTATTGCGCTATAAAACATCCGGAGGGGGAAACCCCTCCTGTCATTTCTCTAAACCCCACGATACGCCTCGTTACACCCCGGCGGTAGCCCGAGCCACTTCAGGGACTTACACTACGCCCTCAACGGCTAACTGAATAACACGGGAATACCATGAAAAAGCCATTTATCTGTCTTTGTGCAGGCGTAATGCTGTTTACCCTTGCAGGATGTACCACCGATTACGTCATGACGACCAAAAGCGGACAAACCATCACCACCCAGGGTAAGCCAAAACTGGATAAAGATACGGGAATGACCAGCTATACCGATCAGGATGGAAATGCGCGGGAAATTAACAGCAACGATGTAGCGCAGTTGATTGAAGCGAACTAAAAATGAAGGCCTGAAGGGTTAACCAGTCAGGCCTTCAGCCATTACGGCGCGGTGCGGTGGATTTCCGCGACGCGTTTACGCACGCCGAACCACCCTGCAACCAGCAGGATGGCAATCAACGGTAATGACGCGATGGTGTAGGTGCCGTTTGGATAGTCAAACGCCATCAGCACTAGCACGCTCAGCAGGAACAGTAGGGTTAGCCACGAGGTAAACGGAGCGCCCGGCAGTTTAAAGCTGACGTCTGCCGTTTTACCTTCTTTTATGGCCCGGCGCAGACGCATCTGACAGACCATGATAAAGCCCCACGACGCAATAATGCCCAACGACGCGAAGTTCAACACGATCTCAAACACCTGCGACGGTACCAGATAGTTCAGAAATACCCCGACGACATAGACGACCAACGTGGCGAGGATCCCAGCCCAGGGTACTTGTTGACGGCTCATTTTAGCCATGAATTTAGGAGCCGATCCGCCCATCGACATGGAACGTAAAATACGCCCGGTGCAATACAGCCCAGAGTTAAGGCTGGAAAGCGCCGCGGTGAGCACCACAATATTCATGATACTGCCGATATACGGCACGCCCAGTTTGGAGAAGAAGGTAACAAACGGGCTTTGCCCCGCCTGATAGGCATTCCACGGCAGTAACAGAACCAGCAGAACGACAGAACCCACATAGAACAGACCAATACGCCAGATAACGCTATTGATCGCTTTTGGCACCATGGTTTGCGGATCTTTGCATTCTCCAGCAGCGGTGCCCACCAGTTCAATGGAGGCAAACGCAAAAACTACCCCCTGAACCAGTACCAGCGCTGGAAGCAGACCATGTGGGAAGAATCCACCGTTGTCGGTGATTAGGTGAAAACCGGTGGCGTTACCATCCAGCGGCTTTCCAGTGCCTAAAAAGACGGTACCCACCACCAGGAAAATCACAATCGCCAGCACTTTGACCAGCGCAAACCAAAACTCCATCTCCGCGAACCACTTCACGCCGATCATGTTCATGGTGCCGACAATGGCCAGCGCGCCGAGGGCGAACACCCACTGCGGTACATCACCAAATGCGCCCCAGTAATGCATATACAACGCCACCGCGGTGATATCGACAATGCCGGTCATCGCCCAGTTGATGAAGTACATCCAGCCAGCCACATAGGCGGCTTTCTCACCTAAAAATTCGCGAGCATAGGAGACAAAGCTGCCGCTGGAAGGGCGATGTAAAACCAGTTCACCAAGCGCACGCAGTATAAAGAACGAAAAAATACCGCACACCAGATAAACCAGCGCCAAAGCAGGACCCGCCATTTGCAAGCGTGCGCCAGCCCCTAAAAACAACCCGGTACCAATTGCGCCGCCAATGGCGATCATTTGTACCTGTCGATTACCCATCGCTTTGTGATACCCCTCTTCGTGGGCATTCAACCAGCGTCGTTTCGCCGCATGTTGTTCCGCGGCTTGCGTGTTGTTTGTGTTCATTACTTTTCCTGTTGACCTGACAAAAATACAAAATCCTTTTTGCCGCACCTGCTGCGGCGAAAAACAGCCTTAACCTTCATTGTGTTATGGGGGAAAACTGCCGGCCGAGCATCCTACATTCAATTGTTCGGTTCCGCAAAGCCCCGATAACAAGAATTCAGCATTTTTGTACAGCCAGCACTGGCGCGGTGTGGCCTCGATTCAGCCAATAAAAGAGAAGGGCGTAAATACGTGGAGAGGTGTGCGCTTATCGAGACATTCACCCGATAAGCGCCGTAAGGTTATGCTGATACGCCAAAGACCTGAACGGCCTGCTGTAAGCGCGATGAACGTTGAGTCAGATCGGCGGTAGCATCGGTGACACGCTCCACCATCTCGGCGTTATTGTGTGTCATGGTGCCAACGCGTGAAATCGAATCGTTAATCAGATCCAGCGCCTGGGTTTGCTCACGCGACGCCAGACTAATATCTTTGATCATCATCGACATCTGCAGGACATCGCCAATCATCCCAGTGAGATGCGTTTCCGTTTGCTCCACCATTTTGACACCGCTGTTAACGTTAGCGACATTCTTCTCAATCAGCTGTTTAATCTCTTTTGCTGCAGACGCCGAATGCTGCGCCAGATTACGGACCTCTGCCGCCACAACGGCAAAACCACGCCCGGACTCCCCGGCCCGCGCGGCTTCAACCGCGGCATTGAGCGCCAGAATATTAGTCTGGAAAGCAATACTGTCGATAACGCCGATGATGTCGACTATCTGCCCGTTGTCACGCGATATCGCCTGCATCATGGCGATAGTTTGTTTCATAATATCGCCGCCTTCTGTCGCATTGGCGCTGGTTTTATCGGCCATGGTCATAGTATGAGCCGCAGTCTCAGCAGTTTGCTGTACCGCGCTACCAATTTCTTCAATGGCGGCAGCGGTTTGTTGCAGGTCGGCGGAGGTTTCTTCTGAACGCTTGTGCAGCGCCGTACCTTCTTTTGATACCCGCTGACTGATGGCGCGAATACCGGATATTTGCGTACTGACATCATCGACCAGGGAATTCAGATTAAGCCCGGACTGATTAACCAGACGCATCAGCATTCCGATCTCATCCACCCGATTTAAATGACAGTTATCAGGTTTTCTCCCGGATACCACTTTCTTCATTTGCGTCAGTAGCGTATTAACTGGCTGACAAATTTGATACTTAAGGTAAATAGCAAGCATCAGAAATAAGAACAATAACCCTCCCGCCTGAATAAATGGATTAACAGGAGCGAAGAGAAATAGTACAGCGAGCAGGGCGATTACCCCTAAAGAATAATTGACGCGCTGGCTAATACTCAGCCATTTAAACATTGATGCCCATGACAATATTCCGCGACGAATGATAATGCCTTTAAAAAGACGAAACCCTTTAAGCTGCTGATTATTAATTTTTTGATATAAGCTTTCGCTTTGAGTTATTTCATCGCGCGAAGGAACGGTACGCACCGAGATGTAGCCGGTGAGTTTTTCATTGTGCCAGACTGGCGTAACGTTGGCGCGAACCCAGTAATGGTCGCCATTCTGTCGACGGTTTTTCACCATCCCCGTCCAGCTGTCTCCCTGCTGTAGCGTGTACCACATATCGGCGAACGCCGCGGGAGGCATATCGGGATGGCGAATAATATTATGTGGTTCGCCCATTAACTGGTCTTCGTTAAATCCGCTGGCATCAATAAACGCGGAGTTGGCGTAGGTAATATGACTTTCTTTATCCGTCGTAGAAAGCAGCGTCGCTTTATCGTTAAGTGCGTGCTCAATTTGTGTAACGGGCATGTTACTTTTCATAGAGGTCCCATGGTGCTATGTATAATCCATACAAAAATCCCCGCAATAAAATCGGGGGATATTAAAATCTGTTTTAAACCGTTTTAATAAGAACGTTGCATTCTCTACTAATCATCAATTCTGTGGAAGTAGTTAAAATAAAAATTTCTATGTAAATCATTCATCCTGCGTCATAAAAGTGAAACAATTAATACAAGCGCATAACGTGACAAGTCGTTTAAACTGACTTAACGTAAATCGCGTTAAAAAACCTTTTCGTAAAAAGAAAACTGGCATGAAATGATTTTGATGTTATTACCGTGATGCCAACGACCCTATTATATTTTGTAGGCTATTAATTGCGGGTGTTTTTCTGTTTAGCGTTACAACCAGTACTGGGCGATCCAAATTTTAACCCTGGCAGCGACAGGGGTTGTTATCTACTTTTTAGCTGAGCAAATGTGAATTAAATGTTTCAGTATGGCTATTTGATAAATTAATAATAAAGACATGTTAACAAACATAGGCTCGTAACATGTCATATCGCCTGAGTATTCTGGATAAAAGCCCCATCGGGGAAGGTGAAACTGCCGCAACCGCGCTTTCCCGGACGTTGCGCCTGGCGCAACTGGCAGAAGAGTGGGGGTACCATCGTTTCTGGATCGCGGAACACCATAATACGGCACAGCTGGCCAGCCCATCGCCGGAGCTGGTGATCGCCTGGATCCTCGGGCAAACCCAGCATATCCGCGTAGGTTCCGGCGGCGTAATGCTGCAACATTACAGCCCGTACAAAGTGGCGGAAAACTTCAATCTTCTGGCATCGCTGGCTCCTGGACGTGTTGATCTCGGCGTAGGGAAAGCCCCTGGCGGCTTACCGCTGTCGACCCAGGCGTTACAGCATGGGCTGCATCAGGAAGAAAAAGGCAGTTTTGCCGACCAGCTTTCTTTGCTTAACGATTGGCTGGCGCTGAGCGGAACGGAAAGCGGGGAAACGGTATTCCCGACGCCAATTCCACCGATTTCACCGGAAAAGTTTGTACTGGGAGCTAGTGTGCAAAGCGCGCAGTTAGCAGCGCAATCCGACTGGGATTTCATCTTCGCAGCGCACCTCAATGGTGACAAAGCGTTATTGCATGACGTTTTGTCCTTCTGGCAGACCCACAGTGCACGCCCGACGATAGTCGCCGTGCAGGTAATTGTGGCTGACAGTTACGACACCGCTGCGCAACTGGCGGAAAACGTACAAATCTGGGGCGTGGAGCTGGAAGATGGTCAACGTGTCACGGTAGCCAGCGAAGAACAGGCGCTGGCGTTTGCCGCTCAGTCTGGCAGCCCACCACGCAAAATCGCGCGTCGTGAGCAGGCGTTGCTACACGGCACCGCTCAGGAGGTGATGGCAAAGCTGAATGCTCTGCATACGCAATTTGGCATTGACGAGTTCATTATCGACACGCCAGTGGCGCAAGGGCATGCGCGTCTGACATCGCTGCGTTTGTTAGCGCAAGCCCATAACGCCGTGGAGGTGCTCTGATGACTCTCGGCTCAACGCTTATCGACTGGCGTCGTGAACTACATCAGCATCCTGAGCTTTCCCTGCAGGAGGAAGCAACCACGGCGCGCATTCACGCCTGGTTGCACGCTGCGGACGTCGACATTCTGCCGTTCGAGCTGAAAACCGGTCTGGTCGTGGAAATTGGTCAGGGAGAAGATGTCATCGCGCTGCGGGCGGATATCGACGCGCTACCGATAGAAGAAAGCGCCGACGTTCCGTTTCGCTCCCTCACGCCGGGCGTGATGCATGCCTGCGGGCATGACGTCCATACCAGCGTTATGCTTGGTGCAGCACTGCTGCTAAAACAACAGGAAACAACCTTACCGGGGCGAGTACGTATTTTGTTTCAGCCAGCTGAAGAGAGTTTCGGCGGCGCAAAAACGTTGATCCGCGCCGGTGCGCTGCAAAACGTAGCGGCTATTTTCGGTATGCACAATGAGCCCGGTTTGCCAGTGGGCGAATTTGCCACACGCGGCGGCGCATTTTATGCCAATGTCGATCGCTTCGTGCTGCGCATTAATGGCAAGGGCGCACATGCGGCGCGTCCGCATGAAGGTAAGGATGCCATCCTGCTCGCCAGCCAGTTGGTAACGGTGCTGCAAAGCGTTGCCAGCCGCGACGTTAACACGCTGGATTCGGTGGTGCTCAGCGTGACCCGTATTCAGGGGGGAAACACATGGAACGTACTGCCGGAGTCCGTTGAGCTGGAAGGGACACTCAGAACGCACCGAACCCAGGTACAGCAGCAGGTTAAGGCTCGGGTTAATGACATTGCCGCCGGATTTGCCCACGCCTTTGGCGCACAAATCGACGTAATCTGGCATGCGGGACCAACCGCGTTGGTAAATGATGATCGTTGGGCCGATATTGCCACCGCGGTGGCGAAACAGTCAGGCTATACCACCCACCATGCCGACCTGCATATGGGCGGGGAGGATTTTGCCGTCTACCTGCAAAATACACCTGGCGCATTTGTCAGTATTGGCAGCGCCAGTGAATACGGATTACATCACCCGGGATTTAATCCGGACGAGCGTTTAATTGAACCTGCCGCGCACTACTTTGCGCAGTTAGCAAAAACGGCATTCGCACACCTTTAAGTTTACCTGTTGGGTAGGGGTTATTATGGCTGAAAATCGGCAACTACGGCTCGGCACTATTCTACATGGCGCATCGGGAAATATGTCCGCATGGCGCCATCCGGCGGCTCAGGCTGATGCCAGTATTAATTTTGATTTTGTCAAAGAGACGGCGCTTATTGCGGAAAAAGGGAAGCTGGATTTTATTTTTTTCGCCGATGGTCTGTATATTAATGAAAAATCAATCCCACACTTTTTAAATCGTTTTGAGCCGCTGACAGTATTATCCGCTTTGGCCAGTATCACCACGAATCTGGGGCTGGTTGGCACGGTGTCCACATCATACAGCGAGCCGTTTACGACCGCACGGCAGTTCGCTAGCCTGGACCATCTCAGCAAGGGGCGCGCGGGTTGGAACGTGGTGACGTCGCCTCTGGAAGGATCGGCAAAAAACTATTCTCGCGCTCAGCATCCAGAGCATGCCCAGCGTTATCGTATTGCCGATGAATATTTACAGGTAGTGAAAGGGCTGTGGGATTCCTGGGAAGATGATGCTTTTACCCGTAATAAAACAAGTGGGGAATTTTTTAATCCGCAAAAACTGCATACGCTTAATCATCATGGAGATTATTTCCAGGTCGCCGGTCCCTTAAATATTGGGCGTACACCACAAGGCCGTCCGATTATATTTCAGGCGGGAGCTTCAGCAGATGGCAAGAAATTAGCGGCGCAGCACGCTGATGCCATTTTTACCCATCAGGAGTCGCTGGCAGAGGCTAAAGCGTTCTATCAGGATGTAAAAAGCCAGCTGGAAGTCGCCGGACGACATCCCGATCAACTGCATATATTCCAGGGCGTCAGCGTTATTGTTGGCGACAGCGCAGAGGACGTTGAGCAGCAGTATCAGACTACCGCTGCGCTGGTCTCCGTTACTGACGCGCTGAACTATCTTGGCCGCTACTTTGAACATCATGATTTTGCCCAATATCCGCTGGACGCACCATTCCCGGATCTGGGCTCTCTCGGACAAAACAGCTTTCGCAGTACGACTGATGAGATCAAACGCAACGCACGCGAGCGAGGTTTAACACTTCGTCAGGTTGCTCTGGAAGCGGCCAGTCCACGTCCGCGTTTCAGCGGCACGCCACAACAGGTTGCCGACGGCTTGCAGCAGTGGTTCGACGAAAAAGCCGCAGACGGTTTTATCATCCAGGGCGGAACGCCGGATACCTTCCCGCGTTTTGTCGAACAGGTTGTCCCCGTGCTTCAGGCGCGCGGCCTGTTCCGCCATGAATATCCCGGTACGACCCTGCGCGCAAGCCTGGGATTAGCGACACCTGCAAATCAATTCACACAATAAGAGAAAAACGCTATGCAGAAAAAATCAGTATTTCTCGCGCTGTCACTGGCTTTCAGCGCGACCGTTTGGGCAAATGAGGTGACGATTAACGGCACCGGCGTAAGCCTGGAAGCCAATAAAGCGCCAATCAATACAGCAAAAAACCCGCAGGCGATCGCGCAGTTGCCCGCAAACCTGCACCTGGCCGTACCGGGCAAATTCACCGTGGCGATCGCCGGGCTCAGCCAGCCACCGCTGACCGTTTTTGCCGATGACAATAAGACGTTGATCGGCAGCGAGGCGGACATCGCGCGTCTGGTGGCTGACAGTCTGGGACTGGAACTCAACGTTGTACCTACGTCATGGGAAGACTGGCCGCTGGGCGTCACTTCCGGCAAATACGATGCCGCGATCAGCAATATTACCGTCACCAAAGCACGCAAAGAAAAATTCGATTTCGCGACGTATCGGAAGGACTCTCTTGGCTTTTATGTCAAAACCGGTAGCAAGCTGAAGAAAATCGAGCAGGCGGAAGATATCGCAGGACTACGCATTATTGTCGGTTCGGGGACTAACCAGGAAGCCATTCTGTTGGCCTGGAACGATGAGAACGTGAAGAAAGGGTTACAGCCGTTTACGCCGGTGTATACCAAAGATGATGCCGCGCAAACCCTGGCCCTACAGTCGGGCCGCGCCGATGCCTACTTCGGTCCTAATGTAATCGGCGCGTGGAAAGCTGCACTCAACGGTAAAACGCAATTAGTGGGTAGCGTTGATGGCGGTTGGCCAAAAGCGGCACATATCGCTGTGACGCTGAAAAAAGACAGCGGTCTGGTTCTGCCGGTACAAACCGCCCTCAACGGCGTGATAGGCAACGGCGACTATGACAAGGTGCTGAATCGCTGGGGAGAAGGGGGGGAACGAATTCCACAATCTGAAATCAACCCGGCCGGTTTAGGCGACTAAGGAGGTCATCGTGAGCGATCAATTTCGCGTGCTCTCACCGGAAGCCAGCGAGCTGCAGCCCATTTTGAACGGTCTGTTCGGTGAATATGCCGCCCGCTATGGCGATTACTTTTCTCGCGACGCTGAAGTGGAACTGACCGAATGGTATCTGGCGCCGCAGGGACTTTTTGTGGTACTGGAGCGCCGCGGCGAAATTATCGCCACCGGGGCTTACAAACCTTACGATAAAGATACCGCCGAGATTAAGCGCATCTGGACAAAAAGCAGCCTGCGTCAGCAGGGGCTGGCGGCGCGCGTGGTGCAGGAACTGGAACGTAGAGCGCTGCTCGCAGGCTACAGCCGGATTTATCTGACCACGGGATTTCGCCAGCCGGAGGCCGTCAGACTTTATTTAAGCCAGGGCTACGATCCGCAATTTGATACGACGCGCGATCCCGAAGAGTACAGCCTGCCGCCGTTTGATGGACGGCTGCGCTTTACCAAACTGCTGACTATTGCCGGTCAGGCCAGAATCGCCTGAGGAGAGAAAATGAAAACGACAGATAGCATTAGAGTCGTACCGGCACGTTATCCCATGCGTACCGTAGGCGCGGTCATTGCCTTATTTGCCCTTGCGGTAATTCTCCAGTCCGTGGCGTTTAATCCGCGCTGGGAATGGAGCGTGTTTGCCCGCTGGTTCTTTGATCCGGTTATCTTGTCCGGCCTCGGGCAAACGCTGTTACTGACGCTGATCGGGACGCTGTTGAGTATTGTCATCGGCGGTCTGCTGGCGTTGGCGCGGCTTTCATCTTCCTGGCTGTTGAACGGTCTGGCATGGGGATACATCTGGCTGTTTCGTTCGTTACCGCTGATTGTGGTGCTGATCGTTTTGTACAACTTCTCCTATCTGTACGACACGTTGACGATTGGTATTCCGTTCACTCCCATTCAGTGGGGAAGTTTTGAGACCATCAATGTACTCGGTCAGTTTTCCACTGCGGTGGTTGGCCTGACGCTGGTGCAAAGCGCCTATACCGCTGAAATTATTCGGGGTGGATTTTTAGGGGTCGATCACGGTCAGTACGAGGCAGCGGCAGCACTGGGCTTACCAGCAGGGCGACGTACGCTGCGGATTATTCTGCCGCAGGCGCTGCGCACCATTTTGCCTGCTGGATTCAATGAAATCATCAGCCTGGCGAAAGGGACGGCGATGGTATATGTGCTGGCAATGCCGGAGCTGTTCTACACCATCCAGATGATATATAACCGCACGCAGGAAGTGATCCCGCTGCTGATGGTGGGTGCGGTATGGTATCTGGTGATCACCAGCGTCCTGTCGTTAATTCAGCACCTGGTTGAACGTGCGTTGGCACGCAGCGAACGACGTTCAGCGATCAACACAACCCGGGTGAGGCGTGCAGAAAAACGCAGTCGTCAACGTCCACAGCAGGAGGCCGTCCATGTCCCGCTCGCCTGAAGGCCATATTTCTATTACCGGCGTTAGCAAATACTTTGGTCGCCACAAAGCGCTGGATAATGTGTCGCTGGAGATCCCTCCCGGTACGGTAACGGTTATTCTTGGCCCGTCCGGTTCAGGGAAATCCACACTCCTGCGGGCCATCAACCATCTGGAACGCGTCGATGAGGGGTTTATTCAAATCGATGGCGATTACATTGGCTATCGTCGGCAGGGAGACAAGCTGTATGAGCTGAAAGAGGCGGAAATTTTGCGCCAGCGCGTTAACGTCGGCTATGTGTTCCAGAACTTTAATCTGTTCCCGCACTTAACGGTTCTGGAGAATCTGATTGAAGCGCCCATTGCGCACGGACTGGCAACGCGTAAAACCGCCACCGAGCGGGCATTAACTCTGCTTGATGCAGTAGGGTTACGGAATAAAGCCGATGCCTGGTCGCGTCACTTATCCGGAGGTCAGCAGCAGCGTATCGCTATTGCCCGTGCGCTGGCGTTAAATCCGCGCGTCATGCTGTTTGATGAGCCTACATCTGCACTGGATCCTGAACTGGTCGGTGAAGTACTGGATGTCATTAAAGCGCTGGCGAAGTCGGGAACCACGCTGGTTGTGGTAACGCATGAGATTGGCTTCGCCCGGGAAGTGGCGGATCAGGTGGTGTTTATGGTCGATGGCAAAATCATCGAGCAGGGCAGCAGCGAGCAAGTGCTGAATCATCCAAGCCACACGCGCACTCAGCAGTTTTTGTCGAAAGTGCTTTGAGACACAATGCGGCACAAGGCTGTGCCGCACAGAGGTTACAGAGTGACGACGATTTTGCCTACCTGGCCGTTGGCTTCCATGTATTGATGTGCTTCGACGATATCATCAAAGGCAAAGGTTTTATCAATCAGCGGCTTGAGCTGGCCAGACTGCAATCCTTCAAAGATAAACCGTTTCGCCCGCGCAAGTTTTTCTGCGTCCGTGGTGATTTCGAAAATCTCATAGCCGCGGAAGGTCAGATGGCGACCAAGTATCTCAATGACCGGGATAGAAAGGTCACGTGAATCAAGCGAACCATACTGGAAAAAGATCCCACCGGCTGGCATCACTTGGGCAATTTTTGCCACCGCTGGGCCACCGACCGGATCGAACACCACGCGGGTTCCTTTGCCCTCAGTAATCCGCTGAATCTCGGTCACCAGATCCTGCTCCTGGCTTGCAATAACCTCTGCCGCGCCCCGTTGCAGCAACTGATCACGTTTCTCACTGGTCCGTGTCATCGCAATCGGTTTTGCTCCCCGCATGTTAGCAATCTGAATTGCCGCCAGTCCGACGCTGCTGGAAGCAGCATTGATCAGCACGTTATCACCGGGCTTAATATCCGCATATTCAACCAGCGCACCGAAAGCGGTCACATACATCATCCAGCTGGCAGCAGCCTCGGTAAAGCTCAGGTTTTGTGGATGCTTTACGACCGCGTGAGCGGGGGCATTAACGACTTCACCATACATTCCATATTGATGAAAGCTGAATGCCGGGATGACGCTAACGTAATCGCCAGGTGCAAACTCACGTACGTTGTCTCCCACTGATTCAATGACTCCGGAAGCTTCATAACCCAGTCGCGCCGGGAAATTAGGTTGGTAAATATACTGTCCGGTGCGGTACATAACTTCCGCACGGTTGATACCAATAGCCCGCACGCGGATCTGAACCTCATTTGCATCAGGCGCGGGAACCTGCATCTCCTGAATCTTCAGGACTTCAGCGCCACCAATTTGATTAAAAACTACGACCTTAGACATAGCAGACCTCAGTAAATTGTTCTGTATTGGGTCTGCACAATTTAACGACTCAGATGAGAGTGAAAAACCGTTGTTGCGGAACTTCACTATTACTTATTTTGTAATAATCCCTGAAGTCGCGGTTTTTGTTGGCTAAAAAGTTCGCATAACCAGTCAATGAATACCCGAACCCGAGGGGCGAGATGACGTCTGTCCGGGTAAAGCACCGAAACTGGTTTTGATTCTCCGGTATAATCGGCCAGCACCTCAACAAGCTGGCCTGACTGAAGATAGGGCGCAAGGACAGCATGAACGCCACGTATAATGCCGAGTCCAGATAAGCAGCCGGTCAACAGAATATCGGAGTTATCAACGCTTATCCGCCCTGCGGGGGGGAACGATTCGGTTTTACCTCTGTTGACGAAGGTCCATTCCAGCGCTTCGCGATGACGCTCGCTAAAAAAGTTAAGCGCCTGGTGTCGGGATAAATCCTCTGGTACCTGCGGCACCCCCTGTTTTTGCAGATAATCCGGTGAAGCACAGGTCACCATTTTGACCTCACCAAGCCGCCTGGAGATCAAGGTCGAATCTTGTAGCTCGCCAATACGGATCATGCAGTCGATGCCTTCGGCAAGCATATCGATTCTACGGTCGGTGGAGGTGAGTATCATCTCGATGTCAGGATATCGCGACTGGAAATCTTTCAGCGCAGGAACTAACACGGAGTGCGCCAGCGACAGAGGTGCATTAACCCTGAGTTTTCCGCGTGGCGGGCGAGTTGGCGAGAAAGAAGCCATGATGTCATCAACGTCACTGAGCAGTATTTTTGTGCGTTGGTAAAAAGCATCACCTTCTTCTGTCAGACTCACTTTACGAGTCGTGCGGTTAAGCAACTTTGCCCCCAGATCGTCTTCAAGATGTTGGATAGCTTTGGTCACCGCAGGGCGGTGCAGGTGTAACACATCTGCGGCTCTGGCAAATCCACCTTGCTCAACAACCTGTACAAAAATGTTCATGTATTCAAACATACTGGAACGCATTGCTTATTCTCCCCCGGTATTCGACCATTGTTATTATGAAAATAATAATCATGTCTGCATAGGTTGCCGAATGCTGCTCTACACTTAGGGTTTTAACGTTGGGGGTTGCAGCATGATTAAGGTCTATGGGGTACCGGGCTGGGGATCGGCCATCAGTGAAGTGATGCTCACACTGGCGGAGATCCCTTACAGCTTTATTGATGTGGACGGTTTTGACAGCGATGGTCCTTCGCGGGAGTTGCTTAAAACAATGAATCCACTATGCCAGGTGCCCACGCTGGTACTGGAAAATGGCAGCGTGTTGACGGAAACGGCGGCGATCGCGCTGATGATCCTCGATCGTCGCCCCGAACTTTCACCACCCGTTGGACACGCCGAACGCCAGCAGTTTCAGCGTCTGCTGATATGGTTGGTGGCAAATGTCTATCCCACATTTACCTATGCCGATTATCCTGACCGATGGGTACCGGACGCCCCGGCGCAGTTGAAAAAGAACTGCATTGAGTACCGTAAATCCCTCTATATGTGGCTGAACAACCAGCTAAGCGCCGAGCCGTACGCATTTGGGGATCAGCTAACACTGCTGGACATTTACATTGCCGTTATGCGCACCTGGGGACCAGGGCATGACTGGTTTCAGGACAACACGCCGAATATTAGCGCCATCGCCGATGCGGTTTGTCAGCATCCGAGGCTGCGTACCGTACTGAAAAGCAATAAGATTATTTGAGTAAAAAACGCTGTTCCGCAGGAGTGCAAATCCCGGAACAGCGGGCGAACTATCGCCATAAGTTTTAAATTACGCGACAGAAGGGGTCAGCGTAATACGATCCAATGGACCCACGATAAACAGATAAGAAATCAGACCAATCAGCCCCATCGAACCGACGTACAGAATGGCGTAATCAAAAGACTGGGTATTCGCCAGAATGATGCCGATCACCAGTGGCGTGATGATACTGGCCATATTGCCGCACATATTGAAAACGCCACCTGCAATACCGAGCACTTCTTTTGGCGAGGTATCGCTAAGTACGCACCATCCCAGATTGCCAAAACCTTTGGCGAAAAACGCCAGACTCATCGCCGTGATCACCACAAATTCTGACGAGGTGTAGTTGGCGATAACGATGACGCAGGAAAGCAGCATTCCGCAGATAACCGGCAGCTTACGGGCAATCGTCAGGCTGTAGCCGTGCTTTAAAAGCCAGTCGGAGAAAACACCGCCTAATAATCCACCGATAAAACCGGCAATGGCAGGGATACTGGCGACAAACCCCACTTTGAGGATCGACATGCCTTTCGCCTGATACAGATAAGTAGGGAACCAGGTCAGGAAGAACCAGGTAATGGATGTCACGCAGAACTGTCCGATATATACGCCAATCATCATGCGGTTGACGCAGACGCTTTTAATTTGCGCAAAGGTAATCTTCTGTGGTTCTTTTTTATTACCCAGCGACGGTTCACCACCGCCTTCCCGAATATAGTCAATTTCCTGCTGGTTCACCTTTGGATGATGCATAGGGTCTCTTACTTTGACCAACCAGAAGATGCCAAGAATAACGCCTATTGCCCCAATGTAATAAAACACAAAGTGCCAACTGAGATTATGCAAAATAATCGTCATTAGCGGCGTAATAATCCCTAACGAGATATATTGCGCGGCCTGATAGACAGAGGTAACAAAGCCCCGTTCGTTATTAGGAAACCACTGCACGCTTAATCGGCTGTTGGCCGGAAAGGCCGGAGCTTCAATCGCACCCATCAGTAATCGTAAGATAATCAATACGACAAGCGGGCTGGCGTACAGATAAATGGTGCCCTGAAACATAGTGACCAGCGACCAGCCAATCAGTGCGCAGCCGTATACCAGACGCGAGCCATAGCGATCCAGCAGCCAGCCGCCGGGGAGTTGCATAATGACATAAGAAATACCGAAGGCAGAAAAGGCCAGCCCCATTGCTTCAGGATCAAAACCTAATTCTTTGCTCATAATCGGCGCCACGACGGATAACGTCGCGCGATCAGCGTAATTAAATACGGTCGCAAGAAACAGAAATATCAGAATGCCGTAACGCACTTTTGTACGCTTTATTATTGTGTTCATCACCCACTCCTTTCATAAGCTTGAGAGCGTTTTTGTAGGGGAGGAGGGCGGGTATTGCTTACCCGCCAAATTAATTAAGGACGTTTGCCAAACTCGCAGGTTAATTGCGTCCAGCGGCGCGCCTGCTCGCTGATGCTGAAGCCCAGACCGTGACGATCGGAAACCCACATCCGGCCATCGCGCAGCTCAAGTTGTTCGTTAAATAACGGGTTCAGCCATTCGAAATGCTCCAGCCATGGCTCAAGCGGATAAGCAGCGGACAGATGCAGGTGAACTTCCATAGCGAAGTGCGGAGCCAGTTTGCGACCATGTTTAGCCGCCAGGTCCATAATTTTCAGGAACGGTGAAATTCCCCCCACACGCGGTGCATCGGGCTGCACATAATCGCTGGCATTGCCGAGGATCAGCTGTTCATGTTCGCGGAAGCTGGTCAGCATTTCACCGGTGGCAATCGGGGTATCAAGCGCGGCGGCCAGTTGGGCGTGGCCTTCAACATCGTAGGCGTCCAGCGGCTCTTCAATCCAGATTAGATTGAACTGCTCCATTTTACGTCCCATACGGATGGCGGTTTCCCGATCCCACTGCTGATTGGCATCGACCATTAGCGGGAAGTCATCCCCCAGCGCTTCACGCACCGCGGTCAAGCGGCGAATATCCTCAGCGCAGTTTGGCTGACCAACCTTGAGTTTGATACCACCAATGCCGTTTTCACGGGAAATAACCACGTTTTTTAGCACCTGATCCAGCGGCGTATGCAGGAATCCGCCGGAGGTGTTGTAGCACTGCACGGAGTCCCGATGCGCGCCAAGCAGTTTTGCCAGCGGCAATCCTGCACGCTTGGCTTTCATATCCCATAATGCGATATCGATAGGGGAGATGGCTTGTACCGCCATGCCGCTGCGCCCCACGGAAGCGCCAGCCCACAGCAGCTTGGTGTAGATCTTGTCAATATCGTTTGGATCTTCGCCTAACAGGTTATCGGCAATTTCTTTGGCATGCGCATAGATTCCCTGGCCGCCAGCCCGCTTGGAGTAACTAAATCCCACGCCTTCAAACCCGTCGCGGCTGCGGATCTCGGCGATGATTATGGCGACTTCAGTTAGCGGTTTCTGGCGACCGGTGAGCACTTTGGCATCGCTCACGGGTGTTGCCAGAGGAAGGAAAGCCAGAGACAGTTTTACCCATTCAATACGGTCACCGGTTTCTGCTGCGGTTTTAGCGTTAGCCGATTTGGCATAGGTCACGGCATCGGAATTGGCACTTAAAGACATATTGTTCTCTCCTGGTGATAACAAATGATTGCGCTATCATTTTTAATGTTAGCGCAATCACTGTGCCAGCGAATTGACTGCGATTTGAACAATTGCTCACAAATTCAGAGAGAGAAGGGTGGTGAATTATAAACGACGTCACATTCCAGTACTTTATGGAGAAATGCACAAATCATTGTGATTGCGCTATCATTGTGAGTGGCGATAATTAACTAAGCTGCTGTTTTCCCTGCGTTATCACTGAGCAACGCTGGCAATAGCCAAAATCATGATGAATAATGCCAGCATAAATCAGCGATTTTTGACAAGGGCATCGACAGTGAAAAATCCCAAACCACCGCGCGCTCCCACGCTGGAAGATGTTGCCCGTACCGCGGGATTGTCACCCATGACGGTGAGCAGGGCGTTGAATACCCCGCAGCTGGTGCGCCCGAAAACGGTTGAAAAAGTGATGCAGGCGGTGCGCGCCACCGGCTATATTCCCAACGCACTGGCTGGGGGACTGGCGTCGCGTCGCAGCAAGCTTATCGCCGTGGTTATTCCGCAAATTAACAACAATATGTTTGTCGATACCATCCAGTCATTAAGTGATGAACTGGCAGAACGCGGATACCACATTTTGCTCTGCGTGTCGGGTTATACGCCGCAAACAGAGGCGGAGCTGGTGGCGACGCTGCTTTCTCGTCGCCCGGATGGTGTAGTACTCACCGGTATTCATCATACCGCTGAGCTGAAAAAAGTGATTCTTAATGCGGCCATCCCGGTCGTGGAAATCTGGGATTTAACCCCAACACCCATCGATATGCTGGTCGGTTTTTCGCATGAAAAGGTCGGGCAAGCGGTGGCAGACTATCTGCTGAATAAAGGCTATCGACGTCCGGGGTTGTTATGGACTGCCGATCGCCGGGCAGGCCAGCGTAAACAAGGACTGTGCGATGCGTTGAGTCGTCATGGTATTGCTGCTGACGCACAGGTGGACGTCCCACTTCCGGCCTCTCTGGCATTGGGACGCACTGGATTGGCGCAGCTATTGGCGGATCGCAAGTTTGATGTCATTGTCTGTAGCTCAGATACGTTAGCTCAGGGGGCGATCATGGAGGCCGAGAGTCGCGGTATACGCGTGCCGCAAGAGTTGGCGGTAATCGGTTTTGGCGATCTGGATTTTGCTGCCAGCAATCGGCCCGCTATCACTACCGTCAGCGTCGACAGACGGGCCATCGGGCAACGTGCTGCCTCACTGCTTGCCGATCGTATCGAACAAATTCCGCGTGAAGACGATATTATTGATGTCGGTTTTCATCTGGTTGAACGAGAGTCCGCATAAGTTACCTGCAACCCAAAACAATAAGGAATCTGCTATGCCGCACGTTGATATTAAATGTTTTCCTCGCTCTCTTACCGACGAACAGAAAACCGCCCTGGCGGCGGATATTACCGAGGTTATTATTCGTCATTTGCAAAGCAAAGACAGTTCAGTCAGCGTGGCGCTCAATGAAATTGAGCCAGAGGCGTGGCAGGCCGTGTGGGATACGGAAATTGCGCCGCAGATGGCGAGATTAATTAAAAAACCTGGCTACAGTATGTAAGAAAAAACGGGCGGATTTCCGCCCGTTTTCGTTGTGCTTATGGTGTAACGATGTTGAACCAGAATTCGAACTTATCCATATAGCCGAGCATGGCATCAAGCTTGGCGCCGTCACCGGTTATCTTCACGTCACCGCTGTCTTGTGCCTGTTTCAGCGTCACTTCCTTGAGGATGATTTTGTTCAGCGTATCGCGATTAAGCGTGATCGTAGCATCGGCATCTTTCGCTTCGGCATTGGCGGTATGGTTCAGGACGCCATTCTCCAGCTCAAGCTTATATTTACCGCCATCACTGCCAAGATCGATGTTAAACACCGACTTCGCATCACCCGCTTTTTGTCCGTTAATATGCACTGCCAGATAATCGAAGAACATTTCCGGCGTCATAGCACGAACGGTATCCGGGCTGGCGGTATTCGGGGTTGGGCCTTTGACCACGCCGTTACGCAGCTCTTGCGCGCCGGTCAGGTAGAAGTTACGCCACGGGCCGGATTCAGCCTGATAACCCAGTTGCTCAAGCGCATCTGCTTCCAGATTACGTGCGGCCTGGTTATTTGGATCGGCAAACACGACTTTGCTTACCACCTGTGCCACCCAGCGGTAGTTGCCCTGGTCATAGTCTGCTTTTGCTTTCTGCAAAATGGCGTCCGCACCACCCATGTAGTCGACAAATTTCTTCGCAGACTCTTCCGGCGGCAGCTCATCCAGCGTTGCCGGGTTGCCGTCAAACCAGCCGAGATAGAGCACATAGGTCGCTTTTACGTCATGGCTCACTGAGCCATAGTAGCTGCGGTTAGCCCAGGTATGTGCCAGTGAGTCCGGCAGCTTAAAGTTGGCAGCGATTTCATCGCGGGTCAGACCTTCGTTAGCCATGCGTAGCGTCTGGTCGTTGATGTAACGATACAGATCGCGCTGACTTTTCAGCAGGCTGACCACCTTGTCATTACCCCAGGTTGGCCAGTGGTGCTGCGCCATCAGCACCTCGGCTTTATCACCCCAGCGCACAATCGCTTCGTTGATGTATTTGGACCACGGCAGCGGCTCACGAATTTTGGCTCCGCGCAGGGAGTAGGTGTTGTGCAGGGTATGGGTAACATCTTCTGCGGATTCAATCAGTTTCTTCTCTTCGATGTACCACAGCATTTCCGATGGTGCTTCGGAACCCGGAGCCAGCATGAAGTCATAGGTCAGGCCGTCGATGACCTCTTTTTGTCCATCTTTCTCAATGATATTTGTTGGCGCAATCAGGGTAACGGTTCCCGCGGAGGTCGTGGTTCCCAGTCCCGCGCCGACCTGGCCTTTGGCATCAGGTTTTAACAGGTTGCCGTACATGTAGCTCGCGCGGCGGCTCATGACGTTACCGGCCATGATATTCTCAGCGACCGCGGCTTCCATAAAGCCGGCTGGCGCATAAACTTTCACTTTGCCCGCTTTAACGTCGGCTTCATCGACAACACCGCGTACGCCGCCGTAATGGTCAACGTGGCTGTGGGTATAAATCACCGCAACAACTGGTTTTTGACCGCGGTTTTTAAAGTAAAGATCCATCCCGACTTTGGCCGTTTCTGCCGAGACCAGCGGGTCAACAACGGTGATGCCTTCTTTACCTTCAATAATGGTCATGTTTGACAGATCGAGGTTACGAATCTGGTAAACGCCATCCGTTACTTCAAACAGCCCGCTGATGTTGATCAACTGAGATTGACGCCACAGGCTCGGGTTTACCGTATCCGGGGCTTTATCGCCTTCTTTGATGAACGCGTACTGCTGCGGATTCCAGATAACATTTCCCTGCTCGCCCTTGATCACGTCCTGCGGGAGTGGGGCGATAAAGCCTTTGTGGGCGTCGGTAAAGTCGGTGTTATCGGAGAAGGGCAGTTGATTGTAAAGCGCGTTGTTGGCTTGTTGCGTGGCGGCTGTAGCGTCTTTGGGGGCTTCAGCGGCCATAAGGGGAACAGAAAACGATGTGAGTAACCCAGCAAGTATAAAACTTTGTGCGATTCTATTAAGTTGCATCGTAAAACCTCTCTGACACTTCAAAAGTACAGTTGGGGATGCTGCTTTGACGGATAGCGTTTTGATTAGGTATTTGAGTTAGTGCAAGATTAACTATAATTCACATGAATGATTAGGCAAGGAAGGGAGAGTAATTTATCTAACTGGTTTTTCAGAAGTTTTAAGAAAACAGTTGCGGATGACAGAGCAGAACTGCCATCCGTTAGCATACTATCATTCACCTGCGATAATGCGTTTCCCGCTGGAGACAAACGTTCCGGCCCCAAGGTGATGCAGAGTATTGAGCTTGCCATCATCAAACTGCCAGCGTCCTTCCACGAAGGCTCGCTCATCAGCGGCAGCGGAGACCACTTCCCCAAACAGAGTGTCATATTTTTCCTGTGCCGCCGTGGCTGGCAACAGGCGACACTCCATCCAGGCCAGACATTTCGCTTCTATCAGCGGTAAACCTAGCACGGGTCCTTGCACCACGGGAATGCCGTAACAGTTGAATTTATCTTCCACGCGACCGGAAACGCTGCCTACGGCCCAGGTCCAGTTGACGGCGGCGATACCCGGAATAACGATGCCGAATTTACCGCTACGCTCAATGAGATCCCGCGACCAGGCGGTCTTATCAACAACAATGGCTACCCGCGGCGGCTCAAACTCCACGGGCATTGACCATGCCGCAGCCATCACATTTCGCCGCTCGGTATGCTCATCCCGGCTGGTTATCAATATCGTTGGGCCATGATTGAGTAGCCGACTGGCATGTTTTAATTCGATCGGACGAAAATGGCTCATGGATGCTCCTTGGCTGAGAGATAACACACCACAATAAACATAGATATTAACGGTATTAGCGATTTTGTCGCCTCACAGGAATTAACAACGCACAAAATCGACAGCGTAAAACGAAAAATACGTTATAAGTACTGCATTAATCGAACAGGAACTCCGTATGACGCCTTTTTTAACCGCTTATTTTGCCCGTATTGGCTGGTCAGGTTCGGCCAACGTCAACCTTGAAACCTTGCAAGCGCTACATCTACTGCACAACAGCGCAATTCCCTTTGAAAACCTGGATGTATTACTGCCAAGAGAGATGCAGCTTGACGATTTGTCGCTGGAAGAGAAGCTGGTAACGGCGCGTCGTGGCGGTTATTGCTTTGAACAGAATGGCGTGTTTGAACGCGCGCTACGCGAAATCGGTTTTAACGTACGTAGCCTTCTCGGTCGCGTGGTACTGGCAAATCCGTCAAGCCTGCCGCCGCGCACGCATCGTCTGTTGCTGGTTGAATTGCAGGGAGAGCAGTGGATCGCCGACGTTGGTTTCGGCGGACAAACGCTGACGGCGCCGATTCGTCTGCAGGCTAACACTGAGCAGAAGACGCCACACGGCGAATATCGGCTGATTCAGGAAGGTGAAGATTGGATCCTCCAGTTCCGTCATCACGAACACTGGCAGTCAATGTATCGTTTCGATCTGGTCGTGCAGCATCAGAGCGATTATCTGATGGGCAACTTCTGGTCCGCACACTGGCCGCAATCACATTTTCGCCATCATCTGCTGATGTGCCGTCATCTGCCCGACGGCGGGAAATTAACGTTAACCAATTTTCACTTTACCCATTATCAGGATGGACATGCGGTAGAGCAGATTAATTTGCCTGATGTCGCCAGTTTGTATGCGTTGTTGCAAGAACGATTTGGACTGGGTGTGGATGACGTGAAGCATGGGTTTACCGAAGATGAGCTGGCGACGGTCATGGCGGCGTTTGATACGCATCCGGAGGCGGGGAAATAGGGGCATCGGAAGTCATGCCGGATACGGCGTCATCGCCTTATCCGGCCTTCGGGAACAATTAAAAATCTATCGCCCATTCTGCGTGAAACAGGATCACCGCCGAACCGGTAATGGTGACTTTTTCCGGCTGGTTTTCACGGATAGTCACCGTCACATCAACAATCCCGTCGCGCCCGAGCGCACGGCCCTGATGCCCCTGAACACGTAACGTTTTCCCATCATGCGCCATCAGCCCATGGTGGACCAGCCACGCGCCCATTGGACCGTTGGCATTGCCGGTAACCGGGTCTTCCACAATACCAATAGCAGGTGAAAACATGCGGCCATCAGTGGCGTTTTCGCCCTCGCGGATTTGAAAAGGGAAAAAGCCGTTACAGCCAATTTGCTGGCTGATGGCGGTCAAAGCCGGTAAATCAGGGGAAATGGCGTCAAAGTCCACCTCGGGTTTCAGTGGAATCATCACTTTCGAATGTCCGGTCGTGGCAACCTGAATGGGTAAGCCTGCCAGCTTATCGTCTTCGCTCAGGTGCAGCGCATCGAGAATCGCAGTACGAACAGCGCCCTCCAGCGGAGGTTCAAAACCCGGTTCACCTTGCTCAAGGCTAATGCGATAGTCGTTCCCGGTAGCGTCAATATCCACCCGATGACGTCCGGCCAGCGAGGTTTGCCAGACCGTGCAGTTGCCCAGACCCAGCACCTTGGCCCGCACATAATGCGCGGCGACGGTAGCATGCCCACAGATAGGAACTTCGACCGTCGGGGTGAAATAGCGGATGCGAACATCGCTGTCGTCACTGGTCAGCAGAAATGCGGTTTCTGAATGACGCAGCTCGCGAGCGATGAGCTGCATCTGCGCGTCACTCAGTCCATCAGCATGTAAAACCACACCTGCTGAGTTGCCGCGAAAAGGGACCGGGGTAAAGGCATCGACGTGGTAAACCTGTGGTTTCATTAGCGTTCTCCCTGAAATGGAGAAGCATCATAACGTACAAAAAGCGGGATAGCGATGCAGGCCCGGTAAGCGCAAGCGCTACCGGGCATCAGAGTTCAATTATCGGCGGGAACGCACTATCTGATAGCGGCGAGTGAAGTACTCAAACGGCGCACTCCATACGTGGACCAGACGGGTGAACGGGAATAGCAGGAAGATAGTCATCCCCAGAACCAGGTGCACACGGAAAATCAACGCCACACCATCCAGATGTGCAGATGCGCCGCCCTGGAAGGTCACCACTGACTGCGCCCAACCAACCAGTTTCAGCATTTCACTGCCGTCAGGATGCTGTGCGGAGAACGGGATGGTGGTTAAACCGAGGATACACTGAATCAGCAGAACGCAAAGGATCAGAATATCAGCGGTGGAAGACGTTGCACGTATGCGCGGGTTGGTCAGACGCCGCACCAGCAAGCCTGCGCCACCAACCAGCGTCAGTACGCCACAAAGCCCACCGGCAATCATCGCCATCTGTTGTTTCACCGCAATCGGCAGGAACCAGGCATACATCCAGTGCGGCGTTAGCATGCCGAACAGATGACCGAAAAAGATCCCCAGAATGCCGATGTGGAACAGGTTTGACCACAGCACCATGCCGCGTTTGTCCAGCATCTGGCTGGAAGAGGCGCGCCAGGTGTATTGCCCGTAGTCATAGCGTAGCCAACTGCCGAGGATAAACACCGTACCGCACAGGTACGGGTAGATATCGTAAAAAAAGACGTTCAGGTACTGTATCATTTCGGGCCTCCCGCGCTGACGTCGACATACTGCGGCGCCACGTCCTGGCTAAAGCGTCGTTGATAGTTTTGTAACGGTGAACTGTCGCAGGCGGTGGCGTTATCCTCGATAAACTTCACCTGTTCCTCTTCCCACACCGCATCCAGCGCCTGACGAGTATCATCGCGGGTTTCAGCACCAACCTGCTTAGTGACACTGTCACTTGAAAGAGGGCTTCCGGCAAGCAGCAGCAGGGCGTCAAACAGTTGATACCACGGCGTATCGCGCTGTTTTAAGCGCCCGCCCAACAGAGCCAGAATCGGTGCAACGTTCTGCAGTCCTTCTTTGGCCTGGTCCTCCGGCAACACGCTCAAATACTCCAGATACAACGGCAGGTGATCCGGTAGTTCGCGGCAGTCGAGCTGTAGCCCGACCTTTTCATACTGCGCCAGCAGATCAACCATCGCCTGACCCCGGTCACGGGACTCGGCGTGCACGTGCTCAAACAGCAGCAGAGAGGTGGCCCGGCCCCGGTCAAAGATTTCGCACCATTCCGCTTGTTTATCCAGCAGTGGCGCATTGAGCAATCCCTGGCTAAATTCGGTAAGCATGGGGGCATCGCTGGCCACAAGCGCCAGCGCGTCGTCTTTATACTCCCACAGCAGCTCGTCGGGATATTCCATCAGCAGGCCGATAACCTTCAGGATTTGCATTATTCACCCTCCGCTTTATCGCGCACTTCGGTGATGTCGATTGCATCGATACGGCTACTGTTAAACAGGTTGAATTTGGTATCTGAGCCATGGCAGCCGTCACCGAAGGTAAATCCGCAGCCGTTTTTCTCCGGGAAGGCATCGCGCGCCATTTCACGGTGGCTGGTCGGGATCACAAAGCGGTCCTCATAGTTGGCGATGGCCAGATAGCGATACATCTCTTCAACCTGCTCAACGGTCAAACCCACTTCCTCAATCGCGCGGGTGTCCGTCACGCCTTCCACTGTCTGCGCACGCATATAGTGGCGCATGGCCATCATACGTTTCAGCGCGCGCAGCACCGGACCGGTATCACCCGCACTGAGCATGTTGGCGAGGTACTGAACCGGAATTCGCAGCGACTCAACCGCCGGCAAAATGTTGCCATTGTGCGGCAGTCCGCCCGCGTCGGCGACCGACTGAATCGGTGACAATGGCGGTACATACCAGACCATCGGCAGGGTGCGATATTCCGGGTGCAGCGGCAGCGCCAGTTTCCAGTCCATCGCCATTTTGTAGACTGGCGAACGTTGGGCCGCTTCGATGACGTTGTGCGGAATACCTTGTTTTAACGCCTCTTCAATGACCGCCGGATCGTGCGGATTGAGGAATACATCGCACTGACGCTCATAGAGATCGGTCTCATGCTCGGTGCTGGCCGCTTCTTCGATGCGGTCGGCGTCGTACAGCAATACGCCGAGATAACGAATACGTCCAACGCAGGTTTCCGAACATACCGTCGGCTGGCCGGACTCAATACGTGGGTAGCAGAAAATGCACTTCTCTGACTTACCGCTCTTCCAGTTAAAGTAGATTTTTTTGTACGGACAGCCGCTGATGCACAAGCGCCAGCCGCGACATTTGTCCTGGTCGATCAGCACAATGCCGTCTTCTTCACGCTTATAGATAGCACCGCTTGGGCAGGTGGCGACACAGCTTGGATTCAGGCAGTGCTCGCACAGGCGCGGTAAATACATCATGAAGGTGTTTTCGAACTGGCCGTACATCTCCTTTTGCATCTTCTCGAAGTTACGGTCGCGGGCACGTTTTGAGAATTCGCCGCCGAGTAGTTCTTCCCAGTTGGGGCCCCAGATAATCTTGTCCATCCGTTTGCCGTCAATCAACGAACGTGGACGCGCAGTGGGCTGGTTTTTGCTTTCCGGCGCGCTATGCAGATGCTGATAATCGTAGGTAAACGGCTCATAGTAATCATCGATTTGCGGGATCACCGGGTTGGCGAAAATTTTGGTGATGACGCCCATCTTACCGCCCAGACGCGGTCTTATTTTGCCGTTAACATCGCGAACCCAGCCGCCTTGCCACTCTTCCTGATCTTCCCAGTTTTTTGGATAGCCAATCCCCGGTTTAGTCTCGACGTTGTTAAACCACGCATATTCCATCCCTTCACGCCCGGTCCAGACGTTTTTACAGGTGACGGAGCAGGTGTGGCAGCCGATGCACTTATCCAGATTAAGAACCATGCCTACCTGTGAGCGTATTTTCATTTTTTCGCCTCCTGTACCTGATCGCGACCTTCATCATCCAGCCAGTTAATATTTTTCATTTTTCTAATCATGATGAACTCATCGCGGTTAGAGCCGACCGTACCGTAATAGTTGAAGCTGTATGCCAGCTGCGCATAGCCACCTATCATGTGCGTGGGTTTCGGGCAGACGCGGGTCACCGAGTTATGGATCCCGCCGCGCATCCCGGTCACTTCTGAGCCAGGGATATTCATGATTCGCTCCTGAGCGTGATACATCATGGTCATTCCCGGTGGCACGCGTTGACTCACCACTGCACGCGCGGTGAGCGCACCGTTGGCGTTGAAGGCTTCAATCCAGTCGTTATCCTCAATGCCCAGCTCTTTGGCATCGGTCTCGCTGATCCAGACAATAGGTCCGCCGCGCGACAGCGTCAGCATCAGCAGGTTTTCGCTATAGGTGGAGTGGATCCCCCATTTCTGGTGCGGCGTCAGGAAGTTGAGCGCTTTTTCCGGGAAGCCGTTAGGCGGAACCTCGCGCATTTCACTGACGCTGCGGGTATCGATAGGTGGACGATACGCCACCAGACTTTCACCGAACGCTCGCATCCACGCGTGATCCTGATACAGCTGCTGGCGACCGGACAGAGTACGCCATGGGATCAGCTCGTGGACGTTGGTATAGCCTGCGTTATAGGAAACATGTTCACTTTCCAACCCGGACCAGGTGGGGCTGGAGATGATTTTGCGCGGCTGCGCCTGGATATCGCGAAAACGGATCTTTTCGTCTTCTTTGTTCAACGCCAGGTGCGTATGGTCGCGTCCGGTCATCGCCCCCAGCGCTTCCCAGGCTTTCACCGCCACCTGACCATTTGTTTCCGGTGCCAGGGCAAGGATCACCTCAGAGGCATCCAGCGCGGTGTCAATCAGCGGGCGTCCCTTTGCCGGGCCTTCGCGCTTGGTGTAGTTCAGCTTGCCGAGGAAATCGACTTCCGCCTGGGTATTCCACGCAATGCCTTTCCCGCCGTTACCGAGTTTGTCCATGAGCGGGCCAAGTGAAGTAAAGCGTTCGTAGGTGGCGGGGTAGTCACGCTCCACAACGGCGATATTCGGTGCCGTTTTGCCCGGGAGGAGATCGCATTCGCCTTTGCGCCAGTCCTGAATGTCAAACGGCTGCGCCAGCTCTGCCGGAGAGTCGTGTTGCAGCGGTTGCAATACCACATCCGTTTCTTGTCCAAGGTGTCCGACGCAAACCTCAGAAAATACTTTGGCGATGCCTTTATAAATTTCCCAGTCGCTCTTCGATTCCCATGCCGGGTCGACCGCCGCAGACAACGGGTGAATAAACGGATGCATATCCGAGGTATTCATATCGTCTTTTTCATACCAGGTAGCGGTTGGCAGAACGATATCGGAGAACAAACAGGTACTGGACATACGGAAATCGAGCGTGACCAGCAGATCGAGCTTGCCCTCTATCGCCGCCGACTGCCATTCAACCTCTTCAGGTTTAATACCCTCGCTTGAACCGAGCGCTTCCCCTTGGATCCCGCTTTCGGTACCCAGCAAATATTTGAGCATGTATTCATGCCCTTTACCGGAGGAGCCGAGCAGGTTAGAGCGCCAGACGAAGAGGTTCCGCGGATGGTTTTTGCCGTTATCTGGCTGTTCGCAGGCAAAACGAATATCACCTGACTTCAGCGCCTGTGCGGTGTATTGCGCAGGAGATAGCCCTGCTTGTTCGGCTTTTGCTTTAACGGTCAAAGGGTTGAGGTTAAGCTGCGGCGCAGACGGCAGCCAGCCCATCCTTTCAGCCCGTACGTTAAAGTCAATCAAATGTCCGCTAAACTTCGACGCATCGGCCAGCGGAGAGAGGAGTTCCTGCGCGGTGAGTTTTTCATAACGCCACTGGCTGGAGTGGTTATAGAAAAACGAAGTGCTGTTCATCTGACGCGGTGGTCGGTTCCAGTCCAGCGCAAAGGCCAGCGGCAACCAACCGGTTTGCGGACGCAGTTTCTCCTGACCCACATAGTGCGCCCAGCCGCCGCCGCTTTGTCCCACGCAGCCACAGAACACGAGGATGTTAATCATGCCACGGTAGTTCATATCCATGTGATACCAGTGGTTCACGCCAGCCCCGAGAATGATCATCGAACGGCCATGCGTTTTGTGCGCAGTATCAGCAAACTCACGGGCGATCTGTTCGATATGACGGCGTGGCACCCCCGTAATTTGCTCGCCCCAGGCCGGGGTGTAGGCTTTCACTTCGCTGTAATCTTGCGCGCTATGAACGTCATCCAGACCACGATCGAGGCCATAATTCGCCAGCACCAGATCATAGACGCTCACCACCGGGCAACGGCTACCGTCAGCGAGGGTAAGATGTTTTACCGGCAGTTGACGGATCAGCACCGGTTCTTGTTTTACACTGCGAAAATGTGGGTTTTCGTTGCCGCCAAAATAGGGGAATGCCACGCCGGTCACTTCATCATGCTGACCAAGCAGCGAAAGAGAAAGTTCAGTTTCAGCGCCAGCCGCCAGTGGTTCCAGGTTCCATTTGCCTTTTTCCCCCCACCGAAAACCGATAGATCCGTTCGGGACAACCAGTTCGCCAGCGCTGTTAAAGGCTACCGTTTTCCACTCTGGATTGTTGCTTTCACCCAGGCCATCGACAAGGTCTGAAGCACGCATCATGCGTCCAGGCACGTAGCTGCCATCTTCGCGGGCATCCAGCAAAACCAGCATCGGCATGTCGGTATAGCGACGACAGTAATTGAGGAAATAATCGCTGGGATTGTCGAGGTGGAACTCTTTCAGGATGACGTGGCCCATCGCCATTGCCAGCGCGCTGTCTGTCCCTTGTTTGGGTGCCAGCCACTGATCGCACAGTTTGGCGACTTCCGAGTAGTCCGGCGTAATGGCAATCGTCTTGGTGCCTTTGTAGCGTACTTCTGTGAAAAAGTGCGCATCCGGGGTACGGGTCTGCGGCACGTTAGAGCCCCAGGCGATGATATAGCTGGAGTTATACCAGTCGGCGGACTCAGGAACGTCGGTCTGCTCGCCCCAGGTCATCGGTGACGCGGGGGGTAAGTCGCAGTACCAGTCATAGAAACTCAGACAGGTTCCGCCGATTAGCGAGAGATAGCGTGTGCCGGCGGCATAGGAAACCATCGACATCGCCGGGATCGGGGAGAAACCGACCACGCGATCCGGGCCGTAGGTTTTCACCGTCCAGACGTTGGCGGCAGCAATCAGCTGATTAAGCTCTTTCCAGTTCGAACGGATAAACCCACCGCGCCCGCGTACCTGCTTGTAGCTCTGGCATTTTTGCGGGTCGTTCATAATGGATTCCCAGGCCAGCACCGGATCGGGCTGGCGGGAGAGGGCGTCGCGCCACAATTCGATTAAGCGTTTACGCACCAGGGGATATTTCAGGCGGTTAGCGCTATAGAGATACCACGAGTAACTGGCGCCGCGTGGGCAGCCACGGGGCTCATGATTTGGCAGGTCAGGACGGGTACGCGGGTAGTCGGTTTGCTGCGTTTCCCAGGTCACCAACCCGTTTTTAACGTAGATCT
Organism: Citrobacter sp. Cpo061; assembly: GCF_030332845.1. NCBI lineage: Bacteria > Pseudomonadati > Pseudomonadota > Gammaproteobacteria > Enterobacterales > Enterobacteriaceae > Citrobacter > Citrobacter sp. Cpo061. Next base: position 197,600 of record NZ_JAOWHB010000036.1, read on the forward strand.
TCCAGCTGCATGAGCCGGTACAGTTAACGCCGTGGGTAGAACGCACAATTTTGTCGAACTGCCAGCGCTGACGATAGCTGTCTTCCCAGTCCCGGTTGGTGTGCATTACTTGCCCATGCCCCTCGGCAAACGTATCGCCCTTTTGTTTAAAGTAGCGAAAGCGGTCTAACAGTTTACTCATGACATAACTCCTGCTTCGATAATATTGCCGACGGTGAATCGAACTCCAGGCCTAATCCGGCCAACCTAAATGTCCGATCCTGCGGTATCCATTTTGTTATTTTTTTTGTGATTTACGGCCATAGACCAACCAGGTCACCAGCACGCAGACGATGTAAAACACGAGGAATATTTTCATTGCGCCTACTGGCGAGCCGGTCAATGCCAGCGATGAGCCAAACGCTTTAGGAATGAAGAAGCCCCCCACAGCGCCAATGGCGGAGATAAACCCCAGGGCGGCTGCAGTATCGGTTACCGCTTCCCGCTGAGCCTGTTCTTCAGTACCACCATGCAGCTTCACCCGATAAATTGTGATTTTGCGAAAGATCACCGCAATCATCTGGAAGGTCGACCCGCTTCCCAGCCCCGCGGTCAGGAACAGCCCCATAAACACCAGATAGAAGGCGACAAAGTTTCCTTCACCTGAACCCGGCAGAGTAAGAAACAGCAGGGCGCTGAACAGTGCCATAAAGATGAAGTTAATTAAGGTGACACGCACACCACCAAACTTGTCAGAGATAACGCCGCCCGCCGATCGTGCAAGCGCGCCGATGAAGGGGCCGAAGAACGCCAGTTGCAGGATATTCACGTCGGGGAACTGGGTTTTCGCCAGCATGGCAAAGCCTGCCGAAAAACCGATAAATGAACCGAAGGTGGCGAGATACAGCAGACTTAATAACCACAGATGAAAACGCTTGAGGACCGGTAACTGAGAGGCAATTGAGGCCTTCGAGCTGGCAATGTCGTTCATTCCCATGCCCGCTGCCACGGTGGCTATCAGCAGTAACGGCACCCATATCCATGCGGCATTGGCCAGCGACAATAACGAGCCGTCAGCTTGCGGTACGCCCTGTACGCCCAAAAAGGTAAATATGGGCAGAAAGATCACCAGTGGCGCGATCAACTGCATCACGCTGACGCCGAGGTTGCCGAGACCACCGTTAACGCCTAATGCGCTACCTTGCTTCGCTTTGGGGAAGAAAAAGCTGATATTGCCCATGCTGGAGGCAAAGTTAGCGCCAGCAAAACCACACATCAGCGCAATGATTATAAATACTCCAAACGGAGTAGCGGTATTTTGCACGGCAAATCCGAGCCAGACGCAGGGAATAACCAGAATAATCGTGCTAAAAATGGTCCAGCGACGACCACCAAATATAGGTACCATAAAGGAGTAGGGCACGCGTAATATTGCACCAGAAAGAGATGGCAATGCCGTTAATAAAAACAGTTGGTCGGTGGTGAAATTAAAACCAATTTTATTCAGATTGACGGCTACGGCGCTAAACAACATCCAGACGCAGAACGCAAGCAGCAGACAACTTACTGATATCCAGAGGTTTCTGCGCGCAATGTACTTGCCTTTATTTTCCCAAAAGCCGGGGTTCTCTGGTTTCCAGTCAGTTAAAAGATAACGATTATTTTTCTCATTTGATGATGACATATTATTCTCCATGCACATGCCGTTCATGAAAAAGAAATAAACGCATGCAGCGCCGCTCGGCTTCTTTTTAGAAACTATTGAAAAGTTTTAGGAATATTGACTGAAAGAATAGATAAAAAAGCGCAATAACGCGGCGTGATGGGAGAATTACACGTTGCTTAAGTGTTACTAATTGTAAACATAAAAGATGTATTGTTAATCCATCTATTACATCAAATAAATAACTCCTGCGTTATCATACGATCAAGATGACGATCGAATGCAGGATCGGCCATTTCCTCAATACCTAATATGTACATACCATCCAGGCCGCAGACTAATGCGATTAAGCGCCATGCGACGTCGGCGGCATCAGGCGCGGATGAGAACTCACCGGCTTTCTGTCCTTGTGTAATGATGTTGGCGGTTTCTTCGTGCCACATTCGCATGGTCAACAGGTAGGCGCTTTTAATTTCCGGATCTTTACCCGCAACAACCTGTGCTTCACGCCATAGCTTAATATAGGGTTCCAGACCACCATCTTCACTGCCTAGCATCGCATGCAGTCGCTCACGGAAACTGGCGTCTTCGCTGACCAGTTCGGCATCAAGTAGGGTGCGGATAAGGCGCACAAATGCCTGGGATTTGAGTTCGCCGGCAGAGGCGAAATGGTGATGTACCTGGCCCGTCGCGACGTGAGCTTCTGCAGCAATGCGTCGAACCGTCATGGCGGAAAATCCTTCTTCAAGTGCGACACGCATTGCTGCTTGCAGAATCACTTCCCGACGTTCATCCCGATTTAGATAGCTCATCATTCCTCCTGTACCCGTATAGATCGCAGTCTAACAAAAAGTTGGACATATGTTCAATTTTCCGTAGGATCGCTAAAGCTGGACATGTGTCCAGTTTTGGTTTCGTTAGGGAGTTTTATGTTTCGTCAGTGGTTAACGTTAGTCATTATTGTGCTGGTCTACATCCCTGTTGCGATTGATGCAACGGTGCTGCACGTTGCCGCGCCCACGCTGAGTATGACGCTGGGTGCCAGTGGTAACGAGCTGCTGTGGATCATTGATATTTATTCCCTGGTAATGGCCGGAATGGTATTGCCAATGGGTGCGCTGGGGGATCGCATCGGCTTTAAACGTCTGCTGCTGTTAGGCGGTGGATTATTTGGTCTCGCATCGCTGGCGGCCGCTTTTGCTCATAGCGCAAGCTGGCTGATTGCCACCCGGGCGGTATTGGCGATTGGCGCGGCGATGATTGTTCCGGCAACGCTGGCGGGTATTCGCGCCACGTTCTCTGAGCAACGGCATCGAAATATGGCTCTCGGCGTCTGGGCGGCGGTCGGTTCCGGCGGTGCGGCGTTTGGCCCACTGGTTGGCGGGATGCTGCTGGAGCACTTCTACTGGGGGTCCGTATTCTTAATTAATGTGCCAATTGTCCTGGTGGTAATGGCCTTAACCGCACGCTTAGTGCCACGCCAGGCCGGACGTCGCGATCAATCGTTAAATTTTGGTCATGCGATCATGCTGATTGTTGCCATTCTGCTGTTGGTTTACAGCGCTAAAACCGCGCTGAAAGGGCATACGGCGACCGTTGCCATCGCCCTGACGCTGTTAACCGGCGCTTTACTGTTGTGGCAGTTTGTCCGTATCCAGCTTGCGGCAGCCCGCCCGATGATTGATATGCGTCTGTTCACGCATCGCATTATCTTGAGCGGTGTAGTGATGGCGATGACCGCGATGATAACGCTGGTGGGTTTTGAGTTGCTGATGGCTCAGGAACTACAGTTTGTTCACGGTTTAACACCATATCAGGCTGGATTGTTCATGCTGCCTGTGATGCTGGCAAGTGGTTTCAGCGGACCGATTGCCGGTATGTTGGTTTCACGCCTTGGATTACGTTGTGTGGCAACGGCGGGCATGGCACTGAGCGCCGTCAGTTTTTACGGCCTGGCGATGACGGATTTCAGTAGCCAACAGGTACAAGCCTGGATTTTGATGGCTTTGCTCGGTTTCAGCGCCGCCAGTGCGCTCCTGGCTTCAACGGCGGCTATCATGGCAGCAGCGCCGGCGGAAAAAGCCGCGGCCGCTGGCGCCATTGAGACAATGGCTTATGAACTGGGGGCAGGACTTGGGATCGCTATCTTTGGCTTACTGCTGAGCCGTAGCTTTTCTGCATCGATTCTGCCGCCAGCCGGACTTAATCCGCAGGAAGTAGAACGAGCCACATCGTCAATGGGGGAGGCGGTACAACTGGCGCACTCGCTCCCGTCGTCACTGAGTGAGGCATTGCTGACGGCTGCCAGAGAAGCGTTCACCTGGTCACATAGCGTGGCCTTAAGCAGCGCCGGCAGCATGCTTATCATATTAGCGATAGGAATGTGGTTCAGTCTGGCAAAGGTACAACGTTAATAACTAGTGAGCTAAATGACAGGGGTAATCCATCTCTTCGACTTCTTTCCCACTCAGTCGAGCGTATTGCCCCGTCAATCTCCAGAACGCAGGCTGTGTTTCCGTATAGATTTCTGCCGCTAATATCAGGCGGCGGCGATCTACCTCATTAAGTTCCAGAAGTGTCCACGGAATAAAGTAGCGATCGCTGTCCGTCAACGTAAACCACAGTGGGCATCCGCAGCCGGAACAGAAGAACCGTTCACCACGATTTGAAGAAGGAAAGTGCGAAGGTTCTGCCGATTCTGGCGACATCAGCGGGTGAGTGCTGGCTTCCAGATACATGGCGATGCCGCCTGACCATTTCTGACACAGCGTACAGTGGCAGGCATAGACATCCAGCATTTCGACGTCAACGGTAAAATGACTCTGTCCGCAAAGACAACGACCAGTGAATGTCTGCACGGCATACTCCTTATGACCGAGTCTACATTAAGAGAAAAAGCCAGCCCTTGAAGGACTGGCTTTGTATTCAGACTACAACAAAATTAGAACTGGTAGTTCAGACCAACAGCCACGATGTTGTCAGTGCTGATCTGCGCAACATTTTTAGTGAAGTTAGTGTCATCCAGCAGGTTGATTTTGTAATCAACGAAGGTGGACATGTTTTTGTTGAAGTAGTAGGTAGCACCCAAGTCTACGTATTCAACCAGATCCTGGTCGCCGTATGCACCCAGATCTTTACCTTTGGATTTCAGGTAAGCGATGGACGGACGCAGGCCGAAGTCGAACTGGTACTGTGCAACAGCTTCAAAGTTCTGAGTTTTGTTAGCAATACCGTCGATTTTACCGAATGTGGTCATATTGCGGGTTTCGGAGTAGGTGGTCGCCAGGTAGATGTTGTTCGCATCATACTTCAGACCAGCAGCCCACACTTCCGCATTCTGACCTGAAGCGTAAAGACCATTGGTGCCGTTGCGCACTTGACGATCGGTACGGTCAGATTTCGCATAGGTAGCACCAACGCCGAAACCTTCGTATTCATAGGTAGTAGACAGACCGAAACCATCACCGTTCGCTTCAACTTCATCGGTACGATCGTTTTTGCCCTGGTACTGAGCGGCAAAGTTCAGACCTTCAACCAGACCGAAGAAATCGGTGTTGCGGTAGGTAGCAACGCCGGTAGCACGCTGGGTCATGAATACGTCGGTCTGGGTCCAGGTATCACCACCGAACTCAGGCAGGACGTCGGTCCATGCGCCGATGTCGTAAGCTACGCCGTAGTTACGACCGTAGTCGAAAGAACCGTATTCAGCGAATTTCAGGCCAGCGAATGCCAGACGGGTTTTGTCTGCTTCGGAACCCTGGCTTTCGGAACGGTTGCCTTTGAATTCGTATTCCCACTGACCAAAACCAACCAGCTGGTCATTGATCTGAGTTTCGCCTTTGAAGCCCAGACGCGCGTAGGTTTTGTCGCCATCGCTGCTGGTGTCGTCAGAGAAGTAATGCTGAGCGTGAACTTTACCGTAGATATCCAGTTTGTTTGCGTCTTTGTTATATACCTCAGCTGCGTTTACCGCACCTGCCGCCAACAGGCTAGTCACTGCCACTGCAACTAATTTAAGTTTCATTCTAAATAATCCTTATAATTTTTTCTTGGTGTGTTTCCTAAACCATTGCTAAACGAAGGGGTTCGTCAATGGCAAACTATTTTTAAATGACGCAGTGGTATAAGTTCAATAATAAGTTTCATAATATTGCGAAATATTTGAATTTGTGTGATCCAGATCTACATAATATAGCTGATTGTATTAATCTTTATATGTGACAAATCTGAATGGGTATATTTACGTAGGGGACTATTGTGCCGTCTATGGTTTAAATGGCGTTAGTCACGCAGGTATAATATATACATACTGAGGAATATAGATAAGCATGCAATATTTTCGGGAGTTAATTAATCACCAATTATTTAACATTAAATTAAACAAAAATAAACATAAACCACAAGTGGAATGAACATTTATTATTCATTAATTTGATTACAGTGTAGCCGGGTTTTAGATTTACGCGATAAAACCCGGATTTTTTTCAGGCGCGGCGTGTTGCCAACCAGCAAAGTAGCGAACCCGCACAAACCATCAATGCACCCTGCCAGAAAGATAGCGACAACGGGGCGCTGAGTAACACAGCAGCCAGAGCAGAGGATAGCACTGGGGTAAAATAGGAACCTACGGCCATGATGGTCACGTTGCCATGCAAAATGCCAATATTCCACGCCGCATAGGCAAATCCTAACGTTAATGCCGCTGAGAACATTTTAATAGTCACCGAAGTGCTGAAATTCATTTCTGGTTGCGGAGTCATAAAATAGTAAACCCACAAACTTGCAGCCGTTAGTAAAACGAATACGGTAATACCGTTAAAGCCTTTTGCGTATTTATTGGTCACCGTGCAATACGTTGCCCAGATAAATGCGCCAAGAAAGGCGAGGAAATAGCTCAGCGGGCTGCTGGCAACGTTGTTTATAATTTCACCAGGATTAAGGCCATTTTCGCCACCCAATACCCAACAAACCCCGGTCAATGCGATAATTAATCCAGGGATTACCAGCCAGGTTGTTTTTTGACCATTAAATAAAATAGCAAACAATATCGTCAGACTCGGCCAGAGATAATTGACCATACCGACTTCAATAGCCTGGTGACGAGTAGCCGCATAACCGAGAGCCAGCGCTAAACATATTTCATAGGTAACAAAAAGCACGCTACCGGCGATTAAATAACGCACAGGAATTTTTCTGATATTCGGAAATCCAACGGTAAAAATCAGCAACAGGCCACTTAACGAAAAAATCATTGCTGCGCCACCCGCAGGACCCAGTCCTTCACTTACCCCACGCATTAGCCCGACCATTGTGCTCCAGAGCACGATGGCAATGAGCCCAATTAACGTCGCTTTTTGTTTTGTCATTCTGATTGTCTGTCCATGGTGCTGGCAAAAATTCAAGCTGAAATTTATAGCACTTTTACACCGTAGCGCGCTAACTAATTACCTTTCACCTACCCCTTTATGGGTACAAAGGTTAAACAAAGTGCACTATTTAGTAGCGGAACCGTTTCGTTATTGATTTGACGCAAAAAAAATATGGATATAGCTGATAGTTTCGTCGCGAAGTTGTACATGTCATCTTTCAATTATGCCGCGCTGGCGCGATTTGAGAGATGTCCTGTACGAATCCCTGCAAAAAAGAGGAAAGCAATGGACGTCAGCCGCAGACAATTTTTTAAAATCTGCGCGGGCGGTATGGCGGGAACAACAGTAGCTGCTCTGGGTTTTGCACCCAAAATGGCACTGGCTCAGGCGCGAAACTATAAGCTGTTACGCGCCAAAGAGATCCGAAACACCTGCACATACTGTTCCGTAGGTTGCGGGCTATTAATGTATAGCCTGGGAGATGGAGCAAAAAACGCCAAAGAGTCGATTTACCATATTGAAGGGGATCCGGATCATCCGGTGAGCCGTGGGGCATTATGCCCTAAGGGCGCAGGATTACTGGATTACGTGCACAGTGAAAACCGTCTGCGTTACCCGGAATACCGTGCACCAGGTTCCGACAAATGGCAGCGTATCAGCTGGGATGAAGCATTTACCCGTATCGCGAAGCTGATGAAAACTGACCGTGACGCTAACTTTATTGAGAAGAATGAGCAGGGCGTAACGGTAAACCGCTGGCTTTCAACCGGGATGCTGTGTGCATCTGCGGCAAGTAATGAAACCGGCATGCTGACGCAAAAATTTGTGCGCTCACTCGGCATGCTGGCAGTAGACAACCAGGCGCGCGTCTGACACGGACCAACGGTAGCAAGTCTTGCTCCAACATTTGGTCGCGGTGCGATGACCAACCACTGGGTTGATATTAAAAACGCTAACGTCGTGATGGTGATGGGCGGTAACGCCGCTGAAGCACATCCGGTGGGATTCCGCTGGGCGATGGAAGCCAAAAACAACAATGATGCCACGCTGATTGTTGTTGACCCTCGTTTTACACGTACAGCTTCGGTGGCGGATATCTATGCGCCAATTCGTTCCGGCACGGACATTACGTTCTTGTCCGGCGTCTTGCTGTACCTGATTGAAAACAACAAAATTAACGCTGAATACGTTAAGCATTACACCAACGCCAGCCTGCTGGTACGGGATGACTATGCTTTTGAAGACGGTCTGTTCAGCGGGTACGATGCGAAAAAACGCCAATACGATAAATCATCCTGGAACTACCAGTTCGATGAAAACGGCTACGCGAAACGTGATGAAACGTTAAGCCATCCTCGCTGTGTCTGGAACCTGCTAAAACAGCACGTTTCCCGCTACACGCCGGATGTGGTGGAAAACATTTGTGGTACGCCGAAAGAAGACTTCCTGAAAGTCTGCGAAGTGCTGGCTTCCACCAGTGCAGCCGATCGCACCACCACGTTCCTGTACGCGCTGGGTTGGACTCAGCATACCGTCGGGGCACAGAACATCCGCACCATGGCGATGATCCAGTTGCTGCTCGGCAACATGGGGATGGCAGGTGGCGGTGTCAACGCCTTGCGCGGCCACTCCAACATTCAAGGGTTAACCGACTTAGGTCTGCTCTCTACCAGCCTGCCGGGCTACCTGACGCTGCCGTCAGAGAAACAGACAGACCTGCAAACCTATCTGGCCGCAAACACGCCAAAAGCGACATTGGCCGATCAGGTTAACTACTGGGGCAACTATCCGAAGTTCTTCGTCAGCCTGATGAAATCTTTCTACGGCAATGCAGCGCAGAAAGAAAATGACTGGGGCTTTGAGTGGCTGCCGAAGTGGGATCAGTCCTACGACGTCATTAAATACTTCAACATGATGGATAGCGGGAAAGTCACCGGCTACATCTGTCAGGGCTTTAACCCTGTTGCGTCCTTCCCGGACAAAAACAAAGTGGTGCAGAGCCTCAGCAAACTGAAGTATCTGGTGGTTATCGATCCGTTGGTGACCGAAACCTCAACGTTCTGGCAGAACCACGGTGAATCAAACGACGTTGATCCGGCGTCGATTCAGACCGAAGTCTTCCGTTTGCCTTCTACCTGCTTTGCAGAAGAAGACGGTTCCATCGCCAACTCCGGCCGCTGGCTGCAGTGGCACTGGAAAGGTCAGGATGCCCCTGGCGAAGCCCGCAACGACGGAGAAATCCTGGCCGGTATTTACCACCGTCTGCGCGACATGTATCGCACTGAAGGCGGTAAAGCTGTAGAACCCGTTCTGAAAATGAGCTGGAACTATAAGCAGCCGGACGAACCGCACTCCGAAGAAGTGGCGAAAGAGAACAACGGCTATGCGCTGGAAGATCTCTATGATGCCAACGGCGTGCTGGTTGCGAAGAAAGGTCAGTTGCTCAACAGCTTTGCGCTGCTGCGCGATGATGGTTCTACGTCATCATCCTGCTGGATTTATACCGGTAGCTGGACCGAGCAGGGCAACCAGATGGCCAATCGCGATAACGCCGACCCGTCAGGTCTCGGGAATACGCTGGGCTGGGCCTGGGCATGGCCGCTGAACCGTCGCGTGCTGTATAACCGCGCTTCGGCGGATCCGCAGGGTAAACCGTGGGATCCAAAACGCATGCTTATCCAGTGGAACGGTACGAAGTGGACGGGGAACGATATCCCGGACTTCAATACCGCGGCACCGGGCAGTGGCACCAATCCGTTTATCATGCAACCGGAAGGGCTGGGGCGTCTGTTTGCTATCGATAAGATGGCGGAAGGTCCGTTCCCGGAACACTACGAGCCGATGGAAACGCCGCTGGGCACTAACCCGCTGCACCCGAATGTGATCTCCAACCCGGCAGCGCGTCTGTACGAAGCGGATAAACTCCGTATGGGCACGAAACAGGACTTCCCGTACGTCGGGACGACCTATCGTCTGACCGAACATTTCCATACCTGGACCAAGCACGCATTGTTGAATGCGATTGCCCAGCCGGAGCAGTTTGTGGAAATCAGCGAAACGCTGGCGGCAGCGAAGGGGATCAACAACGGCGATCACGTGAAAGTCAGCAGCAAACGTGGATTTATTCGCGCAGTTGCCGTGGTCACTCGTCGTCTGCGTACCCTGAACGTCAACGGTCAGCAGGTAGAAACGGTTGGGATCCCAATCCACTGGGGCTTTGAAGGAGTCGCGCGTAAAGGCTTTATCGCCAACACCCTGACGCCGAATGTCGGTGATGCAAACTCGCAAACGCCGGAATACAAAGCGTTTTTAGTTAACATCGAGAAGGCGTAAGGGAGGCGAACATATGTCTATGGAAACGCAGGACATCATCAAACGGTCCGCAACAAACTCCATCACGCCGCCGCCTCAGGCCCGTGATTACAAAGCAGAAGTCGCGAAGCTGATCGACGTTTCCACCTGCATAGGCTGTAAGGCCTGTCAGGTGGCATGCTCAGAGTGGAACGATATCCGCGATGAAGTTGGCCACTGCGTCGGGGTTTATGACAACCCCGCCGATCTCAGCGCCAAGTCCTGGACGGTGATGCGATTTACCGAAACCGAACAGAACGGCAAGCTGGAGTGGTTGATTCGTAAAGACGGCTGTATGCACTGTGAAGATCCGGGCTGCCTGAAGGCGTGCCCGTCTGCCGGGGCCATCATCCAGTACGCCAACGGGATTGTCGATTTCCAGTCAGAGCACTGCATTGGCTGCGGCTACTGTATTGCCGGGTGTCCATTTAATATTCCGCGCCTCAATAAAGAGGATAACCGGGTGTATAAATGTACGCTGTGTGTGGACCGCGTCAGCGTCGGGCAGGAACCTGCCTGCGTGAAAACGTGTCCGACCGGGGCAATACATTTCGGCACCAAGCAGGAAATGCTGGAAATGGGCGAACAGCGTGTGGCAAAACTGAAAGCTCGCGGTTTTGAACATGCCGGTCTCTACAACCCGGAAGGTGTGGGCGGCACGCACGTCATGTACGTTCTGCATCATGCCAACCAGCCTGAACTGTATCACGGTCTGCCAAAAGACCCGCAGATAGATACCTCTATCAATCTGTGGAAAGGGGCGCTGAAGCCGCTGGCCGCTGCCGGATTTATCGCCACCTTCGCCGGACTGATTTACCACTACATTGGTATTGGTCCGAATAAGGAAGTGGACGACGACGAGGAGGATCATCATGAGTAAGTCGAAAATGATTGTGCGCACGAAGTTTATCGACCGCGCCTGTCACTGGACGGTGGTGATCTGCTTCTTCCTGGTAGCGCTGTCGGGGATTTCATTTTTCTTCCCGACTCTGCAATGGCTGACGCAAACCTTCGGTACGCCGCAGATGGGACGCATTTTACACCCGTTCTTCGGCATACTGATCTTCGTGGCGCTGATGTTCATGTTTGTACGCTTTGTGCACCACAACATCCCGGATAAGAAAGATATTCCGTGGCTGAAAAACATTGTGGAAGTACTGAAAGGCAATGAACACAAAGTGGCGGATGTGGGCAAATACAACGCCGGGCAGAAAATGATGTTCTGGTCGATTATGAGCATGATTTTCGTGCTGCTGATTACCGGTATCATTATCTGGCGTCCGTACTTTGCGCAGTTCTTCCCGATGCAGGTCGTGCGCTATAGCCTGCTGATCCATGCGGCTGCGGGGATTATCCTGATGCACGCCATCCTCATCCATATGTATATGGCATTCTGGGTGAAAGGATCGATTAAAGGTATGGTCGAAGGGAAGGTGAGCCGTCGTTGGGCGAAGAAACATCACCCACGTTGGTATCGCGAAGTTGAAAGACAAGAAGCGAAAAAAGAGAGCGAGGAAGGGGTTAACTAATCCCTGATGTTCCCTCTACGCAATGGCGCTACATCGGTAGCGCCATTTTTTTGCCAAAAAAACGTCATGTTTCTGTCATCTGCTGAACGTAAGGTGTTGTCTTTCCGATAATAGAAGAGTTAAAAGACAATGCATCTGGTGAAAAAATTACTCGCAGTCAGCGTGTTTCTTTGTGCTTCAGCTCAGGCGCAGAACATCCTCGAATTTCCTCAGCCGGAGAACAACCCGGAAGAGTTTTATGCCGTAACCGAAATTCCGGCAGGTGGAATGATTAAATATGAAACCGACGCCAAAACCGGTTTTATCGTTGCCGATCGCTTCCAGTCAATGCCGGTTGCCTATCCCGCCAACTACGGTTCACTCACCCAGTCTTTAGCCGGTGACGGTGACCCGCTGGACGTCATTTTTTATACCCGTGCGCCGCTTGCTCCGGGAACGTTGATTAAGCTGCGCGCTATTGGCGTCCTGAAGATGATCGACGGCGGTGAAAAGGACGACAAAATTGTCGCCGTTCCGGCCAGTAAAATTGACCCCACTTATGACGACATCAAAGAGTTGAGCGATCTGCCCAAGATTGAAGTTCAACGTCTGGAATCTTTCTTCCGCGTGTACAAAGATCTGCCGGAAGGGCGCAAGAAGGTCGAATTAAACGGTTTCAATGACGCCGCTACGGCAAAGCAAGAGATCAAACAGGCCTGGGATGCCTGGAAAGAGAGAAAACCGCAGCAATAAATGGTATGCCGGATGACAAAAGTATATCCGGCATTTATATCACTGTACCGCCAGCTTACGCAGACGTGAAATATCCACGCTTTTTTGGGCCTCTGCCAGACTCCAGGTATTTTGCAGGTTTAACCACATTTCGGGTGAACTGCCAATCACTACGGAGAGTTTAATCGCCATCTCAGGCGTCAGAGCCGCTTTCCCGGTTAATAGTCGACTTGCCGTTGACGGTGCAATCTCCATAGCTCTGGCAAACTCGCGCAGGCTGACATTGAGTTCTTCCAGCGCTTCCTGAATGATATCCCCAGGACGGGGATGATTTGCCATCTTCATCAATGATAGTCCTCGTAATCCAGTATGTACGCGTCGCCATTGACGAATTCAAACGTAATACGCCAGTTACCTGAAACAGAAATTGCCCATATGCCGTCGCGTTCACCCACCAGAGGATGTAGCTTATAACCGGGCATATTGATATCTGTAACCTTGCTTGCCGCATCAATAACGGCAAGTCTGTGTCGTAATCGTCGGACATGTTTCGCAATAACGCCTGATGTTCGTCCATGAAGAAACAAATCGCGCAATCCCTTGTGCCTGAAGTTCATGATCATCCGTATCATCCTTGTTCCTTCAAGAGGAACACTACCATCAATGTTCCGTTAAACGCAACACCAAGATTGCGATATTTAAAATTGTGCGGCGAATGTGCAAAAAGAAAAAGGGAGAAGGGGAATAACTGGAAAGCGTCACGCAAGAATTGCCGGATGCCTGGCCTACACGCGCATTTTGCTGATGTAGGCCGGATAAGCTTGCGCCATCCGGCAATAAAGATTACTCCAGTTGTGCGTTCAGACGTTCAATCTCTTTACGCCATTGCGCCTGTAACAACGGTTTTTGATGTTTCGGCTTGCGGGCGAGATCGTCGGCCAGACGCTGCTCAAGATCGAGAAGTTGTTCCAGCAATCTATCGCTGTCACCGCTTATTTCAGTTTTCGCTTCAGCCACCGTTTTGGGAACGGTTATCTCCGCGGACGTTTCCCGAATACGCGCATTGACCGCATCCAGATCGTGCCATTCACTGAGTTCGCCATTGTCGATTAACCAGAACCGGTTGCAGCTTTGGCTGATAAGCTGCCGGTCGTGACTGACCAGCAACACGCCGCCGTTATAGCTTTGTAGCGTTTCTGCCAGCGCCTCTTTGCCTTCCATATCCAGATGGTTGGTCGGTTCATCGAGCATCAGCAGACTGTAGCGCGCAAGCGTCAACCCAACAAACAGTAACCGGGAGCGCTCACCGCCGCTTAACGTGCTGACTCGCTGCGCATGGCGAACCCACGGAAATCCCGCGCTAATCAACGCCATCTTGCGAATCTCTGGCTGCGGGGCAAACGCTTCCAGCGCGTCAAACAATGAATCGTTATCGGCAAGCTGATGCAGCGTCTGGTCGTAATAACCCAGGGTAACGCGCGGGTGTAACACCAGTGAAGGTGATGCCAGCTGTGACTGAAACTGTTGCCAGATAAGCCTTAACAGCGATGATTTCCCGCAACCGTTACGCCCGACAATCGCCACGCGATCGCCGCTTTTTAACCGGATACCGGCAATGGAAAACAGTGTATCTGCACCGGGAGCAGGGGCTACAGACAGATTGGTCATCTCCAGCAAACGATCTGCACGCAGGGCATCACCCTGCAATGTTAGTGTCCACTGACTTCCTGACGTTACTTCTGTTTGCACCTCTTTCAGGCGCTGTACCTGTTTTTCCATCTGCTTTGCCTTGCGGGAGAGATCTTCGTTGTCGTAGACCCGCCCCCAGGTTGCCAGCCGTTTGGCGCTGGCAGTCACCCGGTCTATCTCTTTTTGCTCAGCCTTGTGGCGCAGAGCATCGCTGACATCTCTTTCTGCCAGAGCCTGACGCGCCGCGCTACAGGGTAGATCAAACGCATGGAGAGTGCGATCGCGCAAGATCCAGGTTCCATGAGTCACCGCGTCCAGCAGTTGCGGGTCGTGGGAGACCACCACAAAACTGCCAGACCAGTTCTGTAAGAACTGCTCAAGCCACAGTAATGTAGGCAAATCCAGGTGGTTACCCGGTTCATCCAGCAGCAGCAAGTCAGGATTACGCATCAGTGCCCGCGCTAATAGCAAGCGCGTGTGCTGGCCACCGCTCAATGTTTGCGCAGTCAGAGATAAATTCTCTGGTGTAAAACCCATTTCGGCAAGCAGTGCTTCAACCCGCCACTGCTGAGCTGCGCGTTCATGCTCGGGAAGTTGAGCGAGAACGGCTTCCTGCAGCGTAAGCGGCAGTATATCGTCAGGTAGATGTTGTTCTACACGCGCGAGATGGCAGTGATTCGCCTGCGCGATTGCCCCACTGGTGGGCGAGATCGTGCCATCGAGCAGTTTTAACAGTGTGCTTTTACCGCAGCCGTTGTAACCGATAAGCCCGATGCGGTCGCCTTTTTTCAGGGTAAAGGAAAGATCGTCGAATAGCGTGCCGAATGCCGTATCAACGTGTAAGGATTGTGCGGTTAGTAATGTGCTCATTGTTGCTTACTCAAGAGTTACAGGCGTGAAAACGCCTCGTCAAACATCGCTGACGATAACCCGGTAAGCCCGAGAGAAGGGGATTTAGAAGTTAGCTTCGCTCAAGCAGAAGTTATCGCAGCACGATACCGATAACGCTTGAGCACTGGCGATCGCCAAAAGCATGTGAAACGATAAAACGTTCACAGTACAGCATAAGTATCCTCCTTTTGTTTTTCAGAATGTTAATCGGTGGTGAAAGTGTAATCGTAAGTTACGCAAAAGCGCAAGTGTTGAACGCCCGGCAGCAGTGTGCCGCCGGGCAAACCGTCAAATAGAGGTACGACGGTAGTCGCGATATTCTGCCTGCCAGAAATTATCGTCAATAGCCTGTTGCAGCGCTTCGGCGGAGGTTTTCACTGCCACACCTTGCTGCTGAGCCATTTTACCGACGGCAAAGGCAATGGCGCGAGAAACGGTCTGAATATCTTTCAGTTCCGGTAGCACCAGACCTTCACCGTTGAGCACCAGCGGTGAATACTGCGCCAGCGTTTCACTCGCCGACATCAGCATTTCATCAGTGATGCGCGATGCGCCAGACGCAATCACACCCAGGCCGATACCCGGGAAGATATAGGCGTTGTTACACTGGGCGATTGGGTAAATTTTATCTTTCCACAGTACCGGTGCGAACGGACTACCGGTCGCAACCAGCGCGTTACCTTCGGTCCAGGCGATAATATCCTGTGGTGTAGCTTCAACACGGGAAGTGGGGTTGGACAACGGCATGACGATCGGACGCGGACAATGCTTGTGCATTTCGCGGATGATCTCTTCGGTAAACAGGCCGGTTTGTCCGGAAACGCCAATCAGGATATCCGGCTTAACGTTGCGGACCACATCGAGCAACGACAGCACATCTTCTTGGGTATCCCAATGCTGGAGATTTTCGCGTTTTTGCACCAGTTTGGTTTGGAAGGAGAGCAGGTTCGGCATTTTGTCTGTTAACAGGCCGAAGCGATCGACCATGAATACGCGTTGACGCGCCGCTTCTTCACTTAAACCTTCACGCTGGATCTGCGCAATGATCTGCTCGGCGATCCCGCAACCGGCGGAACCTGCGCCGAGGAAGACGATGTTCTGTTCACTCAACTGGCTACCGGCCGCGCGGCTAGCCGCAATCAGCGTACCGACAGTAACCGCCGCGGTGCCCTGAATATCGTCGTTAAACGAGCAAATTTCATCACGATAACGGGTCAGCAGTGGCATAGCGTTTTTCTGGGCGAAATCTTCAAACTGCAACAGCACATCCGGCCAGCGATGCTTCACGGCCTGGATGAATTCATCAACGAATTCGTAGTATTCATCATCAGTGATACGCGGATTGCGCCAGCCCATATACAGCGGATCGTTCAGCAGTTGCTGATTGTTGGTCCCCACGTCCAGTACCACCGGAAGAGTATAGGCCGGGCTAATTCCGCCACATGCGGTATACAGCGACAGTTTACCGATTGGAATACCCATCCCGCCGATCCCCTGATCGCCAAGACCTAAAATACGTTCGCCATCGGTGACAACGATGACCTTGATATTGTGGTTAGGGACGTTTTGCAGGATATCGTCCATATTGTGGCGGTTCTGATATGAGATAAACACGCCGCGTGCGCGACGATAAATCTCAGAGAAACGCTCACAGGCCGCGCCGACCGTTGGGGTATAGATAACTGGCATCATCTCATCCAGGTGATTATGCACCAGTCGGTAAAACAGGGTTTCGTTGGTGTCCTGGATGTTGCGCAGGTAAATATGTTTGTCGATTTCGGTTTTGAATCCCTGATATTGGATCCAGGCGCGTTCAGCCTGTTCCTCAATCGTCTCGACCACTTCCGGCAGTAACCCCAGCAGGTTGAAGTTACGGCGTTCTTCCACACTGAAGGCGCTCCCTTTATTCAGTAAAGGGAATTCCAGCAGTACCGGGCCAGCGTAGGGGATGTAAAGGGAACGCAATTTTTTGGTTTCGTTTTCCATGTCACTCACTCTTTTTTGAATAACCGTCCCTGGCGCTCTTTATGATCGTATGTAGCCTGTCCGCCAGGGAAACGGGCGAAGTATAAAGCATTGTGAATGGGTTAAGGGGTTTTATAAGCAAAAACACCACTGCGGTTGCAATGGTGTTTATCTCGTTACTCAGTCAGACGTGCGAAAGGCTACTTGCCGTCAGTGCGGCGCTTTCTTCCAGTAGGATTATTGACCACGTTGGTTTTGTCACCTTCGGTCACGATTTTACGTTGATTTGAGATTTTGTGGTCCAGTCCGAGAATATGACGGGCCTGACGGTTCGATTTCATTCTAACTCCTTAATCCTGTTACTGGTTTCAAGGGCGAGCCCGTATGAGAACGGACGAAATACAACCTGATATAAAGCCGATGTTCAACATAACGGCTTTCTGGATGGTCGGTCATTTTATCTGAAAGGTCAATGCTTAAGCGGCAAATGAGAACTATCCCGTATGTAACATGCTTTTTCTCAGCCGTCCTATACTAGTAACTCCGACGACAACACAGGAGAGCGGTAATGACTATCCATAAGAAAGGTCAGGCACACTGGGAAGGCGACATTAAGCGCGGCAAAGGCACTGTGTCGACCGAAAGTGGCGTGTTGAATCAGCAACCGTATGGGTTTAATACACGATTTGAAGGTGAGAAAGGCACCAATCCTGAAGAGTTGATTGGCGCGGCCCATGCAGCCTGCTTCTCGATGGCACTTTCGCTGATGCTGGGTGAAGCGGGGTTTACCCCAGATGCCATTGATACCACTGCCGATGTTTCTCTGGATAAAGTAGATGCCGGGTTTGCGATCACTAAAGTCGCGTTGCATAGCCAGGTGAGCGTGCCGGGGATAGACGCCGCCACGTTTGACGGCATCATCCAGAAAGCAAAAGCCGGATGCCCGGTATCGCAGGTACTGAACGCGGAAATTACGCTGGATTATCAGCTGAAGTCTTAATCGTGGCGTGCCGGATGCGACTGCGTCTTATCCGGCCTACGACTGTGCCGGATGTAAGTCAGTCTTATCCGGCACCTGATGATGTTATTGCGCTACCCAACCGCCATCCATATTCCACGCCACGCCGCGCACCTGCGCCGCACCGTCTGAACACAGAAATAGTGCCAGCTCACCTAACTGTTCCGGCGTAACGAATTCGCGCGACGGCTGCTTTTCCGCCAGCAGGGCGTCACGCGCAGCCTCAGGCTCTGCGCCTTCGGCAATACGCTTATCGATCTGCTGCTGAACCAGCGGCGTGAGCACCCAGCCGGGACACAGCGCATTGCTGGTGACACCCGTCTGCGCGGTTTCCAGTGCGATGGTCTTGGTGAATCCCACCACGCCGTGCTTCGCCGCTACGTAGGCAGATTTCTCTTTTGAGGCCACCAGGCCGTGAACAGAAGCGATATTAATGATGCGCCCCCAGTTTCGCGCGCGCATACCAGGAAGCGCCAGACGCGTGGTGTGAAAAACGGAAGAGAGATTAATGGCGATAATCGCGTTCCATTTATCAACCGGGAAGGTTTCCACCGGGGATACATGCTGGATCCCCGCGTTGTTGACCAGGATATCAACACCGCCGAATTCGCTCTCGGCATAGCGCATCATGTCGGCAATTTGCGCTTCATCGCTCAGATCCGCTCCATGATAACCTGGCGTTTTGCCATATTGCGCAACAGCGTCTTTGGCGGCATCCACATCACCAAACCCGTTGAGGATCAGGGTGGCGCCCGATTGCGCCAGCACCTGTGCGATACCTAATCCGATACCGCTGGTCGAGCCGGTAACCAGGGCGGTTTTTCCCGTTAAGTTCATGATGATTCTCCTTAAACAATTCCGGTGGTGTAGAAGACGCCGATGACAAACAGTACGGCCAGACTTTTAATGACGGTAATAGCAAAAATTCCGCCATACGCCTGACGGTGGCTGAGACCGGTGATAGCTAATAAGGTAATGACTGCGCCGTTATGCGGCAGGGTGTCCATACCGCCGCTGGCCATAGACGCCACGCGGTGAAAGACTTCAAGTGGGATATTGGCAGCGTGAGCGGCCGCGATAAAGGTGTCAGACATGGCGGCAAGGGCAATACTCATCCCGCCAGACGCCGAACCGGTGATCCCGGCGAGCGTAGTGATACTGATAGCTTCATTGAGCAGCGGGTCAGGAATAGCCGCCAGTGCTTTTGACAGTACAAGGAAACCTGGCAGGGCGGCGATCACTGCGCCAAAACCGTACTCTGACGCGGTGTTCATCGCCGCGAGGATCGCGCCGCCAACCGCCGTTCTGCTGCCTTCCGCCAGGCGACCTTTAATGTTGCGATAGCCGAAGAGCACCACCAGCAGGATCCCAGAAATCAGCGCCGCTTCCACTGCCCAGATAGCAGTGATTTTACCGACTTCGGTGGTAATCGGTTTGGCGAGACCCGGAAGCTCCAGTTGATGCGTGGCGCCATACCATTGCGGGATCCAGCGGGTAAACAGCAGGTTAAATACCCCAACCAGGATCAGCGGAGAGATCGCGATGATCGGGTTCGGCAGATTAATGTTATCCGGCGTTTCCGGCTCGTTTAACAGTTCAGTCCCATAACCCTCATTCTTAGCCTGCGCTTTACGACGCTGACGTTCGAGATAAACCAGACCAACAACGATGATAAATACGGAACCTATCAAACCCAGCCACGGCGCGGCCCAGGCGTTGGTACCGAAGAAACTGGTCGGAATAATGTTCTGGATCTGCGGTGTGCCTGGCAGGGCATCCATGGTGAAGGAGAAGGCACCCAGCGCAACGGTTGCCGGGATCAGGCGTTTAGGAATATTGCTCTGACGGAACAGTTCAGCCGCGAACGGATACACCGCAAAGGCCACCACAAACAGCGATACGCCGCCGTAGGTCAACAACGCACATACCAGCACAATCACCGGGATGGCATGACGACGACCGAGGATGTTGATAGCGGCGGCAACAATGGAACGTGAAAATCCAGATAACTCGATTAACTTGCCAAACACGGCCCCCAGCAAGAACACCGGGAAGTACAGCTTCACAAAACCGACCATTTTTTCCATAAACAGGCCGGTGAAGGCAGGGCCGACGGCGCTGGGTTCGGTAAGCAATACAGCACCTAATGCTGCGATGGGGGCAAACAGAATGACGCTGTATCCGCGATAGGCTGCCAGCATCAGCAGGCCCAGCGCTGCCAGGGCGATTAATACACTCATCATGACTCCTTATTATTATATTGGGGTACAGAAAGAGACGTTATGGCTTCAGGGCAAATCGCAGCTGATGCTCCCTGCGTTGCTGGATGTATTCCTTGCGCGAATCATCCCAATGATAAAAACCCTGACCACTGCGTACACCGGTATTACCGTTGGCGACCTTGTCAGCGACCAGCGTCATCATGTCGCTGCCGGTTGCCAGTTCCGGAAGCAGATGCCGACAAATGTCCTGCACCGTAGAAAGTCCGGTCATATCAGCAGCCTCCAGCGGACCGACCATTGCATAGCGACGTCCGAGCGAGGCGCGCATCACCTGATCAACCACTTCTGCGCTGGCGATGCCGCTTTTAACGATATGTAGCGCTTCACGCAGCAGGGCAAACTGCAGTCGATTGCCAACAAACCCTGGAGCGGCGCGGTCGAGCACCACCGCCTCAAGTTGCATCGCGATCAGTTGTTGTTGCAATTCATGGAGATATTCCGGCTTCGTTGCGGTGCCAGGTACAATTTCGACCAGCGGAATAAAATGTGGCGGGTGCCAGAAATGGGCGATCAGCAACCGTTCGGGATGGGCGAGTTTTTCTGCCAGCGCATCCGGCGGCAGGCCGCTGGTATTACTGGCAATAACGGCCTCCGGCGCGATCAGCTCTTCCAGTTGCGCATACAGTGCGTGTTTGAGTTCGAGCCGCTCCGGGATCGCTTCAATCAGTAACCGGCATGCGGCAATATCCTGTAGCGAGGTTGTGCCGTGCAGGCGAGCCACGACCGTCGCTTTTTCACCAATTGCAAATTGATCGGTGACAATCAGCTCATCCAGGATACCGCCAGCAACTCCGCTTATTTCTGCAATTCGGCTGCTATCGGTATCGTATAACCAGACATCGTAACCAAAACGGGCGAAGTGGGTAGCAATGCCGACACCCATTAACCCCGCGCCCAAAATGCAGATAGGCTTACTTTGCATGAGCTACCCCCTGCGGACGTTCTACCGCCAGCGCCACACCTTGACCGCCACCTACGCACAGCGTAGCCAGCCCTTTAGCTGCATTGCTGCGAGCCATTTCGTGCAGCAGTGTTACCAAAATTCGGCAACCTGATGCGCCAATCGGGTGCCCCAGCGCAATCGCACCGCCGTTCACGTTTACCCGGTTGCTGTCCCAGTTCAGGGATTCGCCAACCGCCAGCGCTTGCGCAGCAAAGGCTTCGTTGGCTTCGATAAGATCCACGTCATTTAGCGTCCAGCCAGCACGCTTCAGGCACTGGAGTGACGCTTCTACCGGCCCAATGCCCATAATGGCGGGATCGACGCCAGAAACCGCGTAGCCCGCCACCTGGGCAAGCACTGGCAGATTGAGTTCCGCCGCTTTGGCGGCGCTCATCAACATCACCGCGGCGGCACCATCATTGATGGATGATGCATTTCCGGCGGTCACCGTGCCGTTACCCGGACGAAACGCCGGTTTAAGTTGCGCCAGCTTGTCGGCCTGAGTATCCGGGCGAGGTTGTTCGTCACGGTCCACCACACGTGGCGGCTTTTTGCCCTGTGGGACGCTGACCGGCGTGATTTCCGCGTTAAAACGACCCGCTTCAATGGCGGCGGCAGCTTTTTGCTGGGAGTGCAGGGCAAAAGCGTCCTGCTGCTCACGACTGATTACGAACTTATCCGCCAGATTTTCGGCAGTAATACCCATGTGATAGTCGTTGAACGCATCCCACAGGCCGTCATGCACCACGCTGTCTTTCATACTGGCATGACCCAACCGCAGACCGGCCCGCGCGCCGTCGAGATAATAGGGCGCATTGCTCATGCTCTCCTGGCCCCCGGCAATCACGATTTGCGCATCGCCACAGCGAATCGCCTGTACCGCCTGATGCACCGCCTTCAGACCCGAACCACACACCAAGTTGATAGTTAACGCGGGCGTGGTGACCGGCAGTCCTGCCCGTAACGCCGTTTGTCTGGCCGGATTCTGACCGCAGCCCGCAGTCAGAACCTGACCTAAAATCACCTCATCAATTTGCTCAGGCACCACAGCCGTTTTTTCCAGCAGCGAACGGATCACCACTGAACCAAGCTCAACCGCGGAAAGTGGTGCCAGCGCGCCATGAAAACTGCCAATCGGGGTGCGCGTTGCCGCGACAATTACAACATCCTGCATGGTCAGCTCCTCAGCTAAAGTGCATTTCGGGGACAATTTCGGGAACGATCAGCTTGCCGGCGGTTCTGGCGACAATTTCATCCACGCTGATGCCCGGTGCACGCTCACGCAGAATGAACG
The DNA here is from genome assembly GCF_030332845.1 of Citrobacter sp. Cpo061. Classification (NCBI taxonomy): domain Bacteria; kingdom Pseudomonadati; phylum Pseudomonadota; class Gammaproteobacteria; order Enterobacterales; family Enterobacteriaceae; genus Citrobacter; species Citrobacter sp. Cpo061. The sequence goes on from NZ_JAOWHB010000036.1 coordinate 220,284, forward strand.
CACCGTCGGCAATTTCCAGCAGAGCCAGGTCGGTAAGCACGAGTTTGATGCAGGCCACGCCGGTCAGCGGCAAGGTGCAGGCGGGAAGCAGTTTGGACTCACCGTTTTTGGAAGCATGGGTCATTACCACAATGATATTGTCAGCTCCGGCAACCAGGTCCATCGCGCCGCCCATGCCTTTCACCATTTTTCCGGGGATCATCCATGAGGCGATATTGCCGTTAACATCGACTTCAAACGCACCGAGCACCGTCAGATCAACGTGGCCGCCGCGGATCATGGCGAAGGATTGCGCCGAGTCGAAAATCGCCGCGCCTTTGCGCGCCGTCACTGTCTGTTTCCCGGCGTTGATCATGTCGGCATCAATTTCGTCTTCTGTGGGAAACGGCCCCATACCCAGCAAACCGTTTTCTGATTGCAGCATCACATCCATGCCATCAGGGATGTAATTTGCCACCAGCGTGGGAATGCCGATCCCAAGGTTGACGTAATATCCGTCGCGCAGCTCGCGGGCGACGCGCATCGCCATTTGTTCACGCGTTAACATGGTCAGGCTCCTTTCTGGCGCAGGGTGCGTTGTTCAATACGTTTTTCAAACTGACCCTGAATAATGCGGTTAACGAAAATTCCGGGAGTGTGAATCGCAGCAGGGTCCAGTTCTCCGGGAGGGACAATCTCTTCGACTTCCACGACGGTAATGCGCCCGGCGGCGGCCATCAGCGGATTAAAATTCTGTGCAGTGTGGCGATAGATGACGTTGCCGTACCAGTCGGCTTTCCAGCCTTTAATCAACGCAAAATCACCGGTTATCGCCTGCTCAAGGATGTAAGGGCGTCCGGCAAATTCGCGAACCTCTTTCCCTTCCGCCACGGGGGTTCCATATCCGGTCGCGGTAAAAAATGCCGGGATCCCCGCGCCGCCCGCGCGCAACTGCTCTGCCAGCGTACCCTGTGGCGTCAGGATGGCTTCCAGTTCGCCGCTAAGCACCTGTTTCTCAAACAGGGCGTTTTCCCCCACATAGGACGCGACCACTTTGCGCACCTGACGCGTTTCCAGCAGCACGCCAAGGCCAAAGCCATCCACGCCGCAGTTGTTTGATACAACGGTAAGTCCCTGAACCTCCCGACGGCGTACTTCGGTAATCAGGTTTTCAGGGATCCCACATAGACCAAAACCACCTGCCAGCAGCGTCATGTTGTCGGTCAGTCCTTCCAGCGCCTCTTGATAAGTGGCAACACGTTTATCCAGTCCAGCCATACACTTGCCTCCCCAGTTGTCCTTGCCGACATCATTGGGGGTGAAAAATGATTTGTTAATTTTAAATTTGTGACTCACTCATTGGGTTTTTTTATCAATTTAATGTTAATTAAAGGTATTCAACAAGTTAAAGGAATGCGAAGTGGGAATGAGCATCAAACAGTTACGCGCGTTTTTAGCGGTAGCTCACACTCTGAATTTTGCTCATGCCAGCGAAAGACTGAATATGTCGCAACCCGCGTTAAGCCTGGCGATTAAAGGACTGGAAGATTCGCTGGGCGGGGCGTTACTATTAAGAACGACCCGCAAAGTGACCCTGACGCAGGAGGGAGAAACGCTGCTGAATATGGGGCGACAGCTGCTGGCGGACTGGGAGAATACGGAAGAAGCCATGCGCCAGCGCTTTACGCTGCAGCGCGGTAAAATATCGATCGCCGCCATGCCCTCATTTGCCGCTAACGTCCTGCCATCGGTACTGAAAACATTTCGTGATTCTTATTCCGGTATCAACGTAACGGTTCATGATGTGATCAATGAACACGTGATTGAAATGGTTAGTGAAGGGCGGGTCGAGATGGGCATAGCCTTCGAGCCGGACTATTCGGGACATCTGCATTTCACGCCGCTCGGCGTGGATCGTTTTATCGCGATTGTGCCGCCAACCTGTCGACTGGCAGACAGGGATCGTATTGCGTGGCGCGAACTGCTGACGCTGGATTTTATCACCCTGCAACGCCCGTCCGCCGTGCGGCTGATGCTGGAAGAACAACTGGTGCAAAGCGGACATACGCTGGAAGTAGCGCTGGAGAGCCATCAGCTGGTAACCGTTGGCCGTCTGGTGGCTAACGGTCTGGGCGGTAGCGCCGTACCTGCACTATGCCGCACGCAAATGACAGAGTTAGGCGCAACCTGTATCGATCTGGATACGCCGGTGATCCAGCGTCGGATCGGGGTTTTGCGTTCGGCGCATCATAAATTATCTACCGCTTCCGAGGTGCTGGTGGATTCACTGAAAAAGGCGTATCGCACCTGACTTTTCTCAACGGCTCAGGTCATGTAACCGCCCGCCAGCAGCGAACGTCACATCCGGTATCACTCTTCAGCAATGCCTGTTTTTTCTCACAACCGTGGGTTGCCAATGGACATCTGTCACGGAAAAAGCAGCCCTGGGGCAACGTTCGGTTTCCCGGTAGCTCGGTTTTACGTAACACTAAATCTTCCGCCAGCGGTGTGCCCGTTTTAGGTACCGAGTCCAGTAATAATCGTGTGTACGGATGGGCGGGATGAGTGAGAACCTGTTGGGCATCACCCAGCTCAACAATTTGCCCGAGGTACATCACCGCCACACGGTCGCTCATATGGCGGACCACCGACACGTTATGCGATATCAATACGTAGGTCAGGTTTCTGCGCGCCTGTAGCGACACCAGCAGGTTGAGAATTTGCGCCTGCACGGAGATATCCAGCGCTGAAGTGGGCTCATCGAGGACGATAACATCCGGCTCTGACGATAGCGCCCGGGCAATAGCAATACGTTGGCGCTGTCCACCGGAAAACGCGTGCGGCAAGCGGTCGAGATATTCAGGACGAATCCCCACCTGCCGTGCCAAATCCTCGGCAAGCATGCGTCGTTCACGCTCCGGGCTCCGTTTTTGGATCCACACCGGTTCGGTAATTATCCGCCACACCGGTAAGCGCGGGTCCAGTGATGAAAGAGGGTCCTGAAAGACCATTTGCATACCGTTATGCTGCTTATCACCACGGCGAGAATAGCTTCCCTGACTGGGTTTCAACATGCCCATCAACAGTTGCGCCAGCGTACTTTTTCCACAGCCGGATTCGCCAACAATCCCCAGCGTTTCACCCTGGCGAATCTGTAAATCCAGACCGTTGAGCGCATGCACCCGTTCCGTAACCTTGCCAAGCCAGTTTTTACGCGCAGGAAAGTTGACATGTACATCCTGCAGCGCCAGTAAAAAATCAGACATGTGTTGTCTCCAGTTGCGGATACCAGCAGGCAGATTGTTGATCTGCACCTCCCTGACTACTTAACACCGGCGTTTCTTCACAACGAGGACCAGCGGCAAAGCAGCGGTCGCGAAACGCGCATCCGGCAGGTAAGCAGGTTAGGTTCGGCACGGTGCCGGGAATGGCGGGCAGCAATGCGCGCGGTTCGCCGTGTTCCGGCGCACATTTCAGCAAGCCGATGGAATAGGGGTGTGTCGGGCGTTGAATAACGGTTTGCGTCGGGCCACTCTCAATCACGCTCCCGGCATACATGACGTACAACCGGTCGCATAACTGTGAAACCACCGCCATATCATGGCTGATAAATAACACGGCTGTTCCACTGGCGCGCGCTTTTAACTTCAGCAAACGCAGCACCTGCAGTTGCACCGTGACGTCCAGAGCAGTGGTCGGTTCATCGGCAATGATAAGCTCCGGCTCGCACGAAAAGGCCAGCGCAATCATCACGCGTTGGCGCATACCGCCGGAAAGCTCAAACGGAAATCGTTTCATGACCTCCGGCGCGTCCGGAATTTGCATCTCTTCGAGTAGAGCGACGGCTTTCTGGCGGGCATCCGTGCGGCTTAACGCCTGATGATGGCGGATCACCTCCACCATTTGCTGGCCGATACGGCGGGTCGGATTCAGTGCCGTCATGGGCTCCTGAAAGATCATCGCGACGCGTGCGCCGCGCCATTGGCGCATTTGTTTCTCACTGGCGTTGAGCACATCTTCACCCAGCAGCGAAACGCGTCCCTGGTGAATACGATAGCTTCCCTCCGGTAGCAGACGCATGGTGAGCATGGCGGTCACGGACTTACCGGAACCGGATTCACCCACCACACCAACGATTTCTCCGCGGTTGATGTGCAGTGATACATGGTTCAGCGCATGCACGTCAGCTTTATAGCCGGGGAAACTCAGATGCAAATCTTCGATTTCCAGTACGGGTTGTGTCATGACTGTTTTCCTCCGGCTTTCGGATCCAGCAGATCGCGAATACCATCGCCAAAGAGATTAAAGCCCACGGCGGTAATCAGAATGGCGGCGCCGGGAAAAGCACAATACCACCACTGATCAAGCACGTAATTGCGGCCAATTGCGACCATCGCCCCCCATTCAGCGCTGGGCTGCTGGGCGCCCAGACCGATAAACCCGAGCGTGGCGGCCATCAGGATCGCGCTGCCGATATCCAGTGATGCCTGCACAATGAGCGGCGGCAGAGAATTGCGTAAAATGTGCCAGCTAATCAGATGCCAGCGTGAAGCGCCGTAGGTCCGGGCAGCCTGTACAAAAGTAAACTGGCGTACCACTAACGTCTGACCACGGGCGAGGCGTACATAGAAAGGGATACGGACGATTGCAATCGCCAGCATGGCGTTAAACAGGCTGGGGCCCAGCGCGGCGGCTAACGCCATCGTCAACACCAGCGAAGGAATGGACAGCATAATGTCCATCATCCGCATAATTATCGCGTCGGCACGCCCACCCATGACACCCGACAAGCAACCCAGCAGTGAGCCCAATCCCCCGGCGATACCCACTACCACCAGACCCGCAACGACAGATTGCTGACTTCCTACCAGAACGCGGCTGAACAGATCGCGACCGACTTCATCGGTTCCAAACCAGTGAGCGGCTGACGGGGGCAGCAGGCGCGCACTCAAATTGATGGCATTCGGATCGTGGGGTGTTATCCACGGCGACAGCACCATCAGCAGCAGTATCAATACGATGATGACCCCGCCAACCAGCGTCAGCGGGCTACTTTTCATCATCCAGAACAGTTTGGCCCAGTCCGTGCGGCGGCGTGCAGTCTGAGGGGCGGTCGGTGTTTCTTGTGTGAGCATCATTCAGCACCTCCACGTCCAATTCGAGGGTCTACCCACAGATAGAGTAAATCCACCACCAGGTTGACCAGCACATAGGCGAACGAGACCACCACCGCAAATCCCATTACCGCCGGGAAGTCGAGTGCCTGAATTGAGGTCACCACCCAGGCGCCCATGCCAGGCCAGGCAAAGACCGTTTCGGTCAATACCGCACCGTATAGCAGATCGCCCAGCGCCAGGCCCAGGACGGTGATTGATGGGATAAGTGCGTTAGGCAATGCATAGCACAGCACGATGTACCAGCCCGGGAGCCCGCTGGCGCGGGCGGTACGTATGTAATCTTCACTCAGTTGCTCCAGCATGGCGGAACGAATCTGACGGGCAACGATCCCAAGATGTACAAAAGCCAATGTCAGCGATGGCAAAATCAGGTGCTGAAGCGCATTGAAAAAGACTTCGCCGTTGCCTTCCAGCAGAGCATCAATCAGGTAGAAACCGGTGACGTGAGCTGGTGGATCCAGCCAGTCGTCTAAACGCCCACCGCCGGGTAAAATTTGCAGATGACCGTAAAACAGCACGATAACCCCCAGCCCCAGCCAGAATGCAGGCGTGGAGATACCGGTAATTGCCATTAGCCGAACAAGGTGATCAAGCCAGCGGTTACGCCAGACCGCAGATAAAATACCCAGCGGGATACCTATCACCAGCGCCAGCAACAAAGAACAGAAAGCCAATTCAAGGGTCGCGGGGAAAAAAATGCGCAGCTCATCCAGTACCGGACGCCCGGTGCGAATGGAGGTACCTAAATCGCCGTGAAAAATATCGCTGACATAGCGAAAAAACTGGACATACAGCGGTTGATTCAGCCCCAACTGTTGGCGAATATTTTCGACAATTTCATCACTGGCGCGATCGCCCGCCAGCAGCCGCGCGGGGTCGCCAGGTATCAGGTGTGAAATAATAAAGGTGATTACGCAAACACCGATAACCACCAGAATAAGTCCCCAGCATCGCTGGCGTAAAATACTCCAGAACGTCATTAGCTTCCCCTTGCGGAGCCAGAGCGGCTCCGCATAAACGTGGCTTATTTACTCATGGTGGAGATATTGAAGACCTGTTCCAGCATGGGGTTGAATACAAATCCTTTGACGTCTTTGTTCATCGCCAGCTGATAGTTTTTCTGGAATAAATAGACGTAGGCCGCCTCATCAATCACGATGGTTTGCGCCTGCTGGTAGTCATTGGTTCTGGCCACCTGATCGGTTGTGGCCAGCGCGCTGCGCAGCAGTTTATCGACCTCACCGTTTTCATAGAACGAACGGTTACCCGGCAAGCCTTTCTTATCTGACTCAAACCAGTAGTTCATAAACATGTACGGGTCGGCAAAATCCGGACTCCAGTTGCCAATGGCAATGTCGTAATCGCCTTTGCCCACGCGGTCGCGCATGGTGGCGTTTGCCAGTTTTTCCAGTTTCACCTTAATACCCAGTTTGCCAAGGCTTGCCTGGGTGGCGAGCGCGATAGGTTCCCAGTTAGGGTCATTATCAGAGTACAGGAAGCTCAGGCTTTCAGGTTTGCTAGCAACTTTGTCCCACGCGGCTTTGGCTTTGGCTTCATCGAAGCTGTACTGCATGGCCTTATCGTCAAAACCCCACATGCCTTCAGGGATCGGGCCACGCATTTGCTTTCCATTGCCGCTCAGGATCCCGTTAACCATGCCTTTATAATCAGTGGCCCACGAGATGGCACGGCGTAAATCCACCTGATTGAGCGGGGCTTTACTGTTGTTGAGATACAGATAGGTCACGCGCAGCGAGGGATAATCCGCCACGTTCACTTTGCCTTCCTGTTTCAAAGCGGCAAGCTGGTCAACAGGCAGCGCATCGGCAATGTCGATATCGCCACGCGACAATTGCAGGCGACGGGAGGCGCTTTCACCAATGATTTTGACTGAGACACGCTTAAATGTCGGTTTTGTACCGGGATAATGCGGGTTAGGCACCAGCACCAGTTGTTGTCCCTTTTGCCAGCTCTTCAGCATGAAGGGACCAGAGCCAGCCGTGTTCTGCGCCAGGAATCCGCGGGCATCGTCTGCGGCATGCTCTTTTAAGATGGCCGGGTTAATGATTGAGGCACCGTCATTTGCCAGCGTATACAGAAACGGGGCAAACGGCTGGCTGAGGGTAAATTTCACCGTGTTGTTATCAATGACGTCGACCTTCAGATCTTTTGGGAAAGCCTCCGCAGGTCCCTGACCAATCTTGAGCAAACGTTCAAAGGATTGCTTTACCGCATCTGCCGTTACCGGCGTTCCGTCGGCGAATTTGGCATCGTTTTTCAGGGTAAACGTCCACTCTTTCTGATCGTCAGAGGCTTTCCAGCCGCTGGCTAAATCACCTTCAACTTCCGTGGAGCCTTTACCTCCGTCGGTTTTGTATTGAACCAACCGCTGGTAAGAGGGATAGGTAACCGTCCAGTCATTGTTATCGATGGTCACGGCGGGGTCGAGCGTCTGCGGATCGGCGGCTTTACCAATCACCAACATATCTTTGGGAACGGCAGCCTGTGCGGCGGGCAGGGCAAACGCTAACGCAACGGCTATCAGAGCGGGGCGGAAAAAAGCGTTTAACGCAGGTGTAGTCTTCATAACCAGGCTCCAGAATTAAAGGGGATGTTGTGTTGTTATAGGCGTGACAGTGTAACAATCTATTTGATCGTCAAGCAGCGGATAGCGAGCGGCATCAGGTAATTCAAAATGCCACCATTCACTGTTAATACCGACAAAACCACCGCCAAACATAATGGCATTGAGCAGCAGGCGGTTACGCTGCGCTGCCGGAGGTACAGACGGGTGCCAGGCATGGGAACGGTCGTGCATTTCATCAAAACCGGCCCCCATATCAAGGAGATGGCCGCGATCGTCCATCAACGTGACGTCAATGGCCGTACCCCGACTGTGATTGGAACCAATTGCGACATCGACAACATACTGCGGGTCGGGACAGGCATTCCACAGTATCGCCTGCGCCTGCTGGGGGCGATACGCGTCGTACACCACAAGCTGCAGGCCGGCCAGTTGCGCAATGCTGATGCTTTTAGCCAGCGCGGTTACCGCCTCAGTATGCAACAGACAACGCGCTTCCCGGTAGATAGGTGCGCCGGTAATGTTATCGGCAGTAGCGTATTTAAGATCGATATGCAGCGACGGAAATATCACCGACAGATCGACCAGTTCTGGGAGTTCTGACATAGCACGTTTCCTGTTTATTGTTCGAATTGACCAAATTGTTGTTGTAACTGGCGATTGGTTTGCAGGCGTCCTGCGAGGGCGTCACCCAGTTGCGCCACCACCGCAGAAAGTAATAAGTTGAACAGACAGCTCACCGGTGCCAGTGAGTCCCAGAAATGCCCGGTGTCAGTTTTTACCTGAAGTAAATCAATGGAATAATCCCTGGCCCATGGGCACCACACATCGGTAATGAGCGCCAGCGGAATACAGCGTTCTGTGGCGACGCGGCAATATTGTCGCGAAATAGCGGAGTAGGCGCGCATATCGGTAATAACCACGTAAGGCTGGCTGAATCCCGAGTTCAGCGACTCAACCCAACTGCCGGACAGGCCTTCGGAGTAGCTGACTTTAGGTCGCAGGTATTCCAGGTGACTAAAAAAGGCGTTGGCGATCCCGCGGGTGGACTGGATCCCGAGGATGTACACGGCTTCCGCATGCGCCAACTGCTGCGCAATGCGTTGAAACGTCTCACCCTGGGCAAGTTGATAGACGTGGGTAATAGCGTCGATCTCCAGCAACAGCGACTGCTGTGCCCGATCCGGCAGGCTTTGTTGCTGGTGCCAGGAGTCCAGTCGTTCATTCATTCCCCAGGGCTGATACGGAACAACGGGCAGTTCACGCAGACTGGCTTTTGCATCCTCCAGGTTACGAAAACCCAGTTTACGCAGATAACGTCCGACGGTAATGCCGCTGGTTCCGGTTGCTTTGGCGATGCCATCTGCGGTTTCAAATGGGATCTGCACAGCATGGGCTAACAGCCACCCGGCCACGCGCTTTTCGCTGGGCGTCAGCTGGCTAAAGGTTTGCTCTATGCGGGTAAATAACTCTGGTTTGGCTGTCATTACCTTCTCGCTGTTAGTTGCCTGTCAGATACCGTATTTCTGTTAGCGAATTAACAATGCAGGACGCGTGCCATGTGCGTAACAGCGGCACGCCGGCTGTTTTTGTTAAAAGCCAACCGATATTCATTAACCAATGATCAACATTTGTGCAGCGTAGTTCAGTTTTGGTGCAACGGTAGAGGAAGAGGGGTATGAATCTGCTGATTTCGTCGGAACGATCACATTGTGGGCAACATTTATCCCTCAGACATAAGAATCAGTAATGGGAAATATAAATTTCAGCCATATCAATAACAGCAATCTTTATTCTTATGACGGTAGGGGTATTATTTTTCGCGAGCTACATTAACGGTGTTAAGCGCAAGTGTAGATATTATTTATATTATAAATGGAGTACTACAATGAATAAATTCTCCCTTTCTACAGCAGGTATTCTGGTCGCAGCGCTGTTAACCAGTGTCAGCGTCAATGCAGCAACAGATAACGCTAAAACTGAAGTGACTCCGAAAGGTATGAACTGCCAGGAGTTTATTGATTTGAACCCACAAACTATGGCTCCGGTGGCCTTCTGGGTGCTCAATGAAGACGAAGACTTCAAAGGTGGTGACTACGTCGACTATAACGAAACCGTTACGACTGCAGTTCCTCTGACCGTTGAACTTTGTAAGAAACATCCGCAGAGTGAATTAAGTAAAATAAAAGACGAAATCAAAAAAGAATTATCTAAATAAGATTAAACCGTTATTAAAACCCAGCCAAAGTGCTGGGTTTTGTTATTTGTGACGCTGTCACTAATTTGTTTTGTGATACTTAAGAAAACTTTATAAAGATATAAACGCCTGTGCCGATACTGGATAAAAGTTAGCCTTTTGCAGAAGGAGTTTGTATGGCCTGGTATCCTACTCGTATTTCAACGCGTTTAACCATCGGCGGCATTCTGCTGCTTGCAGTAACGACCCTTGTTATCGTGGTGATTATGCTCTGGCGCGGTCAGCCGCGCGTCGTTGAAATCAACACCGCTCTGATCGAAGAAACAGGGCAAGGTTTAACCCGTCAGTTGAGTACCGTATTGTCCCGAATTGAAGGTGAGACCGTCAGCCTGTCGCGACTGGCTGAAGTATTGCCTAACGATGAATCTCTGTACCAAAGCGTTATTCCGCATCTTATTGGTGAAGGTAAAGACTCGATTATTACCGGCGGCGGCATCTGGCCAGAACCAGACGCCTTCACCGCAGGTGTGGAGAAAAGAAGCTTTTTCTGGGCGCGTAATGCTGAAGGAAAGCTGGTGTATTCCAATGATTATAACGTCGAAGGATCGAGTGGATACCACAATGAAAGCTGGTATCAACTGGCCAAAGGCCATTCACAAAACAGCTGTTTATGGTCTGACGTTTACCAGGATGCCAGTTCAGGCGTCAACATGGTGACATGCAGCGTGCCTTATCAACAGGCAGGCAAGTTTGCCGGTGTCGCTACCACTGATATCCGTCTGGATAACGTCGCTACCTTCATGCAGCAGCAGGGAAACAGCACCGGTGGTTACGCATTTGTGGTAGACAAGCAGGGACAAATTCTCTATTTCCCGCAGGCCGACCTGGCAAAATATAAAACCATTAACGATTTGGCGCAAAGCGCGCAGTGGCTTATCCCGGTGCAAAACGGTCTGAAATCTTTGCGCCCGACAGATGGGGTGAAGACTATCACGCTGGCAAACGACAACGTCCTGAATACCGCGTCACAGGTAATGCTGTTCCCGATGCCAGATACCGGCTGGGTCGTAGGACTTGCAACTCCGGAATCTCGTATTGTCGGTCTTGCCAAAGTGATGATGCAGGACGTTCTGGAAGTATTGATCCCTATCATGACGCTATTGCTGGTGGGATCATGGCTGGTGGTTCGTCGACTGATTTCACGTCTCGATGATACCCGTCAGGCACTTGATGACATCGCGCAGGGAGAAGGCGATCTTACCCGTCGTCTGGATGTTCGTGGCAAAGACGAGATTTCGGCTATCGCCGAGGCGTTTAACCTGTTCGTCGATAAAATCTCGGCCATCCTGATCACCGTCAGAAGCAGTAGCACAGTGGTAGCGAATAACGCCGTTAGCCTGGCTGACAGTAATATGGAGCTTTCATCTCGCGTAACGCAGCAGGCCGCTGCGCTGGAAGAGAGTTCGGCGGCCATGGAGCAGTTAAATGCGACCGTTCATCAAAACGCCAGTAATACACAACTGGCGGATGAGCTATCCGATAGCACCGCGCAAACGGCCAACCGCTGCGGCGATGTGATGCAGGGCGTGATCTCAACAATGGATAACGTCAGCGCCTCATCCGGCAGAATGGTGGAAATTGTCGCGGTCATCGACAGCATTGCGTTCCAGACCAATATTCTCGCCCTGAATGCCGCGGTTGAAGCCGCCAGAGCGGGCGATGCTGGCAGAGGGTTTGCCGTCGTGGCCTCCGAAGTGCGCACGCTGGCTCAGCGCAGTGCCACCGCCGCCCAGGAAATTAAAACGTTGATTGATGAATCCGTTTCTCATGTTGGTAGCGGAAGTCAGCAAATTCACAATGCCGGTGAGCGTCTGGGAGAACTGGTCAACAATGTGCGTCAGGTGCGCCAGTTGATGGGGGAAATACGCGTTGCGGGTGAAGAACAACGTAAGGGCGTTTCCGAAGTTACGCTGGCCGTTACCGAGATGGACAGCACCGTTCAGCAAAACGCCTCATTAATTGATGATGCCGCAGCACGGACGCAGGCGCTGAAAGAGGAGGCGGAACAACTGGCATTGCTGGTCTCTTCCTTCAGATTACCTGAACCTTCCGTTGCCGGGTAACCACACCATATCCGGGTACAGACAATGTGCCCGGATAACTCCAGTATAATCTCCCTTAAGCAAGATTTTCCGGTTTAACTCCCTTTTATTGTGTCTTATAAGATTTTGAATCATTCCCAACTTAACTCTATAATATTGGGTGTAAAGTCGTTTTTATCCCAATAAGAGCCAATATTATGGATTTAACGCTAAATACTGCAGCTGATATCGTCAAACTGCTTTGCGACAGATTGCGTAAAGAACGACTCGCCCGGCAAATGACGCAGGCTGATGTTGCCGCGCGTTCAGGGGTCGGTGTGAATACCGTGTCGAATCTGGAAGCGGGGAAAAATGTAGGATTTGAGAATCTGGTCAAAGTCGCGATGGTGTTAGGCTATGGCGATGCACTGGAGGGGTTATTCAAACCCAGGATTGATAGTCTGGATGATATTTTGCGTTACGAAAAGAGCGCGGCACGTCAGCGGATCAAAAGGAAAAATTCTGATGCCTGAGCAAGTTGATGTCTTCTATGAAGGCTGGGGTGAGAAATGGCTGTGGGGCAAACTGGTGTCTTCCACAGCCCTGACCGGACGTCCGTTGATCGCCTTTGAATACAGTGAAGAGGCCTTACGTAAGGGGCTGGAACTGTCCCGACTGATGTTACCGCTGAACGGTCCCCGTTTACGCAGGGATTTCCCGGCTCATCAGCTGGGATTACCTGGGCCAGTCTATGATTCGCTTCCAGATGGCTGGGGTATGCTGTTGATGGACCGACTATTTAAACGCCGCGGGCTCAACGCAGCACGCATAGGTCCATTGGAGCGCTTAACCTGGGTCGGCAACAACGCGATGGGCGCCATGACATTCCAGCCCGTTCAGTCAGATGTCGAGACGCTGTCAAAAGAGAATGTTCCTCTCGCACAACTGGCCGCTGAGGTTCAGGAAGTCCTGAGCGGCGAAGGCGGGGAATTCTTGCAAAAACTACTCCAGATGGGCGGTTCGCCACAGGGAGCAAGGCCTAAGGCGTTACTTTATCGTGACACTGTCACGTCTAAATTCACCACGGTGCCGCTACCCGGGAGCGAAAGCTGGCTGATTAAATTTCCCGCCAGGCATGAGCATGCTGAGGTATGTGCCATCGAAGCGGTTTATGCTGAATGCTTGCGCCAATGTGGGATAACCACGCCTGATACGGCGTATTTCAATCTGCCCGGCGGACAGGCGGCATTTGCCACTCGCCGTTTCGACCGTGACCAGTCGACACGAATTCCTATGCAGAGCCTGGCTGCACTTACCGGGGCAAATTACCAGATACCCGGTGCTTTAGACTACCGGGATTTTCTGCGCGCCACGCAGATTTGTACCAATGATGTCAGAGAAAAGGCAAAAGCGTTCGAACGCGTGGTTTTCAACGTGGCTTTTAACAACCGCGACGATCATCCGAAGAATTTTGCCTATTTAATGTCAGCCGATGGAAACTGGACTCTGGCTCCGGCTTACGATGTCACCTGGTGCGAAGGGCCTGGCGGGTATCACCAAATGGACGTGCTGGGAGAGGCGCTGGATATCGAAAGAAAGCACCTTCAGTCGCTTGGCGTTCAGGAAGCTGAGTTATCTGCTGACCATGTGAACGGCATAATCGAAAAAGTCTGTCACTTTGCCACGGCATTGAGCGCCATCGCCAGGGACAAATACCCCGATCAGATAACGCAATCCACGCTGAAGACGATTCAGAAACAAATTGATGATAATGTCCGTCGGTTAATGTCCCGGTAACGCAGATACAGCCGCTACACTTAGCGAAGAATTAAATCTGAGCGGGGCAATGTTATGGCTGAATTTGTCTTGGGTATGCTGGAACACACGCCAGTTTGGGTGTATCTGCTGTTTGCCTTTCTACTTTACAGAGGGATTAAAGCCAGAACACCCGCCACCGTCACGCTGGAAAAGCTGGCGCTGATCCCGGCTATTTTTCTGTTCTGGGATATCTACGATTTAATCACTTATCGCGACCCGACCCTCATTACCTATATCCAGTGGGCGATAGGTATTATCAGCGGCGCGATAATTGGCTACATATTAATTAACCCAGACCGTTTGAGCCGCAGTAGCGCACCGCGGAGTATTCATCGTCCGGCAGATTATTCCGCATTGCCATTTATGTTGCTGGCATTTGGCGTTAAGTACGTTCTTGGCGTACTTAACGCCACTGCTCCCGACGTTTTACGTCAACCCGCAATGAGCGCTCTGGCTATCATTACAGGCGGCATGTTCGCCGGCGTTTTTGTGGGGAAATTTACCCGCTACGTGAGCGTCTGGCTCAGACTTCCCACTCAGGACAACTATTAACGTCCCCAACGATTACGAATATAGGTCACGGCTTCCTGCGTTTGCGGTTGATTAAGATAATCTTCGCGAAACAGGATCGTGCCGTTGATGTACGGTTCGGATTCGTTTAAATCGAGCTGCTTTTTCAGTTCCGGCACACCGCCTTTTACCGTCCAGTCTGGCTCTTTTCTCGATGGTTCACCAACTTTATACAGCGCTACACCAATGTAGAGGCGGGTGTTGGTTGATTTCACGACATCTGCCCACCATTTTGCCAGTACATCGTAACGCGCTGCGTCACGGGCAAAAGGCCAGTAGAGTTGCGGTGCAATGTAATCCAGCAAACCTAGTTGCACCCAACGGCGGGTGTCTGCATACGACTCATCATACGCTGCCGCGCCGCGCGTGTCGGAGCCCGCTGGATCGTGCGAACGGTTGCGCCACACGCCCGCAGGACTGACGCCGAATTCAACCTCAGGCTTTAGTTTCTTGATGGTCCGCGAAACCTGGGCAATCAGCCGTTGCGTGTTATCGCGACGCCAGTCTGCCTTGGAAGCGAATCCCTGGCCGTATCTTCTGAAGGTCTGGCTGTCGTTGAGCGCAGAGCCGGGAGATTCGGTATAGAAGTAATCATCAAACTGCACGCCATCAACCGGGTAATTCTCAACCACTTCCGCCACGATGCTGGTGATCCAGTCGCGCACGTCGGGAATACCGGGGTCTAACACAAAACGCTCGCCCGCAGTGCGGATCCAGTCACGATGCAGGACGTATACGCTGGACGGCGTCTGTGAAAGCGTGCTGTTTAATTCAGAGACCGTCGAAGGTTTGGTGTTTACGGACACGCGGTAGGGGTTAAGCCAGGCATGAACTTTCATTCCGCGTTTATGCGCTTCATCGAGCATAAACTGCAGCGGATCGTAACCCGGATCCTGGCCAATCGTACCGGTCAGGGTATCTGACCACGGTAGAATCTTTGACTTCCACAATGCAGTCCCATCGGGCTTAACCTGGAAAAAAACGGTGTTAATACCAAGCCGTTTCAGGTTGTCCAGCTTATCCGTCAGCGCTTTTTGCTGCTGGCTGATGCGTACGGCAGGCGAACTGATGTTCACGGATGAGATAGGCGGCCAGTCAAGACGTGAAACCGTCGCCAGCCAGATCCCGCGCACTGGCTCCTTGCTCTGCTGTGGTTTGCTCACCGGAGGTAGCGGAGTGGTTTTGGGGCCGGGCGGTTGTGAAGAACAGCTGCCAAGTAACAACATACTGCCCACAAGTACAGCAAACCATTTCATGTTGGTCAGCGGTAGTCTGGCACGAGAACGGGCGAGAATATTCGCCAGTTTTTTCTGATAATTTCCTGAAAAGAAACCGGATGCTGCCATCTGATTTTGCTCTTATTTCTTTTTATTGCGGCTGTTAGCCCAGGGATCGAAGGCCGGTTCGGGGGTGTTGTTTGAGGCCAGGTCATGCAGCGAATCAAGGTACAGCGCTTCAACTTCTGCCCGCGCCCACGGCGTACGGCGCAGAAACTTCAGACTGGATTTAACGCTCGGTTCATTTTTAAAGCAGTTGATATTAATGCGTTGCGCCAGTTCAGCCCAACCATAACGTTCAACCAGGGCATTGACCTGCATTTCAAGCGTTACGCCATGTAAAGGGTCTTTAGAAATATGAGCATTCATATGAAGTCCAGTTCAGTGGTTCCAGATTTTGTCAGTAGTGTGACGGGAAGAAGGTTACAAGAAAGCAAAGCTGCCAGCAACGGCAGAAAGCGGTATGGCGCGACAAGCCGTACGCCATACCGGCAATGGATGGCTCAATACTCTTTAAAAGCCAGTTCCAGACGGGCAATCAACGGTTTAAACAGGTAACTCATCAGGGTTCGTTCACCGGTCTTGATCGTCACGCTGGCGGGCATTCCCGCTTTAATTTTGTAATCGCCCAGCAAACGCGCGCCCTCTGCTGAAACCTGTACTTCCGCAAGGTAGTAAGGCTGCTGAGTGGCTTCATCAATTAAGCGGTCCGCCGAGATAGTCAGAACCCGGGCCGGAACCGACGGCAACAGGGCATGGTTAAGGGCAGGGAAAAGCACATCAACGGTTAAGCCGGGGACCAGTTTATCAATGGCATGCACGGGTATTTTGGCATCAATTTGCATCGGTTGTCCGGCGGCGACAATATCCATAAGATGTTCGCCGGGTTGAATGACGCCGCCCACGGTACTGACTTTAACATCCAGCACGATACCGTTAATCGGCGAGCGGATCTCGGTGTTATCCAGCTCGTGACGGGTGGACACCAGTTCATCCTCCAGCATCGCCACTTCTTTTTGGTTTTCCGTCAGTTCAGACTCAACTTCACGTAAATATTGATGACGCACCTGGTAGGCTTTAATTTTTAATTCGTTTTGCTGCGATTTCAGTTTGGCAATGTTAAGAATATCTTCTGAAACGCTGCCAGATATTTCAGCCGCTTCGCGCTCCAGCACCAGTAATTGCGCTTTGGGGTAATAGTTCTTTTCGCTCAGCGCGCGAATAGCCCCCAACTCCCGGTTAATCAGAGAAAACTGGTGGTCGCGATAGCCTTTTATTTTATTGAGATTATCCGTTTGCCCTACCAGACCATCGAGCGTCTCCTCAATCATCGACAGTTCGTCCTGAATCGTTTTGCGACGCGTATCGAAAAGCTTGGCCTGCAGATTTCTGACTTCTGTCAGCCGTTTATTGCCAGAGAATTGCTGCGTCAGCGTCGTATTAAAGCGGATCGCTTCCAGGCCATCGCGTTCTGCCAACAGGCGATCTTCGATACTTTTTGCAGAAATATACTGGGCATTTAACGCGCTGAAACGCATTTCGAGCTGCATTTTATCCAACCGGACGAGAACCTGATTTTTCTTCACGAAGTCGCCTTCTTTGATAAAGATATCCGTTACCCGACCGCCGCTCAGATGCTGAATGGTTTTGCGGTTACTCGATACGGTTACCGTACCATCAGCGACCACGCCCGCATCTAATGGAGCTTGCACTGCCCAGAGGATAAAACTACCGACACCAAGCACAATGACGATCACGCCCCGTATAATCGGCGACCAGATATTGGTATCTACGCCAGCAGATGCCGTGTTGTGGGGATTTTTTTTCATCATCAGGCCTCACGTTGCTGTTCAGTCGTGGATGGAGAAGGCGTAGCCACCGGTTTCAGTACGTTGGCCTGACGCAAATGGGCAAAAACCTGATCGCGGGTACCAAACTCCTGTATGGCGCCATCGTTAAGCAGCAAAACCTTATTGACCACGCCGAGCAGCGTCGGGCGGTGTGAGATAATGACGGTAGTTTGTCCCTGTGTACGCAGGGTATTGATGGCTTTAACGAGTGCAAATTCGCCCGCGTCGTCAAGATTGGCATTCGGTTCATCAAGCACGATGAACGCAGGATTGTTATACACGGCGCGTGCCAGCCCGATACGCTGCCGCTGCCCGCCGGAGAGCTGGTATCCGCCTGCGCCCAACAGCGTGTCATAACCTTGTGGCAAGCGCAGGATCATCTCATGAACGCCTGCCAGTAATGCGGCGGCGACGATAAGCTCACTGTCATTCTGCGCGAAGCGGGCAATGTTTTGCGCGATGGTACCGTCAAACAGTTCCACATCCTGCGGCAGATAGCCAATAGACGGGCCCAGCAGCGCTTTATCCCACTGACAAATATCTGCGCCGTCTAATCTGACTTTCCCTGATATCGGTTTCCAGACGCCAACCAGAACCTTTGCCAGCGAGGTTTTCCCTGAGGCTGAGGGGCCGATAATCCCCAGAACTTCACCTTGCTCCAGCTGGAATGAGATATTACGCAGTAGCGGGGAAGGCTGGCCGGGGGCAGCGGCGAAGACGCTTTCGACGCTGATGTTGCCGTTCGGACGCGGCAGGGTCAGTACCTCTTTCGGTGCCGGATACTCCTTCAGCAAGGTTGAGAGCTGATGCCACGCGCTACGAAACTGCACGAACTGCTTCCAGCTGCCAATAACTTGTTCTACCGGGTTGAGGACGCGGCCAAGAATGATCGAGGCGGCGATCATCAAGCCCGGAGTAATATGGCCGCCGATCACCAGTAAAGCCCCGGCACCCAGCGCAATAGATTGCAGCAACACCCGCACAAAGCGGCTGAGGCTACTTAACCCGGCCGTTTTGTCGGCAATCTGCGTTTGTAGTGCCAGCACTTTGTTATGTTGCTCCTGCCAGTTGGACTTCAGGGTCGAGAGCATACCCATCGCCTCAATGGCATCGGCGTTTTGCAGCTGTTTATTCAGTTTGCTGGCATTGTTAATGGTTAAGGCGTGCGCTTGCTGAATCGGGCGCTTGGTAGAGATTTCAGATACCAGCGTCAGAATGAATAATAACGTTATTCCGCCGAGAGAAAGGTATCCCAGCAGGGGATGGACCAAAAAGGCGATGAACAGATATATCGGCGTCCAGGGAATATCCAGTAAGGCGAATAGACTATTCCCGGAAAGAAACTGACGAATCTGATCCAGCTCGGCTAAAGATTGCGCCGGGTTGTTATCGCCGGTAACCATCTTTCTTTTAAAGGCTGCGTTAAAAACCAACTGGCTTAGCTTTATATCCAGCCGGTTGCCAAGCCTGACCATAACCTGCGCGCGGGCAGATTCAATCATGGCAATAACGATGTACAAGCCGACAATCAATAAGGTTAACATTAACAGCGTGGTGGTATTTTTACTGACCAGCACACGGTCGTAAACCTGTAGCATATAAATTGCCGGCGCCAGCATAAGCATATTAATCACACAACTAAAAAACAACAGCATCAGAAAAGTGGGTTTCGTTCCCTTTAATGCATCATTCAGTTCTGTTGGCGTATGCTGGCGCGACATAGTCTTCTCCTTATACGATCAATGAACTATTGCCATTGTTGCTGGCAAGGGTAGTGGGCATTTCCAGATAAAAGTCACCAATATTCACGGTGGTCGAATTGACGCCCACCAATGTGATGGTATCTGTACCGATAGTCACAATGGTGTTGCCATTGTTTCCGGTGATAGACACGCTGCTGGCAAAATTGCCCGCGTTGATACCTAACAAGACGAGATCAAGGAAGTCCTGCCCGCCGTTGGGGTTACTGTCAAAACCGGTAATTCGGTCCTGCCCAAAGTTGGCGCCAAAGGCGAAGATATCGCTCCCGGCACCACCGTCCAGAATGTCGTTACCTTCCTGACCATTAAGAATATCGTCCCCGCTACCGCCGGAAAGGGTATCCGCGCCCGCACCGCCAATCATGACGTCGTTACCAACTCCGCCTTGCAGGTTATCAGCGCCATCTCCGCCATCGAGGAAGTCATTCCCGATACCACCAAACAACTGGTCGTTACCGCCCATGCCGAACAGATAGTCGTTACCGGTCCCTCCCGTAATGGTGTTCGCAATGGCATTACCGGTACCGATAAAACTACCGCTGCCGGTAAATACCAGCTCTTCCACGTTATCGGTGAGGTCGTAGCTGCTGAGGTTGGTTCGGACAACGTCCGTGCCACCATTCACACCTTCAATAACTACATCACCGAAATCATCAACGATGTAGGTATCATCGCCCGTGCCGCCGGTCATACTGTCGGCACCAAGCCCGCCATCAAGCGTGTCATTACCGGCATCACCTTGCAGAATATCTTGCCCCGCCTGACCAGAGAGGTTGTCGTTTCCCGCACCGCCAATGAGCAGATCGTCACCTGCACCGCCGAGTAAGGTGTCATTACCGCCTTCACCGCGTAGGATATCGCTCCAGGCAGTACCGACGAGGGTGTTAGCCCCGTTGGTACCTACAATCAGATCGCCCACGGGCTGGGTGGTGGTCGACGTCAGGACAACAGGGGGGTTGCCTTCATCGTCGACGACGGTAACGACCACCTGCAACGTTCTGCCAACCATAGCCTGACCCGGCGTATAGGTGGCGGAAGTCGCACCGTTAATGTTGACGAATCCGGTTGGCGAACTCATTCTCCATTGATAAGTGAAATTACCGCCGCTCAGACCATCGGCGTCAGCAATGCCTGAAACCACTGCGGTCAGCGTCAGGCTTTCAGTTGGGGTGAGGTCGTTAATTACCGGCACACCGGTCGTGGCCTGATTTCGCGGTAGGATCGCCTGAGTTTGTGCCGACACAAGGGTTTCAGCGTCACCCATGCGGTCGTTAAAGCTGGCTACCACACGCAGCGGTGCGCCCTGAATAGTGCCAGGCACTCTGAACTCAACGCCGGTTGCCTGATCTCGCCATTGGCCGTTGACGAATGCCTGCCAGGTCATGGTGATGGCCACATCCGCCGCCAGCCCGTTACCATCCAGCAAGTTCGCCACGTTGACGCGCAGCAGGTCGCCCACCGAAGGGTTAGGGTTACTGATGGTAAGATCGCCCGTCGCTTGTTGCCCCGTCACCCACAGCTGCTTCCCATCGCCAAACTCGAGCTTTTCGATGTTCAACAGGCGATCGATGCCATCATTCAGGTTCAGCGCGGCATCCGGCGTGGCGTGATCGACGCGCAGGCTACCGTCCGCCATACGGGTAAAGACATAGTTGCTGCTGACATCACGGTACACCGCGACGTCAGTTTCCGTGCCGTTACCTTCATGCAGGATTTCTCGCACAATCGACAGCTGATTCGGTTTCAGCGTGCCGGCCAGCATGTACGATTTCAGTTCAGCCATACCTTCGGCGCTGGTGAGTCCTGCCATACCCGTAACGGCAATACGCACGTTGAGCCATGCATCACCATCAATGATATCGTTTCCGGCTTTACCCATAATGCGGTCGCTACCGCCACCGCCGAGTAAAATATCGCTACCATCATCAGGATTCAGGAGCACCGCGTCCGGATTTGTAGAACGCTCTACGCCGAGAATAGCCTGTAAACCGGTGATCCGATCCGCACCTTCCTGGGTCAGGTTGTTAGAGAGGGGAACGCCCTGAACAGGCGCAGTACCTATCGGCTGTTCTGTCCCGGTCAGGATATCGTCGTATTTCCAGCCCGACAGCCCTTCAACAAGATCAAAACGGTCGCGTAGAATAAACTCCTGCTGGTTGACGAAAATAGGGATCCCAAGGTCAGAGTTAGCGCCATTTGGGTCGCCTTTATGGATAGCCCAGTCGAAACCGGCCATGCCATTATTGCGCTGGATCCCCGCGCCCTGAACCATGATGTCGTCACCGGCTTCGCCATCGTAGTCGGTGTCGTTACCCTGACCGTTGAGGACATCGTGACCGATAATGGTACTGTTGAAGAACAACTCGGAGTTGTCACCCGCCAGCGTGTCAAACCCGTCACCGCCTTCCAGCCAGTCATCGCCTTCGTTGCCCATCAGGAAATCACCACCCGAGCCGCCAAGCGCAAAGTCGTTATCCTGACCCGAGAAGACCTCCTGCGCATCTTCGCCGACCACCACGAAGTCGCTACCACTGCCACCAAAGACCAGATCGTTTCCGTTACCGGAGAAGATAACGTCATGTCCGGCATCACCGTGCAGGAAGTCCGCATCACCAACAGGCGTACCGGTATCGGTAATAATGTCATCACCGTCACCGCCATGGACCACGTCTGCTTCGTCGCCGCCGTCCAGTCGGTCATCTCCGCCATCACCCCACAGACTGTCGATCCCTTTACCGCCGATTAACGTATCATTGCCTGCCGTCCCTCCAAGCACCACATGCCCATCGCCGGTATATTTCAGATACCCGCCATCGGCAAAACTATCGCCGTCAACATCCACACCTGGGTCGCGACGCACCAACAACGGCGAGAGCAGATCCTTCAGCGGATTACCCCATTTCGGGTCGATTTCCGTTTGCAGCACGCGGTTCACTTCAAAAATATGGTCCGGTGTCTGGAACAGATTTGCGGGCAGGTGGGAGGATCCCTCATCACCAAGATCGCTGTTACGCATTACTAGTGCGGAAAACGAGTTGGCCTCCAGTTCATTGAGCAAGTTCAATCCCTGAACGCGGCTCAGATAGTAGAAACGATCGCCGTCCTGAAGCATTTCCATTTGTGTTTCAAAGACGAAGTTGAAGGTTGAGCCGAGCATGCCGCCAAATTCATTTTTGCGCTCTGCCAGCCCGCCAATCCAGAAATCGACCATATTCAGGCCGGTCTCTTTGGTTGCCCACGCTCCGGTACTGTTAAAGAAATCCATCGCATCCGCAGGCGGGGCATTGTTAGCATCACCAAACAACAGGAAGTTTACCGCTGCACGCTTACCTTCAAGGCTGGTGGCATTGAGGATCAGCTCATGCTGACCATAGGCGGCCATAAAGTTAATGATTGAAGCGGGATTTTTCAGGTAGGTAGTGAAGTCAGCCCAACTGGTATAAGGCTTCAGTTGACTATCACCGCTTAATGCAAAAAACTGCTCGCGGGCCTGGTTCAGCGTCGGCATTGCGGTGTCACGGCCACGGGCTATATTAAGCGCGCCTAAATCGAGGGGCAGGCCGATGAGATTATTACGCAGAGCATCGGTAATAAATTCATCAATTTCGTTACCCACCTGACGCGTCATACCACGCACAATTGCGCCAATAGCCTGATCGTCCGTGACGGTGGCCCCGTTGATTTGATTAAATGCTACCGGATTCAGGAATGCTGAAATCAGGTCAATATCACCGCTTTGCATATCAATGTCGGTGCGCGCCACGGTTTCTGTCAGCATTGAATGCCCGAAACGGTAAACCACATGCGCAAACTCGGCAAAGATCATCGGGTTTATATCCGCCGTGTTGGAGAAGACAAACGGATCGACGGCAGGTTGTACGGTGCGCGCAAACTCCTCGAATACGAGGTGCTGATATTGCATTTCCGTGGAGAAACGACCTGCCTGGAATAGGTACTCACCGTTCCATACCAGCGTACTGGTATCGGCAGGTAATTCCGTGATTTGATGATTGGGCATCAACCACTGATTAATGAGGTCGATATCACCGGTTTCCAGCAGTGTTGTTTTATATTGCTCAACCAGACGGTTATGCTCGCTGTGAAAAACGGCGTGCACCGCGGTTAAACCTATATTTTCGTTCCCACGCCCGTCACCGGTAATAAAGTGACGATCGAGCAGTTCGTTATCATAGGTTCCTGCCGGTTGCGCTCCTTCGCCCCCAATCGCAGTGTCATCATCTGCCAGCAGACCCGCTTTTGGCGCGGCAGTATGCGCAATATCATCAAGAAACGCATGGCCGGTGCGGAATGTTCCCTCAGGCAACAGACCGCCGTTGGCTTCAACCAGTCCCCCGGTGGTAACAATCATTACCTTTCCATTTTCACTTAAAATCAAATTACCATAGCGATCCGTAGCCAGCAGGGGAACATTAAACACATCCTGATCGGTGAGTTTAATGCCAAGCAGAGTTTCAGCCTGGTTTTTAACGTCGGCCCAGGTCGCCAGTCCACCGTTCGCACCGCCTAATAAATTCCCGGTAGGCTCAGGTTTCCCATCAATAATGACGTATTCGCGGATGAAAATCTGATGTGAAGGATGGGAGGTGTAGGTTTGGTTTTGGTCGATGAAGGGGGTAGTCAGGTTTACTGTCTCTCGATTTTCATCCACCGTTGCCCGGGTTAATAGCATAAAGTTTGTTGACGACCCTTCCACATATAAAGGGTCATCCGGCTGTAGCGGAATGAAAACGATACCGTTGCCTCCTTTGGGAATCAAATCCAGACCGTGGTCAAAAAACTGGCCAAAGAAGGTCATCCAGCCGTTAAAAGCAGGGGAGAGACCGATATCGGGAGACTGGTTAGGAATGGATAACGTTTCTCCGTCTCCTGTAATAGTCCCCCCGCCGGGAGCATCTTTTAACGCGTTAAATACCTCCAGTGCGGCTGGGTTAGATGCCGTTTGATCGGAAATTAAGTTACTAATAATACGTGGGTCGGCATCAATAACGGTGCCACCAATTTGGATATAACTGGTCATTTGGTCCGCATCTTGCCAGTTTAACGCGGTTAATCTCGGCATTGTCTGGTCGGCAGAGCCATATAACTCCTGACCCGGTAGAAGATTATTCCATGAACCATCTACCGTGCGAAGTCCATAAGGTAATAGCGGGCTGGAAACTAATTCTCTAAGCAATTCAGCATTAACGCTACCATCTGGGTTAGTTGCCGCTTCGGATATTTTGATCTGCTTAAGAATAAAAGCAAGATCGTGCAGGGTGACAGTAAAGTCATATTGTGAGGCCATAAGTCATTACCCCTATCTTTACCTGTATTAGCTATCATCACTCTTTTCTTCTGCTTACAAAGAATGACAGAAGAATGAGTCGTTTCAGATACCTGATTGTTATTGCATGATTGAAAGTCCATATTTTAAAAATGATGTATCCATGACCAGATTAGCGTTATTCTCCTGAGGGTTAGTTAGCACAATAAGATATTCACCTCACTTATATATTAGGTTTTAGAGGTTAATGATCATCGTGTCCCATTGAAATCACAGACATATTTGAGACGCGAAGTTTTGAGAAGACAAGGTCTCCTCAAGGCTGTAAAGGTTTTACTTTTTAAAACGCATATTACAGTTATGTGATGATCATAACTATGGTTTTTCCGTTGGCGACTTCACTCATACTTTTTTATGAAAAGATTAAATTTTCATTTCTTTACATTAGAATTTATGTCAAATCACTTATTAAGAAGAGTTCTCATTAAGTCGGCTTTTAAGATGTCGTTGTGTTGAATTATAAAATTTAATATTGGATAAAATTTAACACGACATCATTCCTGATGCCTGATTATGCTATTAGCATAAATCAATACCGTGTGATAGCTGACCCTACATTTAGTAAAGAACGACCTCTCCAAACAGGTAATACAATGAAAAAAAATATAATTTTTCTCTCCGGGATGATCTTTTCATCGGTCGGTCACGCCAGTGCGCTCTATTTCTATGAAATCGGAACGGAGGATACCGCACTGGCTGGTGCAGGGCAGGCCGCTCGTGCTCAGGATGCCTCTACGCTGTTAACAAACCCGGCGGGGATGACTCGTTTACCTGACCATATGGTCACCGGAGGATTACAGGCGATGGGCGGAGATATTCCCTATACGCTGAATAATACGACAGATGGCAGACAAAGCCCCGGTAATGTAATGACGCTTTTCCCCAATGCCAGCATGTTTTATACGCAACGGCTGAGTGATACCGTTTCTGCCGGTTTGGGTTTGTACGGTAACTATGGGTTAGGTATCGACTTCGGCAACTGGGCAGGGGCTCGGTTAATTAAACAAAGTACCATGGTTGCGATGACGCTGAGTCCCGCCGTTGCATGGAAACTAAGTGATAAGGTGTCGGTTGGCGCAGCTGCAGGGCTAAACTATGGTTTTCTGTCGCTAAGCAGAGATGTCGATGGCCACGATGAGAAACAAAGCGATCATGACTGGGCGATGAATTACCACCTTGGGTTATTAATGGACATAACTGACAATACTCGGACGGGTGTAACCTGGACCAGCAAGACTGATTATCATTTTAATATAGACGGGACAGCGCGTTTTCCCAATATACCTAATATTGGATATGATCTGCCGATCTCCACGCAGGTCCGTGCTCCGCAGCAGGTGATGTTTAGTCTGGTTCACGATATCAACTGTCAATGGTCAGTGATGGGCGATCTTGGCTGGCAGGACTGGAGTCAGTTTGGCAGCCCGCAGATTACAATAAATGGTCAGCAAAGCGATCGTGATAATCGTCTGAAAGATACATGGCATACAGCGTTGGGCGTGCAATATCATCCCGATGAGCAGTGGCGCATTAATGCCGGTATTGCGTATGACAGTTCACCGTACAAATCGCAAAGTGATGTAGCGCTTTCGATGCCAACCGGCGATGAATGGCGACTTGCCACCGGTGCACAGTACCAGATTACGCCAGCCAGCAATATTGGCGTTGCCGTTGAGTATTTGCACATGCAGTCGTCCAACGTCAAATCTGATATCTTTGCAGGCCAGTATAAGAACCCGTGGTTATGGTTTGCCAGTGTCAACTACAGCTATCAATTCTAGCGCCGTTATTCCCGATTAAATATCTCACGCATTGTTAATAGTCACCATAGCGGATTATCTATCCGACAGTGTCTGGTAACCGTCTGCTGGTGGTCGTATCACACACGCTCGTTTAAATAAAAACAAATTTGTACTTTTATTATTGAGCTATTTATGGTTTTAATATGAATCTGTACTACCTTCATGGAATATAGGTAAAAGCATATTGTTTTCAATCTAAATAATACAGGTTTGATTATGCAAATTTCACCTCCGGTACGCCCAGAACAAAGCATACAACGTTTAATGCAAGCACTTGAACCGATTGCAGAAAAGATGAAGGTTGTGCCGCGGCGGCGTATCATGTGGAAATACAAGAATAAGCCTCAACTCTACCTTTTTTTGCAAGGGGAGCTGTCCATTTTACGTTCTTCTGATGGTCTGTTAATCGTGACCGTCTATGAACCCCATCTGTTCGGTATTGCCGAAATGATCCAACCGGTACACGGCCATTTATTGCGCGCTGAAGCTGAATCAACCTTATTACGCGTCGATGCCGATAAAGCACGAGAACTCTTTCATCAACAAGGCTTGTGGGAAGATGCGGCGGCAGTGCTTTCATATCATACGGGTTATCTCTTTTATCGTGATGATTTAGTCGTACAGCAGCGTACTTATTCAGTGATACGTAACCACCTCGAAGAGATGATTTTGTTGCCGGAAGAGACGCGCAAGCGAGTTTCTATTTTGGATTATATTCAGGATCGGACCCACTTATCGCGCAGCAGTGTTTTAAATGTTGTATCTGCGTTAAAAAAAGGAGGGTATATTGATTTTGAACGCGGAGGGTATCTTACTTCCATCAATAAATTGCCTGAGCGATTTTAAATAAACCCACAAACAAGTTACAAATCGATTATCTAACTTTAATATTCTATTGTAGTAGCATGCCATATATCAATCGTAAAAAAACCTCCTCATCATTCTCTGAGGAGGACTTCTTGTTATTCAATAAGAGAGTTCACGGACTGATTAATGCTTAACAGTCCTGTTTGATTATGCTCCTTATAATAAAAATTGTTCATTTGCTGCATTTGTTCGAGCTTGGTTAAAGAAGCATAAACCTGGTATGCCTGGCTATGAACGTCAAACATCTCTCTTGGCTTAACCTCATGAAGATATTCGTTTTTTAACGAACTCACGACGTTTTCAATTTGCTGTTTATTATCCTGATATAAGGACAGGGATGCCGAGTCACTACTTGATTTTGACTCGGGTTGTGCCTGAACAACAGGGATCACCATTTTATTGATCTTAACAACTTTCTCTGGGGGAGAAGTATTACAGCCAGAAAGTATCCCAGTGATGAGAAGTAGATAGAGAGTGCGCATATATAGTGTTCTAAAGACAATGGATGCCAGCCATTATCTTTTTATACAGTCAGGTGTCTACAGCTATTTTGTTTAAATAAAAACAAAAGGAAATTTAAAAATAAATGTCATTGCATTACATTGTTTCAGAAGACCATGTTAGCCTACGAGCATTAGATCATAGAAACCTGATAAATACAGTATTAAGGAAGCTTCTCAGCAATCAGAGCAGCAGGGTTTCTTTCTTCTTGATAATATATTATTAGCGAGGATTTATGAAACTTAATAAACTAGTAAGTTATCTGGCTTTGGCTGGTGTGTGTTCAACATCATTAATATCACTACCTGTATTGGCACAGGAAGGGGCAAAAGATGCGACTGCTCAGACCAAAAGTGCGAATGACGCCTTATATGGTCAATTGCCATTCACTGATAAAACCGATTTTATGAACGCTCATAAAGGTTTTATTGCTCCGCTTCCCAATGAATTGATTAAAGGGAAGCAGGGAAATGTTGTCTGGGACCCTCAGCAATATGCCTTTATCAAAGAGGGCGAAAAAGCCCCCGACACGGTTAATCCAAGCCTGTGGCGTCAGTCGCAGTTGATCAATATTGGCGGCTTGTTCCAGGTCACCGATGGCGTGTATCAAATCCGTAATCTTGATCTCTCGAATATGACAATTATGGAAGGGAAAGAGGGTATTACGGTCATTGATCCGCTTGTCTCGGCAGAAACCGCGAAAGTGGGAATGGACCTTTATTATAAGAATCGCGGTAAAAGACCCGTTGTTGCCGTCATTTATACGCACAGCCATGTTGACCACTACGGTGGCGTCCGCGGCGTGATTGATGAAGCGGATGTGAAGTCCGGTAAAGTGAAGGTATATGCACCGGCTGGTTTTATGAAGGAAGCTGTATCTGAAAATATTATGGCAGGTAACGCCATGAGTCGCCGAGCCAGTTACATGTATGGCAATCTGTTGAAACCGGATGCAAAAGGTCAGGTCGGTGCGGGTCTGGGAACGACAACCTCCGCCGGTACGGTGACGCTGATTGAACCCACTAACTATATTACCCACACCGGGCAAAAAGAAGTTATCGACGGTCTAACCTATGATTTCATGATGGCGCCGGGATCGGAAGCACCTTCTGAAATGCTGTGGTATGTAGAAGAGAAGGGAATGATCGAAGCTGCAGAGGATGTCACCCATACGCTGCATAACACTTATTCATTACGTGGCGCGAAGATCCGCGATCCGCTGGCATGGTCAAAATATATCAATGACGTTATTGGCCGCTGGGGTGGAAAGGCAAACATTATTATTGCTCAGCATCACTGGCCGACCTGGGGTAATGAAAATGTGGTGAAGTTAATGAAAAGTCAGCGTGATATGTACCGTTACATCAACGATCAGACGCTGCGCATGGCTAACCAGGGGCTGACCCGTGACGAAATCGCCGCTAACTTCAAACTGCCGTCTGGCCTGGAAAAATCATGGGCCAGCCGTGGATACTATGGTTCTGTCAGCCATGATGTGAAAGCAACGTATGTCTTTTACCTCGGCTGGTTCAATGGTAATCCGGCAACACTGAATGAATTACCGCCCGTTGATGCCGCGAAGAAATATGTCGATTATATGGGCGGCGCCGATGCAATCATGCAAAAAGCGAAAACGGATTACGCCCAGGGCAATTACCGTTGGGTGGCGCAAGTCACTAACAATATCGTTTTTGCTGATCCGAGCAATAAAGAAGCCCGTAATCTGGAAGCCGATGCCCTTGAACAAATGGGTTACCAGGCTGAGTCCGGTCCATGGCGTAATTTTTATCTGACTGGTGCACAAGAATTACGCAACGGTGTGGTGAAAGGCGCGACGCCAAATACCGCCAGCCCGGATACCGTTAAAGCCATGTCACCTGAGATGTTCTTTGATTATCTCGCGGTACATATTAACGGAGAAAAAGCGGCAAATGCGCAGGCAGTCTTCAACGTCGATTTAGGTGCTGACGGCGGTAAATACAAACTGGAACTGGAAAACGGTGTTCTTAACCATAGCGCTGATGCACAGGCCAGCAACGCTGATGCCTCCATTACGCTTAACCGTGCAACGTTGAACAAAATTATTCTCAAGGAAGAATCGCTGAAACAGGCAGAAGAGAAGGGTGATGTACAAATTTCCGGCAATCATGCCAAGCTTGATGAGTTCCTCGGGTATTTAGATAGCTTTGATTTCTGGTTTAACATGGTAACTCCTTAACTGTAGAGACAAACCATGCCATAACCCGCCAGCACTGGCGGGTTTTTTATTGTTGCTTATCAGAGTATTGAGTTGTACGAGACTGTATAGCAGTTGCTATACATAAGCCTTATGGTATGCTTGTAAAGCAATTGCTATACAAGAGGCTTAATAATGAAATCAGATGTCCAGCTCAACCTTAGAGCTAAAGAATCCCAACGCGCACTTATTGATGCGGCCGCAGAGATTCTACATAAATCGCGTACAGACTTTATTCTGGAAATGGCCTGCCAGGCGGCAGAGAACGTTATTCTCGATCGCCGAGTGTTTAATTTTAATGATGAACAATACGCTGAGTTTATCGAGATGCTTGATGCTCCGGTTGCCGAAGATCCCGCTATCAGGAAGCTACTGGCAAGGAAACCACAGTGGGATTTGTAACCGCACCTGAGCCACTAACTCACATTCATCAATTGGCGGAATTTGTCAGCGGAGAAATTGTTCTCGATGATTGGTTAAAGCAAAAAGGGCTAAAAAATCAGGCTCTCGGCGCAGCCAGGACGTTTGTTGTCTGCAAAACAGACACGCGAAAAGTCGCTGGCTTTTATTCACTGGCCACTGGTAGCGTCAACCACACAGAAGCAACAGGCAATCTTCGGCGTAACATGCCAGATCCAATCCCCGTAATTATCCTTGCCAGATTGGCCGTAGATCTTTCTGTTCGTGGAAAAGGGTTAGGGGCCGATCTGCTTTACGATGCGGTACTGCGGTGTTACAAAGTGGCAGAAAATATTGGCGTGCGTGCCGTTATGGTGCATGCGCTCACAGACGAAGCTAAACGTTTTTATCTTCACCACGGATTCAAAGCATCTCAACTGCAGGAAAGAACTCTGTTTCTCAGGCTTTCATGATTGTAATGAGCAGAGGAGGTCAATGGCCAAACGTGGGCCACATGGGGACTTAACTGAGTACGTATCAAATTGCATTTAACTATTCTGGGTTTGAGGGAAATACATAATTTAATTTATAATAAAAAACTTTGCAACCCACTGTAATTAAATAATTTTTTCTCATCGAGCAATCAAAGCATGCACTTATGAACTAAGTTTTGGTTCATAACTGTGCAAGTAGCTGAACACAAATCATACGAATTTTCTACCATTGTTTCATGAACTGGTTTTTCTGATTTTGTGATGAACATCAGGTTTTAGTATTCAGTTATTATACCTTTTAGTTGGTAACCGAATGCGTACTGAAAAATCCAATAAAATTCCTTAAATATGCGAGCGTGATAATGGCACTGACCCCGGCTCAAATACGCTACCTCAATCAATGTGAACCAGGCGAACCTGTGTCACATGCATTGTCCGAGCTACTATTCAATGATCATGATCTACTCAGTATTGATGCTAACGAACGGTCCATTACCTTTCGCTTTGCGATGTACCTCCAGCTATCTTTCCCCGGTTGGAATGTAGATTGCGAATATAACCGGGATGGTGTAGAACCTAAACGGCTCAGACATTTGGAGCTTTATCCAGACAGCGAAGACGTTGAAGCAAAGACAGTATTTCCTGATGTGATCGTGCATCGGCGAGGTACACAACAGAATCATCTGGTCTTAGAATTTAAAAAATCAACGAGTCGCGTCGATAGACGAATCGATCTACTGAAACTTCAAGGTTATAAGCAGCAGCTTGGCTACGATCACGCTTTGTTTGTGGAGGTCGGTACTGAGGGACAATCGATTATCACGGCGCTCGAGTGGGTCTGAAAGGTGATAAAAAGGTAATTTATGATACGTATTCCATTATTCAACTCTCAGCACCTTGAGGCCGCTTGTCGCGTTCTTGCTGATACCGAACGTGGCTTGAGTGGGGCGCAGATCGAGCGACTCCTACAAGAAATCAAAGTTGCCGACACATCGCCAAGCATGACAAAATGGAAACGGCTGTATAATGCGCTCGTAGGTGCGCAGAACCAATATCAGGTCGGCAACCATCTCATAATGTTCATTAACCGTGCGATGAATCCGGTAAATTACGCTCGTGATCCAGCAGTATTTACCTGGAGGCGTGATGAACTCAATGTTGTCCTAGCTTTTTCCGGCTTTTATGTCCGCGAAGATGGTAAGGTCACGAACGCTACTAAAGCAACAACACTCGATTCAGCCAGAGCCCGCGCCGGGCGACTTAAGGCTGCACTCGAAAACCGTGCTGTGCATGCAGAAGTTTTGAACTATTGTCGTGCAGAACTTCTGGACGAAAACTATTTTCATGCCGTCTTCGAGGCGACGAAAGGGGTTGCGGAACGTATTCGTCAGTTGTCTGGGTTGAGCGGCGATGGTGCTGACTTGGTGAACAAGGTATTTACCGGACAACAACCAGTTCTGACCTTGGGACCGCTCACTACCGACTCAGAAAAGAGTGAACAAAAAGGTTTTGCGAACCTACTCATTGGTCTATTCGGCGCTGTGCGCAATCCACTGGCCCATTCGCCTAAGAAGAATTGGCCCATGTCTGAATTGGATGCGCTGGACATCCTTACGTTGGTTTCGCTTATTCATCGCAAGCTGGATGGCACACAGAAAAAAATATAGCCATATTATTGGGGAGTTGCATGAGCTACGCGGACTGCCGAGTTTATCAGGAGGCCACAGCTGAAGTATTTCGACGTCTTGGATGTAATGCTTTGGTTGATTATCGAGCCAAAGGTGTTCGAGCGACCCATGATATTGACGTCTACGCGACCTTCCTTCGATCGGGTATCCTCTGTACTTGGGTAATCGAATGCAAATTGTGGAAAACTCGCGTTCCTAAGGAAAAGGTGCTTGCTCTCAAGAGCCTCATTGATGACCTTGGTGCCGATCGAGGAATCATGGTCAGTGAGGTTGGTTTCCAACCTGGAGCACAGGATGCGGCACGAGGGTCGAACATCACTCTGGTCACATCCTTGGATGATTTTGCCAAGACTGCACAGGCAGCAACATCAGAAGCCTCTCTTATTCTAGACAGTAGTGATGATGGAGCCCCGATTTATAAATTTCCAAGCCGCTCTGAACCACATGACATTCTCCTGCATAACAACTTCCTGATAACTGCAAATTGGGCTGGATGCAGCATTTCAATCGTTAATCCATCATCCAAATCAATCATACGTACCATCGACCTGGATAAATATGAGTCGATCTCCCCGCAAAACGGTGAAAGAGAGATTTTGAGCCATCCTCCTGGTAGCTTAGTTATTGCAGATGGCCGTTTGTTTGTCGGCCAGGTTTTTTCGGACTTTGTGCTCGTTATTGATTTGGCTACGCATGCTATCGTTAAAAGAATAGTGTTACCTGGGGGCGGTAACGGACAATTAGCAGTGTCACAAAACGAAAAAGAAATCTATTTCGCAAGCAATCGAGTCAACCAGTTCTACATCATTGACAGTGCCACATACGTTGTAAAGACAGTAGCATATCCCGAAGGTGGCCGAGGCTGCATGTCGCTGCTACGACATCCGACACTGCCATTAATTTACATTGGCATTCAACGCGGCGGACGCAGCCACGGGCTGAGTTATCCACATGCTAACTGCTATTTAGCTATCTACGACTTGAGTCGTCAAAAATATACGGCGGATGTCCAGCTCGCCGAGATAAGCAATGGTCGTGCAGATGATTCAACCCCTGCATGTCTAACATATGACGATCTCTACAATCGCATCTATGTCGGCATGTTCCAGTCCAAGCGTGGCATCTGTGTAATAGAGCCGGAATCAGGGGAGCTAATTCAAGAAATTCGCTTTGCCTCAAATGATAATAATAATTTTTTCGCATGGGCAGACCCGTTATCGCAAACGGTGAGTGGAAACTTACTGTTATCGGTCAATCGAAACAATCATGAGCTTGTAGCGTTAGATCGTGCTTCACTTCAAATAAAAAAAATTCTATTTGTTGGTGAAGCGCTTAACGGCCCGAGAGCTGTTTTGGTGTGGGGAGATAATGCTGTTGTCAGCTACCCAAGTCGAAATGGATTACTTTTCATTCCACTTGGAACTCTGAAATAATAAAATCTACTCCTGATGCTTGACTAGTCACGTTCTTGAGGATGTGGTTAAAGCGAAGGCGATGACTGTTCCTTAAAATACTTACAAAGTGGCTTGTGCAATGGACTTTATTGACAAACAGATTCTCCCGCCAAAGTCGTGGGAGAAATTCGAAGATTTGACTCGTGCATTGTTTGCCGCAGTGTGGAGGTCTCCCCTTACGCAAAAAAATGGTCGGTCTGGGCAAAAACAGCACGGTGTTGATGTCTATGGAACGCCACAGGCAACACCCGGCATAAATTTTGGTGTGCAATGCAAAGGGAAGAACGGAGGTTATGGGGCCAAGGCGACTATCGTGGAGTTCGATACGGAACTCATCAAGGCCGAAAATTTTAAACCACAGCTTGGACACTGGACCTTTGCTACTACAGCGCCTAATGATGCGCGACTTCAAGAACATGCCCGACTAGTGTCAGAACAACGCGTGAAGGAAGGAAAATTTCCCGTAGTTGCTATTGGATGGGACACGATTCAAGCGCTGCTATCCACTCATCAGGAAGTGATTGAAGAAATCTATCCCGAACATGCAAGCGATCTGCATAAAATCATGGCAGCTCTGCGCGCGTTACCAAGTTCCGAGGAGCTCGATCAGATCCGGCGGAGCCTCATTGTGTTCGCACCAAGATCATCAGTACTCAATATTGAAGCATCAGTTTGGTCTGAGGTTAAGTTCGAAAAGCCTCGTGATCTTGGACCTGCTCTAATGGGTCGTCCACTCGGGCCTGCAGATGTCGCTGCTTGTCCCATTCTTCCGGAGGTAGCTCTACTGACTGCAGACCTGGAGCGCGCAGGAACAGCTCGACTTGCGGGGGTACCGGGAGCTGGGAAATCAATCTCAATTCTTCAAGTGGCGCTTCAAATGTATTGTCGCGGCTGGCGTGTCCTAAGATTAGCCGACCCAATTGGAAAGATACCTTCTTTTGATGAGAGTCTGAAACCGACACTCTACATCGTTGATGATGCTCACCTGACTCGCCCAGCATTGCTTCGTGAGTTGGAAGAACAGGCCACTGCATCGCGATGGGTATTAAGTGCGTACACGATTTCCGAAGATAAGAGCGGCTTTCCAGGCGCCATCCATCTTGATGCTAAGCGAGCGGTTCGGGTTATTGCGAATGGTTTTCTGGCTTCCCGCGAAGCAACACTTGCCGCTGTTCGTCAAGCCGATGATCGCATCGGCGATCGGCCTGGAGATGAGCAGTTCGATCTACGCCTTGAGCAAGCAGCGGAGAAAGCGCTTTATCCCTGGCAATTCTGTTTCATCCTTGGAGGAGGATGGCGGCGAGCGAATGCAATGGCAAGTTCTGCGCGCGCAGCAGGCGCTGACGTGGTTCTTGCAGCTGCTGCAATTCGACAGCTGGCATCACGTGATGCGCACTGTTCACGCGAAATGTTGTTGCGGTTAGTCGGGGACGAGTTGTCGAATTCTGATGGAAATGCTGCGATTGATTGGCTTGTAGCGCAACGATTTTTACTGAGTTTCAACGACCTTCGCTGTCCACACCAGCGTCTTGCTATTGTACTCCTGGCACGTATTCTCGACGGACAGACAGCCGAAGAGCGTCAGAAAATTGCAGTTATGCTCAGAACAGTTCTGACCGACATTCAGATGCCTCTCAGTGGCCTAAGTGTTCTACTTAGCGAACTTTCGTTAGCTGGCGAATTTGGGATGTGGCGAAGGCTTGTACAGCCGGCATGGCTTACTCCCGCTTTAGAACGCTGCTGGGTAGCGACAGAACCACTTGATATTCGGCATGCTTGCTGGTTACTGAATAATTTGCATAGCTATCTGCCCGATGAGATGGAAACGATTGCCGATCATAGTGAGACTCTTGCAGAGTGGATACAGGCGGCGCCGGAAGGTGCATGCTATGCGATTGGCCGCGTGCTTAATCATGTACTTAATACTAATCGGGCACTTGGTGAAAACATCGTCATGCTAGTTGAGCCACGCGCATTAGCAAAGGCGATCAGTGCTGCTGCCCCGTTGCATGCGGGTGAGATTGCCGATCTGCTTTCGATGATAGGTGCTTGTAGAGATGATATGTGGAAGGCACGCTATCTCGAACACATTGATCACGATGCGTGCCTTCGCATTGTGTCACAGTGGCCGCAGGATGCCTACCTATCGGTCGTTGCCGATTTTTGCGAACATTTCTGCTACGTCGAATCAGAGTTCGGGTTCACTTTGATCGAAGCACTTATCCCGGCCATCGCCGATCGACTGCGTGCCGCTCCGCAAGAGTCTTTCCACGAACTAAACGATATCGTGTGGAACGCGTTGCGGCTCTACGATCCGCTTAACATCTATGTTGGCAAGTTGGCACCGTCCCGAAGAATGCGGCAGGTGGGGCGAAAAATCTGCCGTTGCTGGTCGCCTAAGGATCTCGCGCTCTCTTTGTCGCGCAGTACGCAACGAAACTTCCAAGCTGCCGCAGGGCTTCTTAGCTTCATGCATAAGGCCTCGCCAAAGCAGTTCGAGGAGACGGTATTAGCACTCAATTGGAGCGAGATCGACCAAGCGATAGGCTCGGATTGGGCGGAAAATATCGGCGATGCGAGAATGCTGCTCGGAGTTGCGCACATCGTACCAGCAGCGAGACTCGCAATTCAGGAGATGATTGCGCGCAATGAGCCGCGTATCGTCAACATGTCGACGCATCTCGCAGCCATCGCGCCGGCTAGCGCGTTACGTCATATAGCCGCGGGCAGACGCATTGCACTCAGCCATTGGGGTCATGTCGATTGGCAACTGGGAGCATTAGTTTTGGCGAGGATTGCTCAGTCGGAGCCAACACTGGTTTCTACATTTCTTGAACCGCACTACAGTGGGCTAGCAGAGGCGTTATCTCAGCCCAGCCCCACTTTTTACAATGAGGCTCTGATGTTTCTTTGTCTCCTCGTGCAAGTCCAGCCTTCAGGCTTAATTCGAGTGCTGGATCAAATTGATGTAAACAGGGCAACACTGGGGTGGCGTAATGCACTTCGCGGGCAGGATAATAGTCGTGAGCCTGGCGCAAAGGCTCAGGTTCGGCAGGTTGCGTCTTTGCTAGTCCATCATGCGATGGATCGTAGTGATGCATTGGGAGAGTTAGCCCGCCGACTGCGACGTGACTTTCCCCGTCAATCTATACCTTTAGCAAAGACTATTGAGTTCATTGATTTAAGCGAGCCGATTGAATGAACATGCATTAGCAGCTGCCGGATCGTATTGGTGTAATCAGGCAAACTGGAAGAAGGTAGCGAGGTGATTACCTTACTTAACGCTATTCTCAAAAAGATAAGACTCGAATTTGAGTTCACTATGATTTACTGATAAAACGAAGATATTATAAAACCATTGCATTTAAGGATGAAGTAAATGAAAGAGACTTACATTTTTAGGTTCCGTGATCTAGGAAAAAGTGAAGGATTTACCATCGAACAGCATAACCAAATTGCTCGTGAGGAAGGGGATGTTTGGTGGGGATGGTGGGCAAAATCTGGTGAGGTGTTTCCATCACAAGAACTAAGAATTGCTGCCGAAAATCTCACCAAAATATATTTTTTTGATTCAGGGCGACTAAAGTTCTATAGGGCCGAATTAAAAGAAGTCTGCTCCTCAGCTGCTGGGGATAGCAAGAAGAAGGCTCCTGATAATGGTAGAAAAACACCAAGGTATTATAATGAAGATGAGTTGTTAGGTTGGTTAAAAGTTTCTGAAATTTGTGAAATTCATGATAATGATGATGTTCTCAAAACCTTATCCTATATTCCATTAGATTCATTATTCACCACCTCAAAGGATTTAGATGAACAGCTTTTCAATAAAGTTGTTTTTTCAGTAACTGAATTAAAAGAACAAGATAGAACAATTTGGAAGGTGAGACCTGCTATTGATTCTGATCTTCAGCATGAATTATTAGCATCCCATTATATTCCTTATAATTTCAACCAAAAATATAGCCAAAAAAAAGGGGAGTTTATAATTTGGCTTTCAGATATTCATTTCGATAACGGAAAAGGCAAGCATGCGTTTCCAGCGCAAGATAATGATCAACAGAAATGTTTATCTTCTCGTGTAGTAGAGTTGGCAGACAAATATAGCAATGGAAATAAATGTGCCGGATTGGCTATTTCAGGTGATTTGACTTGGCAATCACAGGTTGAGGGATTTGAGCTGGCTTCGAAATTCATCAAAGATGTTAGTTCTTCTCTTAGCCTTACACCGGATGATATAATTATTTGCCCAGGGAATCATGATGTTGGTTTGGTTTCTAAAGAAGAATATTTTGAAATAATGGGAAAGCCTACTACTGATACTCCATGGGCAACTCTAGCAGAAAACTATCATAAAGGAAGCAAAGAAAACTATATAAAATTTTATAAAGATGTTTTCCAAAGAAAACCTGAAGAAGATCTCTCGCAAGGAAGAAAATTTTTATTGGGAGGGCACAAAGTAGTTGAAGTGGCGGCCTTGAACTCATGTGTTTTACAACAAGTTAAAGATTCATTTTTGGGTATGGGGTTTATCGGTGAGAAACAACTCAGTAACGTTGCGGAATCTATGGGATGGATGAACAAAAGTGGGGAGTATATATCTAAAAAAAGGGGGGTCACAAGAATTGCTATGCTCCATCATCACCTAACTTCAATTAATGAGGCCGAAGATGCCTATTTGGATTCAAAATATAGTGTTACACTAGATGCGGAGAGATTGTTGCGTTGGGTGGTGAAACATAAAGTTGACTATATTCTTCATGGGCATATGCATAGAAGTAGTTGTATTACAATAAAAAAAATACTATCTCCATTAGAACCAGTCTCGGCTTCAAATCCTGAACATACTTTTCAAATTATTTCTTTGGGAAGTTCAGGGGTTGCTAGTTCAGAATTGCCAAATCAAGATTGTGCTAACTATGCATGTATAATGGATTTTTCTGGTGAAAAGCTAGCGTTCAAATTTTTCAAGCTCGATAGACAGAACGGAGCAAATGAAACGGCAACCTATGCTATTGAAGGTTTATCATGAAATTACTTATCACCGATTTGGATAATACACTGTACGATTGGGTAAGTTTTTATTCCCAATCATTTAGTGCTATGGCTGAGGAACTATCAAAGGAGATAAATGTTCCTTTAGATATACTTTTGTCCGAGTATAAGGTCATTCATCAGAGGTTTGGTAATTCTGAAAAACCGTTTGCTACTCTAGAGTTGCCATCTGTTATTTCTTATTTTGGGACCAATGATAAGATTTTATTACAAAAAAAACTCACGCGAGTATTTTCGGCTTTTAGCTCAAAGCGCAATCATACATTGAAATTATACCCTACTGTCAGGGATACTTTAAATATTTTAAGGGAGCGTGGTGTTAAGATTGTCGGTCATACTGAATCTTTAGAATATAATTCTTTGTATCGCCTTTATAAGCTTGATGTCATTGATTTTTTTGATCACCTTTACACAATTGAAGACAATCACAATCTCCACCCCAATCCTAAAAACGCAAAAGTTATTTCAGTAAAAGATGATTT
Organism: Citrobacter sp. Cpo061; assembly: GCF_030332845.1. Lineage (NCBI taxonomy): Bacteria > Pseudomonadati > Pseudomonadota > Gammaproteobacteria > Enterobacterales > Enterobacteriaceae > Citrobacter > Citrobacter sp. Cpo061. The sequence continues at coordinate 259,896 of NZ_JAOWHB010000036.1, forward strand.
TATTATAAGGTTATCTAGTGCTGAATCTAAGCCTAACCCAAAACTCCTGGAGCACATTTGTCTCACTGAAAATGTAGATATTAAAGATGCGGTATATGTTGGTGACTCTATTACTAAAGATATATCAATGGCAAAGTCTATTGGAATGAAAGCTGTTTGGGCTCGCTATGGTCGTCAGTTTGCTCCCGAGCTATGGGAAATTTTAGTGAAAATAACACACTGGACTGATAAAGATGTTGAAAGAGAAGAGCAACTGAAGGAATCATTTTCAAGAGTTAAACCGGATTATTCAATTAATAGTTTTGCAGAAATTTTGGATCTGAAGTGATTTTCATTATGGTTCCAAGATCTTAAAGGATTTTGGAACCACTTTATACTGGCTTTATTATCACAAAAGTGATTGGCCTGCCCCCCATTTTATAAGATATCTCAATTTTCGAAAGGCACCATAATCTGAATCGACACTTCTTAGTTTCAGGAGTATCTCCTACCAGTAAAATCGCAGCAAGGATTGATAGGGGCCTGAGAGATATTCATCCCTGATTTTGTGTAGCTCAACAGCCAGTCCAATGTATGGCACAGTTTAATTCACGTCACCGATTCTATATGTATAGGATTTCCTTACGATGAAAGTGTATCTTGTACAAGTTTCAGCTAGTTTCATCTACGGACACGGGGGTACCCAAAACAGAGGGAGGAGCAAAAAACGCATAAGGCAATGATTTTTTTTCGACAATCGTAAAAGTATTGGGAGATCACTGCCTATTAGGCTTACAAACTGTTAAAATTCCCATCAATTTTTCATTGACTGGGGCAGCGGACGAATTAACTGACGGTTATACCCGGGTCTCAGCATACGACTAAAACCTACATTTGCAGAAATGTTACACCCAACTTCCAAGGTGCAATCGCTCTACGAATGGTTGTTAGTGAAAAAAGGGTCATCGCATGAAGTCTAACCTTTTTCGAATTAAGGAGTAGGGTATGGTCCCGTTCTATGATTGGTGCGACTCGGCTGACATGCCATTAGGTAATCACCATGTTCGAGTCATGACGGGCCGGCCAGGAGATATTGCGACTGGCATTCAGATGACAGCTAGGGCTATCCCCGCCCACTACACTACAGAGGAGCGGATTGCCGCCGCGCTTGCGAAGTTAGGTAAGACAGCAGCTGCTCAAATGCTCAACGATCTCCTTCCGCAAACTGCGCATATTAGGTCGGGTGACCTTGGCGAGATCTATGCAACAGAATGGATTGATGCGTACAGCGGTTATCGAGCGCCTATCAAAAGACTGCGCTGGAAGGATCATCGAAATATGGCAATGCGCGGCGATGATGTCATCGGTATGCTTCTCGACGCTGAAACACAGCGACTCAGCTTCCTGAAAACAGAAGCTAAAAGCCGTATTAACCTGCGCGCTCAAACGCTTGAGGAGGCTCGGAGCGCCTTAGATAAGGATAGCGGCCTTCCCTCGTCGCATGCGTTATCTTTTATCTCGGCCAGACTTATGGAGATAGGCACCGATGCACCGCTCGTAGACGCAATCGACGAGGCACTCTACCGGCACGGTATCCCGCCCGAGAGCGTTAAACATCTACTCTTCACGTTTTCAGGTAACCCACCACAGACGCTCCTAACACAGGCGCTACAGGCCTATCCTGGCCCGATTGGACAATGGGGTGTCGGTTTGCATATCGACAACCATGCTGCTTTTGTCGGAGCCGTCTACGATCGAGTAATTGCCGATGCCAACAACCCCTGATGCTATCATTGCTGCTATAACGGACGCGGCGACGGTCGGCTTTCGCGGCAGGCTAATTGCACGAGGTCAGGCACGTGCAATGATCTGGCGTGACGGTGTTCTTCCTCCTGGTGCGCCGGATTTCTCGGCTCAACTCAGCTTCGATCTTCACAGTTACGCGTATGGTTTGCTTGGACTAGGTCTGCGCCTTTTAGAGTCAGATGGCGACCCGAATCAAGCACGGATCGCATTCGAACAGGCGGCGACAGCGCTTGAGTCGGTCATGGCCAACGGCAATCGCGAAGAAGCTGATCGCGATTTCCATTTTCTCCTTGCAGCTGCCAGTTATCACCTCGCGCACCTTTCTGCCCGGGCCTATTCCCTCCTCGCAATTGTGGCCGATGAAGCAAATTTCTCGCCGATCGAGCATGCGCTAACTCTGTTGATACGCCGAGATATCAATTCGCTGCGTACACGCGTATATACCTTTCGTCTCGATGGTCGTGGATCTGATGCGACCATTACGACATTCTTACAGCAGCATCTCACCGAGTCCATCGTTGCCGATGCGGCGGAACGAGATGGAAAGGACTTTCTTTTCGAAGGCCTGAATCTCGCACTGACAGATGTTTTCTTCGGTGCCTTTTCGATGTTCCTGCTCGCCCTAGATCGCGGTGAATATACTCTTCTCGAAAAAGCGATCGCCCAGCTTCGTGAAAACCTCGATATCTGCGGGGAGCTGAACCTTATACCGCAATGGTGGGTGCACCGGATTGCTATCCATCTGCTTAAAGATTTCTGGTCGAACACCTTCCACGAAAAAGTTCCGCTGCTTCCCGCTGGCGGCGTTGCCCCTTCGTGGCCTGTCCTTCGTGAACTCTTTATTGGCTTGCTCGCTCGACGCCCAAGGGCAGAGGTCGACTTGTGGCCGTCGCAGATTGAAGCGGCATCGCGAGCTGTCAACCAGACCGACAACCTCGTTGTTTCGTTGCCGACCAGCGCAGGTAAGACCCGCATCGCTGAATTGTCTATTCTGAGATGTTTAGCCGGTGGGAGGCGTGCCATTGTCGTGACCCCGCTTCGCGCTCTATCTGCGCAAACCGAAGCCACACTTCAGCGTACCTTCGGGCCACTCGGCAAGACCATTTCTGCCCTTTATGGCAGTATCGGAGTGTCCGGCTTCGACGAAGATGCCATCCGCGGGCGTGATATTGTTGTCGCAACCCCAGAGAAGCTCGATTTCGCCTTGAGGAACGATCCGTCACTGCTCGACGATGTGGGCTTGCTCGTTTTCGATGAGGGCCATATGATTGGTTCAGGTGAGCGCGAAGTTCGTTACGAGGTTCAGATTCAGCGCCTCTTACGTCGTAAGGACGCAGATCAACGCCGCATAGTCTGTCTATCGGCAATTCTTCCGGACGGAGATCAAATGGAAGACTTCTCGGCGTGGCTACGGCGCGATCAACCGGGAGGTCCCATTAAGAACGATTGGCGTCCGACGCGTTTGCGGTTCGGCGAGGTCACTTGGAATTCGCCGACAGCGCGCCTAAATCTTCGCGTTGGTGAGGAAAGGCCATTTGTGCCCAGATTTCTGACTGGTGCGGCACCGCCGCTGTTCGTACCACCGAAGAAGCGTCGCAACCGACTCTTTCCGGACAATCAGCAGGAGTTGAGCCTTGCAACCGCATGGCGTCTAGTCAGAGATGGTCAGACAGTGTTGATCTATTGCCCAGAGCGTCGCAGCGTCGAACCATTTGCCAAGGTCATCGTTGACTTGCACTCGCGCGGTGCACTCGAGTCTTTGCTAACAGTCGAATTGACCACTTTGCAGATCGCTATAGCACTCGGTGAGGAATGGCTTGGGACAGACAGCTATATTCTGAAATGCCTTCGGCTTGGTGTGGCTCTTCACCATGGTGCCTTGCCGACAGCTTATCGCAAGGAAATCGAGCGCCTTCTGCGAGAAGGTATACTCAAGGTCACGATCTCATCGCCGACTCTGGCGCAGGGACTCAATCTCTCGGCGACAGCGGTCGTCATGCACTCGCTCTACCGGCACGGTGAAATGATCAAGGTTTCGGAATTCAAGAATGTCATCGGCCGCGCAGGCCGTGCTTATATTGATGTAGAAGGCCTTGTTCTCTATCCCATCTTTGAAGATGTGAATAACAGGAAGCACAACAAATGGGTCAATCTGATAGAAGACCACGGTGCTCGTGAGATGGAAAGCGGGCTCATCCAGCTCATCTTCTCGCTGCTAAGCCGCATGCACTCTCACATTGGCGGTGATCTCGACCATTTGATCGACTATGTTGTCAATAATGCTGCTGCGTGGGTCTTCCCAGAGGTTGCCGGTGAAAAGGTTGATGAGCGAGAGCAGGCGCTGAAAGAGTGGGATCGCCATATGGCGACACTAGATACCGCCATTCTCAGTCTCATTGGTGAGGCCGATGTACCCGATGACCAGATCGAGACCGCTCTCGACAGTATTCTCCAATCTTCACTCTGGCAACGCCGCCTGCTGCGTGTTAACGACGAATCACGGGCTGCCTATCGCACCGCGCTGTTTACTCGGAGCCGTTATATCTGGGCGAATTCGACTGCCGTCACACGGCGTGGTTATTTTCTGGCTGGGCTTGGCCTTGAAGCTGGACGTGCGCTGGATGCAATTGCACCGGAGGCGAACAATCTGCTCATGCAAGCTAATGCAGCCTTGGTTGTATCAGATCATGAGGCTGCAATCACTGCGATCACAGATATCGCCGAACGCGTGTTCACCTTTTATCCGTTTGAACCAGACACGCTCCCGGCGAATTGGCGTGAAATCCTCAGAGGTTGGCTGCTTGGGCATCCGTTGGCAATGATGATCGCCGGAGAGGAGGTAGACGCATTGCAATTTATTGAGGGCGGTCTGGGCTATCGTCTTCCTTGGGCTATGGAGGCGTTGCGGGTACGTGCCGCCGCCAACGGTGATACCGTTGGCATGCCAGCACTAGCGTTGGAAGATTATGAACTCGGCCTTGCTGTTCCAGCTGTCGAAACGGGGACGATGAACCGCTCAGCCTCAATACTGATCCAGGCGGGTTTTAATTCACGACAGGCGGCCATCAAAGCCGTCACCGATACGGCTGCTAACTTCACGAACGGGGCGGAATTGCGCGATTGGTTGCGTTCACCTGGTCTCGCTGTCTATTCGGCACAACCAAACTGGCCAACGGCCGAAGCTCGGACTATATGGCTCGAATTCATACAGGAATTTGCTCCGTCAGACAACCTTTCTTGGGCGCGGCGAGATTATCTTGGAAACGTCAATTGGTTCGATGTTCCGGCGCCTTCCGGAACTCCAGTCGGTCTCTTTCATTGGAACGGACAACCGCTAGTGCTTGCACCAGATGGGCACGCGATTGGTCTGCTACAACACCCTCTTAACCTTAATCGGCGGGGACTTGTGCGAGCGACGGTCGCTATGAATAACGGCCAGATCAATCTGAGCTATCTCGGCCCTGATGATTTGTGGGTAGTTGCGAAGCCACATTAAGATATACTGCTATAAAGGAATTAGCTGGGGATCCCTGTGGTAGATCACTGTTCTCACCATATGTTCAAACACGTTAGGATTTAAATTTTAAACCACGCCATCCTTATGTTGATCACAAATGTTGTTCATAGAGAGCATATTTTATAATGCATTGTTTTTGTATGATATTTATCAGCCTTGTCCATTTTGCCAAAAAATTTACTTCATGAACCAATCCCGAATAGCAGCATTGCGACTGTTTTGATGAATTTCGATTCACCGTACTTCGTCTCGGACCAAGCGAACTTGCTCTACGTCCACTTAGTGCCAATGGCAGACGTTGTTAAGCTCATGCAGTATGGATTCACGAAGAACATACGTTATTTTTTGTCCTGATTGACTCGGAATGAAAGCTCCTGATGGCTCTCTTTTCACTCGCTGTAGCGATCTGCAAGATAACCGGTTTGTCCCTTAAGCAGCACTGTGATTTTAAACAGCGCCTCGGCTACATCGACGGAACTAAATGTTTCTCGACTATTCTCTAAGGCAACTTGCGGCATTTACAAAAAAGAGCCGGGTTTTACCCGGCTCTTTTTAGCTGATTTCAAAATCTTTTAATTCCCCACCTTCAGCAATCAGATTTGAGATCCGCTTCGGCATTCGCCCCTGACCTGACCATGTTTTTGACTCTCCAGTTTCGTTAGTATATCGATACTTCGCGGGGCGGGGGGAGCGCGTCCTTTTAGCCTTACCCGGAGAGCCAATAGCAGCTAAAAGTTCGGAGGGGTCGATACCCTCATCAAGCATCATCTGACGAAGTGTTTCCAGTTTATCGCGGCGCTGACTTTCATTTGCAAGACGTAATGTCTCTTCTTCTCGTCGTTCTATAAGAATAATTTTAAACTTTTCCAGAACATCTTCCAGTACATCTAATGACATTTCACGAGTCTGAGAACGTAAGGTACGGATATTGTTTAACTGTGTTAGAGCATCTGACATAAAGAGACCTTTTAAAGTTTTTTCGTTGTTCAGCAAATACCAATGTCGACGGTTGCTCATCGACCCGATTTTTCTTACTGAGCATTTTAATGCGATTGGGACATATTGTTATTAACGAGGTTTAGACTACTTATATAAATCTCTTGTCGCAAGAAAAAATTAAGAAGAATGTGCAAGAACTAAATTACAACTCCTACAAAATGTCCATGCATTTTTGAAGGTACTTAAAACTATGATGCCAGGAGTCATCCGGAGAGCCTTTTTATATCCTCATAACTTATTGCTTCAGTCACACCTGATGAGATTTAAAATGAGGAGAGACAGCGCCGCCACTTAGCAAGGTTTTTCACAAATGGCAAGATGGCACGCAGGGGAGAGACACCTGCATTTTGTCAGAAGGTAGCGAATTACTCTCTCTTTATAGAGGTGTTTCTAAAAAAGTGTAATGTAAAAAAAAGCCTGCTGTTAGCAGGCCATAAATGTTTTCAACTCATTTTTTGTTCGATTCTGATAAATAGGGTAAGCATGCAATTAAACGTGGAGCAGAGAGCATGACAAAAATGCTATAAATATTTCCTGGCCGCATCAAGTATCTCCTGTGATGTTAACTCCCTGTCAGTAGCCACGTAAACAATACCATGATCGCCAGTTAAGGAAGGAAAACCTGCAGACATAATCCGAAGATGTGTTTCTTCACCGTTTGGATATTCCTGCCTGATAGAGGATATACCTTCCAGAACGGTCATGACTTTACAGGATTCAGCATTAAAGAAAACAAGGACTTTAATCATATTCTATTACCCTGTTCTCTCGTGGATATTAACTGGCAGATGCCATTAAGGTCAAAGCCATTACGCACTTCTTATTTAACATGTGGTTAGTTTGTGCTTTTAGACTTTTTATGCAGTAGTACTGCACTTCATCACATCAGTTAGCATACTCATAATTTTGAAAAATATGCTGATCAGATATTATGAATAAACGACTTTCATCTGATTTAAGTTATGGATCTGTCTACTCAGGAATAATCCTTCATCGTTATCGCAGACCCACAATGATTTATTTATCGCAAAGTGTTACGTTTGCAGCAGCAGGACCCTTGTCTCCGCGGTGAATGGCGAATTCAACTTTCTGACCTTCAAATAAAGTTTTAAAGTTGTCGCCATCAAGTGCAGACAAATGGACAAAGATATCTTTGCTGCCATCAAGAGGAGAGATGAAGCCAAAACCTTTGTCTTCGTTAAACCATTTAACCAGGCCCATAATTCTAGAGGTCATACTGACTCCGTTATACATGATTGTATTGATAGTAAACGTATAGGATTAAACATATGGACTCAAAAGAGGGGATATCAACGATAGCGCCTGGTAATGAGAACTGCCCGGAAAATTTCTAACTTTCATTAGTACATCGAACTGATGGGATTCATTAAGGCACAGGGAATCGATATAAGCAAATTATCTTTTAGCCGTCCAGAGGTCCTGTAGGGAAAAATAAAAGTGGCTGAATGCCATTTTCAATGTATAGTCTTTACGTGTTTTCAATAAGGAATTGACTTGTCCCATAAAATGACAGGAATTGTCAAAAGCTTTGATATTCTTAGTGGTAAAGGCCTCATCATCCCATCTGATGGACGAAAAGACGTTCTGCTTCACATTTCAGCCGTTAACTCTCGCGAATCAGAATTACTCATCCCTGGAAGCCGCATAGAGTTTTGCCGGATAAACGGTCTCAGGGGGCCTGTGGCTGCGAACATTTATCTTTCCTGATTTTCAGTGTGTCAAAATAGATAGATTAAAACTTAACCACATGTGGTACGGTGAAGCTCATTCATTGAAAGGTTAATGGTTATGTCTGTTATCAATTACGCAATGAAATTCTTCAGCAGTGCGTCTACTGCCACTGCAGCCTGTCCTGTTTGTGGCTTAAAATCAGTACAACCGTTGTCAAAAATCCGGCTCAACCAGACCATGCTTTGCCCCGGATGTAAGGCTCTGTTTATCTCCCGACGCTAGCTCGACCAAAACCGCAGAACAGAGCTCATGTCCTATACTTATGTTAGATTCCGGCAGCTGTTAAATCCCTGATGCCTGACGCCCATCCTGAGAGAACGTTTCTGAACTGATTTCGCAACTGCTCCTGCGCGCTAACGTCGCATCAGAGCAATGCTATGAAAATGATCCCCAGAGCGTGGTTTAACCGCTCCCGTATTCTGATGAATGCTGCCGAAAACATAACGTTTTCGGCGAACGATCCTGCCGGTGAAAGCTCGCCGCGGTCGGAACTCTTTTCGACCGTCCAGATGGAACGCTACGGCCAGAAGCTGGCGCGGACTCATAAAGTATCACCGGATAGGCATCCTTATTATCTTCTGAAACGGCTTGGCGACAATGAGGCCGTCATTACCCAAAACTGCTATGAGCTTAACGCGGGTAAAAAACCCAGTATCATGCCCGCCGGTGAATGGCTGCTGGACAATTATTATCTGATTGAGGAACAAATCCGCACTGTCCGCCAGCATCTGCCGAAAAGCTTTGGCAAAGGTCTTCCGTCGCTTGTATCGCCGTTGAATTGCCCACGAATTTATCATATTGCATCAGAGGCCATTGCTCACGGCGATGGCCGCTGGGATGCCGCCAGCCTGACCAGCTATCTCACTGCCTATCAACAGGTGACGCCGCTGACGCTGGGTGAAGTCTGGGCGTTACCGGGAATGCTGCGCCTTGCGCTGATTGAAAATCTTCGTCGTATCAGTATGGAAGTGATAAAAGCGCAGCAGGACAGAAACCTTGCTGATACGTGGATAACAAGGATTGTCGAATGCGCAGAGAGTGCGCCTGGTGATTTAATCATGGTGGTTGCCGATATGGCGCGCTCCCGACCTCCGTTAACCAGTGCGTTTGTCGCAGAGCTGGTGCGGCGACTGCAGGGGCATGGCAACGCGCTGTCGTTACCTCTGACCTGGGTTGATCAGTGCCTTCGGGAACAGGGGATCACCACTGACGTTCTCATACATAGTTTCAATCAGCAGCTTGCCGCCAGCCAGCTGTCCGTCAGTAACAGCATCGCGGGCCTGCGTTTATTGAGTGAAACGGACTGGGCTGATTTCGCCGAAACGATAAGTGTTGTCGAACAGGCATTACGCAATGATCCTGCCGGCATCTATCCCCGGATGCACTTCAATACCCGGGATCATTACCGGCACGTAGTTGAGGTTCTGGCCAGGGACAGCGGTCTCAGCGAGCCTGAGGTTGCTGAGAAGGTGCTGGCGCTTTCAGAGGAAAAAGCGCCCGATACACCGGAACATCATGTTGGTTATTATCTTGCGGGCGAAGGTCGACAGGCGCTGGATATTCATCTCCTGGCAGACGCCTCAAGGCTCATACGCTTGCGGCACAGTTTCAACAGAATAACCCTGCTGTCATGGCTTGGAAGCCTGGCGTTGCTGACAACCGCAGCGACCGCAGCAATATTGCACGAAACCGCCATGCAGGGCGCAGACTGGCTATTGATCGCGGTGATATTACCTCTGATTATCGCATTAACTCAGTTAATGAGCGATTTGCTCAGTGATGCAACCACCCGTTTTCGCGTTCCTCGACCCTTGCCGGGGATGGATTTTTCAGCCGGTATTCCCGCTGACAGTGCCACCATGTTAGTCATTCCCTGCATGTTGACCACCCACGAAAGTTTCAGCCAGCTCCTCACCAGTCTTGAAGTCTGCTGGTTGGGGAATGAAAACGAAAATCTAAGGTTCGCGCTGCTCACTGATTTTGCTGATTCTGAAAATGAACCCTCGCCGGAAAGTCACGCGCTGCTCAGACAGGCTATCGCCGATACGCAGGCGCTTAATCGCCGCTACCCCTCCGGCCGACCACGTTTTTATCTGTTACATCGCCAGCCTGAATGGAACCCCTCGGAAGGAGCGTGGATGGGCTATGAACGCAAGCGGGGAAAACTGGCGTTACTGAACAGCTGGTTGCGCAATCCCGGAACGCAATTCGTCAGCGTTGCAGAGATGCCTGCCCACCTTTTACCGGGTCACATAAAATACGTCATTACCCTGGACAGCGATACGGTACTCCCGCGCGATACGGCACACAAACTCGTCGCGACGATGGCGCATCCGCTGAATACGCCTGAGTATGATCCGGTACGCCAGAGGGTTGTCAAAGGATTCGGTATTTTACAGCCCGGTCTTGCGGAGGAGATACCACGCAACGGTCAGGGGCGTTACGCAGCCCTGCGCAGCAGCGTACCGGGCAATAACCCTTATTCGATGATGTCTTCGGATATTTATCAGGATCTCTTTGGGGAAGGCTCGTTTGTGGGCAAAGGGATTTACGATGTTGATATTTTTATGCAGGCCACTACCAACATCTGCCCGGAAAATCTGGTACTCAGCCACGATCTGCTTGAAGGATGCTATGCACGTTCGGGTCTGCTGAGCGAGGTGTTACTGTACGAACAGTACCCTAATAATTATCTGTCGGATGTTGCACGACGTTCACGCTGGATCCGGGGTGACTGGCAACTGCTTAACTGGCTAAAACCACGCGTCAGAAAAGCCGATGGAACCCGGGTCAGGAATCCGCTGACCGCGCTTTCTTACTGGAAATTACTCGATAATCTACGTCGCAGTCTGGTCGCCCCCTCCTTACTGATATTGCTGTTCTTCGCTCTGCTTTGGGTACCCAACCCGGTTTACTGGCTGGGCATACTGTTGCTGATATGGCTTTTGCCAGCCATCCTCTGCATCAGCCACGACCTTCTGCATAAACCTCTGCGTCGCCGCGTGAAGCCGCATCTGTTAATGGTGGGGGCGGGCGCGCTAAAGCGTCTGTCAGGTATCAGCCTTAATTTTGCGATACTGCCGCACGAAGCCGGATATTCGCTGAAAGCGATCGCCGTGACGCTATGGCGACTGGGGATAAGCAGGCGTCACCTCAGCCAGTGGGTCAGCCACAGCCAGGACAGCAGTCAGGCCAGACCCACTGTTGCACGTTTTTATCAGGCGATGTGGCTGAACGTTGTCGGTGGCGTGGCGCTGACAATACTGACCGGACAATTTGCCCCGCAGCTGCTGGGGATTGCGTTACCGATCGGTTTGGTATGGTGTGTGGCACCGCTGCTGATGAGCTGGCTGAGTCGCCAGCCCGTGCGTAAGGTTTTTTCGCCTAATCAGGAACAAAAACAGCTGTTACGCCAGACAAGCCGTGAAATCTGGGCTTTTTTTGAAACATTTGCCACAGCAAAAGAGAACTGGCTTCCGCCTGATAATTATCAGGAAATACCACAACCGACGGTGGCACACCGAACTTCTCCTACCAATATTGGTCTTTCACTTATGGCTAACCTGACGGCATGGGACTTTGGCTACCTGCCTGGCGGAGAGGTGCTCCGGCGCGTGTCGCTCACGCTCGACACGATGGATAAAATGGAGCACTACCGGGGCCATCTCTACAACTGGTATGACACCCGTACGCTGGCCCCCCTAAGTCCACGCTATATCTCCAGCGTCGACAGCGGCAATATGGCCGGGCATTTATTGACCCTTCGTGCAGGCCTGTCCGCCATGCGTCATCAGCCTGTTTTAAGCAACCAACAGATACTGGCAGGACTGAACGATACGCTGGATATTCTGGAAAAACAGTGGGGTAAGAACCCACCTGACAGCCTGAGACTGCTACGCAAGCATTGCCTGAACGCGGTGTCGCTCTCTCCGCAGGCGCTTTTCAGCGAACTGAAAAGCATGCGCACCCAGTGCAACCATCTGACCAGCGCATGTCATCAGGGATCTCCTCTTCAGATGCGCTGGGCTGGACATCTGGAGCATCAACTGGTTCAGCTTTGCCATGAGTGGTCTCTGTTGCTTGGCTGGTTGCCTGCATCCTGGAATGAACAGACGCTGCCGAAGCTGAGCGAGCTTGCCCGTCCGACATTAACCGGTACAGGAACGCCTCCGGCGTCAGTGGCGGAGCAGGCCCGAATGCGACTCAATATTATCACCGAGCTGGAACAGCGGCTGGATGAGCATGCCCGGATGGATTTCGCCTTTCTGTACAGTGAAGCAACCAGTCTGCTCAGCGTCGGTTATAACTGTGACACCAATATGCCTGACAAAAGCCACTACGATCTCCTGCCGTCTGAAATCCGCCTGACCAGTTTTCTTGCCATTGCGACTAATCAGCTGCCTCTTAAAAGCTGGTACGCGCTGGGTCGATTGTTTACCACGATTGATAATGAAACTGCCCTGATGTCATGGAGCGGATCCATGTTTGAATATCTGATGCCGAATCTGGTGATGCCCACCTGGCCCGGCAGCCTGCTCGATGAAATGAGTCAGTCGGCGGTTATGCGCCAGATTCATTGGGGGAAAGAACGCGGGGTACCATGGGGTGTTTCAGAGTCTGGCTATCATGCTTTTGATGTTCAGCATAATTATCAGTATCAGGCATTTGGCGTACCGGGGCTCGGTCTACGCAGGGGACTTGCCGATGACATGGTTGTTGCTCCTTACGCCACGCTGCTGGCGCTGATGGTTTCCCCACAGAGAGCCTGTGAAAACCTGTTCAGGCTGCAAAAAAATGGTGCACGCGGAGAATACGGCTTTTATGAAGCGCTGGACTATACCCCCTCACGTCTTGCAACCGGTCAGCTCTATGCGGTGGTACAGTCCTGGATGGCGCATCACCAGGGTATGGCATTTCAGGCGCTGGCTCATGTGCTGCTTGACGCCCCCATGACTGAACGCTTTATGTCCAGCACGGTATTCCGGTCAGCGAGTCTGCTGTTACAGGAGCGCGTGCCGGATGCGGTCGATCTGTACAGTCCGCGCCGTCATTTTGAATCTCATGAGGGCATGGTCAAACCCGTTCGCTATGAACCCCGTATTTTCTATAGCATGGATACCCCCTCCCCGGATATTCAACTCCTGTCCAACGGCCATTATCATCTGATGTTGACCGCGGGCGGCGGTGGTTACAGTCGCTGGAATGATATTGCACTAACGCGCTGGCGCAGTGATACCACCCGTGATAACTGGGGAGCATTCTGCTACATCCGCGATACCCAGACGGGAGATGTGTGGAGCAATACTTGGCAACCAACAGGCTACACCAGCGGACAAGACGAGGAAGTGTTGTTCACCGATGCGGGGGCAGAATTCAGACGCAGCTTAGGGGGACTCAGCGTCAAAACTCAGGTGGTGATCTCTCCGGAGGATGATGTTGAATTGCGACGGCTCACACTGATTCATCGTGGTCGTAAGCCTCGCTCTCTGGAGCTAACAACCTATGCTGAAGTGGTACTGGCACCTGATGCCAGCGATCTGGCACACCCGGCATTCAGCAATTTGTTTATTCAGACTGAGCTGGCTCCTGAGCGTGACGCTATTCTTTGCCACCGGCGCCCGCGCTCACCGGATGAACCGGGCCCTTGCCTGTTTCACATGATGGTGGTGCACGGCGATAACCGACATAACGTGTCGTTTGAAACGGACAGGGCAAGGTTTATTGGACGTGGCAGAAACCCTGCGAATGCACAGGCAATAGAGACGGGAGGGATGCTAGGCAACACGTCGGGCTCGGTGCTGGATCCGATACTGGCAATTCGCAACGCCATCATTCTGCAGCCAGGGCAGCCGGTTACGATTGATATCATTTATGGCATCAGCGAGACCCGTCAGCAGAGCCTGGCGTTGCTGGAGAAATATCGCGATTACCCTATTGCCGATCGCGTCTTTGAACTGGCCTGGTCTCACAGTCTGGTGGTATTGCGCCAGATGAACGCCAGTGAAGATGATGCCACGTTGTTCAATAGTCTCGCCAGCGCTGTGCTTTACCCTGTCCAGGAGCTGCGCGCCGAAGGCCAGGCGATAGGCCGCAACCGGCGTGGCCAGTCCGGACTGTGGGGCTGGGCAATTTCAGGGGATCTGCCGATAGTGCTGCTGAGTATAACCAGCGAGGAAAGTATCACCTCAGTGACCACACTGATTCAGGCACACCGTTACTGGAGACAGAAAGGGCTGGATGTTGATTTGGTTATCCTGAATAACAGCCCCGGCGGCTACCAGCAGGGATTACAAAATCAGATTATGGAGTTAATTTATGCCGGGTCTGAAGCTAGTCTGCTCGATAAAAAGGGCGGGCTTTTTGTCCGGAACGGTGAGCATCTCTCCGCTGAGGATAAGTTGCTTTTGATGAGCGTGGCCTGTCTTTATCTTGATGACCGCGCAGGGGGTATTAATGAGCAGCTTAACCAGCGTATTCATACCCTGAAATCGCCAGCAAGGGCATTCATTCCGCGTGCTGTACGCGAGCGTAATCAACATACGGACTGGAGCCCTGATACCAGTCAGTTATGCCATTTCAATGGGTACGGTGGATTTTCTCAGGATGGGCGGGAGTATCAGATCGTCCTTCGGGAAAATGCGCTTACACCGGCTCCCTGGTCGAACATACTGGCAAATTCTCGTTTTGGCAGTGTGATCTCAGAGGCAGGGCAGGCCTATACCTGGTATGAGAATGCCCATGAATACCGGTTGACGCCGTGGGAGAACGATCCGGTGAGCGATCGCAGCGGCGAGGCATTTTACCTGCGCGATGAAGAGAGCGGGGAGTGCTGGTCGCCGACGGCTTTACCTGTTCGCGGACACGGTGACTACCTGACCCGCCATGGTTTTGGCTACAGCGTTTTTGCCCATCGTGAGAGTGGTATAGACAGCGAGTTGACGGTCCTGGTTGCTGAAGAAGATCCGGTTAAACTGGTGCTCCTGACGCTCAGTAACTCCTCGGGACGGACACGTCAACTTTCCGTCACAGGCTATGTAGAGTGGACGCTCGGAGAAACACGAACGCGCTCAGCCCCTCACATTGTGACACATGTGGCCAGAACGCCCGGTGGCTGCGGGGTGCTTGCGAATAACTTTTATGGTGATAATGGTGGCGGCCGAACTGCATTTTTTGCCGTCAGCGGTAATGACTGTTCTCTGACAGGGGATCGCCGGGAGTTTATTGGCCGTAATGGTTCCCTTCACGCCCCTTCGGCCATGAAACTGCAAAAGCTTTCTGGTAAGACGGGGGCCGGTCTGGATCCCTGCGGAGCGGTGCAATCGGCGGTTACATTAATTGACGGGGACCAGAGGACGTTTATTTTTATCCTCGGCGCAGAAGAGAATGATGTTTGTGCTCAGGAGACGCTGGCCCGCTACATGAACGAGGATACGGTCCGCCAGGAGCTGAGCCGGATTCATAATCACTGGCACAATGTTCTCGATAAAATCGTAGTTAACACCCCCGACACGTCCGTAAATTTACTGGTTAATGGTTGGCTGCTTTATCAGACGGTCGCCTGCCGTCTTATGGCCCGGAGTGGCTACTATCAGTCTGGCGGTGCATTTGGTTTTCGCGATCAGCTGCAGGATACGCTGGCTCTGAGCCACGCTGCTCCGGACCGGATGCGTGAACAGATAATACTCTGTGCATCACGGCAGTTTATCGAGGGGGATGTGCAGCACTGGTGGCACCCGCCACACGGCAACGGTGTGCGTACCCGCTGTTCCGATGACTATCTTTGGCTGCCGCTTGCTGTTTGCCACTATGTTGAAACGACGGGGGATATGGATGCACTGGAAATACGCATTCCTTATCTGGAAGGACGCTCGCTTCAGCTTGGTGAAGAGTCTGTCTATGACACGCCGGTCATCAGCGGCACCGAAGAGACACTCTGGTTACACTGCGTCAAAGCTATTCACTATGGACTTCGCTTCGGGGAGCATGGCCTGCCGCTGATGGGGGCTGGTGACTGGAATGACGGGATGAACCGGGTGGGTATCGAAGGCAAAGGTGAAAGCGTCTGGCTGGGCTTCTTCCTGTACGACATTTTGCAGCGGTTTGCAGCGCTGGCGGAGCACAGGCTGGATGAAAGCGTCGCCGCGATGTGCCGTTCACAGGCTCTGCGCCTGCAAAGTAATCTCGAAGCCCACGCCTGGGATGGGGAATGGTACCGGCGCGGGTATTTTGACGATGGTACTCCCCTGGGATCGAAAACCTCACAGGACTGCCGGATTGATGCGATTGCGCAGAGCTGGTCTGTATTGTCCGGCGCCGCGAGCCCGGGACGGAGCGCAAAGGCCATGCAGGCGCTGGATAAGCACCTTGTGGATAACGAAGGAGGGCTGATCAAACTGTTAACGCCTCCTTTCGACGGACACGGTCCAAATCCGGGCTACATACAGGGGTACCTGCCCGGCGTGCGGGAAAACGGAGGGCAGTATACGCATGGCGCCATCTGGGCAGTGATGGCCTTTGCCCGAATGGGGAATGCCGAACGAGCCTGGCAACTCTGGTCAATGCTCAGCCCTATAAATCATACCCTGAATGCGGACTCTGTCGGGATTTATAAAGCTGAGCCTTATGTCATGAGTGCTGATGTCTACAGTGTCGCTCCCCATACCGGACGTGCAGGGTGGAGCTGGTATACCGGTTCCGCAGCCTGGGCCTGGCGTTTACTTACCGAGGGATTACTGGGGATAAAACGTTCCGGCACTGACTTTAGTGTTCATGCCAGGTTACCGGATGAGTGGTCCTCTTTTTCTATGGCATATCAATATGGTGAAAGCCATTATCAGATTAGTGTTTCACGCGGCGATGCAGAATATTGCGTGACGCTGGATGGTGTTCTCCTCCCTGATGACAGAATACCGCTGAAGGATGATGGACAAAACCATACGGTTGAGATCATTCAGAACTGACACTGATCCCGGAGGTGCATTAACGTCTGCCGTTAATGCGCTGATTATCCCTGAGAACATCAATCGCAGTCTGCATGGCGATTTTGTCATCCCGCCTTTTTTGTTTGTCCTGTATGACCTGAAGGTATTCCAGCAAGGTGCGGGTATTAATCGGTCGGCCCTGTTTACCCACAGCCAGCACGGCTTCTCCAAGAATAATTTTCACAGGCGGTAATTGTGCCGGATACCAGTCAAGGGTGTCTTCTGATTTCATCTTAAATTTCTCACGGAAGGGTAGTGTATCATAAATAAGACGTTCAATTTTCAATATCTGATATCCTGATTCAGACACAACTTAACATAACTTATGCCAGTTATTTTTTTATTAAAGCGTATAATAATTACTCTATTCCTCAGAGAATTATTTATGTCTTATACAAATGGGCTCAGGTATTTTAAAGAAAGACCGGTTCATGTTACCTGTCCGGTATGTGCACACAGAGCCGATCAGAAAGCAGGTAAACTAAGAAAAGATGCGGTTCTTGAGTGCCCTGCCTGCGGACTGTTGTTCAGACCTTCAGAATGCTGGTGTATCGGCGGCTGAACGGCTTCTGCCACGTAACGTCAGTGATGTCGGAAAATGACAACGTTCCTCCTGTACTGCAGTTGTCGAGGGTATGATAATGAAATCTAAAAAAACTGTTTTTATTGAAGGACATATCCTGTCAAACAGCTGTCACGGGCAGGCCGGTCAACCTTTCTGTATTCACCGGGTCAGGTTTAGTAATGGTAAATATGCGATTATTCGGGTGGCATCCGGGATATGTTTCAAACCAGGCGAAATTATTCAACGAAACGATTGTGAGTGGTTTTATAAACTTACCAAAATTCGGCTTCTTTCTTTTGAGTACCTTGATGGTGATGAATCAAGAAGACAATTCCTTGAGTATCAATGATAAAACCATGGATTTATAACAGAATAAATTTTCTGGCTTACAATTCACTCCTGGCTCTTTAAATTATTCACCAGCCATTGGAAAATATTTTCCCCTGAATTTAGATGGATTTAAATTATCTAAAACAAAATGTATCGCTAAAGACGAATTGCCTCATTGTTTTCCTTTTGCGTTATAACCTTCATTAGCATTAAGGAAATTTATGGCACAGACTTTTACTCATAATTTACTTCATCCTCGTCACTGGCTTACCTGGTCTGGTTTGGGTCTGCTGTGGCTTCTCGTTCAACTTCCTTACCCGGTTTTACATATTCTGGGCTCTGGCCTTGGAAAAATATCCAGACCCTTTCTGAAACGCCGGGAAGGAATTGCGATTAGAAATATCGAACTGTGCTTTCCCGAGATGACACCGTTTGCCCGGAGCCAGATGGTCAATAAAAACTTTGTTTCTCTCGGGCTGGGACTGATGGAAACAGGAATGGCCTGGTTCTGGAGTGATGCGAGAGTCAAAAAATGGTTTGATGTCGAAGGGCTTGAAAACCTGACCGGTGCGACAAGAGGAGTAATGGTTGTCGGGATTCATTTTATGTCCCTTGAGTTGTGTGGAAGAGTAATGGGGTTATGCCATCCTATGATGGCAACGTATCGCCCACACAATGATCCATTAATGGAATGGGTACAGACAAAAGGGCGTATGCGTTCAAATAAAGCTATGATTAATCGACGTAATTTATCAGGTTTTGTTCATGCGCTAAAAGCAGGTGAAGCCGTTTGGTTTGCACCAGACCAGGATTATGGGTCTAAGGGATGCGTTTTTGCACCTTTTTTCTCGGTAAAAAAAGCAGCCACGACGAACGGAACGTATGCTCTGTCAAAACTCGCTAGTGCACACTTGATCACACTTAGCATGATTAGACGTAGCGATAAAAAAGGTTATCACATGTATATCAGCAATCCGTTGGCAGGTTATCCAGGGGAAGATAAGGTCGCCGCAGCGGCTTATATGAACAAGATCATCGAGCGTGAAATTCTCCGTGCCCCTGAGCAATACCTGTGGATGCATCGCAGGTTCAAAACGCGTCCTGAAGGCGAAGTCTCTTTATACAAATGAACAACTCTACTTGCCATGAGCCAGAATCTATCTTTCTTGGTGCGGGCAAGAACCGTCCCCAGGCGGTTCTGACAAAGCAGGCCTGGCTTCGTAATAGCCGGTGGCTTTATTCTAATGCCTTATCCCTGCTGGTCGATGAATCGCAAGCCGAACAGCGTTCACAGGTCTTTGCCAACATTCTGGGGTACGGACACCTCATACCTCTACAGCAGTCCATCAACAGTTATCTCCAGTATCTGCCCGGTGTCAGCCAGTTGACACAGCGGCTAGACCGTCTCCGGGAAGAGCTCCGCGCCGTCAATGAGGCTGAAAAAGTAAATGAACCTGCGTCAGATGCGGCTGAGCTGATTTCGCAGCTTGCCGTCAGTCTGAATTCCGGGCTGGACAAGTCAAATCATGAAACCTTCCTTCAACGTGCGCAAACGGATATAGCGGAATACAGACGTGAGACGGAAAATTATGGAGCCATCTGTCTTGATGTTTCAGCCCGGTGGGAAGCCTTTGAGCATGCATCCGGAGCCGCGAAGTTGATCGAGATCGCGCAGTATCAGGTGTCGGATCGCTATTTCCCCGGGTGAGACGTTAAGGTCTTCCTCTATCTCGTTGAATATTGAAAAGGCGACGGCCGAGAAGCCGGCTAGATGGTAGGCTGCAGCAGCAATGGTGCGGCGGAATCCGCGATCAGGCGACTCTGGATTACCATTACGCACGAGGGCTTCGAAGGCGTTGCCTGCGCGCTCAAAGGCCTTGCCAGTGAGTTCCGAAGCACCAGCCTGAGCCCGCAGTGCCATTGCGCCTCGAAGCAGGGCAAAACCGTGCTCGGCAAGATCTGTTTCGATGGTTGCGCCAAGCGGCGGAGCGTTTTGCAGCAATACGCCATTCTTGCGCATCAACGACCAAGCTGCACCGCGATAGAGGAGGCGCCCGAGAATACCGTCAACTGTAGCGGCCGTCAGGAAGGTGCTTAATTCTTCAGTCGTCTCCAAGATCTTCCGCCTCTAGGTACATTGCCGCAATGAAATCCTGATGGTCTTCGACGTGAATGTTCACGACGTAATGGTCCCTGTTGACTCCAGCGGCTTCAAGGTTCTCTTTCAGGGAAGCGTGAGGGCCGTTACCCGACACGGTGAAGAGCATGTGGTCGATGCGATCGGCTGGCATAGACTTAAGATCCACTTCGTCACGAAGGTCGCGACCCAGTGCGTTATCGCCAGCGTCGTTGCTCTCCAGCAGGCGATTGGCGACGAACAGCAGCGAGTCAGGCGTGCAGCGGCCATTGTCGCGGTCGAGGACCTTGCGGGCGGCGGTGACCGTGGTTTTTTGCCAAGCTTCTGGTTACTTTTAGCTTCACCTTTTAGCAGCCAGAGCTTATTGCCTTGGTAGCCCGCGCCGATGAAGTCATCGCCGCGCATGGCCATGTTACGGCCGTCCTTGTAACGGAGCCGACGCACGGGTACCCGCAGACCGATTTCTTCCTCAACTAGTTCAGTCGCAAGGATTTCGCCGAGGTCGCCAGAGCGGCCCTTCGGGGTATTAGGCATTGCCTCGCGGAGGATCTTGGCAGCAACCTTGTATCCTAGTCGCCCTACGTCATCGGCGATGCGTTCAAGTCGTTCGTAGTGCGAGCGAATGGTCTCAGCAAGGTCCTCGCGGATATCATCGCGGCCGCCGTCCTTCTCGACATACGTCCAGTAATACTTGCGTTCATCATTTTCTTTAATGGATTCACACCACTTCTCATATAGCCCCACGGCGTTTCTCCCTATCAATCAGTTCTGATCACGTCAAGATTTTCCCGATTCGAAATCGGCTTATTGAAAGAATCCATCCTCAGCGCTTTCCCACGTATCTTGCAAAATGGCGTCAATCTCTTCCCGCTCAGTTTCAGTCGCGCCAATCAATGGGAAGCTGCTCATATTTCTTTCAATCACCAACAGGCAAAGATTCCTGAAAATGTACCCATAGGAGGGGAGACGCAATGTCAGAGATGAATCCACACGATGCCGCGCAGACTTTGCCCCAGGACCGGGAAACGCTGTACCACTTGGTCTGGTGCGAGCCCGCGGAATGTATAGCTGTGTTGTATGACATCAGTACTGAGTTACTGGCAAAACGATGCAGCGAAATGCGGATACCCAGGCCGCTTGCCGGTTACTGGAAGGCACTTGCGAAAGGTACTGCGCCTGCAATTCCCGCTCTGCCCGATCTGAAAAAGGGTAAGACGGTAAAGGTATGTGAGAATGATAATCAATCAATGCACTCTCCTGCCGTTAAGGCATCAAAATCAGCAACTTCATTAGCCCTAAAGCAAGCCCCTGTTACAGGCAGAAACCGCTGTTCAGCAGCGTCTTACTGCCGCCCTGACGCGCGCGGTCACCGCGAACGGGCAGGTACTGGTGATTGGAAACAGCTACGACACCCGCGGGCGTCAGCAGATGGACAGCCAGATCCCGGGGGCAACGACCGTCGAAGCCGTCGATTTGGTCGACCTTACCGACTTTGGTGCAGCGTTTAACCTGGAAGCTGCGGATGCGTTGACGCGCCTGGTGCAGTTTGCCGCAGGCGTCATGACCCAGGTTGGCCCCGCAGCATTGCTGCCCCGCCTAGAAACGCTACGAAGAGGGCGAGCCCGCAACCCGCCGACGGTTGCCGAAGCAGCGTTAGTGGCATTTGCAGAGAGACCAGGTTTTATGCTGGCCGCAGAGGCGTTGTGCCTTCTGACTCGTCAGGACGATGCGCGGGTCTATCGGCCAGAGGTATTGCGCTGTTGTTTGCGTGCCCTGCAGTCGGCTGCTGCCGGAGGCTACACTTTTGCAGACGCCACGGTAAATGAGCGAGAACGCAATCGCCACGAGAGTCGACCGCTGGCCCGGCGTGTATTCGGCAGCACATTGTTGCTAAGGGGGCTGGAAGGAGAGGTGGCAGTCATCACATCCCCGGAAGAGATGGATGCACAACACCTCTATGTCGCTATGACGCGGGGATCTTCGCGGCTGGTTGTGTGCTCGCTAACTCCCATATTGACGGTCCGCTAACCCCGATGCAAAGCGCCCTTGCTCACAAATCGTACCTTCCTTAGGGGCAGTGCCTGACGTACAGCCCTATCAAATAGCCTGGCTACTATCACCATTCTTCACGCCTTGCCGGTGAATCAAACTCCTTTTCAACCAAATTTGAAACCTTTGTATAAGTTGAAATAGGTTCAGAACTAAGCGAAATCTCCACTCCCAAAATATTTAACACGTTGTACAGGCGCTGAAAACTTGCTTTTGAAGGGTTTGCCTCAAGGCGAGCATAAGTCTGCTGAGTGACACCCAACCTGGCGGATAATTCTCTTTGAGTTAATCCTTTTGATTTACGAAAACCAATTAAAAGTGGCCGTAACTGGCTAAGAAGTCTGACCGGGAAAATATTATCCATAAGTAGGAGACCATGTCGATTATTTTAAAATAAGTTCACTTTACGTAAAAAAACAGCCTTCAGGGTGTTTTTTTACTTTACAGCTTTTAAGGTGAAAGGATGAACTCGTTGTTTAATTTGTTGTATTGAAGTGTTAAAGGTTGCATCTAGGGCTGACTATGATTATATTTTTCAGGTCTAGCATATAGTGGTACGCGCTGTTAATCTCATATTAGTGAAGTTTATCAGTGCATGAAGGGAGAGGGCGGTCTCGGCTTTGCCCTCTCTTTTTCACGACTCTATTAAACTTTAAATCCTTTCTGGAATTCATTGTCTTATTGAAATGTATGATTAACAATCTCAATCAATGTATTTATTTTTTCATTTATCTTAATGTGTTTTTTGTCTTGCTCTAGAGAAAGTTTTCGGAATTCATTTTCCCTGCTCGGTACGGCAATTATCAATTCTTCATAAATTTCTTTTGCTCCTGATATTTTTTCCAATTCACTGCTGTATTTTTCAATAAGAGTTCTTATTTGAATATTTACATTATTGTGTTCATAGCTATTAGCACTTGAAAGCTGGCGAGAACTTTTTTTGGTTGCCTCAATTAATTGCACATTTTCCATTGCGATATTGAATTCTGATGTGGGTGAGTATAAATATTGATACACGCCTGATTTTCTTACTTTATTTAATAATCCTTTTTTAACTAGGCATTGAATTTGGTTATAAGCAAAAGCTTTTGCCTTTAGGTAGGTTTTCGGGAGTGAGAATCGCTCGACAAGAATTATTGCTACATCGTTACTGGTGAAGTTATCCTTGCCAATGTGGATTATTGCAGAAAATATGTACGACTCAGGGTTGGATACTCGACTATTCATATGACTAAAACAATGCAGTTAACTTAGGATTGCTAAGTATACAACAATGGCAGATACTTAGACAATCTAAGCATTCGAGGCTAATGAAGATGAATCAGTGTCTGAAAAAAATCCGATACCAGAACGACTTAAGGAAGCGAGATGCAGGGCGGGATTATCACAGCGCTCACTGGGCCTCCTTGTTGGGTTTGATCCCGCTTCGGCTAGCAGTCGTATGAATCATTATGAGAAAGGGCGGCATGTCCCCGATATTGATACGCTTCGACGGATGGCGTCAGAGTTAAACGTGCCGTTAAACTACTTTTTTTGTGATGATCAAACCACAGCAGAACTTGCATTACTCATATCCCGTATGACAGAGGAAGAGCGAAGTAATCTCATCGAAGCACTCAAAACGTCTTCAGGTGTAAAACATGGTGGTAACACATGATGTTCTACAAAAGGCTATTGATCTTTTAGAAGGTAACGAAAGTGCAGCATTAAACTGGTGTAATGAACCAAATCGGCATTAGAATGAAAGACTCCCTTCGACATAAAGGACATAGAAGAGAGAGTATTGATAATTAGTGCGCTAATTTTACGAATAGAGTAGGGCGTTTACTCATTAGCTCATTCTTGAATTTCTTTTGCGCTCAGCAAGTTCTCGAATGAGATCGTCTGCAAGCATGTCCTCTACTTTGATAGGAGTTGCGTTGTCGATATACTCAATGATGTCGGCGAGCGCCAGTACATTTCGTTCATATTTTGCTTTCAATGCTATAATTTCAGCATCAAGACGATTTGCCTTACTTATATAAGCAGCGCCGGTTCGGCCCATAGCCAATTTAGCCTTTTCATCTGTAGTCAACTCTCGTTTGCCATCTTCGTAGTTGTTATGCTGGCGAAGCCTGTAATGATTGATGATAATTTTTCGAGAGGTGAGGGTACTAATGCCACCTTTAACTATTCCTTTGGCTTTAAGACGGGCATGTAACGTAGATGGTTGAATGGGGGAATTTTCCAGTCCCTCTTGCACCATAGCTTGTAGCTCGGCTTTGATGTAAGCATCAAGTTCCTTACCCTGAATGACTTTATCGTCTGCATTGCGACTGCGCGGGGTCTTAGCCATTATTATTTCTCTCTATACGTTTCTGTTCAATAAAGAAAAGATCAGCTAGGGTTTTTGGAGTTTTGCCAATTAGCATTTGTTTATTAATTCGCTCAATAACTTTATATAATGGGTTGTTCAGATCATCAGAAAACAGGGAAACCAGTTTTTTCTCGCTTTTAACCTTTATAGTATCAGCTTCAAGAGCCTCGAGCACGATGAGAGCTTCTTCCTGTTCTTTTAATGCCAGCATGAAGCCTGGATTCACTATAGTCAACTTACGGAGTTGAATGATTTCTTTTCGCTTGTTTGATAAACGTCGTGATGCTTCTTCCGCTTCGCCAAGACGACCTGTAAGGGTGAAGTAGCCACAAGGTAGACCAGACTGACACTTAAGCGCGTGAGGACAACCCCAGCGAGCTACATCTCTCGTACAGGCTCCAAATCCAAGAGGATGCAGTTTTGCATGGCGTTGAAGCAGTGATTTCGCCTTATCAACCAAATTTTGTTGTACTAACTTGTCATGTGCACGTTTTAGTTCAGGCAGAAACTTATCGGACATTGTGCCGGTTATATAGTCAACAACCTCAGCAGTTGTTTCACCAAAAGTCTGCATGTTCTGCTTCAGATTATGCTCGGTATTGAGCTCAGGATTTATCATTAGTGAGGTTGTTAATTTAACGTTTGCAACACCTGTATTTTTTACCGTGTTAGAAGACTGTGATAGAGCTGCCATTCTGCGGCTAAGCTCAGTTCTGGGGGAGGGTAGGTTGAGCGGAATGCGGGGCTTCTGCTGCGTAGTAAAGAGTGATAGCTGGAAACTCTTCGTGAGAGCTTGATTGTTCTCATCATAAGCCTTTTCGAGCATATTGATTGCTAGAGAAGCGGTCTGATAGGACTGTGATTCGACCTGATGCTGATAGTGTTTATTCTGGGTAATATCAACACGCCCCATTAGGATGGCCTGAATATGATCCGTCACTCCAGCGATTGCCAAGAATGTATTTATGTTATGTCGCGGTACATGCTTTTTGATAATGACACGGGACCCATCATCTTCAAAAAGATTAAAGTGATCAAAGATTGATTTTCGGTTTTGTGTTCCGCCTAACCACGCTTCTATTGAGTTTTCATCAAGTGGAAAAATATGTTGCAATGAAACAAAATCTTTTCCAATTCCAAATGCACCTTCCGGCATGATGAACATCAGGTCTTCATAATTGAAGTGTTCCCAGTCACCATTGTTTTTGGCTGAAATTATGCACTGGTGCCCAGGCTCGAAGTTTTTTGCTTGAGCGTAACGCTGATAGACATAATCATTCAACTGTTCTTTAGTGAAGTACCAGCTGTTCTTCTGTTTATGAACGGGTATTACCTTAGGTTTATGTCCACTAAAGTTCGCAATGGAATTCCGAATACTCTTTCCAAGATCATTTCTAGAGCCACCAGAACCACTAAACATGATGTCTTCAAGATAATTTTGCTCAACCCATTCATCAGGAAAATCAGCGATCTTATCTGGGAGCAGGTTAGTGAAATTAGAATCTCTGAAGCCCTGAATCGTTTTACGAAACCCCAAGGTCAATTCTTGAACAGATTTATAAATCATCTCAACGACAGAATAAGTGCTTGGCGCCAGCCAATGGATCCGCCATCCAGCCTTTTTCGCACCAAGATACTCAATACCCAACCTGTAAGTAGGCCAGTCTTGATCTATTGCGTGCTGACGTTTTTCTTTATCCGTGATTTCTCGCTTAACCAAAGAAGTCATTTTCAGCAACATTATTTCTTGGAAACGGAAACCGCAAATAATTGTGAGTAACAACATATTGTAAAAGATACGCTGATAACTATTCTCAGCTAAAGCGATCAACTCAATAACACACATAAATGCACGGATTGATATGAGTCTTTCATCATCAGTTTGCTCAGGGGTGGCTTCTTGCGCTTTCTTCCTTTCTTTAGTGCTGTTAGAACCATTTCGACAAGGATACTTATTTTTGACTTCAATATTAACTAAGAAAAGATCATATTGACGTAGTAAAGCAATGGCCTTTACTGCAATATCGCAATAGTCACTGACATTATCAGGACTGTCAGAATTCTCATGATGCCGCTCCATCGCTGTATGAATAATATCGGAAGTCAGATACATTGGGTGCGTTTGACTTGTTTTATTTACCATTTCCCAATACCAGCGCTTCATCACCTGTAATGGTTTGTCTAGTGTAGAACCTGATGGTAATCCGCCAGTGATACACACCAGATGCATGTGATAAGCTCGCATAAAATCCTGAAACTCCGAAGAAATATTCATTTGTGAGAGCCCCTTAATACGACTAGAAACTTCGTCCCACTTAAAGCCGCGATCTTTGGTTTCTTTAAGCCATGCAACACCTTTCTCACCAAAATGCCAGGAACCGGCATTCCACTCCAATTGCCCAACAGCATTGTAGGCAACAAGACGCTCTTCAAATTTTGCTTTATATTTCTCTATATAAATAAGAAGATTATCCGCCTGTTTATTAAGTATTGTCATTTGCGTAGTCATCGTTTAAATAGCCCTCCGGACGTTTGCCATTTCAATGCGAGCCATAACCTGATTTACATGCTGTTTCAGCCGCACTAATTCCTTGAGAAGTGGATGATTTAAAACGCCAGCATCATCGGCAACATCACGGACATTTTGGATTTCATCATTCAGCGAAAGAAATACTTTTTTGTGATTTCCATCTATAAATGGTTTGAAATACAGGCAACCGTAACATCCACGACCCTGTGCAAAGGGGCACATGTCTTCTTCATAATTACATCCACCGAGATGGTAATGAAGTTGCCCACCAATTGACCCTGCAACATTGCGGCCTCCCCATTCGCTGCTGTGAACCAAATTCCCAGTCAACATGAGTGCCATCATGTTCTTAAACACAGGGTTGCGACCCAAAGCAGCCTCACGAATATCAGCCATCTCAGGGGTGGCTGCAATGTATCGATCTGCAACAACATAAGAGGATTGACCCAATATATAAGCTATCTCAGGAGCACTGGCACCACTCATTGCCATTGAGTGACCAACGTTGTGACGAAAGAGGCTTGCGGTATATACAGGTAGTTGATAATCATCGTTTTTTACTGCCTCCTGAATCTCCTGTGGTGAAAATCTGAAAAGCATTTTCTTTAATGACGCTTCCACCATCTTCATTGAAGATACTATGATGGAAAACATTGGGTCGGTATCACCAATTCCAACTAGGTACTTATACAGTAAGATTAACTTTCCAAGTTCTTCCGGAATTGCAACTCGAACTCGATCGATAGTTAGTTTTGACTTTTTGGCATATGGCACAAGTACTGAATAAC
The DNA here is from genome assembly GCF_030332845.1 of Citrobacter sp. Cpo061. Lineage (NCBI taxonomy): Bacteria > Pseudomonadati > Pseudomonadota > Gammaproteobacteria > Enterobacterales > Enterobacteriaceae > Citrobacter > Citrobacter sp. Cpo061. The sequence continues at coordinate 287,685 of NZ_JAOWHB010000036.1, forward strand.
GCATCCCGTACTTATTCTCGGTATCAACGATAAAATCTCCTCCGGAAAGTTTACCGATCTGTACAGGTCTGGCCCCAATGTAATATACTATGCCAATAATAATGCAGTCCCGTAATGTATCAATTTTAATGGTTTTCTTTACAGTTTCCAGATGAATGTTTTTATTTTCTTCAACATCAATTTTTGGACATAGTTTAGATGCCCAACGTTGAATGCCATTTTCTATCATTAGGCATACTTCTTCTGGTATAACGAGGTCTAGGTTTTGGTAGCGAGCCCAGTTATTATTCCTAGGGCGTGGCACTTCCAGCAATAGATCTTCCAGCTCATTACTGTCATCCTTACTTCCGAAGAATCCACTACGATCAAGTTTTCGTAACGCATAGAGGGTGTAATAGAACTGACTGCTGTCTGAGTGATTTCGCTCAGTCTTCGCAACCAGCATTTGCATTTTTTCAATAAGGCTTTCGCGAGTGATAACCTCAATTTGTTTGAAAGTTGTTGCGACAAACTGAGCAAATTTATCAGCAACACTTGCCGAGTTCTCATTAATGTACGCGATCGTTAAGTATTTCAAGAGCTTGAGTGAAACTGGTGATAAATCACAAAAGTATTTACCAGTAGAGAATAATATAGCCACATTATTACCTGAGAATCTGTATCGCCAATCATCATGTAGATATAAATATCGGTCATCAAATTCTGTTGCATTTATTAAAAACAATCGTGTAGGGAGCTGAATATTTTCAATCCATTCAAGCTGTTCTTTTTTAAAGTGAAGGGGAGAGATTTTAAATAAATCGCCCCCAGTGATACCGCTCTCAGTTGAATAGATCTTTGAATGTGAAGTCTTCGTCATAAACATTATCTTCTAGCAAGTTGTAGGTTTTTGTTTGCGAAATGTTTGTTCTTGGGGAAGCTAAATGCATATCTGAATGTTTCGTACGCTTATAGTTGCTCTGGTTACTCACCACTTCAATAAACCGCTTGGCATATCTTAATGGAACTTTACTGGTCAGTGACCAGCCGCCTAAAGCACGAAGTTGTTCAATAGCTGGTTCAAGTACTCCATTCATCCTTGCTCGAATACCATAGTCTTGCGCCAGTATTAGTGATTCACTCAGGAGACTATTGTAAATAAACTCAAGAGTGATGTTAGCCCAAGTATGCCGCCCAACGTGTGGTGTTATATTAACCATATTATTAATGATATTATTACTTTTCGCACGATAATGAGGGAATAGGGCAATGAATGCCGGATCAATTTGTTCCTTATAAAATGTTCTAATTGCATCGTAAGTTAATGGAGTTAACCTACCTGAGCCTTTAATAAAAACGAATTCATGGTCATCAATTTTTTTCTCTTCAAATAATGGGGACCGATATTGCTCCATATAAATGGTAAACATAATGAAGTCATCTTCGGTCAGTTCGATTTGTCGCTGTGAATGCTCAGTCTTGAGTGAAGGTTGTTGTTTCCTTGGATCAACTACATCATCTGGTAGATTTTGTACAATCAGGATGAAACGAATGTTACCTCGTGAGTCTGGAAGGGTTGGCCCCACGCAATCCTTCAACAACAATTGAACTTCACCAACACGTAAGCCATAGTTAAACATTAACCGGTGGATAAGGTAGTTACGGTATTGTTGAAATCCTGAATCGAATGGGTTTTGGGGATTAACCACGGCCGTGAATAATTCGCCGGTCTCGATATCTGAAAATTCAGGAGTGGAGGGGATTAACATGTTCGTTAGTTCGACACTTTGCTGACTGGTGATACTTTTGTATCGGTGTGCGGGTTCGTTCCTGGATACTTCAACTCTGTTGAAGACCTTAATTCTGTCAGCGAGATCTCTGTGGTTCGCCTGGTTAATCTGGTGAGCTTCAACAGGTGACATATCCTGGTATGCCAGATTCATATATCTATAGTTGAGATACTTAAGGAATCGGCCAACGTTTCTGACGTGGTTACCATAGGTGGACTTGTTGGTTCTGGAGAGTGCAGAATGTAAAAACCCGGTAGAGATTATGTCGGTCTCGTCACTCAGGTGCTGCTTCCCGAGCAGGTAAGTAAAGAAGCCATCAAGCTCCCTGATAAAACAGGAGATATTGTAGCCAGACCGATAGAAATCGTAGTCAAATGTTCGTTTGTGCTTCTTAAAGTAATAGACGTAAAAGAAACGCAGCGAACACAGAATGTTTTCTTGAGTCCCCAGATGTTTCTTGCTGAGTTCATTCATTCCATAAATTGTGGCGAACATGACCGGTAGGGTAGTCACATCATCAACTATGAGATGAGTTCTCTGGTTGTTCCTCGATAAATGTAAGATGGAATATGCCATGAACTTAGCGGATGCTCCGTAATTTTTGCGTTATGAAGTCATCGTAAGTCCACAACTAAACTTTGGCAACTGACTGATTCATCGGTAAGTTCCTGAAAGAGAGAAACTCATGAACTTAAGAACAAACCCACCATATTTAACATAATATACATTATGCGCACTAACGTAGATAAAGGCTGAATCTGATGTTTTATGGTCATCCTTGTACCGCTCAATAATGACGCCTCAAAACCCTTTCAAGCACAGTTGCCTCAACAGCGCTAACAGTTCTGGATGATGGCTCTCGACTACAGCTGGTTATGCAAATAGCTGTTTTATGTCTTCTACAATTCCACCGCGACTCTCACTTCACTGAACATTAAAACTGATAACTGTAGTTCACACTGGCAAACCACAGATACGGATTATCGTAACTCCCCTGATAAATTGATGGTGACTGTACGTGGGACGACTGCATATGCAGATACGACACGGCAGCACCGATATTGCTTTGTGGTGTAATTTGATATTGCGCTCCGGTAGCAAATCGCCATTCATCACCGGTCGGCAACGTCAGCGCCACATCGCTTTGCGAATTATAGACTGTACTATCAAAAGCTACGCCCGCATTCAAACGCCATTGTTCCGTAGGTCGAAATTGCACACCTAAAGCCGTATGCCACGAATCCTTCAGACGACTGGACTTATCAACTTCTTGCCCGACCACCGTTATTTGCGGCGCGCCGAACTGACTCCAGTCCTGCCAGCCAAGATCGCCCATCACTGACCACTGTTTATTAATGTCATGAACCAGACTTAACATAATCTGCTGTGGAGCACGTACCTGCGCAGAAATAGGCAAATCGTATTCCACGTTCGGTAAGTTCGGGAAACGCGCTTTGCCGTCAATATCAAAATCGTACTCAGTTTTGCTGGTCCAGGAGATACCGGCCCGGGTTTGATCGGTCAGTTCCATTAATAATCCCAGACGATAGCTCATCGCCCAGTCATGATCCTTTTCTTTTTCATCGTTGCCATCAACATTTCGAGTGAGTGACAGAAAACCGTAATTGACGTTAACAGAGCCCCCAACGGAAACCCTGTCACTAAGCTTATAAGCCAGCGATGGACTGAGCGTCATCGCAACCATGGTGCTTTTCTTAATCAGCCGGTCGCCGGACCAATTGCCAAAATCGATCCCCAGACCGTAATTCCCGTATAGCCCAATACCAGCATAAAGATCGTCATTCACCTTCTGGGCATAGAATGCGCTGGCATTTGGAAAGAAGCGCATGATGTCACCGGGGCTTTTACGCCCCGTCTCGTCTTCAAGGGTGTAGGACACATCACCATCCATTGCCTGTAATCCACCGGTGAACATATGATCCGGAAGTCGCGTCATTCCTGCGGGGTTAGTCACGATGGTGGAGGCATCCTGCGCACGTGCTGCCTGCCCCGCCCCTGCCAAAGCCGTATCTTCGGTGCCTATTTCATAAAAATAGAGTGCGCTAGCTTGTGCTAACGGCGAGCAAAAAAGACTAAGATAAATCAAGGTCAATTTTTTCATAGGCCACCTGCAGAATTTCTTCATTATTGAAGTAGTTAGCGTCTGTAAAAGCGTAGCTCGCAGCATTTAAATTGTCAGGCAAAAGCACCGGATTAAAAGCGCGACTTGTGCATACGTTCGAGCTGGATTTTGTCTGCTTCACTCGCTGTGTCAGCCAGGGACTGAAAACTATCTGGTGCGTAATAAGTTTTCGGTCGCGGAAGCGATTGCATGGAAGTGCCCGGGTAAATTTGTAACTCGCCCAGGCGCGCAAGCCGATATCCTTCGATCACGGCGGGAAAAGTCAGTTGCAGTGGCGTGGCGTTCTCGTACGAAACTGGGGTTGGTAACCGGTTATGCTCAAGATTATAGTTACGCTTTAACACCAGAAATTTATCTGGAACCCTACGTTTACTGTTCCACCAGTCACCGTCCAATTCGCGAAACTTACGCTCAGTTTCAGTCCGGGTTGCGACGCCAAGTTGCAGTAAAACCCGCTGCAGTTCGCGATCCACCGCCGCGTTGTAGGCCGCAATGGATTCCACCCTGCCCTGTAAAATCACGTTGATGGCGATACGAGCACCCAGTAGATTTGAATAGAGATCTTCCGGGGAAAATGCAGAAATCTGCTCAGAAAAACCGGGAACAGACTCGAATCCATACCACTGTGCAATTTCGTGCCATTGAGCCAGTTCAAAGGCCAGATTCCCCGCCAACCAGGCGGCCAATGTGTAACGCTGCGCCATTGCCGCAGGAGGTGTGAAACCGTGTAGCTGTATCCGTCTGACGCCCAATTCTTCGCTGTAAAAAAAACGCCACTGTTGACCAAGTTTTGGATAAATACGAGAAAAGAGGTAAAAGGTGTTATCCGCCGTATCGCGAACGTGCGCTATGTCGATAAAACCCCCACGGTGGGTATAAAGCAGTCCGTTTTTTTCCTCACTCAGTCCAACGATATTTTTCACGGCCCCCAACGCACTATCGTTATAGTGATGACGCCCCAGTGAATCTAACGTTAATACATTGCCAATCTGGTAGACAGGGATCGGCACACCTATCGCCCTGACATGAAGATCATAGCCAAACGCGCAGCATGGGCGTAGTGACTCCGGCGGTGCTAAATGGCCGACAACGGGATATGCCTTATGCGCTTGTTTAAGAGTGAGGCCAGGAACTTCCGCGCAGGCAAATCCGGCTACCAGCAGTAAAAACAGAAATCCTTTAGCCATTCAGAATGCCTCCGCAATTTGAAAATAGAATCCTGCACTCTCTCTCCCAAAACCTAAATCCAGGCGGATATTCATGGCGGGCTTCACTTCAAAGCGATAACCGACACCCGCATTAGGTAAGATCGGATGATGTCCCATATCGTCAATGTTTCTGCCTAAAGCTCCTGCGCCCAACCACAACACGTAACCATGTCGCCAGTTGAGTTTTTTTCGATATTCCACCTGCCCACTTACCACATCCTTATCCCGATAACGCCCCTGGTAATACCCCCGCAGACGGCGGTCGTCTCCGGCCATTGATAAACGATCCCACGGCACGTCTCCACGAGTGAAACGTCCCCATAAATCGAACGCCAGCACAGTCCTGTCATCAAGTAAAAGGTAACGATCGTATTGAACCTGTGCTGCCGTAAAATGAGTATCTGAACCAAAAGACGGATCAAACCAGGTGTACTCCAGCTTAAAATAGTGTCCATGCTGTGGCCGCGTGACAACGTCACGCGTGTCGTAACTCAGACTTACACTGGGTCCAGACGATAACGGCGATGTCTGCGCATTATTTAGGCTGAACACGTCCCCCTGATGCGGATCGTCAACGTCCGCCTGCATAGAAGAAAAATCCCAACCCACGCCGAGATAAACGCGTTCAGCGATTTCTCGCATCAATACAGGATGCAAACTCACGGAGTTGTTGGTGTAATCCTGTTCATTACCCTGGGCTGCGTCGTAGCCAATGCCCCAAAAACCCGTTGGCACTTTGTTCACTGAGCCGTCCACAAACAATCGCCAACGGTCGTCGGTAAAAAAGGTATAACTGCTGATCCCCATTCCCAACGCCCCGCTGGCACTGACATAACCCGTCAAGGAAACAGAAGAGTTCTGAGTTGTTTTATCTGCCGCATCCACCCGGTAGATCCCCGCCACCGCCATGCCAAGACCCAGCTTCAGCTCTGGAGTGTAAAATGGCCCCGGCAACACGCTCCAGTTCACCCCTTTTGCCGGATCGTACTGGTTATCCGCACCCAGCTTCCCGAGGAAAGCGTCAATTGAGGGTTGATCCAATGTTAACGCCTCCGCAGACCAGGTCGTCAGAGCCAATAGCGATGTCAACATGACGCGAAAACCGTTCATCAGAAGCGATATTCACCGGCAATAAAGAAGCTATTGCGTTCGTTAAATCCAAACTCCGTCAGGACGTTAAATTGTGGTGTCATTTCAAACTGAGTCCCCAGCAGCATGTTCCACGGAGAGGTCAGATTCTGTTTAACATCAAATCGCCCGTTGCCATCCTGGTTTACGGCCTGGATCAGTGGCTGAAGCTCAGCGGGCATATGCAGATCGGAGAGGCTACCCCTGAACTCCTGCTGCACATTCTGGTACATACTCCCCACCCAGACGCTCAGATGCGATTCGCCCACCGGCCCCTGAAATTTAAAGCGATACCCAACACGGGGAGACACAGTAAGGGCTGAAATTTTGCCATCCAGAATGTCAAAATCAGTACGGGTATAGTTGGTATCCACCAGGGCAAACCAGTTTTCGTATCCTCCTGCCAAAGTAATACCAGTTCCCCAGGTTGTGCCTTTAAAATCTAGAACAAAATCAATATCCTGTAGCTCACCGCTCTGATAAAGCTGATGCACAGATGATGCGATAATGCGGTCAACACCGGTGTAGCGCGAAGGGTCTGCATCTACTGAAACATTCGAGACCGACGATCCGCGTGTGTGCCCTACCAGCCCGTAAATGTTCAAAAACGGGAAGACCCACATGTCCAGACGCAGGTTTTCAGTTTTGCTCTGTTCACGCGTATGGCCGGCATCAATATTGAACATATCGACAGGAATCGGGTGATTGCCAAGCGCCAGTCCGGAAAAACTGATGCTATCGACATCAATATTTTGCCGCATGTTCATATAGCTCAGGTTGATGCCAAACGGTAGCGGAATGGCATATCCCCGCGCCCTGGCCTCCTCGCCCCAAATCGGAAACGTGCTGGCATCAGTTTCAGCTGCGCTGGCCACGCCGGAAACCCACAGCAACGGAACAACCGCGTGGAACCATTTCATTATTTGTCCTCATTCATTCCGCTCATCCCTACAGGCCAGAGCCAACATTAAAATAAACTGCTTGTTCGTTATCGCTAAAAGCGACATCTACACCGGTACGCAGTCCGTATTCGCGCGCAATCAAATATCGAATACCGCTGCCCCAGGCCACTTCTGCGCTACGGTAAAGCTCTGATGTACTGTCTGCCGCACTTCCAGCACCGACAAAACCCAAAACAATCCAACGCGACGACATTTGCCAGGCTAACTGCGTCTGAACGGTACTCACGTCATCCCCCTGATAGCGATAGCGAGAGATACCACGAAGTTCGATATAAGGGCGCGCCATTGGTGGCAGATGTTTATCCTGCTGCGACAGCGTTTGATAGTCCCCTGCAAGTGAAAGCGTCCAGTCGGCGTTCAGTGGCAGGAAAAACTTGCCTTCGAGCGTCAGCAGGTCATAGCGATAGTCGCCCCCAAGATAGTGGCCGTAGAATTGATACTCGCCGCTAAGAGAAAGCCCGCGTCCGGGCCAAAAGAAGTTATCAGTTGTGTCGTATTCCGCTACCAGCCCCAATGCAGAGGTGATGCTGCTTTCACCCAATAGCTGCCGCCATACCTGGTTGACGAGCGGATTATTGCGGGCAGAGATATCCATCTTTGCCCAGAACTGTGATGCTCCCAAAAAAACGGGAGAATCCCCTGCGCGAAAGAGAAGCTTTTGCATACCGCCATAACCGCGAGTTTCGGTTTCCACGGCCCGGTTATTGCCAAAGCCCAATACGTCACCGGAATATATATCCAGATTGACATCGGCATAGCCTCCTGCAACCAGATAGCGAATGTGGTCATCCTGCCAGGTGTGGCGATGCCCCCCTCCTACAAACCAGGTACCGTTTTGCGTTCCGCCACCGCCAAACGCGCTCATGGCCGGAGGAATAAACTGCCCATCAACCTGTCGTCCCTTGCCATGCAGAAACAGACCGAACAGGCCGCCGCCATAACCAACGGCCGGTTCGGTAATAACCAGCGGAATCGGTAGAAAACCGTACGGGTTTTCTTGTAAATAACGGCTCATGTCCACCATGCCGTCTTCAGGATCAATAAGCCCTGTCGCCATAGCGCGCCAGCACAGCAGAGGAATTAGCAGAAAAAGCCAACGCATTATTTCCCGCCTTCTGGCGGTGTTGCGGGTGCGGTATACCAATTCTCTTTGGCCACCATCACGCTGTTTTCTGGCTGTAGCACAAAATTCGGAGACATAATCTGCACGTTAAATTCGTTGAAGACGTCCTGAATATTGCTATGCAGTTCATTACGGGCATCTGCCAGAGATACATCCGGCAGCAGGCGCACCTGCAATTCATAGGAAATATACCAGTCCATCAGACTCAGCTGACGCACCAACGGCGGCTGTGAAAGATCGATTCCTTTGGCCCGCTTGGCTGCCAACTCCAGCATTGCGTGGACCTGGCGCCAGGGCGTGTCGTAGCCAATGGTAACGCCGACCGTCAGGTTGACGCCGCCGTTGGTGCTTTGCGCGCTAAGGTTAGTAATTTTTCCACTAACCACTACCGCATTTGGCACGGTGACCACGTAATTTTCACGAGTGATAATTTTGGTCGCGAGCATACCAATTTCGCTTACCAATCCCTCGTTGTCCGCTACCCGAATCATGTCGCCTTTGCGTAGCGCGCGCGAATAGATCAAAACCAGTCCACTCATTGCGTGGTTCATCACCCCGGCCGACCCCAGCGTGAGCATCAGGCCAAAGAAAACGCTGATACCTTTAAACGCCAGTGAATTGGCACCAGGCAAAAAGGGATAGGCTGCAGATAGCGCAAAGAGCCACACCACCACAGAGATCAACTTCCGGGTTGCGCCCACGGTTTCAGGGTGAATTCCAGGCAACTGCAAACGCCCTGCCTCCACCTGGTTGAGAACCACTTTAAGCAACTTCAGGATGAAGGCCGTGATGAGAAAAATGATCAGGACGATCATCAAGCCAGGTAACGCTGAGACAATCGACAATGCAATATCACGCACTACGCGTACAGACCAGTCACCAAGGGACTCTCCCCAGACGCGCGTCCAGGGAAACAGGCTAAAGACCCAACTCAGCCAAACGTAAAGTGCAACGATACCCAGCAGGATCATCAACAGTGCGTACAGGCGTGTCTCGATAGCGCCGATAAAACGCCGCCAACTTTGGGGGATCCAGCTTTTGTTCTCAAAAATGCGACGACGATAAACGCGTCTGACCCAACGCCAGGAACGGTATGCACCGAACCAAAACAGCACCAGTCCCACCAGACCAGCCACCGTTTTCACCGCCGACAGCGCCAGCCAACCGCTGTTATACTGATCGCTCAATGCAGACCGCTGCGCCTCCATGCGCGCCAGTACGCGCTGCGCCGCCTGGTCGAGCGTAAGATCGTCTCCTTCGTCGAGATCGCCTTGTGTCAGCAACATCACCGGTTTACCGTTCATCACGATAAGCCTTCCCGGCTGGTTATAACGCGTGACCGATACAACCTGTAGCGGTTCGCGAACATCGGCTTCAGTGAAATTTCGTAGCGTATTGCGGATGCGCAGCACCCGCTCTTCTGGCGTAGTAAGGCCGAATTTCGCCTGGAGCATGACAATCGGTTGATGAAAAATATAAACCGTTCGCGCGCGTTCCTTTTCGGTGGGCTCCTGACGAGGTTCCGCCGCATATGTGTTAACAACCAAAGAGGAAAGAAAGCACATTAAAAAAGCGATCACAATCCTGTTCATATTCGCCACCGAAAACACGAGAATTATCGTTATTATTCAAAAAGCCAACGCAAATTTGATTGCTTTTTTTTAGCATAGACCAGCCTTTCACTTACGCAATGTTAGTGATAAAGAGATCTTCATTTCATGTGAAAGATGACATTGCCTTTCAAAGGTTCTTTTCCTCATCACTAAATATAAGCGTTCGATTATCCCCTCTGATAAAAAGGTAAATGACGTTTCCCTACGGGGTCAGTCAGCGTATCCACTCGTAAAGAAATAGCACCTCTTTGACCTGAATAGAGCATTTGGCAGCTATGTATCCGCGTGGCTTGCATAGCGTCCTGGTGCGTAAAATTAACTGTCAGTGTGTGTTGCATCGATTCAGCATTATGTTGAAATCCAATAATGATAACTTCTTCCATAATTTATTATTAAATAACTTCCAGATGGAATAACCCCTCCGCCTTAATTAAGCTGCATTAAATTAATCACGATGCGAAAGATATGCCCTGCATTATTCATATTTTTGCAGGAATTCTCGAATAGTTATCTTGTGAAAGTAATTAACCTCCATTAGAAAAAATTTGGAGGATTTTGTTCGTGTCTATACTCAAAAGGCTTTCCTAATGAACGGAGTTCCCCACCATGCATAAAAGTGTCCCTTTTAGAAGGACGATGATTGCCAGTGTGCTAACGTTAGCAGCTGGCGCTGTGTCCACTGTTCATGCTGCACCGGCGACATCTACCGCACCGGAAAATGCGCCAAAGCAAGACTCATCTAAACCAAATATTGTCGTTATATTTGGTGATGACATCGGCTACTGGAACCTGAGTACCTACAATCAGGGCACCATGGGATATAAAACCCCAAATATCGACAGCATCGCTGCCGAAGGTGCCAAGTTCACCTCCTACTACGCTGAGCAAAGCTCGACCGCTGGCCGTTCTTCATTCATTACCGGACAAATGCCGTTCCGTACCGGGATGAGTAAGGTGGGGATGCCGGGTGCGCCGCAGGGTCTGCAAAAAGAAGATCCGACCATTGCGAACATCCTGAAGCAACTGGGCTACGCTACTGGCCAGTTTGGTAAAAACCACCTCGGTGATCGCGATGAATTCCTGCCAACCGCGCACGGATTCGATGAGTTCATGGGTAACCTTTACCACCTGAACGCCGAAGAAGAACCGGAGAACCCGGACTACCCGAAAGATCCGGCCTTCCGCAAAGAGTTTGGCCCACGTGGCGTCATTAAGAGCACCGCCGATGGCAAGATTGAAGATACCGGTCCGCTTACCGTCCAGCGTATGAAAACCGTGGACGAAGAAACGCTCGCTGCCAACAACGACTTCATGGAACGTCAGGTTAAAGCCGGTAAGCCATTCTTCACCTGGTTCAATACCACCCGTATGCATAACAAAACGCACCTGAAAGACGGGAGCATTGGTGCTACGGGCCTTGGAACCTACGCCGACGGCATGGTGGAACATGACAAGATGATTGGTGAAGTGCTGCAGAAGATTAAAGATCTCGGCATCGAAGACAATACGATCCTCGTCTATACCACCGATAACGGCCCGATGACAGCAACCTGGCCGGATGCAGGCGAAACGCCTTTCCGCGGCGAGAAGAACACCGGTTGGGAAGGTGGTTTCCGCGTACCTGCGATGATTCGTTGGCCGGGCCACGTTAAGCCAGGCACCATCGTTGACGGCATTTTCGGCAGTAACGACTGGTTCCCTACCCTGGTTGCGGCTGCGGGCGATCCGAACATTAAAAACGAGCTGTTAAAAGGCTACAAAACGCCGTCCATTACCTACAAGGTGCACCTGGATGGCTACAACCAGCTCGACTACCTCCAGGGCAAAGGCCCGAATCAGCGTAAAGAATTCTTCTACTGGAGCGATGACGGCGATCTGCTGGCTATGCGCTACGAGCGTTGGAAAGTTCACTTTATGATTCAGGAGCATACCGGTCTTGATCTGTGGAAATACCCGTTCACCAAGCTGCGTACGCCGTTGATCTTTGACCTTGAGGTCGATCCGCTGGAGAAAGGCAGCGACGGTATGGGCTACAACTCCTGGTTCTACGACCGTCTGTTCCTTATGGGCGGCGCGCAGAAATACGCGAAAGAGATGCTGGAAACCTTCAAAGAGTTCCCACCGCGTCAGAAACCGGGTTCGTTCACCATTTCCGACGCTTCGGCGATGCTGGAACAAGGCTCTAATATCAATAAATAACCTAAGCCTCCGGGCAGGCTGTTCAGACAGCCTGCCCGTTTTTTGAAGAGTAGTGACGTTTTCTTGTTAGGGGTCTGCTATATGAAGTACAGCACCACACTACCGGTTAAAGCGCTTCCGTCGGCGGAAAAATATGACGGTAAAGGACCAGAATACAAGCGCCGCTTTCACGTAATGGCCAAGCCCACCGGCTCGACCTGCAACCTCGACTGTTCCTACTGTTTTTACCTGCACAAAGAAGAGCTGCTGCATCAGGACAGACATACTGGCATGAGCGATGAGGTGCTAGAGAATTTCATTCGCCAGTACATTGATGGCCAGGACGGCGACCAGGTGGTCTTTTCCTGGCAAGGTGGCGAACCCACGTTAATGGGGTTGGAATTCTTCCAGAAAGTAGTCAAATTTCAGAAGCTGTACCAGAAGCCCGGCCAGCGCGTCGAGAACGATTTACAAACTAATGGCGTGTTGCTGAACGACAAATGGGCTGAATTTCTTAAAGAACATCAATTTCTGGTGGGGCTGTCCATTGATGGTCCACGAGAACTGCATGACCGCTACCGTGTCACCCGTAGCGGCAAACCGACATTCGACAAAGTGATGGCGGGCGTTGAGGCCCTCAAGCGTCACGGCGTCCCATTTAACGCCCTGGTCACGGTAAACCGCACCAATGCCCGCTTTCCGTTGGAAGTATACCGCTTCGTCACCCGTGAACTGGGCGCAACCTACGTACAGTTTAACCCGTGCGTCGAACCGGTCGATTTCAAGCAAACCGCACCACAGTTCTGGCAGGACGAAAGCATCCCGTTAACCGGTAGCCGCCGCGCGCGCCCTGGCGATCTCGATTCGATCGTCACCGACTGGTCAGTTGACCCGGAGGACTGGGGCACATTTCTGATCGCCGTGTTTGAAGAGTGGGTTAATAACGATCTGGGCCGCGTACAGGTCAATCTGTTCGAAACGGCGGTCGCGCAGACTATGGGAATGCCTGCTCAAATCTGTACCCATTCAGAATTCTGTGGTAAAGGGCTGGCGATCGAGAAAAACGGCGATATTTTTTCCTGCGATCACTACGTCTATCCCGAGTACCAGATCGGCAATATTGAACATGCCCAACTTTCACACCTGGCTTTTTCCGAACGGCAAAAAGCCTTCGGCATGGGCAAGCGCGACACGCTACCCAACTACTGCAAAACCTGCCCTTATCTGAAGCTGTGCTGGGGCGAATGCCCGAAAAACCGCATTGTCCGCACACCGGACGGCGAGCTGGGGTTGAACTACCTTTGCCCGGGCATTAAAGCCTTTTTTAACTATGCCGAGCCGATTCTGGTGGGCATCACAACCTTACTTAAACGTGATTTTGCAGGGCTACGCCGATGATAAATCGAGAAAAATTATTACAGCTTGAACAACGCATGAATGAGCAGGTTCTCGGTCAGGAAGAGCTGGTGCGCATGCTGATCATCGCCCTGCTTTGTGATGGACACGTTCTGCTGGAAGGCCTACCGGGTCTGGCGAAAACTCGCGCTGTGCGTGAGCTTGCGCGCCACGTTGAGGGGGATTACCGCCGTATTCAGTTCACGCCGGATCTTCTGCCTTCAGACATCACCGGCAGCGAAATCTATCAGCAGAACGCTTCCCGCGAAGAGGATCAGTTCCGCTTCCGCCCTGGCCCGGTGTTCGGCAATATCATTCTCGCCGATGAAATTAACCGCGCCTCGGCGCGCGTGCAGTCCGCTCTGCTGGAAGCCATGGAAGAACGTCACGTAACGGTGGCGGGCAACAGTTGGCCTCTGCCCGGTGTTTTTATGGTCCTTGCCACGCAAAACCCGGTGGATCAGGAAGGAACCTGGCCGCTGCCGGAAGCCCAACTGGACCGTTTTTTGATGAAGGTGCTGGTGCATTACCCGTCTAAAGAAAACGAACAGAAAGTGATGCAACTGGTGCGCAGAGAACAGCAGCAAAAGTACCAACAATTGACGAACGTCACACCGGCCGCACCTGAACAACCCGATGCGCTGATGCTTAGCCAACAAGAAATTGCCGAATGTTGGCAGGCTATTTCCGCCGTTCATGTTTCCTCTACTGTCGAAAACTATATCGTCAATCTGGTGGACTTAAGCCGCCATCCGCAGTCGGTGAACGATACGCTGGCCGGGTACCTGACCTTTGGCATTAGTCCCCGCGGCACCCTGGCCCTTGAGCGTTGCGGTCGCGCGCAGGCCTGGCTGGAAGGTCGGGATGCGGTGCTGCCAGAAGACATTAAAAAGATAGCCCCGGCCGTGTTGCGCCACCGCCTGATGCTCAGCTACCAGGCCAGCGCCGACAACTGCACGCCGGATGATGCCGTACGGATGCTCCTTGATGCCGTGGTAGCGTGATGAACAGTGCCGTTCGCGTTGACCGCGATACGCTGCTGAAGCTCGCTGGCGATGCGCGAGCCATTGCCAATCCGCCAGGGCAGATCCCACCAGGTGCACTTGGCGGAGAGCGCACATCACGACAGCAAGGTCGCGGGCTGAACTTTGACAGCCTACGCCGCTATCAGCCCGGCGACGACGTCCGGCTGATTGACTGGCAGGCCACCGCGCGCATGCGTACGCCGTGGATTCGCCTGTATAACGAAGAGAAAGAACGTCCCGTGTTCTTGTTGGTCGACCAGAGGCGGGATATGTTTTTTTCGACGCGCGTGCAGACAAAATCCGTCGCTGCGGCTAAAACCGCCGGGCTGCTGGCCTGGCGCAGCTGGCACGACGGCGATCGTTTAGGCGGTATCGTCTTTGGTGACCAGGACTTTTCCCTGCGCAAATGCCGTGCGCCAAACGCTTCACTCCCTGCATTTCTCGACGATTTAGTGCAGTACAACCACGCCGTGGCGGACAACTATCCGCATGAAGCCCCCCATCCGCTCACGCTGGCAGCCATCCTGCGCCACAGCCTGCCGTTGATTCCAACCGGCTGCTGGGTCGCGTTAATCAGCGACTTTCACGATATGGATAGTGAATGCGATGCACTGCTGGCGGCCCTGCGCCGTCGGGGAGAAGTGAGCGCGTTCGTGATGCTCGACGATCTGCATTTGCGCCTGCCTGCTCACGGGCGACTGGCGGCCTGTTATGAAGGGCAAGAGGTGGCATTTTCACTCTCGCCTGCACTACAGGACGGCATCAAACAGAGTATTACAGCGCGGCTTTCGGCGCAGGCGTCGCGCCTCACGCGGCTTGGCGTCCAGGTGAAGCAGATTGTTGTCGCCGGGGATCTGCTCAGACAGCTACAAAAAGGGGTTTAGATGCTGGAGAAAGGATTTACGGTACCCGAACTGGCGGAACCGGTTCTCCCCGATTCACCGTCATGGTTTCCCCTGCCGCCGGGATGGTTCGCTCTGGGCGGCGTCGTGCTCCTCGTGATACTTGTTTTTCTCATCATTCGCGTCGCCAGATGGCGCCGTAATCTGTGGCGTCGTCAGGCCCTGACGGCCCTCACTCAACCACAAACGGTGGACAGCTGGCTGCTGCTGATCAAACGTATTTTGCTGGTGCATCAGCCGCGTGAACAGGTTAGCGGTGCGCTGGACCCTGCCCAATGGCTCCCGTCCGTCCCACTGGATAATGCGCTGCGCCAACGTCTTTGCGAACGATACTGTCAACCAGACAACCAGTTGAGTGATGCCGATACCGCGCGGCTGCGTGTGCAGCTTCGCACCTGGCTTGAAGGACTACCCCATGTCTGAATACTTCTCACGCCTGGCGTTCGCCTGGCCATGGGCCTGGCTGCTACTTATCCTACCGTTGGTAGGCCGCTTTGTGATGGCCAAAGAGCGCTCACTTAAAGAGTATGTTCGGGTCCCTTTTTTGCCCGGGCTGATCAATGAACTCCAGCTCAATAGCCAGCCTGCCCACAGCGGAAAGTTATCGACCGGGCTGTTCTGGCTGGTCTGGGCGCTGCTGGTCTGCGCGCTTGCCCGCCCGGAATTGCTGACTCCGCCACAACATATTGAAAAACCAATGCGCAACATCATGCTGATTCTGGACGTTTCTGGATCAATGGAAAAAAACGATGTTGCGGGGGGCATTACCCGGTTACAGGAGGTGCAGGAATCGGTTAAAAAATTCGTGGCCGCCCGCAAATCAGATCGTATCGGTCTGGTGATCTTTGCTAACAGCGCCTGGCCATTTGCGCCCGTCAGTGAGGATAAACAGGCGCTGGAAACCCGTATCAATCAGCTTGCGCCTGGCATGGCGGGGCAACAGACGGCGATTGGCGACGCGCTGGGCGTGACGGTGAAACTGTTAGATTCCAGCGGCGATAATGAAGCCAGCAAATTGGCCATTCTTCTGACCGACGGTAACGACACAGCTTCGCAGTTGACACCTCGCCTTGCCGCACAGCTGGCGGCCAGCCATCACGTACAGGTCCACACCATCGCTTTTGGAGACGTCAACAGCAGCGGCGATGACAAGGTGGATTTAGGTCTTTTGCAGGATATCGCCCATACCACCGGCGGGCGCGCATGGACGGCGCAGAACAGCGGTGCGTCGCTGGATGCGGTCTGGCAAGAAATTGACGCCATCACGCCGGTGCAGGTGAAGAGTATTGGCTGGTCATGGCGAATACCGTTGTTTGCCTGGCCTCTCGCTGCCGCACTGGTTTTATTGCTGGCTTTTAATATTTATCGCGCGCTCAGGGAGAGAATGGCATGAGTGATTTTCACTTTTTATACCCCTGGTGTTTGCTGCTGTTGATTCCTGCCATCGCGCTGTGGTGGTTACCCTCTGCCGGGCGTAGCGCCTGGTCACGCATTATGGATAAGTCGCTGGCAAACGCGCTGATCGTCGGGCGACAACGTAAACTCAGTCGGGCGCTGCCGTGGCTGGTGATGCTTGGTATTATCGCGCTCGCAGGCCCAAGCTGGCAGCGTCAGCTTCCCGCCGCCCTGACGCCAGAAAGCAACGTGATGGTGATTTTGCAGCAGGATACCGCGATGCTTGCCAGCGACATGCCTCCCAGCCGACATCAGCGGATGCAGACCAAAATCATGTCGCTGATGGAACGCATGCCTGGAACACGCTTTGGCCTGGTGGTCTATAACGCCGGGGCCTGGCTTACCACTCCACTTACCGTCGATACGGCCTTTTACTCGCTGTTCCTGCATGCGCAAACGCCTGCACTATTACCGTCTGGCGAAGGTTCTGGATTACAATATGCGGTCTCGCTGGCAATGCACAATATGCCCGCCGCACCGCGCAGCATTATCCTGGTGAGCGATACCTTAAGCGCGGAAGACGCCAGATGGCTTGGTGAACAAAATACGCCGCTACAAATCTGGGTGCCCGGAACCGCGCAAGGGGGCGTGCTGCCCGAGAAATATGCCGCCAGCGGTACGGATACACGGTTGAACGTTTCGCGCTTCGAGCAGATGCGCGACGACGGAATTCCGGTCACGCTGGTAACCACCGATGATGAAGACCTGCCCGTGGTACAGAGCCACATCCAGCAAAGTGTCACCGCGCAAAACAATGCCCGCAGCGATTTACACTGGCGGAACGATGGCTGGATGCTAACGATCCCAATACTTGCCCTGCTGTTAATCTGGCGACGCCAGCTCTTTTGCTGGGTGTTGGTCGCGCCGCTGCTGCTCTGGCAGCCTTCCGGCCACGCCGCCTGGCTGGATGCCTGGATAAGCCCCGATGTGCAGGGGCAGCGTGCGTTCTCCAAAGGGGATTACGCCCGCGCGGCCCAGCATTTTAACGATCCACTCCGGCAAGGTATCGCATGGTATCGGGCGGGAAATTATCCCGCCGCTACCGCCGCGTTCCGACAGGCGGAACAAACCCCGGAAGCACTGCTCTGGACAGGCAATAGCTACGCCCAGCAAAAGCAGTGGCAACAGGCGTTGAACAGCTACGATCGGGCGTTAAGCCTGCGCCCGGACTGGAAGCTGGCGCAGGGTAACCGCGCAAAAATCGCCGCAATCATTATGCAACTGCGACAAAAGGAGCGCGAAAATAAATCGGCTCAGGGAGAAGAAGAAGATTATAAACCCGATGAAATTAAGCACGACCTGAAGCCCCACCAGGGGGCAGAACAAAAGGATATTCAGCCCATTGCCGGAGGGAATCCACAGGTGAATCAGTGGTATGAAAATCTGGCGGTTTCACCTTCTGGGCTGTTAGAAAGCCTCTACCGAACCCAGCCAGGAGAAGACCAATGAAGCTTATCTGGTTATTACTGCTGGCGGTACTTCCCTGCCAGGCGGCAATGACGGTCTCCCGCGAATTGATCGCCCCAGAACACGTTGTCCCTGGCCAGCCGGTGCGGGTAGCGGTAACGTTCTGGACAGATTCCTGGTTTAACCCGCCGCCGCAGTGGCCCGATTTCCCAGTAGAAAACGGCGATATTCTAACCAGCACGTCACCGAATCAATTGCTGACCCGTCACGATGGCGGTACAAGCTGGAGCGGCGTGCGCATGGAACGCCAAATCACTGCATGGGATCAGGGTAAGCTGGATTTACCGGCTTTCGAAATGACATTAACCGCATCCGGGCAAGCACCCGTTACGGTCAAACTGCCTGCACTGGAAACGGCAGTTAGCTGGCCGACAGGTGTCCAACAACCGGACCGTTTTCTGCCCGCTTCCAGCTTTTCGCTCAGCCAGAAGGTCAATATTTACCGCAGTGGTGAAGATAAAACGCTGCGCGCCGGTGACGTAATCGAACGCGTCGTCACAGCCAACGCTACCGATGTGATGCCCGCTCAAATCCCACAGCTGCTGTATGCTATAAACGGCACGCACACCCAACGGTTGACACCAGAAAACCGTATGCTGACGTCGGGGCGCGGTGACATTACAGGCGCTGAACGCATGGAAACACTCCGCTATTTACCGGTTGATGCAGGAGAAATCACACTACCGCCGATTAAATTACGTTGGTGGGATACAACCCATCAGCAATGGCAAATCGCTGAACTGCCCGGCAGTAAATATACCGTTGCCGCTTCACGCACCGCTGGGGCAGAATCTGTGTTAAAAGGCAGCCGCGACACCTTCACCTGGTCGACCGTGCTGCTGCTGACGGGCGGCCTCGCTTTACTCGTTCTTATGTTTATTTTCCGCCGCACATTGCTGCGTAGCACGCGTTATTTATCTCACCGCTGGTGCCGATTCTGGCAGCCGATTTCGTTACCGGGACAAACCCCAGATAACAGGAACTCACAATGAAGCGTACGTTAATTACACTGGTTTTATGCGGCCTTTGCAGCACCGCCGCGGCTGAGCCGCTCTCCGCATGGAATGACACGGCAGCCAAACACGCTATTGAGGAATGGGTACAAAATGCCACCAACCCCGATAGTCCAACGTTTATTCCCACTGATAAACGCTACGTCGTATTTGATAATGACGGGACACTGTGGCCGGAAGCGCCGATGACGTTTCAGATCCAGTTCGCGCTGGACGAGATTAAACGTCTTGCCCCAGAAAATCCCAATTGGTCGAACGATCTGCTGGTGCAGGCCGTATTGAAAGACGACCTCAAAAGCGTCGTCGGTTCAGGAGAAAAAGGGCTTATGCACCTGCTATCGCTCACGCACAGTGGCATGACAACGGAGGACTTTACTCAGCGGGTTGCCAACTGGGTTTCAACGCATAAAGACCCACGTTTTGGCTGCCAGTATGACCAGATGGGATATCAACCTATGCGTCAGTTGCTGGATTATCTACGAGAGAATGGCTTTAAAACCTGGATTGTTTCCGGCGGCGGGATAGATTTCATGCGCGTGCTCTCGCAAAAAATGTATGGTATTCCGCCAGAACAGGTGATCGGATCGTTCGCGCTCGGCGAGTTCGCGTTATCCGGAGATGGGACAACAATCACCAAGACGATGTCGGGAGCCTTCAATGATGACGCGGCGAACAAGCCCGTGGCGATCCACCTGTTTATGGGGCAGCGCCCCGTGGGCGCATTTGGCAATAGCGATGGCGATCTCGCCATGCTGCAGTACACGGCCGCCAATCCGGACGCGAAAACCTTCGGACTGCTGGTCCATCATACCGATGCCGCACGTGAATACGCCTATGATAGTCACCCACCCGCAAGCGGAAAACTTGTTGATGGATTAACGCAGGCGAAATCGCATGGCTGGACCGTGGTTGATATGAAACAGGACTGGAAGACCGTATTTGACCCGGCGCAGTGCGTCGTGAAATCATCACCATAACGATCTGTTTAAGGCATCAGTCCATGTTCCTAAAAGACGATAACATCTTCTTACGTATCATATTATTACTACTTTCTACCTCTACGCTGTCGAGCTGCACATTAACCCGTGTTTCCGACAGCACACATGCCAAAGAGGTCGATGAGCTGAATGTTATTGGTCTGAGCCTGGAGGGAGCAAGGCAAAGAGCAACTGAAAAAGGTTTTGTGTGCAGCGAATACGGAAACGTGAACACGGTTGTAACCGAACAGGGTGAGCATCGATGGCTACAAACTGAATGCAGCAAGAAAAGTGCAGAGCTGTTCTGCCCGCAAATGCGTTTTGTCGTTCTTAATGTCGATCCCAACACGAATAGAGTCGTTGATGTTGGCAATTATGTTAATCAACACACCTGTTTTTAAAGACAACACCTGCATCTTGCGCTAATTATCGTATCGACTAAAGGACGTTATCTTGCTCATCAGAATCATCATCGCAATGGTCGCATTTGCCGGCAACTCCGTACTTTGCCGACTCGCATTGAAGGGGATGCATGCTGATGCTATTTCATTCAGCAGCCTCCGGTTGATAAGTGGCGCAATTGCCCTTTTTTTATTTATTGCGATAACATCTGACAGCAGAAAATTTGAGTTCAAGTGGTTAAATGCCCTGCTCCTTTGCATCTATGTTTTTTCATTCTCTATTGCCTATGTTTCTCTCAGCACCGGTGCTGGTGCCCTGCTGCTCTTTGGTACCGTTCAGCTCGTCATGACAGTATGGGGGATAGCTCAGGGAGAAAAGCTCATAATTTTAAAAATAACAGGAATACTCGGGGCATTGGCTGGAATAGCCATATTGCTGCTTCCTGGTGCAGAACGCCCTTCCTTGTATGCTGCAATAATGATGGTTATTGCTGGGTTAGCCTGGGCTTTCTACAGTATCACAGGGAAAAAAATCACGGATGCTGCTGCCTCAACCGGGGGGAATTTCATCCTGGCAATCCCGGTCGCATTGATTATCCCTCTGTTCTTCCGCTCTCATCTTCATATTGATATATATGGATTAGTTCTGGGCGTGCTTTCTGGTGCAATTACATCGGGAGGTGCATATCTGCTCTGGTATTCATTGCTCCCCTTACTCAGGTCCACAACGGCCAGTACTATTCAACTCAGCGTACCTTGTCTGGCCACTCTCGGTGGGATCCTATTTTTGGGCGAAACGCTCACCGTCAGAATCCTTCTCGCAAGCGTCATTATTTTGGCTGGAATTGGCTTAGTTATTTTCTCTGATATGAGAAAAGGAGCAAAATAGACTGATTAATTATCGGCAAAGACGATACAGAACATGTTGTGCCAATCGATGATCTGGCGGCAACGCGGGATGCGTGAACTCTTCTGTTTTATTCATACCAAGTCGTATCATCAGATTCTCTGACGGTTTATTCAGCACAGAAGTAAATGAAACGACTTCATTTAGTGCCAGTACGTCAAAAGCAAATGCAAGACTCGCTTGCGCGGCTTCTAACGCCAGACCCTGGTGCCAGTATGCTTTAGCAAGGCGCCAGCCAATTTCGGTACAGGGTGAAAAATGAAATTTATCAGGTTGTGGATGCAACCCCACACAGCCCACAAACTGGTGTGTTTCTTTTAGCTCTACGGCCCAAAATCCCCAGCCGCGTTCTGCAATACCTTCACTAAATCTATCGGCCAGGTTATCGCTTTCAGCTTTCTGTAGCGGCGCGGGGAAAAAACGCATCACGTCAGAATCGGCATTGAGTGCAGCAAAAGGGGCTCGGTCTTTAGCCTCCCACTGTCGTAATATCAACCTTGATGTTTCCAGCATATTCCTGCCCTTATCATTCATTTTCATATAATCTTCTAAAATAAGTGGCTCATCGGCAAGGTCTTATACCGTCTTTTTCCGACTTTTCCTCTCATACTGGAGATTTATACATGGCCGACTGGAACCCTTCGCTTTATCTGCAATATGCAACTGAACGTTCAAGACCCGCAGCAGAATTACTCAGCCGTGTGGCGTTAGAAAATGTCCGCTCAGTTGTTGATCTTGGTTGTGGTCCGGGAAACAGTACGGCATTGCTGCATCAGCGCTGGCCCACGGCAAAGACAACAGGTGTCGATTCTTCACCTGCTATGCTGAATGAAGCACGCAACGCATTACCTGACTGCCATTTTATCGAAGCGGATATTAGCCAGTTTAAGCCCGAGCATCCCGTGGATCTGCTTTATGCAAATGCGTCGTTACAGTGGGTGCCCGATCACTATGAATTATTCCCACATTTGGTCTCACAGCTGAGTCACAACGGCGTTCTGGCCGTGCAAATGCCGGATAACTGGCTGGAGCCCACGCATGTACTGATGCGCGAAGTGGCTTATGAACAAGATTACCCCGACCGGGGGCGTGCTCCGCTTCCTGGCGTTCACGCCTACTATGATATTTTAACCGAAGCGGGTTGTGATGTGGATATCTGGCGTACAACGTATTATCACATTATGGATTCGCATCAGGCGATTATCGACTGGGTAAGCTCAACGGGACTACGCCCCTGGTTGCAGGATTTGAGCGAAAGCGAGCAGCGTCATTACCTGGCTCGCTACCATGAACTGCTTCAGGATCAATATCCGTTGCAGGAAAACGGCAATATTTTGCTGGCATTTCCGCGGTTGTTTATTGTTGCCAGACGCAATAGTTAAACGTTTATCATCAGACAGATCACAGGACAGGGCTACCGAGTATGCGCGCCCTCGCCTTTTTATCATAAGGATCTAGTGGCTATGTCAGGCATCTGCTAGTGTCTTGCCACATGTTTCTGACGGGGGTTGTTATGTCTAAAGTCTACATTGGTGGGTGTCTGTGTGGCTCGATCCGCTTCACTGCCAGCAGTCCTAATAATTCCCATACCTGCTCATGCGATATATGCCGGAAACATACGGGGGCCCCGACTGTCGTCTGGATTGAGTTTGATGCAGAAAATGTAGAATGGACGGGAAAAGCCGGAAAACCAACAACCTGGCGCTCATCTGAAACTACCAGCCGGGCTTTTTGCCCTCAGTGCGGTAGTTCCGTGGGCGCCATCGATGACGCTCCGGTCATTGCGCTTTTAGCCGGCGCTTTTGACGATCCTAATGATGAAGATCTGGCGCCGGAGTTTCATTCGTTTTCTGATATGCGGCCAGCATGGTGGGAAACAGAACGAAACTAAGTTAGTTGGTAATGTTTATCCGGCATATGTTTTGCTGGCACATTGGTTTCATCGTTCATTTGCAGTAAATCGATTTCGATTGCATTGCAAATCGCATCCAGCGGCAGATCATTGTTCTCAGTACCAAACGGATCTTCAAGCTCTTCCGCAAGCGCATCGAGCGAGATAAAAGTATAGGAAATAAGCACTGAAATAAACGGCGTCATGTAGTGAAGATCCACCACCAACGCGAATGGCAGCATGATACAAAACAGATAAACAGTGCGATGAAGGATCAAAGTATAAGCAAACGGAACTGGTGTATTCGCGATTCGCTCACAACCTGCCAGTACTGCCGACATATCATTTAATCTGTTGTTTAAACTATGAAATAATATATCGGACAGCTGTCCATCACGTCTGCGTATGGCCAACCACTCCCCCATCAGCAACAAAATGCGGTTTGCTGGCGATTGTGCGGCAAATACCGTCTGCAGATCTTTCTCGCTGAGATATTTCGCCAACGGCTCTGCCTGTGGGTTTCGACGTAATGTCATGCGTAAACAGTGGGCAAATGCGATTTGCAGACGAACAAACTGCCCCAGTTCAGCGTCATCCGGTAAGGTGGTTTTCACCTCGCGAAGTAGCGATCGGGAAGCAATCATCAACTGTCCCCACAAGTGTCGGGCTTCGACATAACGTGAATAGCAGGCGTTATTGCGAAAACCTAAAAAGATAGCAATCGCCACGCCCAGAATACTGAACGGTGCCAGGGTAAATTTGATACCCAACATCGTATACCAGGGCAACATGATGATAACGGCGATGGAGAGCAGGAAGTTCAGCAGCAACCGTGAGAATATTTTAGATAATACTGAACCATGCCAGACGAATATCAGGCGCAGCCAGTGTTGTTGGGGACGAACGATCATGGTTATCTTCGGGAAAATGTGAAATCCGTCACATTAGACGCGATAGCGATCAATGTTGCAAGTTAATAGCAACATTAACCCAACAACTTTTGCCCTGCTTAAAATGAAGCCGCACCTAAGTCACAGACCGGGTTTATGATATAAACCACACAGTATGTTGTAACTAATGTATATCCAGAAAAAACCCGGCCTGAGCCGGGTTGTCGGTAGTCGTCTTAGCACAGTGGCTTAACGGCTTCACGCATACCTTTTGCCAGAATGGTATCCAGATCGGCAGAGACCTGTTCCACCAGTCCAGAAACCTGCGTCAGATCTTGTTCCCAGTGTTCTTTGACACCCAGTACAGATTTGACCAACGCTTCGGTACTTATTTGGCGATCGCGATGCTGGGACCACAGCTGTTGAAAACGCTCTATCCAGTGCGCATCATCCTGAACCGGATAAGACTCACCGTTGCGCTCTCCACGATAAAAAGCAATTAACGCGGCAAGCGCAAACGTCAAACGCGCCGGCAGCTTACCGCTGGCCTGTTGCCCTGCCAGCAGTTGCGGCAATATACGGGTGCGGAATTTGGTCATGCCATTCAGGGCAATCGACAGCAGCTGATGTTTTATATACGGGTTGCAGAATCGACCGGTTACCGCGCTGGCGAAAGAAGCTAACTCATCACGTGGTAAATCCAGTACCGGAATGATCTCTTCATAGATCGCTTTCTCCACGAAAGCACAAATCTCAGCGTCATTCATCGCCTCGCCCACGGTGTCCAACCCTGCCTGCCAGGCAACAGGGACCAGCGCGGTGTGAGCACCGTTGAGAATCGCCACTTTGCGCTCTTTGTACGGTTTGATGTCATCCACGATCAGGACATTCAGCGGATACTTATCCAGACGTAGTTCTGCGGCTAATGACTTCGGCCCCTGAATGACAAACAGATAGAAATGTTCTGCGGTATCGAGGAAAGCATCATGATAGCCCAGTTCAGCTTCGAGCTTAGCTACCTCATCACGCGGATAGCCGGTAACAATACGGTCCACCAGCGTGGAGCAAAATGCATTGGCCTGATCCAGCCACTGAATAAACGCTTCCGGCAGCGCCCATTCCTGAGCGTAGCGCAGAACCAGTTCACGCAGCGCATCGCCGTTATAATCAATCAGTTCGCAAGGGATGATAATCCAGCCTTTATCCAATGCGCCGTTAAAATAGCTGAAGCGTTCGAACAGCAGACGCGTCAGTTTAGCCGGATAACTAACCGCAGGCGCGTCGTCAAACTTATCGCCTGCGTGGTAACTGATACCTGCTTCCGTGGTGTTAGAGAACACAAAACGCATATCAGGATTATGCGCCAGCTTCAGGAACTCATCGTATTCGCTATAGACGCTGATTTCACGGTTAACTGAACGAATTAGACGGGCATCACTGACGGCCTCGCCCTTCTCATTCAAACCACGAATGATAGTGGTATAGAGGCCATCCTGCGTACTCAGCGATGGCGGGAAGGAACTTTCGATAGGACGAACAATGACCACACCAGCGTTCAGATCGGTATGTTCGTTCAGCAGATCTACCTGCCAGTCTACAAAGGCGCGCAGGAAGTTTCCTTCACCAAACTGAATAATGCGTTCAGGATACTGAGCACCGGGGAAATCGCGACGATTTAGTGTTTGCACAATGGGTTCCCTTTATGATTAGTCATACAACCTGATTGAATTGGTCCAATAGGTTAGCAAACTTTAATACATTGAAACCCTGTTTTGATCAATCCCCGGCGACAAATTAGAGCGTTTTATAGAAAAGTGTGGTTCCGGTCAGCATCCCATCGGGCATTTGGGCATAGTCAGGTATCACCCCTACCTTTTTCCACCCACAATTGTGGTAGAACAACTCCGCACCACTGCCCGTCGCCGTATCAAGCACCAGCACCGTTTTACCTTGTTGACGCGCGCAACTTTCCAGTTCATTCATCAATTCACGGGCCAGGCCACCGCGTCGCGCTGAAGGGTGAACCAGCAGTTTGGCGACATCAGCACGATGAGGTTGATTTTCGGGTTGATCGATAATGAGTTGGACGGTACCGACAAGCACCCCCAGCGCATTCTGCGTACCAAGAACGATCCGTTCTCCGCGAGAAACACTTTGCGCGACCTTCATCCAGAAAGGCTCTGATTTTTCGCGATTAAAGGGCAGCATAAAACTGATGGAGGCGCCGTCATTGACGCACTGTTCAAGAACATCGCTGAGCTCGTCGATTCGCGACAGAATCTGTGCCGCGCTCAGCACAAAGCAGGGTTTGTCGGAAGCCATGGTTTCTCCTTAGATTGACCCCTTCATACTGCTTTTAACAATTACACAACACAAGGGGGCATATCATAGGATAATGTTATCTATGGCTTGTTCATTTGGAGCACTAACCAGTGGTAAATAACCGTGACAACGTAACGTTGCTGTTCATCGTTTAGCGCTACACCCTGAGGTATATCATGCCATTTCGCCAGACACCCTCGACAGCACGTCGCCGTAGCATGTTGAGCAATAAATACCGGGTGACCACGCATAGGAGTCTGTTTACCATCATTGGCGGGAAACGCAGGTGCCAGTCGTTTAGCTATAAAATCCGCAGCATGTTGTTCGATAACTGGCGCCCCTTTATCCAGACAATACTGCCTTTCTTTCTGACCAAGACGAAACCGCGAGCGAAACGTTGATTTCGCCAGCCGGGCAAAAAGAGGATCGAGCGTTTTCATCAGTAAACCGAGCGCCCCAGCTGTTGTGTTAATTGCTCCAGCACGGCGATACCGGCCAGTGAATTTCCCGCCGGATCCAGTTCCGGGCTCCAGACAGCAATCGCCATCTCGTGTGGCACGATCGCCACGATGCCGCCACCCACACCTGATTTCGCCGGAAGCCCGACCCGCCAGGCAAATTCCCCTGCGTTCTGATACATGCCGCTGGTCGCCATCAGTGCATTGATCTGCCGGGCCTGCATCGGAGTGACCACAGGCTCCGCAAGATGAAAGGCATGCCCTTGATTTGCCAAAAAGACAAAAGTCCGCGCCAGTTCCACACAGCTCATTTTCAGCGCGCAGTAGTGAAAATAGTTCTGCAAAACGGTGGGCACGTCATGGTGAAAATTGCCGAAGGATTTCATCAACCATGCAATAGCGGCGTTACGCGCCGAGTGCTCAAACTCCGATCGCGCGACCGTCGCATCATAGGCGATATCCGACACGCCGCTTAATGCCCGCACCACTTCCAGCATCCGTTGACGCGGTGCGCTTAGACGCCCTTGCAGCATATCGCAAACCACCAGCGCCCCGGCATTAATAAAGGGATTGCGAGGGATACCCTGCTCCATTTCCAGCTGCACCAGGGAGTTAAAAGGATGACCGGAAGGATCTTTGCCGACGCGCTGCCAGATCTCATCTTCCTGATAGTGACGCATCGCCACGACCAGACTGAGCACCTTTGAAATCGACTGAATAGAAAAACGTTCTTGCGCATCTCCCGCCTGATAGTGCTGTCCATCAACGGTACAGATAGCAATACCCAGTTTTGAACCGTCGACGGAGGCTAATGCCGGAATGTAATCAGCGACTTTACCCTGACCAATCAGCGGACGAACCTGCTGCACAATGGTCTCTAAAATTGAATTGTCCATGGCCCTGGCCACAACATGCTCCTTGCTCGCAGGTATGAAAGGCCTGCGAGTATAACAGAGCTGAATACGCAGCGTCAGGCCGGAAGGCGGAATCTGGCCACGGCCTGCATAAGCTGGTTAGATTCATGGTGAAGCTGTAAGGAAGAATCAGATGCAGCATTCACCAGATCACTGGTTTGTCGGGCTTCGCCGTTCAGGACATGGAGCTGACGGGTTAACTGGTGAATACTGTTCCCCTGATTTAACGTTGCAGTCGAAATGTCGTTCAGTAACGCACCGAGGTTTTCCACCAGTGCGAGAACCTGCTGCAAATTCTTATCCAGTCCGTTAACCGCGTGAAAGCCCTCTTCAATGCCCTGTAACGAGTGTTTAATCAGTGTCTGAATGTTTTGCGTAGACTGACCACTTTTTCGCGCCAGCAGCCCAACTTCTTTCGCAACCACGGCAAACCCGCGCCCTTGCTCCCCGGCATGTGCTGCCTCGATTGCCGCGTTAAGAGCCAGGATATTTGTCTGAAATGCAATGTTGTCGATAAGCGTTGTAATCCCTCGCATTTCAGACGAGCGAGTCACAATCGCCTGCATTGACGCATTTACCGTCGCCATCATTCGGTCTCCACCTGCCGCAATATCACGCGCCTGCACTGCGCGTTGATTCGCCAGTTCAGCAAAGCCACTGTTATCCTCAACATGCGTTTCCAGAACCGAAATATGCGATGTCACAGTGCTCAACTCTTCACTTTGTTTTGCCGACTGCTGGTATAGTTGTTTATTGTTCTGCGCAAGTTCGTTGATATTTCCTACCATTGCGGTGGTGGCATCATTCACCTGCCGCACCAGCGCGCAGAGCCCCTGCTGCATTGCAGCAATACGCGAACTTAATTGCGTCACTTCCCGATTAAACTGACTCACCTGCGGGGCTGGCCGAGAAAGATCCCCCGCCGCTAAAATATCGATATGATCGATCAGCCGTCGCAGCGGCATAATCACCCAACGGAACATACTACGCCAGACCAGAAAGGCGATAACCACCAGCACCAGAGGAATAAACAAAAATAGATTTTGTAAACGCTCAAGACTGGTCAACAGCTGCTGACGCCCAGCTTCCGCATGTCGCCCACTGTCCTGCTGAAAGCGCGCGTAATTACCGTTAAAGTCTGTCTGAAAGGCCTGCACGGGTACGGCAAAAAACGCATCAATGGAACCTGACTGCATCAGCCCATCCGCCTGCTCCTGAATACCGCTATAAAAACGCTGATAGCTCTCCGTTAGACCCGGGTCCGACTGCGGCTTCATATCCCGCCAGGCATCCCATGCACTTTTTGACTGCGCCAGTGCCCGGTATGCCTCTTCCATTAACGGCCGCCAACTCCCGTCCGAACCGGTGGCGGCATCCTGCATAAAATAAATCCCCGCACGGTTAAGTAAATCGCTGGCAGATAATAATGCCACCCGCGCTTCATCGACCTTTGCCTGCTGCAAAAGCGCGAGTTGATTACGCCCTTCATTATGCTGTGCGTCGCTGACTGAGGCCGAGAGCATCAAGGAGGACACGACCTGCAAAACAGAGAACAGCGCAATAATGCAAAAAATGCCGGTTAACAGACCGAAGTGACGGGGTATTAGACGATGGAAAATTTGCGTTATGTTCATATTACTCTTCTGTATCAAAGCGTTAGCCGCGAGTGTACGGAGAGTAAATGACAGAAAAATTGCAGAAATAAGACAGGTGCCCCCAGCGGAGGCACCCACACCATCAAAGGCGGTTTTTCCAGACGGTCTGCACGTTACAAAACTCATGCAGGCCAAAGTGAGAAAGTTCGCGGCCAAAGCCACTTTTCTTCACACCACCAAACGCAACGCGGGCATCGCTGGCGCTGTAACCATTGATAAATACGCCACCACACTCCAGGCGTGACGCCATCTTCTGCGCCAGCGCTTCATCCGCAGTAAAGACAGTGGCGGATAAGCCGAAATCACTGTCATTCGCCAGCGCTAAGGCATGTTCAGCATTCTTCGCCACGGTAATTGCCGCAACTGGACCAAACAGCTCCTGGCGGAACGCCGTCATCTCTGGAGTGACATCGCCCAGTACCGTCACGGCATAGTAATTGCCCTGACCCGCAATTTTTTCCCCGCCGAGAAGTAACCGTGCCCCTTCGGCAAGGGTGGTTTCTACCTGCTGGTGCAGCTCATCACGCAGATCAAATCGCGCCATCGGCCCCAGATCGTTTTCTTCGTTCAGCGGATCACCCATTTTGAGCGCGCTCGCAGCGGTCACAAAGCGTGAAGTAAACTCTGCCGCAATCCCTTCTTCGATAATAAAGCGCTTGGCTGCCGCACAAACCTGCCCGGTGTTCTGATAACGCCCAGCGACTGCCGCCTTAACGGCCAGATCGAGGTCAGCATCATTGAGGACAATAAACGGATCGGAGCCGCCCAGTTCAAGCACACATTTTTTCAGCGCGGCACCCGCCTGGGCGCCAATCGCCGCACCGGCACGTACACTGCCTGTCACCGTTACCGCCGTAATACGCGGGTCATTGATCATCTGACTGACCCCGGCGTTATCGGCATTCACCCAACCGTAAACCCCCGCAGGTACACCCGCATCAGCGAAAACCTGCGCAATAATTGCAGCACAGCCTGTTACGTTAGGCGCATGCTTTAACAGGTAGCCATTTCCGGCCAACAGAATCGGGACGGCACCTCGCATTACCTGCCAGAGCGGGAAGTTCCACGGCATGATCGCCAGAATGGTTCCTACCGGACGATATTCAATCACTGCCTGGTTATTCTCCACCAGCGTAGGTTCCGGATTGAGCATCGCCGGTCCATGCTCGGCGTACCAGTCACACAATGCAGCTGACTTGGCGACTTCAGCACGCGCCTGCTTAATGGGTTTACCCATTTCACGTGAGATACACTGTGCCATCTCTTCCGCACGATGGCGCAGAGCTTGCCCGATCTGGCGCAGCGTTTGCGCACGGTGCTCAACGGAAGTATGTTTCCATTCGCTATAGCCATTCGCGGCAAGGTTCAGCGCATGATCAATCTCTTCCGCGCTGGCCCACGGCGTCGCCGTCAGCCTTTCACCGCTGGCAGGGTCAATGGAAATCGCATGTGTTGCTGCTGTGATAGTCATAAGTGCCTCTCTTTATCGCAGGGTATGGTTATATCATGAGCATATTTACTCTTTCTGAAAAATGAATAATATTAACCATACCATTCACGAATAGAGAAGATTATGGATCTGACGCAGCTGGAAATGTTCAATGCCGTCGCGGAGACTGGCAGTATTACACAGGCCGCCGCGAAAGTGCATCGCGTGCCATCCAATCTCACCACCCGTATACGTCAGCTTGAAGCCGACCTGGGCGTTGATCTGTTTATTCGTGAAAACCAGCGCCTGCGGCTTTCCCCATCCGGGCACAACTTTTTGCGCTACAGCCAGCGGATCCTGGCACTGGTTGAGGAAGCCAGGATGGTCGTCGCCGGGGATGAGCCACAAGGACTCTTCTCTCTCGGCTCGCTTGAAAGTACAGCAGCAGTACGCATCCCCGCCACGCTGGCTGAATATAACCAGCGTTACCCCAAAATTCAGTTCGCGCTGGCGACAGGTCCTTCAGGCACAATGCTGGACGGCGTACTCGACGGTACATTGAACGCGGCCTTTGTCGATGGCCCAATTACCCATCCGGGACTTGAAGGAATGCCGGTCTACCGTGAAGAGATGATGATCGTGACGCCGCACGGCCATCCCCCCATTCAGCGGGCCAGCGACGTCAACGGTTGCAGTATTTACGCCTTTCGCGCCAACTGTTCCTATCGCCGCCATTTTGAAAGCTGGTTTCATGCCGATCGCGCCATGCCCGGCACCATTCATGAAATGGAGTCATATCACGGCATGCTGGCCTGCGTCATTGCCGGTGCGGGTATCGCACTGATCCCGCGATCGATGCTGGAGAGCATGCCTGGGCATCATCAGGTCAACGCCTGGCCGCTAAGCGAGAACTGGCGCTGGCTGAATACATGGCTGGTCTGGCGCAGAGGTGCAATGACACGTCAGCTGGAAGCGTTTATTGAGGTGTTGAACCCTCAGTTATCACAGAGCCCGGAGTAACTGGCAATCCTCAAAGAACATGAATACCTGTAAATCCGGGTGAAGTCATACGCCCGGAATTTCATTATTATTGAAATACTTAAAAATACGAGGAATGTTCGGCAGCATATTGTGGCGCCCTGCCAATGAAATGAGATTCATATCACAAAATGATTGTATTTTCGCCAGCAAACGTTTTAAGATCGTGGCCTTACCTTTTCGCAGCTAATCCTCTTATTTGATATGACAACAGACACTGTTTCCCGCAAGGTCGCGTGGCTACGGGTAGTTACGCTTGCCATTGCCGGTTTTATTTTCAATACCACCGAGTTTGTCCCTGTCGGCTTGCTGTCCGACATCGCACAAAGCTTCAATATGCAGACCGCTCAGGTCGGGATCATGCTGACGATCTACGCCTGGGTTGTCGCCCTGATGTCGCTCCCTTTTATGTTACTTACCAGTCAGGTGGAGCGCCGAAAACTGCTGATCTGTCTGTTTGTTGTGTTTATCGCCAGCCATGTGCTCTCTTTCCTGGCATGGAATTTTACCGTGCTGGTAATTAGCCGTATTGGTATTGCTTTTGCGCACGCTATTTTCTGGTCGATTACCGCATCGCTGGCGATCCGCCTGGCCCCTGCCGGTAAACGTGCACAGGCTCTCAGCCTGATTGCCACCGGCACCGCGCTGGCGATGGTGCTTGGCCTGCCAATCGGACGTATCGTCGGTCAGTATTTTGGCTGGCGCACGACCTTCTTCGCCATCGGTATGGGGGCGTTAGTTACCCTGCTTTGCCTGATTAAGCTCCTGCCCAAACTACCCAGTGAGCACTCCGGCTCTTTAAAAAGCCTGCCGGTGTTATTTCATCGTCCGGCATTGATGAGTCTGTATCTACTGACGGTGATTGTGGTCACCGCACATTACACGGCCTACAGCTATATCGAGCCGTTTGTGCAGACCGTCGCGGGTCTGAGCGCAAACTTTGCTACCGTGCTGTTGCTGGTTCTGGGTGGCGCGGGAATTGTCGGTAGCGTCATTTTCGGTAAGCTGGGGAATCTGCATGCATCCGTGCTGATTAGCAGTGCCATTGCCCTGTTGACGGTATGCCTGGTGCTGTTACTTCCCGCTGCTGACAGCGAAATGCACCTTGCTGTCCTGAGTATTTTCTGGGGCGTCGCCATCATGCTGATAGGTCTGGGTATGCAGGTGAAAGTGCTGGCGCTTGCTCCGGATGCCACTGACGTCGCAATGGCGCTGTTCTCAGGTATCTTTAATATCGGTATTGGCGCTGGTGCGCTGGTAGGCAATCAGGTGAGTTTGCACTGGTCGATGTCTACGATTGGTTACGTCGGCGCAGTGCCTGCCGTGGTGGCGTTGATATGGTCGGTGATTATCTTTCGTAAATGGCCGGTATCGCTGGAAGAACAACCTCAGCATTCATAAAAAAATATGCCCGGTAGATATTACCGGGCACAGCGTTCTAAGCGTAGGTTTTAATAATTTCCAGCACGCCGTTAATAATAAACTGCACGCCCATACACACCAGTAAGAAGCCCATCAAACGAGAAATCGCTTCGATACCACCTTTGCCGACGAGGCGCATGATCCCCCCGGAACTGCGCAAACAGCCCCACAGGATAATCCCAACAACCGCAAAAATAATCGGCGGTGCGACCATGATCACCCAGTCCGGAAATTCGGAACCATGACGCACGGTTGACGCGGAACTGATGATCATCGCAATCGTCCCCGGACCGGCAGTGCTTGGCATAGCCAACGGTACAAAGGCGATATTGGCAGTCGGCTCGTCTTCCAGCTCTTCTGACTTACTTCTCGCTTCCGGAGAATCATGCGCCTTCTGCTGCGGAAACAGCATCCGGAAGCCGATAAACGCAACGATTAACCCACCCGCAATACGTAGTCCGGGAATCGAAATCCCGAAGGTATTCATCACAAGCTGCCCGGCATAGTACGCCACCATCATGATGGCAAACACGTAAACGGAAGCCATGAGTGACTGACGGTTACGCTCTGCGCTGTTCATATTGCCGGCAAGGCCAAGGAACAACGCTACGGTGGTTAACGGGTTTGCCAACGGTAACAGGACTACCAGCCCAAGTCCTATAGCTTTAAACAAGTCCATCATAATGTCATCTTTCCTGTGCGTTAATCGTCAACGGCAAGTATACGGTGAAATCCGCGAGATAAGCCATTTTCGCGATGTAAGGATTCATTTTTCATCCACGCGTATAAACCATAATTATCAGATCGTTAAAATTTCACTCATCGGATGTTGAGTCTGATGATTTAACAAAACGTGGCATTTGCTGACTCATTCATTTGACTTATATTTGCCTAAGCAATAATATCAGCCGTGACTAACTACTTGCCAGGGCAACCATTGTGAAAAACACCAGTGATCTGTTTAACGAAATCATCCCACTGGGTCGTTTGATCTATATGGTTAATCAGAAAAAAGATCGTTTGCTAAACGACTATCTGTCACCGCTGGATATCACGGCATCGCAGTTCAAGGTGCTCTGCTCCATCCGTTGCGCGGTGTGCATCACCCCTGTCGAATTGAAAAAAGTGCTGTCTGTCGACCTTGGCGCCCTGACGCGAATGCTGGACAGACTGGCCTGTAAAGGCTGGATCGAAAGGCTTCCGAATCCACATGACAAGCGTGGCGTGCTGGTGAAACTCACTGAGCATGGCGCAGCAATTTGCGAGCAGTGTCATCAATTAGTAGGGCAAGACCTGCACCAGGAACTAACAAAAAACT
This sequence comes from Citrobacter sp. Cpo061, assembly GCF_030332845.1. Lineage (NCBI taxonomy): Bacteria > Pseudomonadati > Pseudomonadota > Gammaproteobacteria > Enterobacterales > Enterobacteriaceae > Citrobacter > Citrobacter sp. Cpo061. The sequence continues at coordinate 322,688 of NZ_JAOWHB010000036.1, forward strand.
TAACGGCGGATGAAGTAGCCACACTTGAGCACTTGCTTAAGAGAATCCTGCCGTAAACAGAAAGAGGTATGACGATGTCCAGACGCAATACTGACACAATCACTATTCATAGCATTTTGGACTGGATCGAAAATAACCTTGAATCGCCGCTCTCGCTGGAAAAAGTGTCTGAGCGTTCAGGTTACTCCAAATGGCACCTGCAACGGATGTTTAAAAAAGAAACCGGCCATTCACTGGGTCAATACATTCGCAGCCGTAAAATGACTGAAATAGCGCAAAAATTAAAAGAGAGTAACGAGCCCATTCTTTATCTGGCAGAGCGTTACGGTTTTGAGTCTCAGCAGACGCTGACCCGGACATTCAAAAACTATTTTGATGTTCCGCCGCATAAGTACCGTATGACGAATATGCACGGCGAATCACGCTATTTGCTTCCACTCAATCAATGTAATTGCTAATCGCCAGTTAACGACGTAACCGAGGAAATCATGAAACTTCTGTCTTATGCAATGCTGGCCCTGATGTTTGTTGTTTCGGGCCAGAGCATGGCGGAACAGACCGCGCAACCTGCCACCCAGAACAGTCGCGACGCGATGATTATGCCCCCTGCGCACGATCAGTCCCCGTTCGATTTTAATCATATGGGTGCAGGCAGCGACAAGTCCGACGAATTAGGTGTGCCTTATTACAATATGCGCAACCTGTAATTATATTGCCCAGCAACTGCGGTAATGCCTGTCAGTTAGCGCCTCAGTTTCAGTAAACTGGCGGAGGTAAAAAACATGCTATCTCGGAAATAGAGTTCCGTTCACCTCATGTTCATCGTTTCTCTGAAACACGGATTCCCGTGAACGTGTAAAGGGCGTTCTCCGCCACGCCCTTTACAATCCCGGCTCCCGGCGGGAAAATTGTTGCTACGCAATACCCTCCGCTTATTCCTCCTGGCTACCGGGCCTTACGGAAACACGTCGGCAATTTTCAGCCGGACCAGCCCACACCTGACCATCTGCGTTTTTTGTTTAAACAGCAAAAAAGATTTAACTGGAAGTCAGTGCGTTGAAGCGATGACCCCGGTCCGGCTGAAAATCGATGAGGCGTTGACGGCTGACCGGGGCTGTCCGCAGGGATGCGGACAGAGGGGACGGCCTGCATGGACGCAGGCTCGGCCCCGACCCGACAGGCAGACGACATAAGACGAATAACAAAATTGCCGGGAGCAATTTTGAACAGCGCTTGTGCTGGCCCCGAAGGGGTAAGCCCCAGGGATGGGGCGAATAATCGCGCAGCGACGATTTTCCCGCCGGGAGCCTGGGATGCAAGGGAGACGGCGGTGAGTCTCCCTTGCACGTTCACGGGTATCTACGCTTCAGAGAAATGACACCTCTGAGGTGAACGGAACCATGAGCAATAATCACATGTTCACCATACATGCTTAACTGACGAGCATTACTCCACTGCGGGGCTTTTTTAGCCCCTCACCGACGCAACCTTACGCAACCGAAAGCCAAACACATTGATATACAACCCTGCCATGATCAGTAGCGCACCGAGCAGTTGCAATCCGGTCAGCGTTTCATCCAGCAGCACGGCGGCGCTTGCCAGTCCAACGACCGGCACCAACAGCGACAACGGCGCGACACGCCAGGTTTCATAGCGTACGAGTAACGAACCCCAGATACCGTAACCCACAATGGTCGCCACAAACGCCAGATAAACCAGTGAAAGAATGGTGGTCATATCTATCTCCACCAGACTGTGGATCATTTGCGTTGGACCATCGAGAATTAATGAAGCAAGGAAGAACGGAGCAATAGGAATTAACGCGCTCCATACCACCAACGACATAACGGCTGGGCGCGAGGTATGCTGCATGATTTTTTTGTTAAAGATATTACCGCAGGCCCAGCTTAGCGCCGCCGCCAGCGTCAGCATAAAACCGAGCATGCCAACATGCTGACCGTTCAGACTGGCCTCAATCAGCACCAGCACGCCAAATACCGCCAGCGCAATCCCAACCAATTGTTTACCCTGCAGGCGCTCACCGAAAGCAAATGCGCCCAGAACAATGGTAAAAAACGCCTGAGCCTGCAATACCAGAGAAGCTAACCCTGCAGGCATACCGAATTTGATAGCGCTAAAGAGAAATGCGAACTGCCCAAAACTGATGGTCAGGCCATAGCCGAGCAACAGCGAAAGTGGGATTTTCGGCCTGGCAACAAAGAGTATTGCCGGAAACGCAACCAGTAAAAAACGTAATCCCGCCAACATTAGCGGTGGCATATTGTGCAGACCCACTTTAATAACGACAAAGTTCAGTCCCCAAACCACGACAACCAGTAACGCTAACAACCCGTCTTTACGCGACATACCACCGCCCCTGCAAATATTAAATTTTTGTAAACAAGTTAAAGTAACGGAAATCGTTGTGCCGTAACAGATCATTATTTCAGGTAGGCCACGCAAGGCATTTTCGGACAACTTATTGAGTGTACATCACAGTTTTGACATGCTATTTGTTTCTTATATCTAAAAAAAACATAACAACATGCATTGTCGGGCAGGCAAATGAATATCTCCTTGAGAAGGTCCACTCTCGCGTTACTCGCGTCATCTTTGTTATTAACAATTGGCCGTGGCGCCACTCTGCCATTTATGACGATTTACCTCAGTCGGCAGTATCATCTGAGCGTTGACCTGATCGGCTATGCGATGACGGTCGCGCTGACCATTGGCGTGGTGTTCAGCCTTGGCTTTGGTATTCTGGCCGACAAGTTCGATAAAAAACGCTATATGCTGCTGGCAATTTGTGGCTTTGCTTCCGGCTTTATTGCAATCCCGCTGGTGCATAACGTGGTGGTAGTGGTTTTACTCTTTGCCCTGATCAACTGTGCCTACTCCGTCTTCGCCACGGTGCTGAAGGCCTGGTTTGCCGATAATCTGTCAGCCACCAACAAGACTAAAATTTTCTCGCTTAACTATACCGTGCTGAATATTGGCTGGACCGTTGGTCCACCGCTGGGCACTCTACTGGTGATGCAAAGCATTAACCTGCCATTCTGGCTGGCTGCCGCCTGTTCAGCATTGCCACTGGTGTTTATCCAGACCTGGGTAAAACGTTCGACAGCACCATCAGAAGGTTTAAACGCCGCGGTGTGGTCCCCTTCGGTACTCCTGCGCGACCGGGCATTATTTTGGTTTACGTTATCGGCCTTTCTGGCATCGTTTGTTGGCGGTGCTTTTGCGTCCTGTATTTCGCAATACGTTATGGTGGTAGCGGATGGCGATTTTGCCGAGAAAGTGGTAGCAGTCGTCCTGCCCGTTAACGCCGCCATCGTAGTATCACTGCAATACGCACTTGGTCGTAGGCTCACCGCCACGAATATCCGCCCGTTGATGACAGTGGGTACAGTCTTCTTTGTCGTTGGCCTGGTCGGTTTCGCTTTCTCCGGCAACAGTCTGTTGTTATGGGGAATTTCTGCTGCCTTTTTCACTATCGGCGAAGTCATTTACGCGCCGGGTGAATACATGCTTATCGACAACATCGCGCCAGCAGGCATGAAAGCCAGCTATTTTTCCGCCCAGTCGTTGGGCTGGCTTGGCGCAGCGGTTAACCCATTAGTCAGCGGCGTCATTTTAACCACATTGCCGCCATGGTCGCTGTTTGTCGCGCTGATAGTGGCGATCGTTCTTGCCTGGGCGCTCATGATAAAAGGCATGCGCGCCAAACCCTGGGGGCAGACGGTGGTCTGCTGATGAGTATAGCGACAGAGCCGAAGCCGCTCTGTCGCATACCTCAGATTGCAACCAGTCCCCGAACGCCCTCGGCCTCCATATTTTTACCATCGCCGCTTTGAATAATACTGCCCCGCGACATGAGCAGGTATTTGTCGGCCAGCTGCTGCGCAAAATCGTAGAATTGCTCCACCAGCAATATAGCCATATCCCCCCGGTGCGCCAGTTGAGAAATCACCTGACCAATCTCTTTAATCACCGACGGCTGGATCCCTTCCGTTGGCTCATCAAGAATCAACAACTGTGGGCGACTTGCCAGCGCTCGTCCAATGGCCAGTTGCTGCTGTTGCCCGCCGGACAAATCTCCGCCACGCCGATGCTTCATCTCCTGTAAAACCGGAAAGAGCGCGTAAATATCATCAGGCACATGTCGGGCCTCCGGTGCTGAAAAACGGGAAAGACCGAGCAGCAGATTCTCTTCGACCGTCAAACGCGGAAAAATATCACGCCCCTGTGGGACATACGCCACACCGGCTCTGACCCGCTGGTGTGGCTTCCAGTGAGTGACATTTTTATCCTGCCAGAGTACGCTTCCGCTACGGGCCGGAATAAGCCCCATCAGACACTTTAGTAGTGTTGTTTTCCCCACGCCGTTACGCCCCAGCAAGCATGTCACCTCACCGATACGCGCTTCAAAGCTCACCCCGCGCAGAATATGGCTGCCACCATAATATTGATTCAGTTCTTTCACCTGCAGCATGTAAACTCCTTAACGCCCGAGATAAACTTCAATAACCTGCTCGTTGGCCTGCACATCGCGAAGACTCCCCTGAGCGAGGACACGTCCCTGATGTAATACTGTGACGCGATCGGCAATGGTTTCAACAAATCCCATATCGTGCTCAACAACCATCAGAGAGTGCTTACCGGCAAGCTGGCGAAACAGCTCCGCCGTGTATTCCGTTTCCGCATCCGTCATCCCCGCCGCGGGTTCATCCAGTAGCAGTAAATGCGGCTCCTGCACCAGCAGCATGCCAATTTCGAGAAACTGTTTTTGCCCATGCGAAAGCAGACCGGCGCGGCGGCCCCGCTCATTACCAAGCCGCAACAGCGCCAATACTTCATCAATACGATCCCTTTGTTCGCCTGAGAGTCGTGCCCGTAGAGCCCCCCAGACAGATTTATCATTTTTCAGCGCCAGCTCCAGGTTCTCTTCCACCGTTAATGCTTCAAATACCGTGGGCTTTTGAAATTTCCGTCCAATCCCCTGACGCGCGATGGCAATGGGATCCAGCGTTGTTAAATCGGTCGACTGATCGTATATCGCACGACCACTTTGCGGTCTGGTTTTACCGGTTATGACATCCATTAACGTCGTCTTCCCGGCGCCGTTGGGGCCAATAATACAGCGCAGCTCCCCGATGCCAATATTGAGCGAGAGATCCGTTAATGCCTGGAATCCGTCGAAATTAACGTTAATTTTTTCCAGTTGGAGTACCGGGTCCGTTTGTTCGCGAAACCGATCGCCCGGCATCTGGCGAGTAAAAAGTCCTTCATCCGGCTGCATTATTTGTCTCCTTTGCGAAACAGGCCAATCACACCACGGGGTAAAAAAAGCGTAACGCCAATAAAGATCAGGCCAAGAAACAGCTGCCAGTATTCCGGCATAATGACGGTAAACAGGCTTTTAGCACCGTTCACCAGTACAGCGCCAAATACCGGGCCGATCAGGGTTCCACGTCCGCCGAGAGCAACCCAAATCGCCGCTTCAATCGAGTTGGTCGGCGACATTTCGCTGGGGTTGATAATCCCTACCTGCGGGACATAAAGCGCCCCGGCCAGGCCGCACAGCACAGCGGAAAGCGTCCACACCAGTAACTTGAAACCTTTCGGATCGTAACCACAGAACATCAAACGGTTCTCGGCATCGCGCACGGCGGTCAGAATACGACCAAACTTACTGCGGCCCAGCGCAAGTCCCAGCCATATTGCCAGCACCAGCAGCATAACCGTCGCCAGAAACAGCGCGATCCTGGTGGACGTCGCGGTCACCGGAAACCCCAGAATGGTGGTAAAACCGGTAAAACCGTTATTTCCACCAAAGCCGGTTTCATTGCGGAAAAACAGCAGCATTCCGGCGAAAGTCAGGGCCTGGGTCATGATGGAGAAATAGACACCTTTGATTTTTGAACGGAAGGCAAACCAACCAAATACCAGCGCCAGCAAGCCCGGCACCAGAACAACCAGCAGCATTGCCCAGAGAAAATGTTGCGTCCCCCACCAAAACCAGGGCAGCTCGCTCCACGACAGGAACGACATAAAGGCCGGTAATCCTTCGCCGGAAGTCTGGCGCATCAGGTACATTCCCATCGCATAGCCCCCCAGCGCGAAGAAGATACCGTGTCCCAGCGAGAGCATTCCGGCATAGCCCCACACCAGATCCAGCGCAACGGCCACAATGGCATAGCAGAGAATCTTCCCGGCCAGCGTCAACGTCCACACCGATATGGCCAGCGGATGCTCCGCAGGTAACAGCGCAAGAAACGGCAGAATAATCAACGCCAGCAGTAAGCCCAGACCCAGCACGCGTGTTGTACGCGGCGCTTTACGCGCCAGCGTTATTGTCATTGGCATCGTCATCAGTCAATAACCCTCCCTTTCAGCGCGAACAGTCCCTGAGGTCGTTTCTGAATAAACAGAATGATCAACACCAGGATCATGATTTTGCCGAGAACCGCCCCCACCTGAGGCTCCAGAATTTTATTGAAGATCCCCAGCCCAAATGCCGCAGCCACGCTCCCGGCAAGCTGTCCAACGCCGCCCAGTACTACCACCAAAAACGAATCGATAATGTAGCTTTGCCCCAGCTCCGGTCCTACGTTACCTAGTTGCGAGAGCGCCACGCCTCCCAGTCCGGCAATTCCTGAACCAAGGCCAAAGGCCAGCATATCGACTCGTCCGGTAGGTACGCCGCAGCAGGCCGCCATATTGCGATTTTGCGTCACGGCACGCACGCGCAGCCCGAGGCGCGTTTTATTCAACAGCAGCCAGGTGAAGAACAGCACCAGCATGGCAAAGCCAAGCACCACTATTCGGTTCCACGGCAATATCAGATTGGCATAAACCTGAATGCCGCCGGAAAGCCATGCGGGATTGGCGACTTCCAGGTTTTGCGCACCGAAAGTCATACGCACCAACTGGATGAGCATCAGGCTGATACCCCAGGTCGCCAGTAGCGTTTCAAGCGGACGGCCATATAAATGGCGTATCACCCCACGCTCGAGCAGCATTCCTACTGCCGCAGTCAGCAAAAAGGCGACCGGAAGTGCAATAACCGGATACCAGGCTAACCCGTGCGGGAAAAACTGCCCCATCAGCTGTTGCACCATCCAGGTACAGTACGCCCCGAGCATTAACATCTCGCCATGCGCCATATTGATGACGCCGAGTAATCCATAGGTTATCGCCAGACCTAATGCCGCAAGCAGCAAAATAGAACCCAGTGACAGTCCCATGAAAGCCTGCCCTAGAAGATCCCCAACCTTCATGCGATGCGAGATGGAATTCAGACTTTCGTCAGCGGCAGCACGCACTAGGGCATCGGGTTCATGTTCAGCCCGGGTGAATGGCTGCAGGCGCGCCTGAGTTTCAGGATCATTTGACGCCCCTAATAGTTCGATTGCCTGAAGCCTGACCTCCGGCGAGGTGCTGCTCAGTTGCAGATTTGCCAGTGCAATAGCGAGTGCGGATTTCACATCACCATCTGACTCCTGAGCCAGTCGTTGCTGTAAAAACGGCAGCATGCCCGGCTGCGCCTCACGCTGTAATGTACGAGCTGCCTTTAGCCTTACCGTGACACTGTCACTTAAAAGCTGATGGACAGCCAACGCTCCGGCTACCAGATTACGCAGGCGGTTAGTCAGGCGAATTTTTTTTAGCTCGCCGTTTGGGGCTGTCGCTGTTCCTAACGGCTGTACGTGCGAGCCGTTCATGATGAAGGCATTTTTCGCGTTATCGGTCAGCAGGTTCTCATCTCGCAGCGCGCTGAGCAGCGGGATGCGCTGAACGTCGGGATTCACCGCCCATTGTTCAAGCAAGGCGGCCTGCTGAGCACGGTTGGCGGCGGTAAAGGTATCAGCATCTGCGGCATGGGCTATCCACGGCAAAAACCACATCAGCAACAACACACCACGAATAAAGCGCATAGCTTTCATGAGCGTTCTCCAAAGCATTACCCTCCCGCAGGAGGGCGTTAGATCAGTTGCTGACGGTTTTCACAGGCTGTTCAGATTTTTTATCATTACCAGCGATGTACGGACTCCACGGCTGGGCGCGGACCGGCTCATCGGTTTGCCACACCACGTTAAACTGGCCGTTGCCTTCAATCTCGCCAATCATGACGGGTTTATGCAGGTGATGGTTGGTCGCATCCATGGTCAGGGTAAAACCTGATGGCGCAGCGAAGGATTGCCCCGCCATAGCTGCACGAACTTTATCCACATCGGTAGTTCCGGCTTTTTCTACCGCCTGCGCCCACATATGCAGGCCAACATATGTGGCTTCCATTGGGTCGTTCGTCACCACCGAATCAGCATTCGGTAATTTGTGCGCTTTGGCATACGCCCGGTAATCAGCGACAAACTTTTTGTTGGCCGCATTATCGACGGACTCAAAGTAGTTCCAGGCGGCAAGGTTACCCACCAGCGGTTTGGTATCAATACCGCGTAGCTCCTCCTCACCCACGGAAAAAGCCACCACCGGCACATCGGTGGCTTTCAGCCCCTGATTCGCTAACTCTTTATAGAACGGTACGTTAGAATCCCCATTGATGGTTGATACCACCGCCGTTTTTCCCCCTGCGGCGAATTTTTTAATACTGGCGACAATGGTCTGGTAATCGCTGTGTCCGAATGGGGTGTACACCTCTTCGATGTCTTTATCGGCGACCCCTTTTGAGTGCAAAAAGGCGCGTAAAATTTTGTTGGTCGTGCGCGGATAAACATAATCCGTGCCCAGCAGGAAGAAGCGTTTCGCGCTACCGCCGTCCTCACTCATCAGATACTCAACCGCAGGGATCGCCTGCTGATTGGGGGCTGCGCCGGTATAGAAGACATTAGGCGACATCTCCTCACCTTCATATTGCACCGGGTAAAACAGCAGACCGTTCAACTCTTCAAATACCGGTAGAACCGATTTACGCGAAACCGATGTCCAGCAGCCGAAAACTGCCGCCACCTTGTCCTGACTCAGCAGTTGTCTTGCTTTTTCAGCAAATAACGGCCAGTTCGAGGCCGGGTCAACCACCACCGGTTCCAGCTTTTTACCCAACACACCGCCCTGAGCATTTATTTCATCGATGGTCATCAACGCCACATCTTTTAGCGGCGTTTCGGATATGGCCATCGTGCCGGATAACGAATGCATGATGCCAACTTTAATGGTGTCGGCTGCCTGAACGCTAAAACTCACGCCCATTGCGACAACAGAGGCAGAAAGTGCAAAAGCTTTTAAAAATGTACGACGCTGCATAGTTTCACTCCTGAAATTAGACTTGCTGAAAGCTCCGGTGCAGCCGGGCAGACAAAACGGTGCAAATTAAGGGTGTTCAGAAGTGATAAGGCAAAAACGATGCCAGATATTAAAACCTCATATAAAATCAACAAATTAGCATCTCGCGCACATAGATCAGTATTACATTTTCCCGCCAAAAGGATTAATCACACGAAAAATTGAACCACCATGAGACAACTCTGCATTATAAACGTGCAACAATCTGTATCAGCAGCACACCGTCATAACAGCGACTCAGGGTTTAAAAACAGGGTTATTTGTGCGCAGATAAATGTGTCTCGTCACTATTATTTATTTTATTCGACGTGATCATGTCAAAAATTTACTTTTCAGTCGAAATAATCACACAGTTCAGCCTTTGTTTAAGATTGAATTGCTACTATAGTCATAAGCGAGGTGAACTTAAGGTAAGAGAGGAAACTCACAGATAAAGGAGCATTTACTATGCTGGGTAATATGAATATTTTTATGGCTGTTCTGGGAATTATTTTATTTTCCGGTTTCCTGGCCGCGTATTTTAGCCACAGATGGGATGATTGATGAACGGAGATAGTCCTGCACCGAACCGGCCCCTTGTTGCGTAGCTGCACAAGGGGCCATTTTTTTACCTGAATCGCACTCGCTGTGCCTTTTTCTTGATTTACAGATAAAAAAAACCGCCGGATAAACCAGCGGTAAATGCTTGCATGGATAGATTTGTGTTTTGCTTTTATACGCTATCTGGCAATTCCCTGCGAAGATAACGGATAGTCAGCTAACCTATCACCGACAACCCCAATGAAAGTTAAACGAAACGCAACTACCTCAAAGCGTTTTTCGAAAACTCACGCACTGAGGGGATACGAGGTTCCGTCATTGGTGTCCACCAACGCAATTTGCTCATTTTCATCCATAAACATGCAGCGATTCCTGCCGGTCTGTTTCCCCTGATACATCGCCCTGTCGGCCCGACCAAGCGCGGTATCCAGCGTTTCACCCTGTTGAACCCGGGTTATGCCTGCCGTCACCGTGATACCGATCTCTCCCTCAGCGTAGGGAATTTTTTTCTGACCAATCAGACGACAAAGTCGCAAACCCGCCTGGCATGCCTGCTCGTCCGTTTTTGTCCTGATGATGATAATGAACTCTTCTCCACCGTAGCGGTACGCCGCCTCATCATATCGCGTCCATGACAATAAATTTGATGCCAGAGCCCGCAATACCACGTCACCAACCAAATGGCCGTAGGTATCGTTAACGTATTTAAAACGATCGATATCTAACAACAATATATAAAGATTAAGCGGTTCGGCATCGAGCAACTGCCGATCAAAAGACTCATCGAGCATTCTTCTGCCAGGTAAACCTGTTAATGCGTCGATATTACTGCGGATACTCAATAAATATATTTTGTAGTCCATTACAGATGAGGTAAATGCCAGCAGCGCATCCTGGAAGCTGTCGAAATGCCATGAATGGCTACGATTCTCCACGATAGCCATTAGCAATTTCTTGCCTGATAAATGCATCTTTTCGTGGGTGGCGCTTATCTTGCTTACGTAACTACAATCATCCTCATTGTACCGTGATTGATTATCAAGCCACTGTCCAAATCGACAAGCAAAATGCGAGTTTTCACCCATAATATCCGGCTGTGTAACATCTGAAGACACCACGCAGCGGAACATTGTCACTAACCATTTGTAGTGGGCATCAATGGACTTGTTCAACTCAATCAAAATTGCATCTATTTCCTTCGTATTTCTCATCATCACGTTCTCCCTCCCTGTTCGAGCGTTTCTGATGGAATTATCTTAACGATAAAAAAGAAAATTTATGTAAATTTTTTAATAGTAATTAATAAATCGTAATTAACAGGATATTACGCTATACCATCTGGTGTGGCATAGCGTTGTCAATAAAGTGGTCAAACCAATAACGGTTCATTCAGCATTTCATTAAGCCCAATCACCTCTAATTGATCGGATGTGTAGGTTTTGTCGCCTCTGGCATATTGATACGCAGAACCATGGGAAAACCCGGATTCACGCGCTTCCTTATACCGTGCGATGATTTCAGCATTTGAGCGTGAAACATGTGGCGTAAACGGAGTGACGCTGGATTGCACAATTTTACTATCTGCACATCCGGACATAACAAGCACAGCTATTAGAACCCCTATTTTCATTAACAATTACCTGAGAAACCTGCCCGTACATGAACGCTAATCTTATCAAACATCCAAAGGCATCATCATTATTAAACTAGCATTCCTGAATATATTTCATCATCATTTGTTGATAACTATTATTGTCAACTTTCATATAAAACCCTAAAAATTGCCATCTTTTAAAATAATAAAAAACCGGGCATCACGCCCGGCTCAATATTCTGGCTAATAATCTCTTAGACGCTCAAACCACGATGTTCCAGCATTGTCTCCATTTTTGGATCACGCCCGCTCCATTGGCGATAAAGTTCAGTTAAATCAGTACCGTTACCGCGGGACAAAATCGCTTCGCGGAATTTCTGCCCGTTTTCGCGAGTTAATCCGCCCTGCTCTACAAACCACTGATAGCCGTCATCGGCCAACATTTGCGTCCACAAATAGGCGTAATACCCTGCGGCATAGCCGCCGCCGAAGATATGGGCAAAATAGCTGCTGCGATAACGAGGCGGCACAGCCTTGAGATCCAAACCTTCAGCCGCCAGCGCCTGCTGTTCAAATTGATCGACCGAAAGAGATAACGCGCTCTTTTCCAGACTGTGCCAACGCATATCCAACAATGCGGCACTGAGCAGTTCGGTCATGTCGTAACCTTTGTTAAACAGGCTGGCCCGCTGCATCTTATTCCGCAACGCCTGCGGCATTTGCTCCCCGGTATCAACATGACGAGCAAAACGAGCAAAGACCTGCGGATGACTCGCCCAGTGTTCGTTGATCTGCGAAGGAAACTCAACAAAATCACGCGGAGTGTTGGTCCCTGAAAGCGTGGCATAACGCTGAGTGGCGAACAGGCCATGCAACGTGTGCCCAAACTCATGAAATAACGTAATAACATCATCCCACAATAACAATGCAGGCTGACCTTTTGCCGGTTTTTGATAATTACACACGTTGTAAATAACCGGCCGGGTTTCATTGAGTTGCGATTGCTCAACAAAATTGCCCATCCAGGCACCACCGCTTTTCGATTCCCGGGCAAAGAAATCGCCGTAAAATAACGCCAGCCCTACGCCATCGTGATCGAATATTTCCCATACCCGAACATCCGGGTGATAAACAGGAATGTCGAACCGTTCTATAAATTTTATGCCAAAGAGTTGATTAGCTGTCCAGAAAACGCCCTCGTTCAGCACCGTATCAAGGGCAAAGTAAGGTTTGAGCTGCGCCTCATCAAGAGCATATTTCTCACGACGAACCTGCTCGGCATAAAATGCCCAGTCCCAGGCCTCGACGTTAAATTGCCCCTGTTCGTGATTGATAACATTCTGGATTTCGGCCTGTTCATCCAATGCCCTGGCTCGCGCAGCGGGAACAATCGCCCGCATGAAATTGAGTGCCGCTTCCGGTGTTTTTGCCATCTGATCGGCAATTTTCCATGCAGCGTAATTGGCAAAACCGAGTAGCTTCGCCTGCTGCATCCGGATCTCGACCAGTCGCTGAATAATCGCCCGAGTATCGTTAGCGTCATTGTTTTCTGCTCTCGTCCATGCGCGGTTGAACAGATTCTCACGGGTCTGGCGATCGCGTAACGCCGCAAGCGCCGGTTGCTGAGTCGTGTTCAATAGCGGGATAACCCAACGCACTTCAAGCCCTTTCTCCTTTGCAGCTTCGGCGGCAACAGCAATTTCCTCTGCGCTGAGTCCGTCCAGGTAACGTGCATCATCCACCACCAGAGCACCGGACTTGTTCGCCGCCAGCAGACGTTGATTAAACTGGCTGGTCAACGTGGCGGACTCTGTATTGAGCGCTTTAAGGTTCGCTTTATCGACCTCATTCAGACGCGCGCCGGCTAATACAAAACGCTGGTGGATGACCTCCAGCAAGCGTAATGATTCGTAATCGAGCCCCAGCGAACCTCGCTGTTGCCAGACCGCTTCAACGCGCGAAAAAAGCGCGCCATTGAGATAAATATCATTGGCAAGGTTCGCCAGTTCTGCGGAAAACTCTTCGTCAAGGCGCTGTAGTTCATCGTTTGTGTGCGCCGCCGTCATCGCGAAGAAAACGCTGGTTACACGTGTGAGCAGCGTGCCGCTTTGTTCAAGCGCCAGCAACGTATTGGCAAAATCAGGGGCCTGCGGGTTTTGCACAATCGCCTCGATCTCTGCACGTTTTTGCCGCACGCCTTCATCGAACGCTGGGCGATAGTGCTGCACCTCTATCTGATCAAACTGCGGTGCCTGGTACGGCAACGTGCTGTGACGTAAAAAAGGATTCGTTAACGACATCTTTCACTCCTGAAAACGATTTGTTTACCAGAGTAGACTTCCCAGGAATCAACCGCAATCGCGTTACGCAGGAATAGCTCTGAACGGAAATGACGTGCTATGGTAGTACGACATAAAAAGCGTTGAGGAACAGTGAGATGATCGTTTTAGTAACCGGAGCAACCGCAGGTTTTGGTGAGTGCATTACGCGTCGTTTTATTGAGAATGGGCATAAAGTTATTGCCACCGGACGCCGCCAGGAGCGCCTGCAGGAACTGAAAGAGGAATTGGGTGACCGCCTCTATACCGCGCAACTGGACGTACGTAATCGTGCATCGATTGAAGAGATGATGGATGCCCTGCCTGCTGAATGGCGCAATATTGATGTTCTGGTCAACAACGCGGGTCTGGCGCTGGGCCTTGAACCTGCTCACAAGGCCAGCATTGAAGACTGGGAGAATATGATCGACACCAACAACAAAGGGCTGGTTTATATGACCCGTGCCGTTCTGCCAGGCATGGTTGAACGCAACCGCGGTCATATTATCAATATCGGTTCTACCGCGGGCAGCTGGCCATACGCTGGCGGTAACGTCTACGGTGCGACCAAAGCGTTTGTTCGCCAGTTTAGCTTGAATTTACGTACTGATTTACACGGCACTGCAATTCGCGTTACCGACATCGAGCCGGGTCTGGTTGGCGGTACGGAGTTCTCTAATGTCCGTTTTAAAGGTGATGACGCCAAAGCTGAAAAAGCCTACGAAAATACCACGGCGCTGACTCCGCAAGATGTTACAGAAGCGGTATGGTGGGTGGCTTCTTTACCGGCTCATGTCAATATCAACACCCTTGAAATGATGCCTGTCACACAGTCTTTTGCCGGGCTGAGTATCCACCGGAGCTAATTTCTCTGCCCGGCCTTGCGCCGGGTATAGATAGCCTGAAAGAAGTGATAAAATATCCGGGTTAACTCTCTAAAAAGTAAGAATGAATGACCGTAGAAACGCAGCTCAACCCTACACAGCCAGTAAATCAACAGATTTACCGTATTCTTCGCCGTGATATCGTGCATTGTCTGATTGCACCCGGTACACCGCTGTCGGAGAAAGAGGTTTCCGTACGTTTTAATGTGTCACGCCAGCCGGTACGAGAAGCATTCATCAAACTGGCCGAGAACGGTCTGATTCAGATCCGCCCACAGCGTGGCAGCTACGTGAATAAAATTTCGCTGTCGCAGGTGCAAAACGGCTGTTTTGTTCGCCAGGCAATTGAATGTGCTGTGGTACGTCGTGCCGCATCGCTGATCAACGATCAACAGTGCTATCAGCTTGAACAAAATTTGCATCAGCAGCGCATCGCAATTGACCGAAAACAGATTAATGATTTCTTCCAGCTTGATGATGAGTTTCATCAGAAACTGGCTTTAATCGCCGAGTGCCAACTCGCCTGGGATACCGTTGAGAATATAAAGGCTACAATTGACCGCGTTCGTTATATGAGCCTGGATCATATTTCCCCGCCTGAAATGCTGCTACGCCAGCATCACGATATCTTTGCCGCCCTTGAGAAGCATGATGGCGATGCGGTCGAGCGCGCAATGATGCTCCATCTTCAGGAAATTGGTGAGTCCGTTCAGCTTATTCGTCAGGAAAATAGCGACTGGTTCAGCGAAGATTAATACTACGCTCACCTCACTCCGGGGTGAGTTTCTCCTGCATTTTCCCCTCTCCTGCATAACTGCATAAAAAAAGCTGTGATTTTGATCGAAAACAAAAAAAATCATTAACGAGAAGCGTATTTATATTGCGCCCGTTACGTGGGACTAAAAGCCCACGGGCTTTGACGGTAAGTTGGAAAGGAGAAAACACCATGAAAACATACGATCGTAACCGTAACGCAATCACCACTGGCAGCCGCGTCATGATCAGCGACACCGGACTCACAGGCCGCATTACAGCGATAGATACCGATGGCCTGACCGCTGAGCAGATTCGCCGCGGGAAAACAGTGGAAATCGAAGGATGTGAAGGCAAATACGCCCCCCTCGAGCTGATTCGTTTAGGCATGAACTAATTGGTGTGAATGCCAGAAAACACAGCGCCATCTGGCCGTTGCAAGCCAGATGGCGACATAGAGCATAATCTTCGTTATTTCAGTTTTGCTGCATACTTCGCAACCGTCGCCTTCGCCCCTTCAGCCAGTAAAGTAAGATACGCTTGTGTGACCTGACGGTTGAACAGTTCAACCTGTGGCAGTTCGTGACCAAAAATAGCATCGATTGCCAGCAGCGCCTGAACGCGCTCTTCGCCCTCGTTACTGCTACGCACTGCATTCTGGATCACCGGCAACAGTGGATCGCTAATTTCAATCGCCTGGCCCTGTTCATCCACACCACCAACGTAACGCATCCAACCAGCGACACCCAGTGCCAGCAGCGCAAAGTCACTACCGTGCACAATGTGCCAACGAATGGAATCAAGCATACGCTGCGGCAGTTTTTGGCTACCGTCCATGGCGATCTGCCAGGTACGATGACGCAGCGCCGGATTGCTGTAGCGTTCAATTAACAGATCGGCGTAACGCTGTAGATCAACACCTTTTACTTTCAGCGTAGGTGCTTGTTCCTGCAACATCAACGCACGTGCAGCAAGACGATAGTTTTCATCGCCCATGCAATCGTTAATGTGTTGATATCCCGCCAGATATCCAAGATACGCAAGGAAAGAGTGGCTGCCGTTGAGCATACGCAGTTTCATCTCTTCAAACGGAATGACATCGGCCACCAGTTCCGCCCCGGCCTTTTCCCATTCAGGACGGCCGGCAACAAAGTTATCTTCAATTACCCACTGGCGGAACGGTTCGCATGCCACGCCTGCCGGGTCGCGTACACCGGTGATATGTTCAATTTTGTCTAGTGTCTCCTGCGTAACCGCTGGGACAATGCGGTCAACCATTGTTGATGGGAAGGTCACATGTTGTTCGATCCACGCGGCCAGTTGCATATCCACCGCTCGGGCATATGCAGTGACAACATTGCGCATCACATGACCGTTTTCTGGCATGTTATCGCAGGACATCACGGTAAAGGCGGCTAAACCCGCAGCTTTGCGACGCGCCAGGGCTTCAACCACCACGCCCGGCGCAGTTTTAGGCTGTTTGGGGTTTTGCAGATCGGCTGCAATCATTGGGTTGTCTAACATCAGTTGGCCGGTCACCGGAGAATGGCAGTATCCTTTCTCGGTGATGGTCAGGGAAACGATCGCAACCTGCGGTTCACACATCGCTGCCAGTACGCTTTCCAGACCATCAACCTGCGCATGCAATGCATTTTTCACCACGCCCACGACTCTCGCAGTCCAGGCATCAGCAGACATCTCTGCAACGGTATACAGATTATCTTGCTGTTTCAGATCGAAAATCTGCTGCTCGCCGCCAATCAGGTTCACTTCGCAGTAGCCCCAGTCACTGCCGTGATCGGCGGCCAGAATGTCAGCGTAAACACCCTGATGTGCGCGGTGAAACGCGCCAAACCCCAGATGAACAATACGCGGAACCAGTTTTGTACGATCGTAGTCAGGAAGTGCAGCCTTTGCCGCTAAGAGCTTGTTTTGCATGGTATGGCCTACTTATAAATGAAATCAGGACTGTTCCAGAGTAACGCCTGTATGGTTGTATGTTTTGATTTGCATTAAGCTTTTTATGATTGGTATGACATCATTTGTTGAGTTATATACCAAAGTCAGTGAATTTGGCGGCATACTGCCGCCAAAGGATATTAATGTTTCTGCCACTGCTGATATTCACGCTTAAGTCTTTGCGGAGCGGTTTCCGGCATCATCAACAAACCAATAATTGAGATAACTCCAAGTACAATCACATAGGTTGCAAGTCCATAGTAATGTCCACCTGTTACTTGCAGAATTTTTACTGCTACCAGTCCAAGAATGCCACTGCCTATTAGCGACCCCAGTTGCCAAATTAAAGCTATTCCGCTACAGCGAATATGAGTTGGGAAAAGCTCCGGAAAATAAGAAGCCTGAGGTGCATAACACATACTATGCCCAACACTCAGTACCAGGATCATTACTATTTGTGTAAGCCAAAAACTATCCTGATTAATCGCAAGAAAGAAAGGAATAATCATAACGACCTGCAGCAGCGCACCGATAATATAGACTGGTTTACGTCCAATTTTATCGCATAGCGACCCCATCAACGGTATTGCAATTATTTCTATTATGACCGCAACGATCATTGTCTCCATCAAAATATTAGCATCAAGATTGTTTGCCTTGCCGTAAGCCAAAACAATCACTGTGAACATTGCAAATGTGCAAGCTTCAATCAGTTTCGCGCAGACCCCCTTGACAACAATGCCAGGAAAATCGCGGATAACTTCAACTAATGGACGTGATTCTTCTGCTTTTGTCTCCCTAATCTGAGCAAAGACAGGTGATTCATCAATTTTTAAGCGGATAAACAGTCCAACAATAACCAGCAACAGACTCAACAGAAACGGTATACGCCACCCGTAATCCATCATTGCCTCTGGAGAAAGTGTGGCATTTAACAGCGCAAAGAGCGCTAACGGCAGGAGGAAACCAACCGGCGCACCGATTTGAACCCAACTGGAAAAAAATCCACGATGTTTGGGTTCAGAATATTCAGCCGTCATCAGTACTGCACCAGCTTGCTCACCTCCAACGCCAAATCCCTGTAATACACGAATAAAAATAAGTAAAGCTGGAGCCCAGACACCTATTTTCTCATATGTAGGTAATAACCCTATACAGAACGTCCCCAAACCAACAATTAATATAGTAATAACCAGTGCTTTTTTACGCCCAACCTTATCGCCAATATGCCCAAAGACGATTCCTCCTAATGGTCTTGCAAGGAAACCAACAGCATAGGTTGCAAAAGCAGCGAGAGTACTTATTAACGGATCGTCACTCGGGAAAAATAGATGACCAAAAAAGAGTACAGCTGCAGTCCCGTATGCAAAAAAATCATAATACTCAGCAGCAGTACCAATTGCGGATGCTGAAGCCACTCGACGAATAATAGGCTTATTATCTACGTTATTTTTAATATCGACTGAACTAACCATAAGTTTAACCTTCTGTAGGGTATTGGGTTAATCAACATCTTTCGTACGTAAAATTTATATTTACCAGTTCCACAGCGTGCCATCTTCCAGGCGAGCAACGGGCAGATATGCAGGGTCATACGGATATTTCGCCGCCAGTTTTTCGTCAAACTCGATCCCAAGACCAGGTTTGTCTCCTGGGTGCATATAGCCGTTATCAAAGGTCCAGTTATGTGGGAACACTTCCAGCATTTGCTCGGAATAGCCCATATATTCCTGTACGCCGAAGTTCGGTACCCACAGATCAAAATGCAGCGCGGCGGCCATGCACACAGGCGACAGATCGGAAGGTCCATGTGAACCGGTACGAACCTGATACAGCGACGCGAAATCAGCAATCCGGCGCATACCGGTGATACCACCCGCATGGGTGATGGTGGTGCGGATATAGTCGATCAGTTGTTCTTCAATAAGCTGTTTACAGTCCCAGATGCTGTTGAACACTTCCCCTACCGCAATCGGCGTGACGGTATGCTGGCGGATCAGGCGGAAGCACTCCTGGTTTTCAGCGGGTGTTGGATCTTCCATCCAGAACAAACGGTACTGTTCAATGCTTTTGCCGAAACGGGCCGCTTCAATTGGCGTCAGACGGTGGTGCATATCGTGTAAAAGATGTTCGTTGAAACCAAACTTGTCACGCACGGCGGCAAACAGTTTTGGCGTGAAATCCAGGTATTTCTCCGTTGACCACAACTGTTCTTCCGGCCATTGCCCTTTGGTGGCGGGTTCATAGGCCAGTCCTTTGCCCTTAGACATACCGTAAGTGGTTTTCATACCCGGTACGCCGCACTGCACACGAATCGCTTTAAAGCCCATTTCTTTATGACGTGCATAATCTTCGAGTACGTCATCAACGGTATGGCCTGTGGTGTGGCAGTAGACCATAACCCCTTCACGAGAAGCACCGCCGAGCAACTGGTACAACGGCATATTCGCCGCTTTCGCTTTGATATCCCAGAGAGCCATATCCACCGCAGAAATCGCCGACATGGTGACCGGACCACGACGCCAGTACGCACCTTTGTAGAAAAACTGCCAGATGTCCTCAATACGATGCGCATCGCGACCAATAAGCTGCGGACACACGTGATCTTTCAGATAGGACGCCACGGACAGCTCGCGTCCATTTAACGTGGCATCTCCCAGCCCGGTGATCCCATCTTCTGTCGTAATTTTCAACGTTACAAAATTACGCCCAGGACAGGTGACAAACACTTCAGCCCCAACAATCTTCATTTCTTATTCCCTACATCTGTTCTTGTGATGCAGGAAATTTACTCAACTGAGCTACTACCATACAAGTATAAAGATCAAAAAAACGCTGTTTGATCACAAAAAAGGCGCTATGCGCGCCCCCATCCAGCCACAATGATCAGCATGCCGCACAACGCCACCAGCGCGCCAGACCAGTCATACAAACTGAGTTTTACACCATCGACAATACGTAGCCATAGCAGCGCGGTCACCACGTAAACACCGCCATAGGCTGCGTATACACGCCCGCTGGCTGCCGGATGCTGTGTCAGCAACCAGACGAATAAAGCCAGTGACACCCCGGCGGGTATCAGCAACCAGGCTGTAGCTCCTCGCTTAAGCCAAAGCCAGGGTAAAAAGCAGCCAATGATTTCGCATAACGCGGTGATGAAAAAAAGAAATGTGGTCTTAAGCATTGATGTTATTCAGTTACCTTCGGTTTAACCATGATACGACAGAATCTCGTTAG
The DNA here is from genome assembly GCF_030332845.1 of Citrobacter sp. Cpo061. Taxonomy (NCBI): domain Bacteria; kingdom Pseudomonadati; phylum Pseudomonadota; class Gammaproteobacteria; order Enterobacterales; family Enterobacteriaceae; genus Citrobacter; species Citrobacter sp. Cpo061. The sequence goes on from NZ_JAOWHB010000036.1 coordinate 343,273, forward strand.
CGTATCCATATCCACCGGGTGGGTATGCCCGCAAACTGGAATAGTGTAGAATTTAACCCTGTTTTATCGTTTTTACCCTTTCCCATAAAAGGAATTCACCATGAAAATTACACTGACCAAACGCCTGTGCCTGACGGCTATGCTGACGCTGGCTGCGGCTGTGTACACCTCTTCGGCATTTGCTGAAACCAGTAAACTGGTCATTGAATCCGGAGACAGTGCGCAAAGTCGTCAACAAGCCGCAATGGAAAAGGAACAATGGAACGATACGCGTCAGCTTCGCCAGAAAGTCAATAAACGTGCAGAGAAAGAGTGGGACAAAGCCGATACGGCCTTTGATAGCCGTGATAAGTGCGAGCAGAGCGCTAATATTAATGCGTACTGGGAACCTAACACCCTGCGCTGCCTCGACCGCCGTACTGGCCGCACCGTTGCCCCATAATCATTGCACTTTGAAGGATATTGAAAGGATACGATATGACTAGCGCCCTCAGTGTTAAGTTGCGCCCGCTGGAGCGTGAAGATTTACGATTCGTCCATCAGCTTGATAATAATGCCAGCGTAATGCGCTACTGGTTCGAAGAGCCTTACGAAGCGTTTGTTGAGCTGTCAGACCTGTATGACAAACACATCCACGACCAAAGCGAACGCCGCTTCGTGGTGGAGTGCGACGGTGAAAAAGCCGGGCTGGTGGAATTGGTTGAAATTAACCATGTACACCGCCGGGCCGAGTTCCAGATTATTATTTCGCCGGAATATCAGGGGAAGGGTCTGGCCTCACGGGCAGCAAAGCTGGCAATGGACTATGGCTTTACCGTACTTAACCTCTATAAACTGTATTTGATCGTTGATAAAGAGAACGAAAAAGCCATCCACATCTACCGTAAACTCGGTTTTATGGTGGAAGGCGAGCTGATTCATGAATTTTTCATTAACGGCCAGTACCGCAACACTATCCGCATGTGCATCTTCCAGCAGCAGTATCTGGCAGAACACAAAACGGCAGGCCCTAACCTGCTGCAACCTACCGCTCAGTAAACACGACTAGTAGTAGTCGATCGTGTTTTCAATCGAGTAATGATGTTCAACTGCCGGCTTCACGCTCTCATCAACGATAACAAGCTGGCAGTTGATCGGATTTGCGTATTCATCGTATTTGCACGTTTGTTTGACATTGCCTAACGGATGATTATTGAGCATGCTCACCGCGGTGTAATCTAACTTCTTCAATGGGTCAACCGACGGTTTAGCATCAACCTGCAAAGTGCTGTCCTTACTGACGGTTGTTTTGCCCAGCGGGTAGCCTTCGGCATCATATCGATACTGCACCTTCATCTCTTTCCCCGTGGCGGAAACGACAAAGCCGTTATCGTCGGTATCCCACACCACACCGGCAGCAGGCAGTTCAGCCAGTTGGCATTTGCCCTGTAAACGGATCCGTTTTTCCAGCGTTTCGGCATCCCGATAGTAGTTAGCATCCAGGACCAGCGCCATACCGGTATTGTTTTCGATATCGTGCAGTTCAAGTGTATCGAAACACCCTTCCTGTGACAGGGTACCAGCAACGCGCTTAGTGACCTCACCTTTGTCGTTGAGCAGCGTCTGACTGAAATCTTTCACCGGCCCGCGCAGCGGATCGAAATCAAACTCATTGGAAAAACTGGCCATTTCCGGCGTAAAGGAAACCAGCCCTTTGGCGTTATCACACCCAACCAGCACGACACACAGGAAACCTAACAGGGTCTGTTTCTTCACATTTTTCACCGGGATTAGAAGATAATTCTCAATCATATTAGCAAATACAGTTATTTACACCAGAAATGCTAATCTTAGTCTATGTCGATCATAAAGGAGCTGATGATGAAATACGTAACAGGAATTGCCGCGATCTTACTGGCAGTTGCATCCCCACAGGTTCTGGCGGCACCTGCGTCATGTGAACGCGTGAAAAGCGATATCGAGCAGCGCATCATCAATAATGGCGTCGCAGAGTCCAGCTTTACGCTGAACATTGTCCCCAACGATCAGGCCGATCAACCTGATTCACTGGTGGTAGGACATTGTGCAAACGATACGCACAAAATTCTCTACACCCGGACTAACAGTGGAAACGCCCCTGCCAACAGCTCGCCTGCACAGGACGGGCACGTCGCCGAACCGCAATAAATCATACCCTCCGTACGCGGAGGGTTACTCCAGTTTGATATGCATTAAGATGCCATACTCATAAATGGGTAAACTCACTCTATTATTAGCATGCTATTAATTTCGCTGTAGAGATTAGTATATAGCGATAACTATAATGGAGTGAGTTATGTCTGATACTGAGCAATATGGAGGCATTAGCCGCAGGATGTTAGTGAAATCCTCGGCTATAGGTTCGTTGGCGCTTGCCGCTGGCGGGTTATCGTTACCTTTTGGGATGCGCACCGCAGCTGCTGCGGTACAACAGGCAATGCAACCGGCTGAAGAGAAAGTGGTTTGGGGCGCTTGTTCCGTGAACTGCGGCAGTCGTTGTGCCCTGCAACTCCACGTCAAAGATGACGAGGTCGTATGGGTGGAGTCTGATACGACCGGAGACGATATTTATGGTCAGCACCAGGTGCGTGCCTGTTTGCGTGGACGCTCAATCCGTCGACGGATCAATCATCCGGACCGCCTCAATTATCCTATGAAGCGCGTGGGTAAACGCGGTGAGGGCAAATTCGAACGCATAACCTGGCAGGAAGCGCTGGATACCATCAGCACCAGTTTAAAAAATACCGTACAGAAATATGGTAATGAGGCCGTGTATATCAACTACACCTCTGGCATTGTCGGCGGCAATATTACTCGCTCCTCCCCTTATGCCTCGCTGGTCGCTCGATTGATGAACTGCTATGGCGGATTCCTGAGCCATTACGGCACATACAGTACCGCACAAATCGCGGCGGCAATGCCTTACACCTACGGCTCAAATGACGGCAACAGTACCTCCGACATTGAAAACACGAAGCTGGTGGTGATGTTCGGCAATAACCCTGCCGAAACGCGCATGAGCGGCGGTGGCATAACATACTTCCTTGAGCAGGCCCGGGAGCGTTCTAACGCCCGCATGATCGTCATCGACCCGCGTTATACCGATACCGCTGCGGGTCGTGAAGATGAGTGGATCCCTATCCGTCCGGGAACCGATGCCGCACTGGTGGCGGGAATCGCCTGGGTCCTGATTAACGAAGATCTGGTCGACCAGGCGTTCCTCGACACATATTGCGTCGGTTATGACGAGAAAACCCTACCCGCTGACGCCCCCGCTAACGGACATTACAAGGCCTATATACTTGGCAATGGCGATGACAGTGTCGCTAAAACGCCCCAATGGGCCTCGCATGTCACAGGGATCCCGGCCGAGCGCATCATTAAACTGGCACGGGAAATCGGTAGTACAAAACCGGCGTATATTTGTCAGGGTTGGGGTCCACAACGTCAAGCTAACGGCGAACTGACTTCGCGCGCGATCGCGATGCTGCCAATCCTGACCGGCAACGTTGGCATCAACGGCGGCAATAGCGGTGCACGAGAATCAACCTACACCATCACGATTGAACGCATGCCGCTGCCGGATAATCCCATCAAGACCCAGATATCCTGCTTTAGCTGGACCGACGCCATCGCCCGGGGTCCGGAAATGACCGCAACCCGCGATGGCGTGCGCGGTAAAGATAAGCTCGATGTACCGATTAAATTTATCTGGAACTACGCGGGCAACACCATTACTAATCAGCACTCAGATATCAATAAAACGCATGAGATCCTTCAGGATGATACGAAATGCGAAATGATAGTGGTCATCGAAAACTTCATGACCTCCTCAGCGAAATATGCCGATATCCTGCTGCCGGACCTAATGACCGTCGAACAGGAAGACATCATTCCTAACGACTATGCGGGCAACATGGGATACCTCATTTTTATTCAACCCGCGACGTCACCGAAGTTCGAACGCAAACCGATCTACTGGATAATGAGCGAAGTCGCCAAACGCCTTGGCAATGATATCTATCAACGGTTTACGGAAGGCCGTACTCAGGAACAGTGGCTCCAGTATCTGTATGCAAAAATGCTGGCCAAGGACCCCGCGCTCCCTTCTTATGACGAGCTGAAAAAAATGGGGATCTATAAACGCAAAGATCCTAACGGGCATTTTGTCGCTTATAAAAAATTCCGCGACGATCCGCAGGCCAATCCACTCAAAACACCGTCTGGAAAGATTGAAATTTACTCCAGCCGGCTGGCGAAAATTGCCAACACCTGGGAGTTGCAGAAGGATGAAGTAATTAGTCCACTTCCCGTCTACGCCTCCACGTTTGAAGGGTGGGACGATCCTAAACGCAGCGCATTTCCGCTGCAGTTGTTTGGCTTTCATTACAAATCCCGTACGCACTCCAGCTACGGCAATATTGATGTTCTGCAGGCGTCCTGTCGTCAGGAAGTGTGGATCAACCCCGTCGATGCCCAAAAGCGTGGTATTGCAAATGGCGATATGGTGCGGGTCTTTAACGACCGCGGGGAAGTACGTATTCCGGCCAAAGTGACGCCACGGATCCTGCCTGGCGTCAGCGCAATGGGCCAGGGTGCATGGCACGATGCCGATATGGCCGGCGACAAAATTGACCATGGCGCCTGCGTCAATACGCTGACAACACAGCGCCCTTCACCGCTGGCAAAAGGCAACCCACAGCACACTAATCTGGTCGAGATCGAGAAGGTTTAAGGACTAACCCATGACAACTCAGTATGGATTTTTTATTGATTCCAGTCGTTGCACCGGGTGCAAAACCTGCGAACTGGCCTGCAAAGACTACAAAGACCTCACTCCTGACGTCAGTTTCCGGCGGATTTACGAATATGCAGGTGGTGACTGGCAGGAAGACAACGGCGTCTGGCACCAGAACGTTTTTGCCTACTATCTCTCCATCTCCTGTAACCACTGCGAGGATCCGGCCTGCACCAAGGTTTGTCCAAGTGGTGCGATGCATAAGCGTGAGGATGGTTTTGTGGTGGTCGATGAAGACGTATGCATTGGCTGTCGCTACTGTCATATGGCCTGCCCGTACGGTGCGCCACAGTACAATGCTGCGAAAGGACATATGACCAAGTGTGATGGCTGCCATGATCGCGTGGCAGACGGCAAAAAGCCCATCTGCGTCGAGTCCTGTCCGCTGCGTGCGCTGGATTTTGGCCCCATCGACGAACTGCGCAAAAAACATGGTGAACTGGCTGCCGTCGCCCCGCTGCCGGGTGCGCACTTCACCAAACCAAATATTGTGATCAAACCAAACGCCAATTGCCGCCCGACCGGGGATACCACGGGTTTTCTGGCTAATCCAAAGGAGGTGTAATATGGGAAATGGATGGCATGAATGGCCGCTGGTACTGTTTACGGTGCTGGGCCAGTGCGTAGCCGGGGCGCTGATCGTCAGTGGTTGCGGCTGGCTGACAGCTAAAGACGAGCTGGCAAAACAACGTATCGTTCGCAGTATGTTTTTTCTCTGGCTGGTAATGGGCATCGCCTTTCTCGCCTCGGTTATGCATTTAGGTTCGCCGCTGCGCGCGTTTAACTCGCTGAACAAAATTGGCGCATCGGCGCTAAGTAACGAAATCGCCAGCGGTTCGCTGTTTTTCGCCGTCGGTGGCCTGTGGTGGCTGGTGGCGTTTCTCGGTAAAATGCCCGCAGCGTTAGGTAAAATCTGGCTGCTGTTGAGCATGTTGCTGGGCCTGGTATTTGTCTTTGCGATGACCAACGTCTACCAGATAGACACCGTCCCAACCTGGTATAACGGCTATACTACACTGGCGTTTTTCATGACGATGCTGCTCAGTGGACCGCTATTTGCCGCTCTGCTGCTGCGTGCTGCAGGTGTTTCTTTTAACGTCGTCAGATTCGCCGGTATCAGCGTATTGGCTCTGCTGGTTACGGTGGCCGTTATTGTGCTGCAGGGACTGTCACTCGGCGAGATCCACAGTTCGGTACAATCCGCCAGCGCGCTGGTTCCCGACTACGGCAGTTTACAGGTCTGGCGTGTGCTGCTGTTGGCTGCGGGTCTGGGTTGCTGGATATGTCCGTTGATCCGTCGCAAACGACCGTCCGTTGGCGGGTTGGCGCTCGGGTTAATTCTGGTGCTTGTCGGTGAAATCATTGGCCGCGGATTGTTTTACGGTTTACATATGACAGTCGGAATGGCTGTTGCAGGTTAACTTTCGGGTGCGGGGCAACCCGCACTGTTCAGGATTGTTTGCATGACCCATTTTTCACAACGAGACAACTTTTCTACTGCAGCGCGTGTGCTCGGCGCGCTGTTTTATTATGCCCCAGACAGTGCGGAAGCTTCGGCACTGGTCAGTGCATTAAGAACCGAAGGCTGGCAGTCGCAGTGGCCGCTTGAAAAGACAACGCTTTCGCCGTTAGTCGATCAGTTTCAGGCTGATGCCGATGAGTCTCTCCCGCAGGCCTGGCAACGTCTGTTTGTTGGGCCTTATGCGCTCCCTTCTCCGCCATGGGGATCCGTCTGGCTGGATCGTGAAAACGTGTTGTTTGGCGACTCCACGCTGGCATTACGCCAGTGGATGCGGGACAACGGCATCCAGTTTGCCATGCAGCAAAATGAGCCAGAAGATCACTTTGGTTCGCTGCTGTTGCTGACGGCCTGGCTTGCCGAGAACGAACGCCACACCGAGTGCGAGCAACTGCTGGCCTGGCATCTGTTCCCATGGTCATCGCGCTTCCTTAATGTGTTTATCGAAAAAGCCGACCATCCGTTCTACCAGGCGCTGGGTGAGCTGGCGCGTCTGACGCTGGCACAGTGGCAATCACAGTTACTGATCCTGGTAGCCGATAAGCCTTTGTTCCGTTAGTTTCGTCACAGGTAGGATGCGTCCTGCCTGTGGTGCATCCTGTTGCGCACGCTGAGCTTTTGCTTCTGTTACCTAATAGCCGCAAAATAGAGCGTCTGAATTTTCCAGTCTGGCCACTCATGCATCATTTACATGCTTACCCTGACCTGCGTGCCATGTTCCGCCGCCTGCTGATCGCCGCGTTGATTGGCGTCCTTGCTGCGCTGGCCGTCGCAGGATTTCGTCATGCCATGCTACTTCTCGAATGGTTGTTTCTGAGCAACAACACAGGGAGTCTGGTCAACGCAGCGACAAACCTTTCGCCCTTAAGGCGTATGCTGACACCTGCACTCGGCGGTCTGGCGGCTGGATTACTACTGTGGGGCTGGCAAAAATTTAACCGTTTACGTCCGCAGGCTCCCACTGATTATATGGAAGCCCTGCAAACCGACGGACAATTTGACGTCAGTGCAAGCCTGGTGAAATCGCTGGCATCGTTACTGGTCGTTGCCAGCGGGAGCGCCATCGGACGTGAAGGTGCCATGATTTTACTGGCGGCCCTGGCAGCCTCCTGCTTTGCTCAACGCTTTACCCCGCGTACAGAATGGAAGTTATGGATTGCCTGCGGCGCCGCTGCAGGTATGGCTGGAGCCTATCATGCCCCGCTGGCGGGCAGTTTATTTATTGCCGAAGTATTGTTTGGCACACTGATCCTCGCCTCACTGGGGCCGGTAGTGGTGTCCGCCGTAGTCGCATTACTCACCACCAATCTGCTTAGCGGCAGCAATGCGCTGCTGTATACCGTGCACCTGTCGCGGGAATTACATGCTCTGGAATACGTTATGATTGTCAGCACCGGTCTGGCTGCTGGCATCTGCGGACCGCTCTTCATGTGGTTGATGACCGCCAGCCATAATGTATTTTTGCGCTTAAAACTCTCGCCACCGTGGCAACTGGCGCTTGGCGGGTTGATCGTTGGCCTGCTTTCATTGCTCACGCCTACGGTCTGGGGTAATGGCTACAGCGTGGTGCAGTCATATTTACTTTCACCACCGCTGCTGGCCGTGGTTGGCGGGATTTTTATCTGCAAATTACTGGCGGTGCTTGCCAGCAGTGGATCCGGTGCTCCGGGTGGCGTGTTTACGCCAACGCTGTTTGTCGGCTTGTCGGTGGGCATGTTGCTGGGTCAGGTATGGGGATTATGGCTTCCGGGCTCGGATGAAATTGCCATTTTGCTGGGATTAACGGGGATGGCCACGCTGCTGGCGGCTACCACGCATGCACCAATAATGTCGACGTTGATGGTTTGTGAAATGACCGGGGAGTATCGCCTGCTCCCCGGATTACTGATCGCCTGTGTCCTGGCGTCGGTACTGTCGCGTACGTTACGCCACGACTCTATCTACCGACAGCACGCTGCCGAGCATTGAAAGGCGGATGTACTGCGACAACTCACGTTGCTCTGCACGAGGCAGATAAGGCAGTTCACCGATCAGCGGTGCAGGTAATTTTTTACCCAGCACATCAATGATTTCCGCATAATGCGCCAGCCCAGGGTTAATGCGGTTCGCAACCCAACCAATCAACGGCAGCCCGTCGCTGGCTATCGCCTGCGCGGTGAGGATCGCATGATTAATACAGCCTTCCTGGATACCCACTACCATCAGCACCGGCAGTTGTTCCTGCACCACCCACTCCGATAACGGACGCAGATCGTTCATCAAGCTCCGCCAGCCTCCGGTGCCTTCCACGACAACGTGATCGACTTTTTCGCTGAGGCTTGCGAGACCGTTGGATAACAGGGTGTAATTGACCGGACCACTATGCGCCACGCTACTTTCATCTTCGCTCAACGCAATTGGGTTAATCGCCTCATAAGGCAGCTCGATAGATGACACACTTTGCAGTACCAGTGCATCTTTGTTGCGCAGACCTTCGGGCGTCTCTTTGCTGCCCTTGGCTACAGGTTTGTAACCCGCAACGCTTTTACCCCCTGACGCTAACGCTTGTAGTAATGCGCGGGAAACCACGGTCTTCCCAACAGAAGTGTCTGTACCTGTAATAAAGAAACGCTTCAGCATCACTAACTCCACCGTTATGCTTTGAAAATATAAGTCAGGAAAATAAAACAGTGGAGAAAGTCTAAGGTATGACGACCAGGATCAGCTTGAGATAGCGCAATTTTTCGTACAACAGTTAAAAAATGTTAACCCTGTAATAGACGAATCAACAAAGAACCGTTATACATCGCGTCCTTCACGAGCGCCGCCCCCGCCATCGTCCCCTGATTGGTAAACTGGGTACTTTCTACGACTATATGCTGACTGTAAGCCGGAAGCGCCTGCTGACGAATGCTGTCAGCGATGGTTGGGAACAAGATATCTGCCGCTTTACTGAGCGGAGAGCCAATCAATATCTTTTGCGGGTTGAACAAATTCACCATGATGGCAAGAATTCGACCGACGTGGGTCCCAACGCCGCTAATGATATCTTTCGCCAATAAATCACCCTGCATGGCCGCCAGACACAGCGCGTCTACCGTTAACGGTTGCCCATGCAGAGAAGAACTCATTGACTGCTTCAGGCGCACCTGCGCCAATTCGAGCACGCTGTCGACGCTGGCGATTGTTTCCAGACAACCATGGTTGCCGCAATAGCAGCGTTTACCGTAGGGATCGACCTGCGTATGACCAATCTCCACCAGGCTACTGCTGCCTGCATGCAGCAAATGGCCGTCAGTGATCACCCCTGCACCCACGTTATGATCGATCACCACCTGAATGACGTCGCGCGCACCGCGCGATGCGCCAAAAAGCGCCTCGGCCATCGTCCAGGCGCTGATATCGTGCTGAATATACACCGGCACGCCGGTATGGTTCTCAAGCGCTTCGCCCAACGGCATCTCTTTGACATCTTCGTAAAATGGCATGCGATGAACGATACCGTTTTCAGTATCGATAATACCGGGTAAGGTGATGGCGATGGAGGTTAAGCGCTCCAGCTTTTGCTGGTGGCGGATGAAAAACTGATCGACCTGGGTAATAACGCGTTCCAGCAGAGGCGTTTCACTGACCAGCGCCATTTCCAGACAATCTTCAACCACCAGCTTGCTGCTCAGATCGCGTAGCGCCAGAATAATCTCGCCACGACTGATACGAATGGATAAGTAGTGCCAGGCCTCCGTTTCGACAACCAGCCCAACGGCCGGACGACCACGGCTACCCGCTTCCTTGATTTCCAGCTCTTGCACCAGATGCGCTTCGAGCATTTCGCGGACAATTTTGGTAATGCTGGCAGGCGCCAATTGTGCCAGGCGGGAGAGATCAATACGCGATACCGGACCCAGCTGATCAATCAGGCGATAAACCGCACCCGCATTGGTCTGCTTAATTTGATCGATATGCCCAGGCTGACTATCAGCAACCACCACTTACTCCCTTTATTTTCGCGCTCCGAAATAATCTGCGGGCTATGGTGAAGCACTTCAATGGCTTCCGTCAACTTTTTACTTAGCCTTGTGATTTACTGCACATTTTCACCCATTTTTAAACTAAATTAATCGCCTGAACGGCCGCCAGCAGCTGCTCACGAAAGCGTTGCGCGGCGTGACTTTGCTCATGATGCTTTGGCCACACTAGCCACATTTCCGAGACAGCATCTTCTTCCGCTATCGGGATCCAACACATTTCATACAGTTGCACCCGTTTAAAAGAAGCAGGAAGTATAGAAACCCCTAATCCTGCGGCCACCAGCCCAATGATAGTCATCGCCTCGCCAACCTCCTGTGCAATCTTCGGCTTCAGTCCATAGCGACGCATCAGGCCCAGAATATCGTCATACAACCCTGTCCCCACATGGGGGTCAAAAAAGACAAATGGCTCATTCGCCAGCTCGGCCAACGTGACCACGGGTTTTTGCGCCAACGGATGCGCACGTGGGATCATTGCCATCAGTGGTTCATGCAGAATGATTTCACGCTCCAGCGTTTCCGGAAGCTGCGTATTACGCAGAAGTCCCAAATCCAGCGTTCCTTCATTGAGCGGGGCTATTTGCTCACGTGTGTTCATTTCACGGGTTTGCATATGCACTGCCGGGTAGCTTTGGCGAAACAGAGATAACGTATCTGAAACCGCTTTGATAAACGGCGCGGACGACGTAAAACCGATACGCAATTCCCCTGCTTCTCCCAGATGCAAACGCTCAGCCCTGGCGGCGGCTTCATTAACTAGCCCGAGGATCTGCCGACTGTCCGCCAGAAACTGCTTTCCGGCAGAGGTCAGCGCCACGCTACGGTTAGTTCGGGCAAGTAACCGGGCGCCAACCTGCTGTTCAAGGATCTGGATCTGCTGACTTAGCGGCGGTTGCGAAATGTTTAACCGCGCCGCCGCCCGACCAAAATGCAACTCTTCGGCAACGGCCACAAAGTAACGTAAATGACGCAGTTCGATATTCATATTTTAAAAGTATTATTTGAGATTATTAATATATTAGACAGAATATTGTGATTTTCATACTCTTAAGGCTGGTCCTGTAGACGTAATTGAATGAGCAAGGATTTCAAGTGAGCCGTACAACAACTGTCGATACCGCGCCAACAAGCGATGTTGATGAACAGATAGTTACCCCGCCGGATGGATTTATCAAACGCGGAACATCCCCATTTATGCGCGTCACGCTGGCGCTGTTTTCCGCCGGACTGGCGACTTTTGCCCTCCTCTATTGCGTTCAACCCATACTGCCAGTGCTCTCGCACGAGTTTGGGGTTTCTCCCGCAAGCAGCAGTATCTCGCTTTCCATCTCGACGGCGATGCTGGCGGTAGGGTTACTGTTTACCGGCCCACTTTCAGATGCTATTGGCCGCAAGCCGGTGATGGTTACCGCGCTGCTGCTCGCCTCTTGTTGTACGCTGCTTTCAACGATGATGACCAGCTGGCACGGTATTTTAATCATGCGTGCTCTGATAGGACTTTCACTGAGCGGCGTCGCAGCGGTAGGGATGACCTATCTGAGTGAAGAAATTCATCCCAGTTTCGTCGCCTTCTCAATGGGCCTGTATATCAGCGGTAACTCAATTGGCGGAATGAGTGGTCGCTTGATCAGCGGCGTGTTTACCGACTTTTTTAACTGGCGTATCGCGCTGGCGGCGATCGGCTGTTTTGCCCTTGCCTCTGCGCTGATGTTCTGGAAAATCTTACCGGAATCCCGTCATTTCAGACCCACATCGCTGCGCCCGAAAACGTTGTTTATCAACTTCCGTTTGCACTGGCGCGACAAAGGTTTGCCGCTGCTGTTTGCGGAAGGTTTTTTACTGATGGGATCGTTTGTCACGCTGTTTAATTATATCGGCTACCGCCTGATGCTCTCCCCGTGGGAGCTCAGCCAGGCGGTTGTAGGTTTGTTATCTGTGGCGTATCTGACCGGGACATGGAGTTCGCCAAAGGCGGGTTCTATGACCACTCGTTATGGCCGTGGCCCGGTAATGCTCTTTTCAACAGGCGTGATGCTGGTTGGACTTTTGATGACCCTGTTCACATCGCTATGGCTGATCTTCGCCGGGATGCTGCTCTTTTCAGCCGGTTTTTTTGCCGCGCACTCCGTAGCAAGCAGCTGGATTGGACCACGGGCAAAACGCGCTAAAGGCCAGGCTTCTTCCCTGTATCTGTTCAGCTATTATCTGGGATCCAGTATTGCCGGTACGCTGGGCGGTGTGTTCTGGCACAGCTATGGCTGGAACGGCGTGGGCGGATTTATCGCCCTGATGCTGGTGTTGGCGTTGCTGGTCGGTGCGCGTTTGCACCATCGTCTGCACGTATAATCCGCGATGCCCGGGTTCCGGGCATCACCTTCATCACCCTGGCTGTAACGTCTGAGCCGCCATCTGCAGAGCAACAACTGTCCCGTTCATCACTATATGCAGCAAAATTGGCATCAACAGACCGTTGCTTTTCAGTCTGGCCAGGATCAACACCTGCGACACAAGAAACAACATCAGCAACGTGCGTAGATCCACATACTGCGTATGCATGATGGCAAAAATGACCGATACCACCACTGACGACGGCCAGGTTTTATTATTGAACCAGTACTGGAACGCGTTGAATAAACAGCCTCTGAAAACAATTTCTTCATAAACTGGCGCGATAAATATCAGGGTCAACGTAGATAACCACAACGCATAACTACTTAAGGATATTTGGCTGGTCACCCACGCTTCGGTTTGTCTAAGCCCCAAAACCAATGGCAGGATAAGCTGAATAAAAAGCAGCGCCGCAAACAAAATGGTAAACCACCTGGCGTTGAAAATGCCTTTGCCCAGCCCCTCTCTTTTTCTAAAGAAGAAATAATACAGCGGAACCAGCACAACAAATTCCAAAGCAAACAACAGCGGAAAAAGTAGCCCTTTGGCAAGCAGGTCCTGACTCGCGGGCAAAAACAACGGGGTAAACGTGAGGCCAAACATCAGTAAAAACATTGAAAAGCAGCCAGCAACAGCTTTAGTCCTGGCGATGTACAGGTTGTCGGCATCCTGTGACATACGATCTCCTTGCGCTCATCGAAGATAAGTTGATGAATTACCTATGCATGATAAAAATTCTCATTATCACTGACAACCTACCAACTTTTACGCAATGCCCATGGGGACAATGCCAAAACCCTATTTACTCTGAAACATCACCGTCAACTACTCAGGGGAGAATCCGCCAGCGGCAACGAGAAACGGAAGCAGGCCCCTGCCGTTGAGCTAACCAGATGTATATCCCCTCCATGCAGTTCGAGCATTCTACGCACGATCAGTAAGCCCAGGCCGCCGCGCTCGGCCCGCTGCTCACGGGGAATTAACGCGGTCGGGCGCTGAAACAATACTTTTCGCACAGCTTCTTCTACCCCTGGCCCACTGTCCTGCACTTCGGCGAATAAACGGTCTTCATCACGCCAGACTTTTAGCCGCACTTCGCCTCCGTCAGGCGTATGACGGATAGCGTTATCCAGCAAATTCGTCACGACTCTTTCTATCATCGATAAATCGGCATTCACCAGTGGTAACGGCCCCGTTACGTCAAGGTGCAACTGCAAATGACGCGTGGCAACAGGGAGATCAAATTTCTGTGCCACATCCTGGATCAATTCACCAATAGCAAAACGTTCACGCTGCGGTTTTATACCGCCATGCTCCAGCCTTGCCAGCTCAAACAGCTGTTGTGACAGATGGCGAACTTTATGCCCCTGGCGCAGCGCGATGCTAAGATAATGCCGGTTTTCCTCCGGCGTCATCGTATCGGCTTTCAGCGACAGCATTTCCAGATATCCCAACAGTGAAGTCAACGGCGTGCGTAAATCGTGCGAAATATTGGCAATAAACTCTCTGCGCTGACGATCGCTGTCTGCTAATAAATCCCACTGCTGGGCAATTTTCTGCGCTAACTCGATAAACGCATTGTTCAGCAGCGCTATTTCATTCTCCGGTACCGGTTCGGGATTTTTTTGTGCCAATTGTTTGATGACGGTAATGCTGTCCTGTTCCAGTTTGACCACCTGCCCAGTCAGCCTTTTCACTGGATTCGTCACCCATCGCCACACCAGGAATCCCGCGATGGCACCGGCTAATAAAACCAGTATTAACGTCCAGGCCACGGTATTCCAGAGCGTTTTTTGCCATGCGGTATTCGCCAGCATATTCAGGTCTTCACCCTGCAAAATAATGTACAAATAGCCATGCAGCTCACCGTTATATAAAACCGGCGCGGCGCTGAATACCTTTTGCTGGCTGCTGCGCGGATCGTTGCCATATACAGGCAACTCTTCTGAATTAAGGAAATTCTGAATCGGCTGCACGCTAATTTTCTGCCGCTGGATATGCCCAGGCGGTGCGGCATCAGCGAGTATTTCACCTGATGGTGAAACCAGATACAGCTCCACGCTGGGGTTGAGCGTCATCAGGTGATTAAACAATCCTTTTAAGGTCTGGCGATTAACCTGCCCGCTGGCATCAATAAGCGACTCACTTTTGACAATCTTGCTCGCCAACTCCAGCGAGAGCCTTTGCACCATGGCGTCGCCATACTGTTTACTGCTGCGGATCTGGACAGCGCTGACGGTAACCGCACAAATCAGCATAATGGCGGTAAAGACGAGGGTCAGACGCTGGCTCAGCGACAGGCGATAAATCATGGCTGATGCTCCGCGTTAACCGCAGCAAGCTTATAGCCTCGTCCCCAAACAGTGAGAATAATTTCCGGCTCGGCAGCATCCTTTTCAATTTTGGTCCGCAGGCGATTAATATGACTGTTCACCGTATGCTCATACCCTTCATGCTGGTAGCCCCACACCTGATCTAACAGCGCCTGACGCGAAAAGACCTCGCCTGGATGACGGGCGAAAAAATAGAGCAGATCGAATTCGCGCGGCGTTAAATCGAGGGATTTACCATGCAGCCGGACTTCCCGGGCTAATGGGTCAATCTCTACGCCATGAACAGTGATAATCCCCGCCTCCATACGTAGGTTCTGACTCATCGCTTCCTGACGACGAAACAATGCCTTTACCCGGGCCATCAACTCCAGCACCGAGAAAGGTTTGGCCAGATAATCATCGGCACCCATCTCCAGCCCCAATACACGGTGCGTTTCGCTGGTGCGGGCGCTGATGATAATGACGGGCAAATAAAAACTCATTTGGCGAATGCGACGACAAATCTCCAGCCCGTCGACACCCGGCAGCATCAGATCGAGGATAACGGCATCCCAGACGTGTTTCTCCAGTTGTTCAAGCGCACGAGCTCCGTCTGCCTCATGAACAATCTCGTAACCCTCATCCTTCAGGCTAAGCTGCAAAAGTGAGGCAATATCGCTGTCATCTTCAACCAAAAATATCTTTTTCGCGCCTGCCATCAGTGTCATCCCCCTCTCGTCGTGCTGAAAGCTTACCTCAGGCAAGGGGCGGAAGTTATCACAAAATTTTTAACTTTTCGTGAGGATCCAGGGATACGCATGCGAGCAGTATGTCGTTATAGACACGTCAGACATCAACAGGGAAACGTCGCTTGTTTTCCTTAACATGAAAATAAGAAGGAAAAGTCATGCTAAAAAAAAGTCCACTTCGGGAAGCAGATGTTACAGCCGAGTCAGTATTTTTTATGCAACGACGACAGATCCTCAAAGCACTTGGGATAGGTGCTGCTGCGGCCACGCTGTCCTCCCCTACACAGGCTAATTTGCTGGATTGGTTTAAAGGCAACGATCATCCACCCGCACCCACAGGCAAAGCGCTTGAGTTCACAAAGCCCGAACGCTGGCAAAACAGCCTGTCACTGACGCCAGAAGACAAGGTGACGGGCTACAACAATTTCTACGAATTTGGTCTGGATAAAGCCGATCCTGCGGCCAATGCCGGTAGCCTGAAAACCGATCCCTGGACGTTAACCATCAGCGGTGAGGTCAACAAACCTTTAACCTTAGATCATGATGCGCTGACCACACGCTTTCCATTAGAAGAGCGTATTTATCGGATGCGTTGCGTTGAGGCCTGGTCAATGGTTGTGCCGTGGGTGGGTTTTCCGTTGCATAAATTACTGGCGCTGGTTGAGCCAACTAGTCACGCCAAATACGTCGCTTTTGAAACACGCTACGCCCCTGATGAAATGCCGGGCCAGAAAGACCGCTTTATTGGCGGTGGGTTGAAATATCCCTATGTCGAAGGTCTTCGTTTGGATGAGGCTATGCACCCGCTCACACTTCTCACCGTAGGCGTATATGGCAAAGCATTGCCGCCGCAAAACGGGGCGCCGATACGCCTGACCGTACCCTGGAAATACGGCTTCAAGGGCATTAAATCGATAGTCAGTATCAAGCTGACGCGTGAACAGCCGCCGACGACCTGGAATATGTCAGCACCGAATGAATACGGATTTTACGCCAACGTAAATCCGCAGGTGGATCACCCTCGCTGGTCTCAGGCTACTGAGCGTTTTATCGGTTCGGGTGGCATTCTCGATGTACAGCGACAGCCCACGTTACCTTTTAATGGTTATGCCGATGAGGTGGCATCGTTATATCAGGGCATGGATCTTCGGGAGTATTTTTAAGTGAGGTTGACTGCAAAACAGATAACCGGTCTGAAAGTGCTGCTGCATCTCGCCGGTTTTTTACCCCTGCTATGGCTCTTCTGGGCCGCGCAGCATGGCGGGTTGGGCGCCGACCCGGGAAAAGATATCCAGCACTTTACGGGCATTACCGCTCTGAAGTTTTTGCTGGCTACCCTGCTGGTATCGCCGCTTGCGCGCTATGCAAAGCAGCCTTTGTTGTTTCGTACCCGGCGGTTGTTAGGTTTATGGTGCTTTGCCTGGGCCACACTGCATATAACCAGCTATGCTCTGCTGGAACTGGGTATACAAAACTTGGGATTGTTGGGTCGTGAACTGGTTTCACGCCCATGGCTAATGCTGGGTATGGCCGGTTGGATTATCTTATTCCTGTTGACGTTGACCTCGACACAAGCCGCTCAGCGTAAAATGGGCAAACGCTGGCAAACATTGCACAACTACGTCTACCTGGCCGCCATTTTGCTACCGCTGCATTATCTGTGGTCGGTAAAAGTGCTATCACCGCTCCCTATTATCTACGCCATCTGTTTTGTGGTTCTGCTGGCTTTTCGCTATAAAAAGCTGTTACGGAAAACCGGGTACAAAGGTGTGTTTATGAAAAGTGAGTGAATCACGGTAAACTTCTTAACCACACCTAAACAGAACGAGAACAAAAAATGAGTAACAATGATAATTACCATCAGCTCACCCGCACGTTCCAGCGGCTCTCTCGCTTCTCCCACCTCTCGGCAATCGCCAGTTGGGACATGTTTACCATGATGCCGCCAGGAGGCAGTAAAGCCCGGGGCGAAGCGCTGGCCGAGCTGAGCGTGCTTGAGCACCAACTGTTAACCGATCCGAAAGTGGCAATGTGGATCGCCGCAGCGCAACAGGAAGATCTCAACGATGTAGAACAGGCGAACCTGCGCGAAATGTCGCGATTGCATCACCAGGCATCCTTGTTGCCCGAATCGTTGGTAGAAGCAAAATCTCTTGCGGGAAGCCGCTGTGAGCATGCCTGGCGTAGCCAGCGACCAGCTAATGACTGGGAAGGATTTTCCGATAACCTGAAAGAAGTTGTGAAGTACAGCCGCGAAGAAGCCCGACTGCGCGCAGAAGCTAAAGGTTGTTCACCGTATGACGCGCTACTGGACATCTTTGAACCAGGAATGACCAGCGCTCAGTTGGATGTCCTTTTCGCAGACGTTAAAAGCTGGCTGCCCGATCTGCTAAACAAGGTGGTGGCAAAGCAGTCTCAGCAGTCGCTCATCGCCCCGGTAGGTCCCTTCCCAACAGCTGTACAGCGAGAGCTTGGTCTTGAAACAATGGCACAGCTAGGTTTCGACTTTACCGCTGGTCGGCTGGATATCAGTGCACATCCTTTCTGTGGCGGCGTACCAGAAGATGTTCGCATTACCACCCGCTATGATGAAAACGAATTACTCAGCGCGCTGTTTGGCGTGATCCATGAAACCGGTCATGCGCGCTATGAGCAAAACCTGCCACGCAGCTGGTCTGGGCAACCTATTGCTCTGGCACGCTCAACCGCCATTCATGAGTCCCAGAGTCTGTTCTTTGAGATGCAACTGGGACGCAGTAAAGCCTTTCTGATGCGGTTGATTCCGGCTGTAACGCGCCACTTTGGCGATCAGGCAGCGTTTGAAGAAAGCAATTTCATCGCCTGGAACCAGCAGGTCAAACCCGGGTTTATCCGTGTTGATGCCGACGAGGTAAGCTATCCCGCTCACGTGATCCTGCGTTATGAAATCGAACGTGCGCTTATTAATGGCGATATTGAAGTGGATGATATCCCTGCATTATGGAACGAGAAAATGCAGGCCTGGTTGGGGCTGTCAACGATCGGAAACTACCGTAACGGTTGTATGCAGGATATTCACTGGACTGACGGCGGCTTTGGCTACTTCCCTTCCTATACATTAGGCGCCATGTATGCAGCGCAGTTGTTCAGTGCCGCTAACCGCGCATTGCCTGATTTGAATCAGTCTATTGCCCAAGGTGAGTTTGGTGCTCTGTTTGACTGGTTACGTCAGAACATCTGGCAGCATGGCAGCCGCTTTACTACTGAACAGCTTATTACCCAGGCGACCGGGGAGCCGCTCAGCAGCCGTTATTTCCGTTCTCATCTGGAATCCCGCTATTTGTAATCTCATACCGTGAGTCATTGTACATATCGTTACACGTCGAAAACATAGCGGCGTTTTTCAATGAGTTACATGCGGCTGGGGTGCTGTATGGGGTGCTGACCAGCAAAGAAAAACCCCGCAATGCGGGGTTATGATGGGAAAAATTTATTGTGCAAATCCCTGGCATCCTGCCTCATTTTGTCGATATGAAAAGCCAGATCCTCCAGGTGAACCAGGCGCGGCGCTTTCTGCGTATCGCCAAGCCTGAATGTTGGGATCGGCAATTTCCCTATTGCCGCCTTATCCTCTGCCGTCCTGGGCTTCATGCCCAGATACTTTTCACATATATCTGATAACGCTGGCGTTACCGTTTCAAACTCAGCCATCAGGAAGTAAAGCGTATTCATTCAATCCTCACGCCCACTTTTTCGCACCCTCCCCGGCTCTGCTTTATCAGGAATGTGCCGCATAAATTAACAGTGCTCATTTCCACAACCCGCGCAATAACATCGTTTAAAGCATGGGCCTGGCTTACTTCGTCAAGACCAGCCTCCGCGCGTTTGATGTTCACTGCGGTGATCAGATTGCTTAGTCCTTTCCGGTTTTCCGGCGTTATCCAGCAATTTATCCTCATTCCGTTACAGCCCCTTTCGGGGCGCTCCGTTAATTGACTAAATTAATACGCATCCCAAAACAACCCAAAAAACAGCGGAGGAACCCCATAAGTAATAAGCAACCATCCCCAATGCCACGCAAGCTATCCCCTTCATGCTGCAACCCTCCCGGCACTACCGAAAATCTTGTGGATGTGATACCCGCCCCAATTGCGCTTGCACTGCTCGAAGATATCGCCATCAAGTGACGCGTCAGGCAACCCCAGGCCATACACCGCTGGCCTACCACCGCGCCCCGGTATCTTTGTTTCAATCATGTTCAGGTGGCGCAATTTGGTGATCATCGTCGCCACGGTGTTGTAGTTGGTTTCCGGGTGCGCATCAACAATCTGCTGTGCCGTTGAGTCTCCGTTCTCAGTCAGGAAGTCCACGATTATGTCGCGCGTCGTCTTGCGCTCCGCATGGATGTACCCGGAACCGTCGCCAGCCATGTAAACCGGGATTTTTGTTCCCGGAATCTGGCCCACTTCCGTGATTAACCCGGCATCGCGTAACTGCTTGATATAGCGACCAACGCCCGATTTGGTCATGCACATGGATTCGGAAAGGTCGCGAACCGTCGCGCCCTCATTCCCCGCCGCGCTAATTAATGCCAGCGCCTCCAGCTTGCGTGATGGTGTGATAGCGGTCATTGTGGTAATAACCCCTCTACGTATCCAGGCTCTGACAGCTCGCCCCGAATGAGATTTAGCATGTTCTGCAATTCCAGCGGCAATGGCGGACACGTCATTAGCGGCGCGTTGCTTCTAAGAAATGCCACCAACTCAGCCTCAACACGGCTAACAACGGCATGGGCCACTTCCTCCAGATCCCCCAGGTAAAACTCTGGCTGCGGGCAGTCATCAGGGCAAACCACGCCAGGGGTGCAATGTGCGCACTGGTCCATCATTACCGGGTTAGCTTCCAGTAATTCTTTTTCCGTGTACGCTTTCAACTGCTCCGGCGTGAAATTGCTGGCAACGTCAGCTGGCTGCGCGTCAAACCACTTAATCCAGGCATCAACATATTCAGGTTTATGAAGATTGGACATTGCCGCATCCAGCGCTTTCTGCGCGTACTCAGCGCGGCCCAGGCCGTGTACCGTTTTAAAATTCATTGCTTTGCCGCCTTAATTGCTGAAATAACTTTTTGAGGGTCGATACTGCTACACGCCACCAGGTAAGCAGATGGGAAATCAACAATTGCCGCGCACCCGCGCCCCACCGAAAACGCCTGCTCTTGATTGCCTGATTTGCTCGCTACCGAACAACCGGACAAAACCACCACCAGCGCAACCGCCATCACTCTCCGCATTTAAAATCCTCCATGCTTTTACGTTCTGCCTGGATGGATTGCATTGACGCTACAAAGCGTTTTGATGACAGCATTTTCCCGTTGGCGTAGATGTCCTCACAGGTCGCGATAAATTCACCCTCTGCCGTTGTTTTGCCGTGTGAGTGGATGCGATCACGCAGTTCGCCAGCCAGGTCACGGAGTTGCTTTATCTGCGAACGAAATACACCCATTGCATCGCCTTGCTCACGAATTACCACAGCCTGCGCAACGCGAGTCCCACGAAGCGCGGCAAGCTCTGCGTTTTGATCCGCAATGTGCTCTTTTGCTACCGCCAGCAATTTACGTGCTTTGATACCGAATAAATCAATCATCTGATGCCCCTGTTTGGTCGCTACGTTTCCAACTACTTATTGCCTGGCGCGAAATTGGCGACGGCGCTGATTCTTTAAATATGCTCACCACTGTTTTGCGGGTATGCGGCGCATTATCAAATAACGGTTTCGCCTGATATCCATTATTCCAGCCCGGTTTATTTGGCCTTATTCTCACGCTTTGCAATCTCCGCTTTAATGGCCTGTAACGCCTTGAAATTACGGGACGAATCACTATCCCATTCAAGCAATTCATTCAATTCATCGTCTGACATTCGACTTAATATCGACGCAAATGACGCTGGCATAGTGATAAAACCTTTTGACGCGCCAGCAATTCAGACGCGGGCGCATCTTTAAATGCGTGCTTTTCGGATGTGTAAGTCTTTGAGTCATAGCCCACAATCCCTGCCTGGTTGCCAGTGACTAGCATTTCCTTAATCGCCAGCATGGTCTTGCGGTAGTAGTCGTCAACCTTGAGCGTTGCTGCGTGAACGGCTCGCGTAATAGCTAGCGCCACTTTGCTGTTTTTGAATGCGTCACTGTCGTAGTTAAACGGCGCTTTCTGCGTGTCGGTAAAGATCGCCACCAATGACGGGTAAATACTTTCGAACGCCTCCCACATAACGCGACGTGCGGCAATGTCTCCCTCCTGCATGACTGCTGGCAACTCCCCACGATAAAACCCCCAGGCATTGCGATAGCGTGGTTGTAGTTCGTCCTGGCGCTGTTTCCCCGCGTCCATGTGTGATTGTAATTCTGTAAATAACTGGTCCGTATTCATCCAAATGCCGCCATTGCTGTTTGATAACTGTTTGTGTATTGGTGCGGTTCGCCATGCTGCTTACGTGCCGCGCTCATGTATTCGCCGTCATAACTCACACGGATAGCCGCAATCCTCATTGCGTCCAAAAAGTGGTTATTCTTATCCGCTGGCACAGTGCGATGCCCTTGCTTAACCCACTGATAAACGCGTAGTTCTTTCATCAGCCCCAGGCAGTTGGAAAAGATTTTCAACACGCCGTCTTGAAACCATTGCGCAATGATCGCGATTGAACCCGCCAGGCTCCTGCGGTTCGCTTCCATCGGGGCCAGGTCTGGTGGTATCTCCCATAACTCGTGGTGAACGTTCGCACCAACTGCCCTCATTATTTCGGTCCTGCTTTGCTGCGTACCCGCCTGGATGCCGTTACCGTCATGCGGCGACTTCAGGACAATGCCAGGCAATCCCAAGCCCTCAAACGCCACCAGCCCGCCAGTTGCCGCCGCCCAATCGTCAGGCTCATAGCCAATAACCTTGCGGGCCATGTAGTCAGGCATATGACTGTTCGCGTAGGTGTCCTGGTCTGTTTCGCTGGACCATTCCGCAAAGATGTACCTGTTACCCGTGTCAGGGTCATAGGCGCATTTAACGATGGTTGACGGGTCGCTAATCCCGCTATAACCAAAGTCCATACCGCCCACCACTTGCCAGTGATCGGGAATCTCAAACGGCGCGCACGTGATTTGTTCATCAGCAAACGGGTAGATTGCACCCTGGCCCAATACAGGAATCCCCAGACTACGCATCTTGCGCTGGTAATACGGGATACGGGCCAGTAGTGACGCTTTGACTTCTGGTGTCAGGTGATCGGCATCGTCCCAGGTAGCATTCTGGAAATAGATTTCCCCTGTTGTGTCGTCCCGACATTGAGCATAAAAATCTGTCGCCCCGACTTCTGGTGTCGCGGTAACAGCAATGCAACCGCCTGTTGTCGTAGTACGAGTGGTGCATTGCGCAATAATTTGCTGTTCGCGTTCTGACTGTTCATCAACCCAGGCAAAGACGATGGATTGCCCCATGTAGACTGTTTCATCTTGAGTCGCGCTGTAAAAATGAATCTCACTTTCTTCTCCCGATACGTGCCGCACACGCAGTGAAACCAGCGTTTCGCCACACCTTACGATTGAATCCCAAACAATCAGATCGCGCGGGATTGAACCCGTCCCATACAGGTTTATTGACCGCGCATCATTGGTCCCGATTAGCTCCTTTTGCAGCACCTTTCGCGTTGAGTCGCTACTGATACCAACCGCCCACAACGTGCCAGCGCCGCAACGGTAGCCCTTCCACCAATCCGGATATTGCCCGGTAGCGTGATAGGCAAATTCATGCGCTGCGCCGTAAGTCTTACCGATACGGTTAGCCGCTGACAGGTAGCGCAATAGGTAGCTGGCCCCACTCGCGAACCATTTCACCTGGTATGCGTATGGGTTGAACGTGTCCCACCGATAGAATTTATTGAAGTATTGCGCTGCTCGGATTGTTGCCGGGTGCTCCTTGATTGCAGCCCTGCCAGCCTTTACCAGCAGTTGTGCCGCCGCCCTAACCCTCATGCGATGCTCAAGCGATACGTCAGCCACCAGAGAATTCCCTCTCGATCGCAGCCAGTTCGTTATCATCAATCAGGAATGACGTGTCGTCATCAGTGGTCACTGGCGTTGCTGCCACAACTTGCGGCGCTGCTTTGGTTAGCTGAATCATTGCTTGCAATGCGTAGGCCCTCTCTGTTGCTTTGGCTTTTGGGTTATTCAGCGTTGCCATGATTGCCGCGCCAATACCGCCCGCCTGCTCAAATGCTGCCAGGTCACGCTGTATGCTGATCGCCCTGTTTGCCGCCGCAACTCCGTTGTGATGCGCTGCCAGCATGTTGAAATGCTTTGTCTTTGGCGTTGCGCCGTTCGGCAATATTCCAAGTGCTCGCATCAGCTTTACTTGATCAGCAAGCTGGCGCTTTCCTGCCGCAAGCCTGCGCTTCTTCTCAGCCTCCACTCGCTCAACTGCTTTTGTTGGCGTTGCCATTCACTCCCCTTAGTGCACACATCAACAACTGTTTTTTTATAAAAACCAGAAACATACAGGCCAGAGTAGACATTCAGTCAGGAAGCAGACCGCAAACAGACATAGTTCACGATTTCTCGCAAACTATGCCAGGCAGCAGGTGCACGAATGCACCGCCTCATTCTGTCGAGGTTTTCTACCGCCCTTATCGCTCTGGCTACCGCTAACCATGCTTCGGATTACTGGAGTATTCGCGCCTACGGTCACGCGGTCAGGTTCTCCAGTCAGTTGGCCCCCGGTACTGGCGCGAACTCAATCACTTGCCCGGTAGTTACAAAGCCCCCTGGACTAACCTCCGGGCTGCGACGTTCGACACTGGCCCGGTTCCCGGATGGGTACAAACGCTGTAAGCCTGTCTGGCGATGCGCCAGAGTTGAATGCAGCCTCCCACCACAATGCAACGCCGTCCCAACCCACCCCGCCGGGGGTGTAAAGTGCTCTCGCGTTGCTCTATGCCCAAATGGTTATGAGCACAGCAGGCCACCCCCTGGGGAGTGGCTTCTTTTTTTAGGATTTATGAAATGGGGTAGAAGTGACGAGGGAGAAAGTTAGCTTTTAGTGCGGTTGGCTGTCAGGTAGGCAAAGCGGTCATGAAGTGATTCGGGGTAAATTTCCCGATATACAGTCCAAAGTGTTTTTAAGTTTTTGTGTCCCGTAACTTGAGCAACTTCCTCAACAGAAAAACCATGCTCAAATAAGCGGCTCGCCGCTTCGCGCCGCATATCATGCAGTCTTATATCTGATATTTTTAATTTATCTCGCGCCCTTCTGAATGCCTCGCTAATAGTGCATGGCTTATAAGGAAAAATGTAATTGCTTATCCTTGGCTGAGCGTCCAGCAAATCCCAAGCCCTCCCAAGAAGAGGTGCAACCATATGATTGCCAAGTTTTTTTCTTGGATCCTTACGGTCACGGACAATTACAGAACGGTTGTTAAAATCAACGTCATCCCATGTTATACGGCATATCTCACCGCGCCTCATACACGAATAAACGGCGAATTCAAAAACATCATGGTATCTAATTTTTAGGCGCGAACCATTAAATGCCCTCGTTAACTCCTGATGAAGTAAATTAAACTCTTCCCGTGTTGGTCTGCGCGTTCTTTTATCTGATGGCGTAATAATGTTTTTACGGGTCAGGTAAATTTTTGCAGCGCCCAGTTCCGCTGGTAGCGTCTGGATATCATAGAAAGGTAACGCCACATCTAAGACCGTTTTTAAGTAAGAAAGCTCAGTCCCAAGCGTTGATGGCTTGACCGTCTGCCGCCTCACCCTTGCGTATTCAATGTATCTATTCATAGTCAGGTCGCCCAATAGCAGATCGCCTAACGACGAATTCATTATAGTGTTTAGCGAGCTTTTCTTGCTCACGCTGTTGGTTATGGTGCTATCGCTTAAGTATCGCAAGATAAGGCCACGCAAATTGATTCCTGGCGTTTTCTTTACTAACCCCACCGTTTCTATCTCTGTGACACGTTGCGCACCCCACGTGACCGCCAGGGGCTTTCTTGGGAATGTTTTGTTTTCCCGGTGGATGTACTTTCCGCCCTCCTTTACTCCCACCGTTACGCGGTAGCGGATATCTCCTTTAGAAGTAACTCTCTTTTCAATAGTGTAAAACGCCATCGCAAACGCCTCCCCAGGGGGTACTGCGGGGGGTACTGCCCCGCGATAAATATCAATAAATATACAATAATAGTGGTCAATACCCCTGGCAAGGGCTTGAAGTGCTTTCGCATACGTCTGATTTTGAAGGGATATTTTATTTAGGCTGAAAGTGTACAAACGGTTACACGCCGAAACCAATGACTCACGGAAGCCCTGTGTTTACAGCGATATAGTTATTTCAACGGCCCCGCAGTGGGGTTGAATGAAAAACCAAATCGAGGGTATGAGAATGAAAAAAGTATTAGCTCTGGTTGTTGCCGCTGCTATGGGTCTGTCTTCTGCTGCTTTTGCTGCTGAAACAACTGCTACTACCGCTCCGACTGCTGCTGCAACCACCAAAGCAGCGCCGGCAAAAACCACGCATCATAAAAAACAGCACAAAGCAGCGCCGCAGAAAGCGCAGGCTGCCAAGAAACACGCTAAAAAATCCACCACTAAACCGGCTGTAGAACAAAAAGCGCCAGAGCAGAAAGCTCAGGCTGCTAAAAAACACACCAAAAAAGCAGCAACCAAGCCAGCAGCAGAACAAAAAGCACCAGAGCAGAAAGCTCAGGCCGCTAAAAAACACACCAAAAAAGCCGTAAAACACGACGCCGCTAAACCAGCAGCTCAACCTGCAGCATAACGCATTTGTAGTTACTATGGCGTCCCCCACGCCATAGCATACGGCGCTAGATCGACCTGATGTAGCGCCGCCTTTCGGAGGGTAAAATGGTGTCACATTACCGCTTTGAGTTCATTCTTATTACTCTGATAATTTGCGCCCTTATTGCCATGCATTTTTATCTTTCCTGAGTGTAGTTATCTGATTTTACTCCCACTTTCTCGCCGTCCCGTCTATAGTATTAACTGAGGGTTTGCTGTTTATAATCATAATTCCCCACCAGAGTGTGATATGCATAAAACCATTGCTGTATTACTGGGCTCAATTTGTTTTTTTCCTGTTGTTGCGCATGCGGATCAGCCAGCAACGACCACCGCTGAAGCAGAAAACATAAAAACGCTGTTTTTTGGTCATGACGATCGCACGAAAGTAACGGACCCAACGCAATCACCGTGGGACGCTATCGGACAACTGGAAACCGCCAGTGGTAATCTGTGTACCGCCACGCTCATTTCACCGCATCTGGCCCTGACTGCCGGACACTGCTTGCTCGCTCCACCGAAAGGCAAACCGGATAAAGCCGTCGCGTTACGCTTTGTGTCGAAAAAGGGTGTCTGGCGCTATGAAATCCATGGAATCGAAGGACGGGTTGATCCCTCACTCGGAAAGCGTTTGAAAGCCGATGGCGATGGCTGGATTGTGCCGCCATCAGCAGCCCCGTGGGATTTTGGTCTGGTGGTGCTGCGTTACCCGCCTTCCGGAATCACGCCCCTACCATTATTTGAAGGTGATAAAGCGGCGTTAACCGCGGCGTTGAAAACCGCCGATCGTAAAGTCACACAGTCGGGCTATCCGGAAGATCATCTGGACGATTTGTACACCCATCAGGATTGCGTGGTGACCGGCTGGGCGCAGAATACCGTCTTGTCGCACCAGTGCGACACGCTACCGGGCGACAGCGGTTCACCATTGATGCTTAAGACAGATTCAGGCTGGCAGTTGATTGGTGTACAAAGCTCCGCTCCGGCGGCAAAAGATCGCTGGCGAGCCGATAATCGCGCCATATCCGTGACCGGTTTTCGCGATAAGCTGGAAGAGTTGGCGCAGGAGTAACATATGCTGCCCGCATTAACGGGCAGCACGGATATCAGGCAAGTTTAATCATCACCATTCCGGCCAGCAGCAGCGCCACGCCAATCCAGCCTTTATTATTCAGGCGCTGACCAAACAACACCCAACCAGCCGCTAACGTCGCGGCAATCCCAAACCCGCCCCACAAAGCGTAGGCAACAGAAAGGTCAATACCCTTTACCGCCTGCGACAGCGCGCTAAAGGCCGCTAACACGGCAGCCAGCGACAGCACGCCATAAATCTTGCGGCGAAATCCATCAGAAAACTTCAAAAAGACGTTAGCGACTATTTCCAGCACGATGGCCATGCCAAGCCAGGCACCATGAACCCACTCAAACTGCTGCATGGGTCACCTCTTTGCTCGTTTTGGCAGGTTTTCGAGTACCAGACTTGATCAGCACAATGCCTAATACCAGCGAGACCAGTCCAGCCACTTTCATCGTGGACAAGGTTTCGTCAAATAACAACACACTAAACAGCGTAATAAATAAAATACCGATACCTTCCCACAAGGCATAGGCCACACCAAGGGCAATTTTTTTAACAGCGAAACTAAGAAAAATATATGATAAGGCGATCATTACCAGCATTAAAATAAAGCCTGAATTACCATGGCCAACGCTTGCCCATTTCATTGACAGCGTACCAGTAATTTCAGCCGCGATGGCCAGACCTAATAATATCCAGTAAAACATGATGCTTCTCCTGCTTGAGAATATAGTCCTTTAGGCCTACTGCATGCAGTAAACCAAAAAATAAAATTAGTTAGCTCAGCGCACAGCGCCAGCTCAGGCAGAAGAAGGGACTAAAGCGCGTTGCGCCAGTGTTGCTCACCCGCAAGCAAGAAAGTGGAGGAGGTACGAAGAAGTGTAGGTAAACGCAAAAACATCCTGAACATATTGTCCATAATATTACAATTATCCGCAGTGTTGCTTCTCATCATCGCGGATGATAATTGTCCTCGGTAGTTAAACACAGATGATTTGTATCATAGCTTCAAGACGAACTCAAAGTCTTTTCACTTCTTTACCTGTCCCGTTTGATTTTTGTTATAACGGCTCGACGCAAATCACATTATTATGCAGATTCAAAAATGAAAAATGCGGGAATACACATGGCGAAACCGATCATCACGCTTAACGGTCTAAAAATAGTCATTATGCTGGGCATGCTGGTTATCATCCTGAGCGGTATTCGCTTTGCCGCAGATATCATCGTCCCCTTTATTCTGGCGTTATTTATAGCCGTTGTGCTCAATCCCGTGGTGCAGCGGATGGTCAAGCTTCGCATACCGCGCGTAATTGCGGTGTCATTGCTTATAGTTATTATTGTAATGTTAATGGTGCTGCTGTTGGCGTATTTAGGTACATCCTTAAATGAACTTGCGCGAACGCTACCGCAATATCGCTCTTCACTGGTTATCCCACTAAAAAATCTTGAACCATGGTTACAACGCGCAGGGATCGGCGTTTCCGTGGACGAGCTCGTCAAATATATCGATCCAAACGCGGCAATGACGCTGGTGACCAATTTACTGGCGCAGCTTTCAAATGCTATGTCATCGATATTTTTACTGCTACTGACGGTAGTTTTTATGCTGCTGGAAGTACCGCAACTGCCCAACAAACTCAAACAAATGATGAGTCGCCCCATTGAAGGTATGGCGGCGATTCAACGCGCCATCGACAGCGTCTCCCACTATCTGGTGCTTAAAACGGCAATCAGCATTGTGACCGGGTTGGTCGCCTGGGGCATGCTTGCTGCATTGGATGTGCGCTTTGCCTTTGTCTGGGGATTACTGGCCTTCGCCCTGAACTACATCCCTAATATCGGTTCTGTATTGGCGGCCATTCCCCCTATTGCTCAGGTGCTGGCATTCAGCGGTCTTTACGATGCGCTGGTGGTTCTGGCAGGCTATCTGGTCATCAACCTGGTATTCGGGAATATCCTCGAGCCGCGGATCATGGGCCGCGGGCTGG
Source organism: Citrobacter sp. Cpo061 (assembly GCF_030332845.1). NCBI lineage: Bacteria > Pseudomonadati > Pseudomonadota > Gammaproteobacteria > Enterobacterales > Enterobacteriaceae > Citrobacter > Citrobacter sp. Cpo061. Next base: position 372,953 of record NZ_JAOWHB010000036.1, read on the forward strand.
GGCTGTCTACGCTGGTGGTATTTCTGTCGTTAATCTTCTGGGGCTGGTTGCTCGGTCCCGTGGGGATGCTGCTTTCTGTGCCGCTGACCATCATCGTGAAAATCGCGCTTGAGCAAACCAACGGCGGTCAAAGCATTGCCGTGCTGCTTAGCGATCTGAACAAAGAATGAGTTTTCGCCCCGCCATTACGGGGCATTTCCTTTATCGTTTCACGCGGAAAGCCAAAACGGCGCTTAACAGCGTAAATAGCGCTATTATCCACGCCATGGTCCAGGGCGTGCCATCACTGAAGGCAGCCAGCAGCAACGATGAGATAATACCGCTGCCATATTGCAACGCGCCAATCAGCGCCGAAGCTGAACCCGCAATGTTCGGTACCGCGTCCAACGCCGCGGCAGTCGACGTCGCGGCAATAATGCCATTCATCGAGAACAGCAGAAAAATGGAAACGATAATGGCAACAATTCCGCCTGACTCCAGCTTAACCAGCAGTGCAAGCGCCACTGCGGCCAGCGCCGCCAGCATCGTCGCATATTTCAGCAGTTGTTCCAGAGCATGTCGTTGAACCAGACGACGGTTAACCACGCTCATCGCCATAACACCGATAATGTTTAGCGCAAACAACCAGCCGTAATGCTGTGGATCAACATGGTAATAGCTAATATAAACAAACGGTGACCCGGTAATAAACGCGTACGCACCGACGTAATAAAACGTCAGGCTCAGGGTATAGCGCATAAAACGCCCATTGGTTAACAACGAGCGGTAATTACGAAATGCGCCAGCCAAAGAGGCTTTCACCCGTTTATCTTCCGGCAATGTTTCGGGCAGCCAGTTTAGGGAGATAAACATCAGCGCACCAATCACCACCAGCAGCCAAAAAATAGAGTGCCAGGTGCTCAGGCGAATAATTTGCCCGCCAATCAACGGTCCGGCGATTGGCGCAATCGCCATAACCAACACCAGGGTCGAGAGCATTTGCGCCGCACGAGTACGTGCAAAGAGATCGCGGATCATCGCTCGCGCCAGCATAGGCCCGGTACAGGCTCCAAGCGCCTGAAATACCCGCCAGAAAACAATTTGCGTGATACTTGTAGACAGCGCACACCCTGCGGAACCAATGATAAATAGCACCATGCCGATAAACAGCGGCTTGCGCCGCCCCATATGATCGCTAATCGGCCCCCAAATCAACTGTGCGATAGTAAAACCAATTAAGAAACCAGTAATCGTCAGCTCAACATTGCCATGTAAATCCTCGGCCATCGTCGGCATTGCTGGAAGATAAATATCGGTAGAAAGCGATGTAAAGGCCATCAGGCCACTGAGGATCAGAATAAAAGTAAGACCGGTCTGGCTTGCGGTAGTTACCGGTGAAGCATGTTCACGTGTACGCATAGTGCCCTGTCATGTTCTAAAAAGTCAGGTCGCAGTATATAGACAACGTATTGCCGTGATTAGACGGTTAAAACCGCATGAGTTTATGAACTGAAATCATGAATGGTGAAATCATATGCGTCATATTTTGTGACTGACTTCCAACAATTACCATTCAGAAATGAATTCTACTCATAGGTCCATGCGAATTTCACAGACTAATCGTATCAACACAGATTTGCTAATCTGCAGCCAATGCAACGATGATGCTCAGGAGAACCCAATGAATACAACAGTTCTGAATAACGGAGTTGAGATGCCCCTGCTCGGATTTGGCGTTTATCAAATGACTGATGCCAGCGAATGTGAGCAAGCCGTACGGGATGCCATCGATACAGGATATCGCCTGATTGATACCGCAGCCTCCTACCAGAATGAAACTCAGGTCGGCAATGCACTTAAGCAAAGCGGAGTCCCCCGCGAGGCGCTTTTTGTGACTACCAAACTGTGGTTACAGGATACCAACTATGCAGGCGCAAAGGCGCAATTCGCACGTTCTCTGCAACGGCTTCAACTGGATTATATTGACCTTTATTTGATTCATCAGCCCTATGGCGATGTGCACGGTGCCTGGCGCGCGATGGAAGAATTATATGAAGAAGGGAAAATCCGCGCGATTGGCGTGAGTAACTTTCATCCGGATCGTCTGGCGGATTTAATCGCTTTCAACCGCATTATTCCAGCCATTAACCAGATTGAGGTGAATCCTTTTCATCAGCAACCGCATGCCGTAGCCTGGATGCAGAGCCGGAATATTCAACCGCAAGCCTGGGCGCCGTTCGCTGAAGGACGCAATGACCTGTTTCAGAACCCGGTCTTATCGGCTATTGGTGAAAAATATGGCAAAAGCGTTGGTCAAGTCGTGCTGCGTTGGATTTATCAACGTGGGATTATTTCGCTGGCGAAAACCGTGCGTAAAACGCGGATGGCCGAGAATATTCAGGTGCTGGACTTTGCCCTAACGGCGGAAGAGATGACGCAAATTGCCGCGATGGACAGCGGAACCAGCGCGTTCTTCTCGCATCGCGATCCGGCTCGTGTGGAATGGATCACCCAGCGTAAACTGGATGTTTAAAAAAACGGCCTCCGCAGAGGCCGTCTTACTTTTACTGGCAATTACAGCGCTTTCAGGATCGCATCCACGCTGGCTTTGGCATCGCCAAACAGCATATGGGTGTTATCTTTAAAGAACAGCGGGTTCTGCACACCTGCATAGCCGGTGTTCATTGAACGTTTGAACACAATTACGTTCTGCGCTTTCCACACTTCCAGCACCGGCATGCCGGCGATCGGGCTGCGCGGGTCATCCTGCGCCGCCGGGTTTACCGTGTCGTTGGCACCAATGACCAGCACGGTATCGGTATCGGCGAAATCATCGTTGATCTCATCCATTTCCAGCACGATGTCATAAGGGACTTTGGCTTCCGCCAGCAGCACGTTCATATGACCTGGCAAGCGCCCTGCTACCGGGTGAATACCAAAACGCACTTTGATGCCGCGCGCGCGAAGTTTCTCAGTAATTTCCGCGACCGGATACTGTGCCTGAGCCACTGCCATGCCGTAGCCCGGGGTGATGATCACGGAGTGCGAGTTCTTCAGCATTTCTGCTGTGTCTTCCGCAGTAATCTCACGATGTTCACCAACTTCTTCATCAGATCCGGTAGAAGAACCGTCAGAACCAAAGCCGCCCGCAATAACGCTGAAAAATGAACGGTTCATCGCCTTACACATAATGTAAGACAGGATTGCACCAGAAGAACCGACCAGCGCACCGGTAACGATCAGCAGATCGTTGCTCAGCATAAAGCCCGCCGCCGCCGCCGCCCATCCTGAATAGGAGTTAAGCATTGAAACAACAACCGGCATATCCGCACCGCCAATGGACGCCACCAGATGCCAGCCAAAAGCCAGTGCAATAATGGTCATCACCAGCAGCGCCAGAACCTGCAGGCCCACGCTTTCGGTACGAACAAACACCACCAGCAGCAGGAAAGAAACAACCAGCGCCGCCAGGTTCATTTTGTGACGATTCGGCAGCATCAGCGGTTTAGAGGAGATCTTGCCGCGCAGTTTGCCAAAGGCCACCACAGAACCGGTAAAGGTCACCGCACCGATGAAGATACCCAGGAACACTTCCGTCAGGTGAATGTTCACCAGAATCGGCTCCAGGCCCGTATCGTGATACAGGTAGCTGTTGAACCCCACCAGTACCGCAGCCAGACCGACGAAGCTGTGCAGAATCGCCACCAACTCCGGCATCTCGGTCATTTCGACTTTCTTCGCCAGACGAATACCAATCGCGCCGCCGATGATCATCGCTACCAGGATCCACGCAACGTTGCCGGTATCCGGGCCAAAAATCGTAGCAATCAGCGCAATCGCCATCCCGGCGATGCCGTAGTTGTTACCCTGCTGAGAGGTTTCGTGTTTCGAAAGCCCCGCCAGACTAAAAATAAACAGGATCGCGGCAACAATGTATGCAGCTGTAACTAATCCTCCAGACATATGTTACCCCTTAGTTTTTCCGGAACATTTTCAGCATGCGCTGAGTCACGGTGAAGCCACCGAAAATATTAATGCTGGCAATAAGCACCGCGATAAAGCTCAGGAAACTCACCCAGCCACCCTGGCCAATTTGCAATAACGCCCCAACCACGATAATCCCCGAGATGGCGTTAGTCACAGACATCAGCGGAGTATGCAACGCATGTGACACATTCCAGACCACGTAGTAACCCACCACGCAGGAAAGCGCGAACACCGTAAAGTGACCAAGGAACTCTTTCGGCGCGACGTCGGCGAGCCAGCCAAACAAAATCACTACCAGCGCCATCAGCGCATATTTGCGCCACGGAGAGACAGGTTTTTTCTCTTCTTTCGGCGCAGGTGCGGCTTTTGGCGCTGCCTGCGGCTGAGCAGAAACCTGGATCGGCGGCGCAGGCCAGGTGATTTCACCATCACGAACCACCGTGACACCACGCACAACCACGTCGTCAAAATCGACAGTGATATTGCCGTCTTTCTCTTTACACAACAGTTTGAGCAGGTTGACGAGGTTCGTGCCGTACAATTGGGAAGACTGCGTTGGCAAACGGCCAGGCAGATCGGTATAGCCGATAACCTTCACCCCGTTCTCGGTGGTGGTCACCTGATTAGGCACGGTATATTCGCAGTTACCGCCGTTTTGCGCGGCAAGATCGACAATTACGCTGCCCGCTTTCATCGAATCGACCATTTCACGAGTGATCAGTTTCGGGGCCGGTTTGCCCGGAATCAGCGCTGTGGTAACGATAATGTCGACGTCTTTCGCCTGCGCAGCGAAGAGTTCCATTTCAGCTTTGATGAACGCTTCGGACATCACTTTGGCATAGCCATCGCCGCTGCCCGCTTCTTCTTTAAAGTCCAGTTCAAGGAACTCTGCGCCCATACTCTGCACTTGTTCCTTCACTTCCGGACGGGTATCAAAAGCACGCACAATAGCACCCAGGCTGTTTGCCGCACCGATCGCCGCAAGACCTGCCACACCCGCACCAATCACCATGACCTTGGCAGGTGGAACCTTGCCTGCGGCGGTGATCTGGCCGGTGAAGAAGCGACCGAATTCATGTGCAGCTTCAACAATAGCGCGATACCCGGCGATGTTCGCCATCGAGCTTAAGGCATCCAGCGACTGCGCGCGCGAAATACGCGGCACGGAGTCCATCGCCATGACCGTCACGTTGCGCTCTGCAAGTTTTTGCAGCAGCTCAGGGTTTTGCGCGGGCCAAAGAAAACTCACCAGCGTCGTGCCCGGATTGAGTAACGGAATTTCCGCCTCCTCCGGCGCATTGACCTTCAGGATGATCTCTGACTGCCAGACTGCATTTCCATCAACAATTTCTGCGCCTGCTTGTACAAACGCCTTATCGTCAAAACTCGCCAGTTGACCTGCACCGCTTTCAACCGCGACGCTGAAACCCAGTTTAAGCAACTGCTCAACCGTCTTCGGCGTGGCTGCAACGCGGGTTTCATTGGTTAACCGTTCTCTTGGTATGCCAATTCGCATAATGTTCCCTTCCATCTGTAATTATGATGATGGTTTATCAATGTTCGCACGAGGCATGCGCGCACTCTCGAGAGAGGTCAGTGTTACCTCAATAAAATAAAACAGTAACAAACTCTGTATAACCTACTGAAAATGACGCCTGTGATCTAGCGCCAAAAAACAGTATTTATTATGAAATTCGCGAAATAGAGATGAATCGAACCTCAGACAGATAAAATGCCCTAAAAATAGCCCACAAAGGCTGATAATTCGCTCAAGCGAAGCGGCAAAACATGATTACCTACCTGCCAAAAACAATTAATTAACATTAAATTAACTTATGAAATTCAACTGCTTTATCAGTTTTGGTCACCAAACGCCGAAATTTTCGGCATATCACAAAATGTTATCGCTGTTGTTACCTAACGTGACACGATGAGTGAAAAATGACGCAGACACTGACACAATTTAAATGCAATAATCAGCGACGTTTCTAGTCAATAACAATACCAGTACCTGGTTTGCGCAAGGCGAAGGATTATTTTTATGAAGCTTAAGAACACTCTCCTGGCGTCCGCACTAATTTCTGCGACTGCTTTTTCTGTAAATGCAGCGACAGAATTGACGCCGGAGCAAGCGGCTGCCCTGAAACCCTATGACCGCATTGTGGTCACCGGTCGTTTTAATGCTATCGGTGATGCGGTTGCTGCCGTTTCGCGCCGTGCAGATAAAGACGGTGCAGCCTCCTTTTATGTTGTTGATACCTCAGATTTTGGCAGCGGCGGTAACTGGCGCGTTGTTGCCGACGTCTATAAAGCCGACGCTGAAAAAGCGGAAGCGTCAAAAAACCGTGTCATTAACGGCGTTATGGAATTGCCAAAAGATCAGGCCGTTCTGATAGAACCTTACGACACCGTTACAGTGCAAGGTTTCTACCGTAGCCAGCCTGAAGTAAACGATGCCATCACCAAAGCAGCGAAAGAGAAAGGTGCTTACTCCTTCTATATCGTGCGTCAGGTCGATGCTAACCAGGGCGGCAACCAGCGTATTACTGCATTCATCTATAAAGCTGATGCGAAAAAACGCATTGTACAAAGCCCTGATGCGATCCCAGCAGATTCAGATGCTGGTCGTGCCGCATTAGCAGCAGGTGGCGAAGCCGCGAAGAAAGTTGAGATCCCGGGCGTAGCAACTACCGCTTCTCCGAGTGCTGAAGTCGGCCGCTTCTTCGAAACGCAATCGACCAAAGGCGGACGTTACACTGTCACGCTACCGGATGGAACCAAAGTTGAAGAACTGAACAAAGCGACAGCCGCCATGATGGTACCGTTCGACAGCATCAAGTTCACCGGTAACTACGGCAACATGACGGAAGTCTCTTATCAGGTAGCAAAACGCGCAGCGAAGAAAGGCGCGAAGTACTATCACATTACCCGCCAGTGGTCAGAACGTGGTAACAACGTGACGATCAGCGCCGATTTGTATAAGTAATACCCAATGCCTTATCAGGTCTACAGTCCTTGTAGACCTGATAATTTCGCGCAGTTCTGTTTCCAGACAAAACAAAAACAGCAGTATTAAGACAACTTTTCACACTATTAGTCACAAATCTCTCTATCCCCATTGCATGCGTTCTCTTCTCTCCGTAAAATCCCGCGCCTTAGTGGCTTTCACCATTTTTATGCGGTTTGCCAAAATAATTATTCTCTCACTCTCGTTTTTGTAACTGGATACAAATGGAAAAGAAATTGGGTCTGAGCGCACTGACCGCGCTGGTTTTAAGCTCAATGCTCGGCGCTGGCGTTTTCAGCCTGCCACAAAATATGGCAGCAGTAGCCAGCCCGGCCGCATTATTGATTGGTTGGGCGATTACCGGTGCGGGTATTCTTTTGCTCGCCTTTGCCATGCTGATCCTGACGCGTATCCGTCCTGAACTGGACGGCGGTATCTTCACCTATGCACGTGAAGGTTTCGGCGAGTTGATTGGCTTCTGCTCTGCGTGGGGATACTGGCTGTGCGCTGTTATCGCTAACGTTTCGTATCTGGTCATCGTCTTCTCTGCGCTCAGTTTCTTTACCGACACACCGGAATTACGTCTGTTCGGCGACGGTAATACCTGGCAGTCGATTGTCGGCGCATCGGTACTGTTATGGATAGTCCATTTTCTGGTGTTGCGGGGAGTACAAACCGCGGCCAGCATTAACCTGGCCGCGACTCTGGCAAAACTATTGCCGCTAGGCCTCTTTATCGTGCTGGCATTCATGCTGTTTAAGCTCGACACCTTTACTCTCGATTTTACCGGCGTCGCGTTGGGCGTGCCTGTCTGGGAGCAGGTCAAAAACACCATGCTCATCACCCTGTGGGTTTTCATTGGTGTGGAAGGCGCGGTGGTGGTATCTGCCCGCGCCAGAAATAAACGCGATGTTGGTCGCGCCACGCTGTTAGCTGTACTCGCCGCACTGGGCGTTTACCTGCTAGTCACCCTGCTATCTCTAGGCGTTGTCGCGCGGCCAGAACTGGCAGAGATCCGCAATCCATCAATGGCCGGTCTGATGGTTAAAATGATGGGGCCATGGGGCGAAATTATTATTGCCGCGGGTCTGATTGTTTCCGTGTGTGGTGCCTATTTAAGCTGGACGATTATGGCGGCTGAAGTGCCGTTCCTCGCCTCCACGCACAAAGCGTTTCCGCGTATTTTTGCGCGACAGAATGCACAGGGTGCGCCATCGGCATCGCTGTGGCTAACGAACATCTGTGTACAAATCTGCCTTGTGCTAATCTGGCTCACAGGCTCCGACTACAATACGTTACTGACAATCGCCTCAGAGATGATTCTGGTGCCCTATTTGCTGGTCGGCGCATTTCTGTTAAAAATTGCCACCCGTCCGATTCATAAGGCTGTCGGTATCGGCGCGAGTATTTATGGCATATGGTTATTGTATGCGTCAGGTCCGATGCACCTACTGCTGTCTGTAGTGTTGTATGCGCCAGGGCTGTTGGTTTTCCTTTATGCCCGTAAAACGCACACGCATGAAAACGTATTAAAACGCCAGGAGATGGCGCTGATCGGCCTGTTGCTTGTTGCTGCTGTGCCGGCTACCTGGATGCTGATGGGATAACGTTATACCCATCGTTCGCGACATATGGAGATTACGATGGGTAAAAAAAACCCTTTGCCAATTCTTATCACCGGAGGTGGTCGTCGTATCGGCCTCGCCGTCGCATGGCACTTTCTGAACCAAAAACAGCCAGTTATCGTCAGCTACCGAACTCACTATCCTGCCATTGACGGCCTGCGAGAAGCGGGCGCGATTTGTATCCCGGCTGACTTTTCCACGGATGAAGGCGTGCTGGCCTTTGCTGATGAGGTCAAAGCACAGACGGATGGCTTGCGCGCCATTGTGCACAATGCCAGCGCCTGGGTCGCCGAAAAACCCGGCACACCGCTCAGCGAAGTACTGTCACGCATGATGCAGATCCACGTCAATACGCCCTACCTGCTCAACCACGCGCTGGAAGGATTGCTACGCGGTCATGGGCACGCAGCCAGCGACATCATCCATTTTACGGATTATGTTGTGGAGCGTGGCAGCGACAAACACATTGCTTATGCTGCCAGCAAAGCGGCGCTGGATAATATGACCCGCTCGTTCGCGCGCAAACTGGCACCGGAAGTGAAAGTGAACGCGATTGCCCCCTCACTTATCCTGTTTAACGAGGGTGACGATGCAGAGTATCGCCAGCAGGCACTAAACAAATCACTGATGAAAACCGCGCCTGGTGAAAAAGAGGTCATTGATTTAATTGACTACCTACTAACCAGTTGTTTTGTCACCGGACGTAGTTTTGCCCTTGATGGCGGGCGTCATCTACGTTAGTGCAGTTTGATCCAACAAAAGATCAGTAACCACGCGCTCAGGCTCCAGCACACTACTGCACCGCCGAGCGCGATGGGTAAGCGCATAAACCCGGTGAAATACCACAGTGAAACAAGGTAGACAAAATAGGGAATAATCGACCACATACTGAATACAATGGTTGTACGTAACGCCTCGATCCCACGCTCACTGGCCACGATGTAGTGGGCAATCAACGCAAACGTCGGGAACAGTGGAATTAATCCAGCAATATAGTAATTCTTTGTTTTCGCCAGCAAACCTATCAACACCACCACCAGCGCACCGAGCGCCGCTTTTATAACGAGTCCCATCACTCTGCCTTAACACATCAATAACATCAGCCTCTAGCATAACGGAAGCGTTCTTGTTTAGAAAAGATTAATGGAAGGAAAAACCGGGGCGGTGTATGTTGGCGTTTTATATTCAAAATGAATGATATGAACACCATCGTATTTGTTGAAGATGATCCCGAAGTTGGCTCACTGATTGCAGCCTATCTGGCCCGGCATGATATTGAGGTTATCCTTGAACCTCGTGGTGATTTGGCCGAGGAGAAAATCCTGCACGTTCAACCCGATCTGGTGTTATTAGATATCATGCTGCCGGGCAAAGACGGGATGACTATCTGCCGCGATTTACGCGGACGCTGGCAAGGCCCGATTGTTCTGCTCACCTCGCTGGACAGCGACATGAACCATATCCTGGCGCTGGAAATGGGCGCCTGTGACTACATCCTGAAGACAACGCCGCCAGCTGTGCTGCTGGCTCGCCTGCGCCTGCACCTGCGCCAGAATGAACACTCAGCACAGTCTAAAGGCATTCAAGCGGCAACCATCACACCGCACACAACGCTGCGCTTTGGCACACTCACAATCGATCCCACCAACCGCTCCGTGCTGCTCGGCGGCGAGCAAATCTCTCTTTCTACCGCTGATTTTGAATTACTGTGGGAGTTGGCAACCCATGCCGGGCAGATTATGGACCGTGATGCGTTGCTAAAAAACCTGCGCGGCGTAAGTTATGACGGCATGGATCGCAGCGTCGATGTCGCGATTTCCCGCTTACGCAAAAAACTGCTCGATAACGCGACTGAACCCTATCGAATCAAAACGGTACGCAACAAAGGTTATCTGTTCGCACCGCACGCCTGGGACGACGAGCCGCAGAAGTAATCCAACCGGGCCGGTCACTTTGATCGGCCCTCTTAATTACCTGGCGTTACACTGTCACATTGATAGCTAACTAAACGTCAGTCCGTCGTATTTTTTCCAACGGTAGTTTACGGCGGAGATAATCCAGCAGCCGATAAAGACGCCAATAATCGCAAAACCGACATTCCCCATATGGTCACTCAAATTGCTGACGGTATCCCACAAACCACCCTGAAGCGAAAACGCGTCAGAGAGAAGTCCCAGCGCCTCCAGCCCGCCAATAAATAGCGCAACAATCACGGAAGTCCCGGTAATGGTCATATTGTAATAGAGCTTACGTTGCGGCTTATTGAACGCCCATCCATAGGCCTCAACCATCAGAATACTGTCGAGACAATCAATTAACGCCATACCGCAGGTAAACAGCGCCGGGAACACGAGAATTGACCAAATCGACATGCCACTGGACGCGCTTGAAGCAGAAATTCCCAGCAGAGAAATTTCAGTGGCGGTATCAAAACCCAGACCAAACAGAAAGCCGACAAAATACATATGCCAGTCTTTACCTACCAGCCGAAACGCTGAGCGGAAAAGCCAGTTCAGAGGGCCTGAAACTGTAATGTCTTCCGTAGTGCCATCGTAAGTACCGGTGCGTTTAAGATGGCGGAATGCCTTCCAGACCTGGCAGAAAATAATGAGATTGATGGTAGCCAGAATCAGCAAAAATACGGCAGAAACCGTAGTTCCGATCAGACCACCGACATTCTGAAACCATGCCATATGTTGCTTAAACACGCTGGTAGTTAGCGCAATGCCAATGCTGGCTAGCACCACAATGGTAGAGTGTCCCAGAGAAAACCAGGCCCCCGTTGTCAGGGCACGTTTTTTCTGCTGCATGAGTTTACGCGTCGCGCTGTCTATCGCGGCGATATGATCGGCATCAACGGCATGGCGCAAACCATAGCACCACGCAATCAGACTCAGTGCCAATAAGGAAGTATTGTTGCTAAACGCGGTGAAAGCCCACAGCCACGCTACGATGTTTGCCCCGATGAGTAAGACCATCAACAAAAGAATATTCGGGCGTTTTTTTAATAATGAAAACAATGCGTTCATTGTTTCCGGCCTGTCAAATTTTCGCTCAACAACACACCACACCGCCGTTCATTAATTGATTAATACAACGTTTACCAAGCTAATGATAACTCTTAAGAATTACTAACCCAGTGTCGTAGATCAAAGTTGATTACCACCTGAAGCAAGTTCTGCCATCGCTAGCTCCGCAATACGCAGAGGTACCGTTGCGCTGTCACCCTCTTGCAGAAACCAGACGGACGACAACCCACACCAGGCAACAATCCACATCAGTAAACGCTGCCGTTCAATTCTGGCGATTTCAGACACAATGTTGACTCGTTGCGTGAATCTTTCAGGCTCAATGGCGACAGGTCTGGTAGGTTCGGCAAGATCGGGGTTAGTAAAGATATTGGCGTAATCAAAGCCACGCTCGCCCACCAGCCCTTTGGGATCGATAGCCAGCCATCCTCTCGTTCCGAAATCAAGAATATTGCCGTGGTGTAGATCGCCATGTAATACGACTGCATCATGGGGTGAAGATAGCAGTAAGTTTGCCACCGCAGCACAACGCGTCAGGATACCGCCATGCTTTTTCGCGGCAGGAGCCAGATCGCGAAACCAATGGTGCAGAGGTGTTAACGCAGGCGTAGAAGCATTTCGGGAGAGATGGAGTCTACTGGCAGCATGACAAATAATGCGACAGACCTGCGCATCGTTGCCAGTCCAGGACATGTCCGCTAAAGACTCTGTCCCCGTCGCACGTTCCAGCAGAATCGCCCCTGCTGCATGAGCAAGTACTTTCGCTGCGCCATTTCCGTTCCACCAGACCATGAGTTCACAGCCGATCCGTTCACTGTCATCATCGGTGATCTTTAATATGGCTTTCTGCCCGTCCTTGACCACCACCACAGGCAAAAGCTGCGATGTGTGCGTTTCAAACGGTTCACCATCTGGAGTGAGCCCCCAACGGTTAAGCCAAGTGTTGAACAGACGATTTTCCAAACAATATCCTCATTTTTCTCTGGAAGATGGTAATCAAAAAGATCCGTGTCGGCATTATTCCTGTTTTCTTTTGGTTGAGCCACAACCCCCACTTCCATCATCACTGACTTATCGGGTAGAGCACTAACAGGCACATCCTTGTGTATCTGTGTGCCATGCTGACTGTGTTCGGTATATGAGGAGGACACGATGATCACGTTATGCAAAACCTGTGGAACATCCTATGAGGTAACTGGCGCCCATCCGGAACATTGCGATATCTGCCTGGATGAACGTCAATATGTCCCCACAAGCGGGCAGAAATGGATCGATTTTGACACCCTGTGTGCATCGCATACAAATAAGTGGAAGCAACACGACAGTACTCTCCTCAGCATCCGCACCGTTCCTGATTTTGCAATTGATCAGCGCGCGTTTCTTGTGCGTACCCCAGAAGGAAATATTCTGTGGGACTGCATTGCCACGCTCGACGATGCCACAAAAACGCTAATAACGTCCCTTGGCGGCCTTAAGGCTATCGCGATTTCGCATCCTCATTACTACACCACCATGCAGGACTGGGCTGCGGAATTTAACGCGCCGATTTACCTTCATGCCAGCGACAGAAGGTGGGTAATGCGTGACAGCCCGTGGATTAGATTCTGGGATGGCGACACCATTGAGTTAACCCGTGACGTCACGATGATACGTCTCGGCGGGCACTTTGCTGGCGGCTGCGTCCTGCACTGGGCACGTGACGAAGGCGTGGTGCTTTCTGGCGACATCGTTCAAGTTACACCAGGTGCCCATGCAGTCTCTTTTATGTGGAGCTACCCCAATATGCTACCGTTGCCAGCCGCCACCGTCAGCGACATCATCCAACGCCTGAGAACAGTGAAATTTAAGCAACTTTACGGCGCATTTGAAGGAAAAGATATTACGCAAAATGCCGATGAAATTGTGCGCCGTTCAGGTGAAAAATATATTTCCTGCCTCAAATAAACCGCAGTTTATTCACCAACCATGCTCAGGAAGGTAAAAATGGATAGAACTTATAAATCACGCCCATCACAGAAACACTCACTATCACACTGATAATGAAGTAGGTTTTGAAAGGCTGCTTTTGTGTTTTATGGCGAAAGATTTGTTGACCCGCTATCGCGCCGCCCCATCCGCCCACAACGCCAAACACCAGCAATGTGGATTCCGGCACTCTGCGCCAGTCCTTGCGTGCCGCCATTTTGTCCACGCCGTATAACAGCAGCGTCAAAACGTTGGCGAGTAGAAACCATATAACAAGAGGATAAGCGGTGAAAATGCAGCCGACCGCTGCGAAAATGAGTAGCGAATAACAACAGCGATTGAGATTCATATTTTCAGTCACAGCACTTTTCAGGAGGTATCGGCACGCATTATACGCAAGGTCAGTCATCCCTGCCACGGGTGAGAATATCCCTTTTATTATTATGCCTATATCCCCAAAGATAGCGCAAATTCTCTGGTCTGCGGGGTACCTAACAATTCAAACAAGAGAGCCGTTTTCATTATTCAAAACAAATGGTAATTTATTAAACCCAAATGGAGAAATTGTTCTGGAGTCACAAGGATGAGAAAATACTCATATCCATATTTGTTTTTTGTTACCGTCTCATCTCTCGGCGCAATATTTCTCTTTTACTGGTGGAAGGTAACGATTTACAGAGCGACATTTCTCTACCCGCTCACATCCAAATACCTCATGCTTATTTCTCTGGCAGTGTCATTGTTAATTACCTTATTTCTGGTAGGTAATGGGATAATGAAAAAAAGTCCCTTCCAAACCTATCTGAAATTATTTGGTGGCATCAGCATTGCCATGGTGCTGTTTTCAGTGATCATGGTTATGGCGATAACCTGGTTCATTCCGGGTGTCCCCTCGTCCTATACCGCCACATACGTCTATGCTACAGGAAGTTCTAAAAGCTGTTCGGGGGCTGATGTTGACGATCCGGATCTCGGGACTAACATAAGAATTTGCTATCCCGAAGGTAACTACGAATATAACAACACCATCTACGTTGAGAAACGAAGTAACCTTTTAGGTGCGGTCGTGACATACGCCAGAACAACCCCATCCCGATTTTGATTAACTTACAGCGTAGAAAGCAATGCGTGATCCAGCGAAAGGTCATTCCGCGCCCGTAGGAGCCATAAGAATGCAGAAAAGAGATATACAGTGTACTCTGCGTGGACAAGCACGCCGGATGGTGATCGGAGAACCTTTCTGAACCCACGCATCGGCGGATACCGCTGTGCTCACTTTTCCCCTGTGGGACACGTGCACTCGCTAACTTATTGAGCGTTCGGTGATTTTTTTATGAAGAAACTGTTTGTGCAGTTTTACCTCCTGCTGTTTGTCTGCTTTTTGGTGATGACCCTGTTGGTCGGTCTGGTATACAAATTCACCGCAGAACGCGCAGGCAGACAGTCGCTCGACGATTTGATGAAAAGCTCGTTGTACCTGATGCGCAGTGAACTACGCGAAATCCCGCCACGCGACTGGGGTAAGACGCTGAAGGAGATGGATTTAAACCTTTCATTTGACCTGCGCGTTGAACCGCTGAATAAGTACACACTGGATGCCCCAACCATGCAGCGTTTGCGCGAAGGCGATATTGTGGCACTTGACGATCAATACACCTTCATTCAACGCATTCCTCGCAGCCATTATGTGCTGGCCGTCGGTCCGGTTCCCTACCTCTATTTTCTCCATCAAATGCGCTTGCTGGACATCGCGCTGATGGCGTTTATTGCTATCTCACTGGCCTTCCCGGTACTGATCTGGATGCGCCCGCACTGGCAGGAAATGCTCAGACTCGAATCCGCCGCACAACGTTTTGGTGAAGGACATCTGAGTGAACGCCTTCATTTTGACAGCGGTTCCAGCTTTGAGCGCCTGGGCGTAGCGTTTAACCAAATGGCCGACAATATCAATGCGCTGATCGCCAGTAAAAAACAGCTCATCGATGGTATTGCCCATGAGCTTCGTACCCCGCTGGTACGTTTACGTTACCGGCTGGAAATGAGTGATAACCTCACCGAGCAGGAATCTCAGGCGCTGAATCGTGATATCGGCCAACTGGAAGCGTTGATCGAAGAGTTACTGACCTACGCCCGCCTGGATCGCCCGCAAAATGAACTGAAACTCAGCGTACCGGACCTGCCTGCTTGGTTGACAACCCATCTGGAGGATGTGCAAAGCGTAAATCCTGACCGTGCGGTGCAATTACGTCATCTCGAAACTGGCGACTACGGCGCGTTGGATATGCGCCTGATGGAGCGGGTCCTGGATAATTTGCTGAATAATGCCCTGCGCTATTGCCAGTCAACGGTGCAAGCCAGTCTGCTGCTGAACGGCAATCAAGCCACGCTGGTAGTGGAAGACGACGGTCCCGGTATTGCACCAGACGCTCGCGAACAGGTTTTTGAACCGTTTGTACGCCTTGACCCCAGCCGTGACCGGGCGACCGGGGGTTGTGGGCTTGGGTTAGCCATCGTCCACTCAATAGCGTTGGCTATGGGAGGGACGGTCGTCTGTGATGAAAGTGAACTTGGCGGCGCCCGGTTTACTTTCCGTTGGCCCGTCTGGCATAACATTCCTGAAATTTCGGCTGCCTGACCTATTCCGCTCGGTGGCCAGGCGGTGAATGTTGTGCTATAAAAAAGTATGTTGTAACTAAAATGGTAAATCTATGGCCCGTTACGATCTCGTTGACCGCCTGAACGGCACCTTTCGCCAGATGGAACAAGAACTGGCGCTTCTGAATGAAAACCTGTTGCAGCAGACGCTGCTGATTGCCCGCGTATTCTCGTTACCGGAAGTGGTCAAAGAGGCAGAGCATGCCCCTCTGCAGAGCATTGATGTTAAGCAGCATTTAGGCAAAGAGGCTGAAGCGCTGGCACTGCGCCATTACCGTCACCTGTTTATTCAGCAGCAGTCCGAAAACCGCAGCAGCAAAGCGGCCGTCCGCCTACCGGGTGTATTGTGCTACCAGGTTGATAATGCGGGGCAATGTGCTCTGGAAGAACAAATCCAGCGTATAAACCAGTTGAAAACCACCTTCGAGCGTATTGTTACAGTAGAATCAGGGCTGGCGCCGGCAGCACGTTTCGAATGGGTGCATCGCCACCTGCCGGGGCTGATTACACTGAATGCCTATCGCACGCTCACCGTTGTCAGAGATCCTGCCACCCTGCGATTCGGCTGGGCTAACAAGCACATTATTAAAAACCTGAAACGTGATGAAGTACTGCAGCAACTGGAAAAAAGCCTGACCTCACCGCGCAGCGTACATCCCTGGACACGTAAAGAATGGCAGGCGAAGCTTGAACGCGAATATCAGGATATCGCCGACTTACCGCAGCAGGCCCGCCTGAAAATTAAAAGGCCGGTAAAAGTGCAGCCTATTGCCCGAGTCTGGTACAAAGGAGAGCAAAAACAGGTGCAATATGCCTGCCCGACGCCACTAATTGCACTGCTTAATGACGACAACGGTATGACCGTACCGGATATCGGCGAGTTACTGAATTACGATGCCGATAACGTTCAGCATCGCTTTAAACCTCAGGCGCAGCCGTTGAGATTGATTATTCCCCGGCTGCACCTGTACGTTGCGGATTAACTGCCTGGCCGCATGCTGCCAACCATCAGCTCCGGACGTACCCAACTGTCGAACTCCGCTTCGGTTAGATATCCCAGCGCCAGAGCGGAGGCTTTTAGCGTCAGCCCTTCTTTATGCGCTTTTTTGGCAATTTCAGCCGCTTTATCGTAACCGATATGGGTGTTGAGCGCGGTCACCAGCATCAGCGACTCATTGAGCAGTTGATCTATTCGTTCACGGTTGGGCTCGATTCCCGTCGCGCAATGTTCATTGAAGCTTTCCATACCGTCCGCCAGCAGGCGTACCGACTGCAGGAAGTTGTGGATGACCATCGGTCGATAGACGTTGAGCTCAAAGTTACCTGACGCCCCGCCCATATTGATGGCGACATCGTTACCCATCACCTGGCAGCACAACATGGTCAGCGCTTCACACTGGGTAGGATTGACTTTACCCGGCATGATCGAGCTGCCCGGTTCATTTTCCGGAATTGAAATTTCGCCAATACCACAGCGCGGGCCAGATGCCAGCCAGCGTACATCGTTGGCGATTTTCATCAGCGACGCTGCCAGCCCTTTTAGCGCTCCGTGGGCATGAACCAGGGCATCGCAGGTGGCCAGCGCTTCAAATTTATTCGGAGCGGTAACGAACGGCGCGCAGGTAATGACCCGCAGTTCGTCCGCGACCCGGCGGGCGTATTCGGGATGAGTGTTCAGTCCGGTACCTACCGCGGTTCCCCCCAACGCCAGTTCTGCCACATGCGGTAAACTGTTTTCAATGTGTCTGAGGTTATGTTCAAGCATTGCTACCCAGCCGGAAATCTCCTGGCCAAGCGTAAGTGGAGTTGCATCTTGCAGATGTGTACGACCAATTTTAACGATATCGGCGAAAGCGTGGGACTTATCACTGAGCGTTTTGGTCAACACATTTAATTGTGGGATCAAAGATTTACGCAGCGCCAGCAGTGCGGCAACGTGCATTGCGGTCGGGAAGACATCGTTCGAGCTTTGGCTTTTATTGACATCATCGTTGGGGTGTACTTTTCGCTCCATCCCCCGCACGCCGCCCAGCAATTCGCTGGCCCGGTTTGCCAGCACCTCGTTCATGTTCATATTGCTTTGCGTGCCTGAGCCGGTTTGCCAGATGGCCAGCGGAAACTCATCGCGGTGTTTATCTGCCAACACCTCATCTGCAGCCTGCATAATAGCCCTGGCTTTATCCTCCGCCAGCAGCCCCAGATCCTGGTTAACCTTTGCCGCGGCGCGTTTCGTCAGCGCCAGCGCATGGATCAGCGAGACCGGCATTTTCTCCGTAGAGATACGAAAATGCTCCAGCGAACGTTGGGTTTGCGCGCCCCAAAGCTTATCGGCAGGAACATCAATCGCCCCCATTGAATCATTCTCGCGGCGTACCGTTACCATTACCTGCTCCTTACATTAACAGTTGATTAGGTTATGTTTCGACATTGCCCATTTGCATTGGTCTTATGAGTATTAACGAGGATAAAGCTGTCGTTTGGTGGTTCGTGCGGTAAAAAAAACCGCCCCGAAGGGCGGCTGACGTTACTTAACGCAGCGTGCGCACTGCGACGTCTGAATTTGCTTGAAGAAATCGTTGCCTTTGTCATCTACCAGGATAAATGCCGGGAAATCTTCTACTTCAATTTTCCAGATGGCTTCCATCCCGAGTTCCGGGTATTCCACGCACTCCAGGCTCTTAATACTGCCCTGAGCCAGCACCGCGGCGGGGCCGCCAATACTGCCCAAATAGAAGCCGCCATGTTTATGGCAAGCATCGGTCACCTGCTGGCTGCGATTGCCTTTCGCCAGCATAATCATGCTCCCACCAGCGGCCTGAAGCTGGTCAACATACGAGTCCATACGTCCGGCAGTGGTTGGCCCCAGCGAACCAGAGGCATAGCCTTCCGGCGTTTTTGCCGGACCTGCGTAATAGATCGGGTGATCTTTAACATACTGCGGCAAACTTTCGCCGTTATCCAGACGTTCTTTCAGTTTCGCATGCGCAATATCACGGCCAACGATAATTGTACCGTTGAGCGACAGACGCGTGGAAACCGGATACTGGGAAAGCTGAGCCAGAATCTCTTTCATCGGACGATTGAGGTCAACGCGCACCGCTTCCCCCTCTCCCGCCTGGCGCAGTTCTTCCGGTATAAATTTCCCAGGATTATGCTCCAGTTTTTCGATCCAGATACCTTCGCGGTTGATCTTGGCTTTGATATTTCGATCGGCTGAGCAAGAAACGCCCATACCAACCGGACACGACGCGCCGTGACGCGGCAGGCGGATCACGCGGATATCATGCGCGAAGTACTTCCCGCCAAACTGCGCGCCAAGCCCCAAATTCTGCGCCTCAATCAGCAGCTCTTTTTCCAGCTCAACATCGCGGAATGCCTGACCATGTTCGTTACCTTCTGTCGGCAATTCGTCGTAGTATTTTGCAGAAGCCAGTTTGACCGTTTTCAGCGTGGCTTCTGCCGATGTTCCACCGATTACGAACGCGATGTGATACGGCGGACAAGCCGCAGTGCCCAACGTACGCATTTTCTCAACCAGGTAATCTTTTAATTTGCCCGGCGTTAGCAGCGCTTTGGTTTCCTGGTACAGATAGGTTTTGTTCGCCGAACCACCACCTTTGGCAATACACAGGAATTTGTATTCATCTCCGTCGACGGTATACAAATCGATTTGTGCTGGCAGGTTGGTACCGGTGTTCACCTCTTTATACATATCCAGCGCGGCGTTTTGTGAATAGCGCAGGTTGTCTTCGATGTAGGTGTTATAGACGCCTCGTGCCAGCGCCTCCTCATCGCCCCCACCGGTCCAGACACGCTGACCTTTTTTACCCACGATAATCGCAGTTCCGGTGTCCTGACAGGTCGGCAAAATGCCTTTTGCCGCGATGTCAGAGTTACGCAGGAATTGCAGGGCCACATATTTGTCGTTTTCGCTGGCCTCCGGGTCGCGCAGAATATCAGCTACCTGCTGTTGATGTGCGGGACGCAGCATAAACGACGCATCATGAAAGGCCTGACGAGCCAGCAGGGTTAAGGCTTGCGGTGCAACTTTAACAATCTCCTGCCCTTCAAATTCGGCAACAGAGACATAGTCGCTGGTCAGCAGATAGTATTCGGTATCATCCTTTTTGAGGGGGAAAGGATGCTGATAATGAAAGGGTTTGTTTGACATTGTGCTCTCACTTACTGCTCGGTCTGGTTATTCTCTGGGCAGATGTTCCATTGCCCTGCTTCCCTGCCGCAGATCCGGTTGTAGAAGGAAGAGCTTTCTGCAACCGGAATTACTCAGGGTATTAAAAGCGAGTCACCATATCCTACACATTTTTTTAACAAAAACTGAGACAAGTACGACTTTTTACATGTGCAGGTTACTTCCCTCAGGGTTTCTTGGTTTAATAGCCGTAGAAAATTCAACATTGAAACAGGGCTTGATAATGCAAAAACTCATCAACTCAGTGCAGAACTACGCCTGGGGAAGTAAAACGGCGTTAACGGAACTCTATGGCATTGCCAACCCCACTCAGCAACCGATGGCTGAGTTGTGGATGGGCGCGCATCCGAAAAGCAGTTCGCAGGTTCTGGGCGCTGACGGTCAGACGGTTGCTCTGCGCGACGTTATCGAGCACGATAAATCCGCACTGCTAGGCGATGCCGTAGCGCAACGTTTTGGTGAACTGCCCTTCCTGTTTAAAGTGCTCTGTGCTGCTCAACCGCTTTCGATTCAGGTTCATCCTAACAAGCACAATTCTGAAATTGGATTTGCCAAAGAAAACGCTGCGGGGATCCCGATGGATGCCGCCGAGCGCAACTACAAAGATCCTAACCACAAACCAGAACTGGTATTTGCTTTGACGCCTTTCCTGGCGATGAACGCATTCCGCGAGTTCTCTGACATTGTTGCATTGTTACAACCCGTTTCCGCCGCACATCCGGCTATTGCACATTTCCTGGAAGAACCGAGTGCGGAACGTCTGAGCTATCTTTTCGCCAGCTTGCTGAATATGCAGGATGAGGAGAAATCCCATGCGTTGGCGATCCTGAAATCAGCGCTGAACAGCCAGCAGGGTGAACCCTGGCAAACCATCCGTCTGATCGCCGACGTCTACCCGAACGACAGTGGGCTTTTCTCCCCGCTGCTGCTCAATGTGGTGAAACTCAATCCAGGCGAGGCTATGTTCTTATTTGCCGAAACTCCGCACGCTTACCTGCAAGGTGTGGCGCTTGAGGTGATGGCTAACTCGGACAACGTGCTGCGTGCCGGACTGACGCCAAAATATATTGATATCCCGGAACTGGTCGCCAACGTGAAGTTTGTCGCCAAGCCAGCAAACCAGTTACTGACCACGCCGGTTGAATCTGATGGTGAACTGGACTTCCCAATCCCGGTTGACGATTTTGCGTTCTCCCTGCATGACCTTACTACCAATGGCGCAGATATCAGCCAGCAAAGTGCAGCCATTTTGTTCTGCATAGAGGGTGAAGCCGTGCTGAGCAAAGGCGAGCAACGTCTGGTTCTGCGACCGGGTGAATCGGCCTTTATTGGCGCGAATGAATCGCCGGTTAACATCAGTGGCGCAGGTCGTTTAGCCCGGGTTTATAACAAGCTATAGCAAGATACTGATATTTTTAACAACTCTTGCTAAGCTGTAGTGAGTTAAAGACATGTCACTCCTCCAGGCGTCTTCAAACGCCTGGTTTTATTTTATGGATATCGAAATGAAAAAATCGCTGGTAGCTGCGGGTGTGGTGGTTGCGCTGGGTATCGTCTGGACGGGCGGCGCCTGGTACACAGGTAAGAAACTTGAAACGCATCTCGCCGAGATGGTGACACAGGCAAACGATCAGTTAAAACGTTTCTCCCCTGAGGCGGGCATTGAACTGAGTTATCAAAACTACCAGCGCGGGGTGTTCAATAGCCAACTGCAATTGGTGGTGAAACCAATCGCCGGGCAGGCAGATTCCTGGCTAAAACCGGGGCAAAGTATCGTCCTGAATGAAACCGTCGATCACGGTCCATTCCCGCTGGCGCAACTGAAATCACTGAATCTGGTCCCGGCTATGGCCTCCGTGAAAACGACGCTGGTCAATAACGACGTTACCAAACCGCTGTTTGATATTGCTAAAGGTGAGTCGCCATTTGTCATTAATTCCCGAATCGGCTACAGCGGCGATACCCGTTCCGATCTCTCCCTCAAACCACTAAACTATGAGAAAGGCGACGAAAAAGTAGCCTTCAGTGGCGGGGAATTCCAGTTTACAGCAGACAAAGAAGGTAACGCTGTCTCGCTGACAGGCAATGCGCAAAGCGGCGTGGTCAATGCGGTCAACGAGTATGACCAGAAAGTACAAATGACTTTCAATAACCTGAAAACTGAGGGTTCCAGCAGTATTGCCAGCTTTGGTGAGCGCATCGGCGACCAGAAATTGTCACTCGATAAACTGTCGATTTCCGTCGAAGGTAAAGAGTTGGCGGTTCTTGAAGGCATGGGTATTGATGGCAAATCCGATCTGATCAACGAGGGTAAAACTGTCAACAGCCAGTTGGATTACACGCTGAACAGTCTGAAATTGCAGGGTCAGGATATGGGTAGCGGTAAACTGACGCTGAAAGTTGGCCAGATTGACGGTGAAGCATTACACCAGTTCAGTCAGCAGTATAGCGCCCAAACCAAGGCGCTGATGGCGCAGATTGATGTGGTACAAAATCCTGAGCTTTATCAGCAAAAAGTCACTGAAGCCTTCTTCAATGCGCTGCCGATTCTGATGAAAGGCGAGCCGGTTATCACCATTGCCCCGCTGAGCTGGAAAAATGCAAAAGGTGAAACTGCATTTAATCTGTCACTGCTGCTAAAAGATCCGACAGCAAATACTGAGGAACCACAAACGCTGGCTCAGGAAGTGGATCGTTCGGTCAAATCACTGGATGCTAAGCTGACGATTCCGGTTGATATGGCGACTGAGTTCATGACGCAGATTGCCAAAATTGAAGGCTATCAGCAGGAACAAGCGGCCGATCTGGCGAAACAACAGGTGAATGGCCTGGCGGCAATGGGTCAGATGTTCCGTATTACAACGATGCAGGACAACGTCATCGGCTCCAGCCTGCAATACGCAAACGGCCAGGTTACCTTAAACGGACAAAAAATGTCGCTGGATGAGTTTGTTGGCATGTTCGGTATGCCTTCTCTCGGCGAACCGGATGCCCCGGCTATTCCGCAACAGTAAATACGCGTGACAACAGGCCCGATAACCGTGTGTTTATCGGGCCTTTTTTATTTTGCCACCACCAGACGGGCGGAAAGCGTTAAGTTACGCGAATGACCATCATCGTGCCCAATGCGCTGTAGCATGCGCTCAGCAAGGGTATATCCCATTTCACGCGCGGGCGTACAGGCCCAAATAATGGGGATATCGTCCAGTGCATTTTCCGCTACATCGGCAAATCCAGCTAACGAGACCTGCTGTTCGAAGTAGCGATCTACGCCAATTTCACCACTCTGACGCCCTGCTCTCATCAGGCCAAACCAGGCGCCAACGGCTATGGTTTCGTTGTAGCACACCACTGCGCTGATCGTTGGGTTACGACGTAATAGCGCGGTCACCTCCTCTGCGGCCTGCTTTTGGCTGGATGAGCACTCCAGCACCCAGTCGCTATGAAACTGTAAACCATACTTTAGCAACGTCGTACAATAGCCGCCGACACGCTCTGCACGGGTCAATGAAGAACTCTGTCCCCCCAACCACGCGATGCGCTGATGTCCATGGCGTATCAGATGTTCAACCAGCAATTGCGCTGCCTGCATGTTGTCAGGTCTGACGGTGTCAACGTCATCCAGGTAGCTGGCCCGAGACGCAAACACTACCGGAATCCCCTTATCGGCGGCCAGTTGTTGTAGGTCGTCGCTACTGCCGGCAGCCCCGGCGATCACCACACCATCAACCCCTTGATTAAGCAGCATAGCGAAACGCTGCGCCAGCTGTTCGCCATCTCTGCCACCATGTAATAAAAAGACCATGCGCCCCTGCGCTTCTAAAGCTTCCGTCAGACCCGCCGTCAACTCGGCGTAAAACGGGGTGGAGAGGTCGCGCACGATCAAACCAATTACCCCGCTCTGCCCGCCACGCAGCGCTGATGCCTGGCGATTACGCACAAACCCCAGTTGCTCAATAGCGGCATTCACCCGTTCGCCGGTCGCGGATGAAATACGGCCTTTTCCACTGAGCACCAATGAGACGGTACTAACCGAAACGCCCGCGGCCAGCGCAACATCATGGATGGTTATTTTTTTGGCTATAGCCATAAAAACGGAAAACTCCCTGATAACGTGACTGATAAAACGTTTTATCAATCACATATATTTATACGCCCTATTATCGTTCGATAATGTGATTTATACCGCACTAAAATTAGGTAAAACGTTTTATCTTCTCGCCATCATTAGTCAGCTAGCTTTTACGAGGAGTCGTTTGATGACGACGAGAACCACACCAAAAATTACGTTATGGGAATTTTTCCAGCAGTTGGGCAAAACCTTTATACTGCCCGTGGCTCTGCTCTCATTCTGCGGGATCATGTTAGGGATCGGCAGCTCGTTAAGTAGTCATGATGTCTTAACGCTGATTCCAGCATTGGGTAATCCGGTACTGCAGGCTATTTTTACCTGGATGAGCAAAGTAGGCTCATTTGCGTTTAGCTTCTTACCGGTGATGTTCTGTATTGCCATACCTCTCGGCCTGGCCCGCGAGAACAAAGGCGTAGCGGCATTTGCCGGTTTTGTTGGTTATGCGGTGATGAACCTTGCCGTCAACTTCTGGTTAACCGCGAAAGGTATCTTGCCTACCACCGATGCCGCGATCCTGAAGGCTAACAACGTACAGAATATCCTGGGGATCCAGTCGATCGACACCGGGATCCTCGGCGCTGTTATTGCCGGGATCATCGTCTGGATGCTGCATGAACGTTTCCACAACATTCGCCTGCCGGATGCACTGGCGTTCTTCGGCGGTACCCGCTTTGTACCAATTATCTCTTCGGTGGTGATGGGACTGGTCGGCCTGGTCATTCCCCTGGTTTGGCCGGTTTTCGCCATGGGCATTAACGGGCTCGGCCACATCATCAACAGCGCGGGCGAATTTGGTCCAATGCTGTTTGGTACCGGTGAACGTCTGCTGCTGCCGTTTGGTCTGCATCATATTCTGGTGGCGCTCATTCGATTCACCGAAGCTGGCGGCACGCAGGAAGTCTGCGGTCACAGCGTGAGCGGCGCACTGACTATTTTCCAGGCTCAACTGAGCTGCCCGACAACACAAGGTTTCTCTGAAAGCGCAACCCGCTTCCTGTCGCAGGGTAAAATGCCGGCGTTCCTCGGGGGTTTGCCGGGGGCAGCGCTCGCTATGTACCACTGTGCTCGCCCTGAAAATCGTCATAAAATTAAAGGGCTGTTAATTTCTGGTCTCATTGCCTGCGTGATCGGCGGTACAACCGAACCACTCGAGTTCTTATTCCTGTTCGTTGCCCCTGTTTTGTATGTAATCCACGCCCTGCTGACCGGTCTTGGTTTCACCGTGATGGCTGTGTTAGGCGTCACCATCGGTAACACGGACGGTAACCTGATTGACTTTGTGGTATTCGGCATTCTGCACGGACTCTCTACCAAGTGGTATCTGGTCCCTGTCGTGGCTGCAATCTGGTTCGCTGTGTACTACGTGATCTTCCGTTTCGCCATCACACGCTTCAATCTCAAGACCCCGGGTCGGGACGTCGAAATTGCCAGCAATATCGAAAAAGTCATGGCGGGAGCACCGGGTAAATCCGGTTACAACGTCCCTGCCATTCTGGCGGCGCTGGGCGGTGCGGAAAACATTGTCAGCCTTGATAACTGCATTACCCGTCTGCGCTTGTCAGTGAAGGATATGTCGCTTGTGAACGTACAGGCACTGAAGGACAATCGCGCCATTGGCGTAGTGCAACTCAATCAGCATAATCTTCAGGTTGTTATTGGTCCGCAGGTCCAGTCAGTGAAAGACGAGATCGCAGTTCTGATGAACACCGTACAGGCTTAAGGACAACAATATGTTTGATTTTTCAAAAGTTGTGGACAGGCATGGTACCTGGTGTACCCAGTGGGATTACGTTGCCGACCGTTTTGGTTCAGCCGACCTGCTGCCGTTCACCATCTCCGATATGGATTTTGCCACCGCCCCCTGCATTCTGGAGGCGCTGGCTCAGCGCCTGTCACATGGCGTTTTGGGTTACAGTCGCTGGAAAAATGATGAATTTCTGGCGGCGATTAGCCACTGGTTTCTATCGCGTCATAATACCCAAATCAATCCTCAGTCGCTGGTTTATGGCCCCTCGGTCATCTATATGGTATCGGAGCTGATCCGCCAATGGTCTTCTGCGGGTGATGCGGTGGTTATTCATACGCCGGCTTACGACGCGTTTTACAAAGCGATTGAAGGTAATCAGCGTCAGGTATGCGCTGTCGGACTTGAAAAACGCGCTGACGGTTGGTTTTGCGACATGGTTGCACTAGAAAAAGCTCTGTCCCGGCCTGAAAGCAAAATTCTCCTGCTTTGCAGCCCGCACAACCCAACCGGTAAGGTATGGACGCGCGATGAACTGGAAACCATGGCGGAACTGTGTCAGCGCCACGGTGTAAAAGTCATTTCTGATGAGATCCATATGGATATGGTATGGGCAGACCAGCCGCACATCCCGTGGAGTAACGTCGCGCGCGACAGTTGGGCGCTGTTCACCTCCGGTTCAAAGAGCTTCAATATTCCGGCATTAACCGGGGCTTACGGGATTATTGAGGATGAGCAGAGTCGCAACGATTACCTCAGTGCGTTAAAGGCTCGGGATGGTCTTTCCTCACCTGCAGTGCTCGCGCTTAGCGCACATATCGCAGCCTACCAACAGGGCGCTAGCTGGCTTGATGCGCTGCGGGAATATCTTGCCAGTAACCTGGATTACATCGCGCACGAGCTGAATAACGCATTCCCCGAACTGAACTGGCAGGTTCCGCAATCCACCTATCTGGCATGGATTGACTTGCGTCCACTCAACCTTGATGACCACGCACTGCAGGATGCACTCATCCATCAGCAGAAAGTCGCCATCATGCCCGGATACACATACGGAGAAGAAGGACGCGGTTTTGTGCGCCTCAATGCCGGATGTCCACGTTCCAAACTTGAAAAAGGCGTTCAGGGGTTGATTAACGCCATCCGCACAATACGTTAAATAGTCTTGCGCAATGAAGAACTCATTGCGCAACTCCTTATATAAAAAAACAAATCTGTTTTTTATCGTTTTTTTTAATACTAATTCCTCCCTGACTTTTCCTGCCAGTCAAAATCAACAGCAATAAAAATCAAAAAGACAAGATACAAAGCTGAGAAGATAGCCGAAATATAGCGCTGTTTTATATACATAAAAATCATGAATACAACACAAATAAACATTCACAAAAAGAATTTAACTTTTTTTTTACTCCTGTCCGTAACAACATCCATTTTTCTTTGGTATATCCCTTTTAGTAATCAGCGTTATAGCCTCTCTTTTTACCCGGTTATTGCAACCTTTGCTGGTGTATTGCACATTCAGACGGGGTGCTTTATGACGATGAATTACATGAGTTATCGGCGCAAAAAATATCTTTTACCCCTGGCCTGCGCGTTTTATTTCTCGGGGGTTTTCTTATTTCTTGCGCTCTATATTTATTTTTATAAAAACGGCCTTCCTGGTGTCATCTACAATGACATTGCTGTTTTATACTTTATGAGGAACATGTTAATTACAGGGTTGTTTTTTGCAACATACTATTTATATACGTTTAAAAATAAAAAAGAAAAGCACGGTAAAACAGTTATTTACGCCACTTATTTATGGTGCATGTTGCATCTGGTAATGGCTATCCTCTACTCCATCCGTATTACGCCAATATCGTTTCAGTTGGTTGACACAGAAATGTTTGAATGGCTTAGACCCTGGCGTGGTAGCTTTATTTATGTCCTCATTATCTTGTGGACCTGTATTGTTTTATTAGGGGCAAAATTAACCCGGCTAAAAACACAGTTTTGGGTAAGTATGTCACTGGTTGCTCTGAGCAATCTGTTAAGTGTCATCATTATGCTGAAGTACACACATATAGACTCCGCTGGATGGTATCTCGCCAGAGGCCTGGAGTGCCTTAGCGCAATGGCCGTGATGATCGTGCTCATGTCTGATATTTTCAAGCGCTACAAAGCCTCACGTCAGGCCTATGAATTATCCTATGAAAATTCAGTCCGCGACCCGATGACCCGACTTTTCAACCGTGGCTATTTTTATAACGCACTCAGCAATGAGATTAAAATGACAGCGCCCCATAACCCCCTGAGCATTGTCTTTTGCGACATTGATTTCTTTAAGTCGGTCAATGACACCTGGGGACATTTACAGGGTGACAGAGTGATAATTAAATTGTCAGAAATTATGCAGCGACTGAGTCGGCGTAACGACATCGTAGCACGCATTGGCGGAGAAGAGTTTGCTATTTTGCTACCTGAAACTAACGCTGATGCAGCATTTAACATCGCAGAGCGAATCAGAAAACACGTAGAACAACAAACTCAGGCGACGACTAAAGGTGATTTTCCACGCATCATCACCATCAGCCTGGGTATCGTAACCTCGGTTGATAACCGTTCAGCCCCCGAACAACTTGCTGATTGCGCAGACCGCGCCCTGTATATGGCAAAAAACCGAGGCCGTAATTGCGTTGTGGCTTATTCTGGCGAAGAAGTTTAATAGCAAAGGAAAAGATCACCACCAGGGCGATCTTTTCCTCATGATCAGTTGGTAATTTTCATGTGCAGCTGGAATGCGTTGGTTTTCCCCTCATCCTTCGCCGCGCCTTTTTGATATATTCTGATGGTATACTTACCGCTGGCAGGCAGCGTATTTTTATAAGTGTCACCACTCATCATGCCATCAAAAATGAATTGTTCGCCCGGTGCAATAATACTCATGAAAGGATGAGGCCAGGCGCTTTTCAGAACTGCTTGCATGGTCTGCCCTTTTTTGGCGACAAACGTATAATCTTTTGTTTTATCACCCGTAATTGTCCCCTTGATATCTGCGCCACTGGTGCCTTTCTTAAACTGGATTACATGCGTTTCATCCGCTTTATACGCCGCATGCGCAGGCACAGTTGCCAGCAGCAAACTTCCACAGAACATTGTACTGACAATTAGCTTTACACTTTTCACTTTATTAATACCCTCAGTCATTATTGTGTTTTTATAACATACTTCGCAGCACATTCATAAACTGGAAAGTGTCCATTTTTCGCTATTAGCAATGTTACTCAATAAATATCTGAATAAAATAACACTGACAGGTAGTAATTAAATAAAAACGAGGTAAATAATCTTAAAAAATGAAATCCTCTTATTACACACATGCTGCAGGAAATGCGTTATTGCTTATTTTACGCCCGTCTTACCACCGCAAGCAAAAGCATCGTGATACGGTCTCAAGGATCAGGGAGTCGGAACACCACTCTGTTGGTACGCTAACAGCATGGTCAACAATTTGGCGATGCTTGCTTCCCCATAACCCCGAACTCTGCACTGCTTTTTTTAAAGTTTTTAGAGGTACATTTTTCTGTTGTATAATGGCCTGCACTTTACCTAAATACACGAGTGCGACCATGATTGATACTTCCCTCCCCCTGACCGACGTCCATCGCCACCTTGATGGTAACATCCGTGCACAAACGATCCTGGATCTGGGCCGTCAGTTCAACTTAACGCTTCCGGCACAAACGTTGGAAACGCTGATCCCTCATGTGCAAGTCACATCAACTGAGCCAGATTTAGTGAGTTTTTTATCCAAGCTCGACTGGGGCGTGAAGGTACTGGCCTCGCTGGATGCGTGTCGTCGCGTGGCATTTGAAAATATTGAGGACGCAGCACGTAACGGCCTGCACTATGTTGAACTGCGTTTTTCCCCAGGCTACATGGCGATGGCGCATCAGCTCCCGGTTGCAGGTGTGGTTGAAGCCGTCATCGCAGGCGTACGCGAGGGCTGCAAGACCTTTGGCGTCGAAGCTCGCTTAATTGGCATTATGAGCCGTACTTTCGGCGAAGCCGCCTGTCTGCAGGAACTGGATGCGCTGTTAGCCCACCGAAACCATATTACGGCACTGGATCTGGCCGGTGACGAACTGGGGTTCCCGGGCAGCCTGTTCCTGTCTCACTTCAACCAGGCACGCGACGCCGGCTGGCATATCACCGTACATGCGGGCGAAGCCGCGGGACCAGAAAGCATCTGGCAGGCCATTAAAGAGCTAGGCGCTGAGCGTATTGGTCACGGCGTTAAAGCCGTTGAAGATCGTGCGTTGATGGATTACCTCGCCGAGCACCGTATCGGCATCGAATCCTGCCTGACATCAAACATTCAGACCAGCACCGTTGCCTCACTAGCGAACCATCCGCTGAAAACGTTCCTTGAGCATGGCGTTATCGCCAGTTTGAATACGGACGACCCGGCTGTTCAGGGTGTGGATATTATTCACGAGTACACCATTGCCGCACCAGCTGCAGGCCTAACGCCCGAACAGATCCGCCAGGCGCAAATCAACGGTCTGGAAATGGCATTCCTGAGTAACGAGGAAAAACGAGCCTTGCGCGAGAAAGTCGCCGCAGCGTAACAGGTAAAGTGCCGGATGGCGCTAACGCTTATCCGGCCTACGTTGGTTTTCATTGTAGGCCGGATACGATGCCAGGAAGGTACCGCCTTGCGCCATTTACCTAATCAGGCAAGGCACAGCGTCGAACGATGTTTCGCAGATTCTATACCCAGCTCAATCAGCTCCATAATTTGGATAGCCTGTCTCGCCGGTACCGGGTTTTCACCGTTGCCGTTTAGCGCATCCCGAATGCCAGCATAGTACGCCGGATAGTTGCCCGGTACGGTCAGCCAGGTTTCTTCAACCTGCTCTTCGCCTTCGACTCGCGTCAATACGCCATCGCGCATATCATAACCCCAGTCTTCCTGTGGAAGTCGCTCGCCATTTTTCAGGCGCTCTTCCTGCGGGTCAAGACCATACTTCACATAGCTGCCACGCGATCCGTGCACAATATAACGGGCCGATTCTGCGGCAGCGAGCATGGTGCCATGCAGGATCACACGACGCTGCGGATACGTCAGGATGGCATGGAAGTAATCCGTCGCCTGCGCGCCCGGACGCAGCTGGGCCAGGTCTACCGTCAGGCTGACGGGCAAACCAAACAGATTAATCGCCTGATCCAAAAGATGCGGTGCTAAATCGTACCAGATACCGCTTCCCGGACCGCCCTGTTCACGCCAACGGTCACGAACCTGTGGGCGGAAACGATCGAAATGGGACTCGAAATACGCCACCTCTCCCAAAACACCATCCGCCAGCAGAGCTTTCAGCGTCAGAAAATCACTGTCCCAGCGACGGTTATGGAATACAGACAACACACGCCCCAGGCTACGTGCCAGCGCATCCAACTCACGTGCTTGTGACAGTGTCACGGTAAAGGGCTTATCAACAACCACATGTTTGCCCGCTTCCAACGCTGCTTTCGCTAACGGGAAGTGCGTGTCGTTTGGCGTGGGGATCACAATCAGGTCGATATTTGGATCGTTAAAAAGATGCTTAGGCTCAGCAACAACCGTTACCGTAGGCCAGTCTGCCTTCACTTTTGCTTCATCACTACTGGACACTGCAGCCAGTTCCAGACCCGGCGTGCCCACAATCAGTGGGGCATGGAAGGTTTTGCTGGCATAACCATAGCCAATTAGCCCAACGCGGATGTTGTCACTCATGTTATTGCCTCTCAATTCAGGACTGACCTATTTCACACCATACCTTGCAACGTCTCAATAGTTTAATAACCTTTGCGCTACAAAGGTTGTTTTTTAACTTAAGTCAAACATATGCCACTTATGCTTAACTTGCAGCGAAAAAGAGGTAGAAATCGTTCCCAATCATCTTGCTGTATTAATGAGAGATTAGTAACATTTGCAGCCTGTGTTTATGGATAAATCAAAGCAAATGTCATCAGTAATGAATCGTCTTATTGAATTAACAGGTTGGGTTGTTCTCGCCGTCTCCGTGATCCTGCTGGGTGTTGCCAATCATATTGACAATTACCAGCCACCAGAGCCCGTTGCGGCAGTGCAGAAGAAATAAGCATCCGCAGCCTTTTATTGCCCGGCAATTAACATTGGTAGTTGCAGGGTCTGCCGGCAAAAGATCGCTTTCTGTCAAAAAAAGCGAATTATGCCGCGTCCCGCTCCGCTGCATATTGCCAGCGATCGCTAAGCGCGTTACCCTTGCTCAAGACGCGCATAGCGCCTGATTTTTCACAGGTATGAACACTCTTCTTACATTTGCACGTAAATGCGTTTTTACCTGTGCTCGTTGTTCATTTTTATATTTTCTACTCCATTGGTATTATTTTATTAATATGGATCTGCATTTATGACCGTTCAGGATTACTTATTAAAATTCCGCAAAATCAGTTCGCTCGAAAGTCTGGAAAAACTGTTCGACCATCTTAACTACACGCTCACCGATGATAACGACATTATCAATATGTACCGTGCCGCAGACCATCGCCGTGCGGAGCTTATCTCCGGAGGTCGTCTGTTTGATGTTGGTCAGGTACCTAAATCAGTCTGGCATTACGTGCAATAAAGAAGAAAGTAGCGCTCAACGTTAAAAGCTTTATAATAATTGCCCCAAAATGAATGGCATGATTGATTGCGCGCGTAAACCTGGAGAAGAGATGACTACGACACCGGCACAACGTATCGGAGGCTGGCTACTTGGGCCACTGGCCTGGCTGTTAGTCGCGTTGTTGAGCGCTTCGCTGGCGTTATTACTTTATGTCACTGCGCTGGCTACACCGCAAACCTTCAAAACGCTGGGTGAGCAAAGTACGGCCAATTTGCTGTTATGGGGTGTCTCCTTTGTTACCGCGATCGCCATGTGGTATTACACACTGTGGCTGACGATTGCGTTTTTCAAACGCAGAACCTGTGTACCTAAGCATTATATTCTGTGGCTGCTGATCTCCGTGTTGCTGGCGATTAAAGCGTTTGCGTTTTCACCCGTCCCAGACGCTTTTGCCGTGCGCCAACTGCTGTTCCCATTACTGGCTGCAGCACTGTTGGTGCCCTACTTCAAACGATCGCAGCGCGTTAAATCGACGTTTGTGAACCCGTAATAACCCTACAGTTAACCTGTTGTCGCCTGTTGAAGATTGTCAGATAATAGGCGGCTTTTTATTTCAGGCCGAAAAATGACTGATTACCTGCTGCTGTTTGTCGGAACTGTACTGGTCAATAACTTTGTACTGGTGAAGTTTCTGGGCCTTTGCCCGTTTATGGGCGTTTCCAAAAAACTGGAAACCGCAATGGGTATGGGCCTTGCCACGACGTTTGTCATGACACTGGCATCCATCTGCGCTTGGCTGATTGATACCTGGATCCTAATTCCGCTCAATCTCATCTATCTGCGCACGCTGGCTTTTATTCTGGTTATCGCCGTCGTCGTGCAGTTTACCGAAATGGTTGTGCGCAAAACCAGCCCTGCGCTGTACCGCCTGCTGGGGATCTTTCTACCGCTGATCACCACTAACTGCGCAGTGTTAGGTGTTGCGCTACTGAACATCAACCTCGGCCATAACTTTTTACAGTCGGCGCTATACGGTTTTTCCGCCGCCGTCGGCTTCTCGCTGGTGATGGTACTGTTCGCCGCGATCCGCGAACGCCTCGCCGTGGCGGACGTCCCAGCGCCGTTTCGCGGCAATGCGATTGCGCTGATTACCGCTGGTTTAATGTCATTGGCCTTTATGGGCTTTAGTGGTTTGGTGAAGTTGTAATGAATGCTATCTGGATTGCCGTTGCCGCAGTGAGTCTACTGGGTCTGGCGTTCGGCGCTATTTTGGGATACGCCTCACGACGTTTTGCCGTTGAAGATGATCCGGTCGTGGAGAAAATTGATGAAATTCTCCCGCAAAGCCAGTGTGGCCAGTGCGGCTATCCGGGCTGTCATCCTTATGCTGAAGCGATCGGGTCTCAGGGTGAAAAAATTAACCGTTGCGCCCCCGGCGGCGAAGCGGTGATGTTAAAAATTGCCGCCCTGCTGAATGTCGATCCGCAGCCTATTGATGGCGATGAACAAGACGTTACGCCGGTGCGAATGCTGGCGGTCATTGATGAAAATAACTGTATTGGGTGCACTAAGTGTATTCAGGCCTGCCCGGTCGATGCCATCGTGGGCGCGACCCGCGCCATGCACACGGTAATGAGCGATCTCTGCACCGGGTGCAACCTGTGCGTTGACCCGTGCCCGACGCAATGTATTGAATTACGCCCGGTAGCCGAGACACCCGATAGCTGGAAATGGGATTTAAACACCATCCCTGTGCGCATCATTCCCGTGGAACAACATGTTTAAGTTATTCTCTGCATTCAGAAAAAATAAAATCTGGGACTTTGATGGCGGCATTCATCCACCAGAAATGAAAACCCAGTCAAACGGAACGCCGTTGCGACAGGTTCCGCTGGCGCCGCGTTTCGTTATTCCGCTGAAACAACATATTGGTGCGGAGGGTGAACTGTGCGTAAACGTGGGTGACACCGTGCTGCGTGGTCAGCCCTTAACCCGCGGACGTGGCAGAATGCTTCCAGTCCATGCGCCAACATCAGGCACCGTTGTTGCCATTGCCCCGCACTCCACCGCGCATCCTTCGGCACTGGCTGAGTTGAGCGTCATCATAGACGCCGATGGCGAAGATCGCTGGATTGAGCGAGACGGCTGGACCGATTATCGCTCCCACAGCCGGGAAGAGCTGATTGCGCGTATTCATCAGTACGGCGTCGCCGGGCTGGGTGGCGCAGGTTTTCCCACCGGCGTTAAACTGCAGGGCGGCGGAGATAAAATTGAAACGCTGATCATTAACGCCGCCGAATGCGAGCCGTACATTACGGCAGATGACCGCCTGATGCAGGACTGTGCCGCTCAGGTCGTCGAAGGTATCCGCATCCTGGCGCACATTCTTCAGCCACGCGAGATCCTCCTGGGTATCGAAGATAACAAACCGCAGGCAATATCTATGCTGCGCGCGGTGCTGGCTGATTCACACGACATTAGCCTACGCGTGATCCCCACCAAGTACCCATCCGGCGGGGCCAAGCAGTTAACACAAATCCTGACCGGCAAGCAGGTTCCCCACGGCGGACGCTCCTCTGATATCGGCGTATTGATGCAAAACGTCGGAACCGCCTATGCAATTAAACGTGCAGTAATCGACGGAGAGCCGATCACCGAACGTGTCGTGACGCTAACCGGTGAAGCAGTCAGTCGTCCGGGCAACGTCTGGGCGCGTTTAGGTACGCCGGTTCGTCATCTGCTCAACGACGCGGGCTTCTGCCCTTCCGCCGACCAGATGGTGATTATGGGCGGGCCGCTGATGGGCTTTACGCTGCCGTGGCTGGATGTCCCGGTGGTGAAGATAACCAACTGTCTTCTGGCCCCCTCTGCCAGTGAAATGGGTGAAACGCCAGAAGAGAAAGGCTGCATTCGCTGTAGCGCATGCGCCGATGCCTGTCCGGCCGATCTCCTGCCACAACAGCTTTACTGGTTCAGTAAAGGGCAACAGCACGACAAAGCGACGGCCCACAATATCGCCGACTGTATTGAATGCGGTGCCTGCGCCTGGGTATGCCCAAGCAATATTCCACTGGTACAGTATTTCCGTCAGGAAAAAGCCGAGATTTACGCCATTAGTCAGGAAGAAAAGCGCGCCGCAGAAGCAAAAGCTCGGTTTGAAGCCCGACAGGCGCGCCTTGAACGTGAAAAAGCGGCACGTCTTGAACGCCATAAGAGCGCCGCTGCTCAGCCGGCGGCCAAAGATCATGATGCCATTGCCGCCGCGCTGGCTCGCGTAAAAGAAAAGCAGGCTCAGGCACTGCAACCGGTGGTCATTCAGGCAGGTGAAAAACCTGACAATAGCGCCGTGATTGCAGCACGCGAGGCGCGTAAGGCGCAAGCTCGTGCTTCCCGTAAGGAAAATCCGCCGCAAAGTGAAGGCAGCAGCACGGGTACAGACCCGCGTAAAGCTGCCGTGGAAGCGGCAATTGCCCGCGCCAAAGCCCGCAAGCTTGAGCAAGAAGCGGTAACAGAAACGGCCGAGCCGGTTGACCCACGTAAAGCCGCCGTGGAAGCAGCAATCGCTCGCGCCAAAGCCCGCAAACTTGAACAAGCAGCGGTAACAGAAACAGTCGAACCGGTTGATCCGCGTAAAGCTGCCGTGGAAGCGGCAATCGCCCGCGCCAAAGCTCGCAAGCTCGAGCAGCAGGCGGTAACAGAAACAACCGAACCGGTTGATCCGCGTAAAGCTGCCGTGGAAGCGGCAATCGCCCGCGCCAAAGCCCGCAAGCTTGAACAAGAAGCGGTAACAGAAACAGCCGAGCCGGTTGATCCACGTAAAGCCGCCGTCGCGGCCGCCATCGCACGCGCTCAGGCAAAGAAAGCCGCACAGCAGCAGGTTGTAAACGAGGAATAAATGGTATTCAGAATAGCAAGCTCCCCTTATACCCATAACCAGCGCCAGACATCGCGTATCATGATGCTGGTGTTACTTGCTGCATTGCCGGGGATCGCCGCTCAGCTGTGGTTCTTCGGCTGGGGCACGTTGTTCCAGATCGTTCTCGCTGCCATCAGCGCTATTGCTGCCGAAGCGGGTGTGCTTA
Organism: Citrobacter sp. Cpo061; assembly: GCF_030332845.1. Taxonomy (NCBI): domain Bacteria; kingdom Pseudomonadati; phylum Pseudomonadota; class Gammaproteobacteria; order Enterobacterales; family Enterobacteriaceae; genus Citrobacter; species Citrobacter sp. Cpo061. The sequence goes on from NZ_JAOWHB010000036.1 coordinate 409,982, forward strand.
AACTGCGTAAACAACCCATTGTGGCAATTTTAAAAGACAACTCTGCGCTACTCACTGGGTTGCTTTTGGCCGTCAGTATTCCGCCCCTCGCGCCATGGTGGATGGTGGTATTAGGCACGGTATTTGCGGTTATCATTGCGAAACACCTGTATGGCGGGCTCGGGCAGAACCCGTTTAACCCTGCCATGATTGGTTATGTCGTGCTGCTCATCTCATTTCCGGTACAGATGACCAGTTGGCTGCCGCCGCATGAAATTGCGGCCACGGTGCCTGGTTTCTTTGACGCCCTGAACGTTATCTTTAACGGGCATACCGCCAGCGGAGGTGATATGAATTCGCTGCGTATGGGTATCGATGGTATCAGTCAGGCAACACCTCTTGATACTTTTAAGACATCCCTGCATGCCGGACGTACCGTTGAGCAGGTGATGCAATACCCGATCTACAGCGGCATGCTGGCAGGCGCTGGCTGGCAGTGGGTGAACCTTGCCTGGCTGGTTGGTGGCATCGTGCTGTTATGGCAAAAAGCGATTCGCTGGCATATCCCGGTTAGCTTCCTGCTGTCGCTCGCCGTTTGCGCCACTTTAGGTTGGATTTTTTCGCCAGACTCACTGGCATCGCCTCAGTTGCATTTGCTTTCCGGCGCGACGATGTTAGGTGCGTTCTTTATTCTTACCGATCCCGTTACAGCATCAACAACCAACCGTGGTCGTCTGATTTTTGGCGCGCTTGCGGGCCTGTTAGTGTGGTTGATACGTAGTTTTGGTGGTTATCCTGATGGCGTGGCTTTTGCCGTGTTGCTGGCAAATATCACGGTTCCCCTGATTGATTATTACACCCGCCCTCGCGTGTACGGACATCGCTAAGGACTAGATATGCTGAAAACGATTCGTAAACACGGTATTACGCTAGCGCTGTTTGCTGCGGGCTCAACGGGGTTAACCGCAGCAATCAATCAATTAACCAAGTCAACCATTGATGAACAGGCCGCGATACAGCAAAAAACGCTGTTCGATCAGGTTCTGCCTGGCGATCGCTACAATAATAACTTGTCTGAAAGTTGTTATCTGGTCAATGCGCCAGCGTTAGGCAAAGGTACGCACCGTGTATATATTGCCCGCCAGGACGATCGTCCTGTTGCTGCGATTCTTGAAGCTACGGCGCCAGATGGTTATTCCGGGGCGATTCAACTGCTGGTGGGTGTCGATTTCACGGGTACCGTGTTGGGTACGCGGGTTACCGAACACCATGAAACACCTGGGCTGGGCGATAAAATCGAACTGCGACTGTCCGACTGGATCACCCATTTTAGCGGTAAAACAATTTCTGCGGATAACACCTCTCACTGGGCAGTGAAAAAAGATGGCGGCGACTTTGACCAGTTTACTGGCGCAACCATTACACCACGTGCGGTGGTTAACGCGGTTAAACGTGCCGGCCTGTATGCGCAGACGCTGCCTGCGCAACTCCCTCAACTTAGCGCCTGTGGAGAATAACCATGAGCGAAATTAAAGACGTGATTGTCCAGGGGTTATGGAAAAATAACTCCGCGCTTGTGCAACTACTTGGGATGTGTCCGCTGTTGGCCGTCACTTCTACCGCAACTAACGCGCTGGGTCTTGGACTTGCGACTACGCTCGTCCTGACGCTGACCAACCTGACGATTTCAGCCCTTCGCCGCTGGACACCGCCAGAAATTCGTATTCCGATTTATGTCATGATTATCGCCTCCGTGGTGAGTGCGGTACAGATGTTGATCAATGCCTACGCCTTCGGCCTGTATCAGTCTCTGGGCATCTTCATCCCGCTGATTGTAACCAACTGCATTGTTGTTGGCCGTGCAGAAGCCTTCGCCGCCAAAAAGGGCCCTGCGTTATCCGCACTTGATGGTTTCTCCATCGGCATGGGCGCAACAGGTGCTATGTTTGTTCTGGGCTCGCTGCGTGAAATAATTGGTAACGGTACACTGTTTGATGGTGCAGACGGTTTGTTGGGTAGCTGGGCCAAAGTCTTGCGCGTTGAGATCTTCCATACTGATACGCCGTTTCTGCTGGCCATGCTGCCACCGGGCGCGTTTATTGGCCTGGGTCTGATGCTGGCAGTGAAGTATCTGATTGATGAGAAAATGAAGAAACGTCGTGCCGAGGCGGCTGTCGTGGACAGTCCCGCGGGTGAAACAGGGAATGCGTAATGAACAAAGCAAAACGTCTGGAAATACTGACGCGTCTGCGGGATAACAACCCGCATCCGACAACCGAGCTCAATTTTACATCGCCGTTTGAACTGTTGATTTCGGTCTTGCTCTCCGCACAAGCGACCGATGTCAGCGTCAATAAAGCGACAGCTAAGCTATACCCCGTCGCCAATACGCCGGCTGCGATGCTGGAGCTCGGTGTTGAAGGTGTTAAGTCCTACATCAAGACAATCGGTTTGTTTAACAGCAAAGCGGAAAACGTAATTAAAACCTGCCGCATTCTGCTGGAACAACATAATGGTGAAGTGCCAGAAGACCGTGCGGCGTTAGAAGCTCTCCCCGGCGTTGGGCGAAAGACGGCTAATGTGGTGTTAAATACCGCCTTTGGCTGGCCCACTATCGCTGTAGATACCCACATTTTTCGCGTCTGTAATCGCACGCAATTCGCCCCGGGTAAAAACGTCGAGCAGGTTGAAGAGAAGCTGCTGAAAGTCGTACCCAGTGAATTTAAAGTCGATTGCCATCACTGGTTAATTCTTCATGGTCGCTACACCTGCATCGCCAGAAAGCCGCGCTGTGGTTCCTGTATTATTGAAGATCTCTGCGAATTCAAAGAGAAAGTCGATATCTAATGCTGCCGGGGCATCCTCCTCGCCCCTTACATACATAACGATTAGTTATGCACTCCCCTGCGTTTATTTTCCCGACAATGATGCCATTCAATTGCTCATATCTAATGCAATATTCTTGTTAATTAACACCTGAGCAGGTTAATCGTTTTTTTAGCAAAAGAAATTTCTATCTATACGTGATCCAGATCATCCAGCTAACACAATGTTAATAAATTTTTATTTTTTAGTTAAGGTGACAATTAGATGACCCAACTGCACAGTTTCTAAACAAAACATTACACTGCCTATTTTTCAGATAATGGCCTATATCACTGGATTCAACCTTAAATAGCAGAACATATCGCCACATTGCGGTTATGGCGGTGATTAAACAGTGTAAAAATCTGCCATTTTAGAAATGAAGAAATTTAACGCTAGATAACATTTCACAGCCCCGACGATTTCACCAGTCATGATATATGTAACAGATTATTACAAACCACTTGTCTGAATGGTCAAGATAGTGAACATTACTTGCCGTTTCCCCTCCCACTATAACAATCGGACGGATGAACTTGACTCATCACGTACCTGAACACCCCCGTTGATATGGGATGTAAAAAAAGAGGTAAAAGTGTCTACTGCAAACAATAAACCAACAGAAAGCGTAAGTTTAAACGCCTTCAAACAACCAAAAGCGTTCTATCTCATTTTCTCTATTGAGCTGTGGGAACGTTTTGGTTATTACGGCCTGCAAGGGATTATGGCCGTCTACCTGGTTAAACAGCTGGGTATGTCAGAAGCGGATTCCATCACCCTTTTCTCGTCCTTTAGCGCCCTGGTGTACGGTCTGGTTGCCATTGGCGGCTGGTTAGGTGACAAAGTTCTGGGAACAAAACGTGTCATTATGCTGGGTGCCGTTGTGCTGGCCATCGGTTATGCGTTGGTAGCATGGTCCGGTCACGATGCGGGTATCGTTTATATGGGCATGGCGGCCATCGCGGTCGGTAACGGCCTGTTTAAAGCAAACCCATCCTCCCTGCTCTCTACCTGCTATGCCAAAGATGACCCGCGTCTTGATGGTGCATTTACCATGTACTACATGTCCGTCAACATCGGTTCATTCTTCTCTATGCTGGCAACACCGTGGTTGGCTGCGCGCTACGGCTGGAGCACCGCGTTCGCTCTGAGCGTCGTGGGTATGCTGATTACCGTTGTTAACTTCGCATTCTGTCAGCGCTGGGTTAAACAGTATGGTTCTAAACCTGACTTTGAACCGATCAACTTCCGTAACCTGCTGCTGACCATTGCTGGCGTTGTGGTACTGATCGCGATTGCAACCTGGTTGCTGCACAACCAGCAGATCGCACGTATGGTTCTGGGTGTCATTGCGCTGGGTATCGTGTTCATCTTCGGTAAAGAAGCCTTCACCATGCACGGTGCTGCGCGTCGTAAAATGATCGTCGCCTTCATCCTGATGCTGGAAGCGATTATCTTCTTCGTGCTGTACAGCCAGATGCCGACCTCACTGAACTTCTTTGCGATTCGTAACGTTGAGCACTCTATTCTTGGCATTGCTTTCGAACCTGAACAGTACCAGGCACTGAACCCGTTCTGGATCATCATTGGTAGCCCAATCCTCGCTGCTATCTATAACAAGATGGGCGATACCCTGCCGATGCCGACCAAGTTTGCGATTGGTATGGTGCTGTGTTCCGGTGCATTCCTGATCCTGCCGCTGGGCGCGAAATTCGCTACCGATGCAGGCATCGTTTCCGTTAACTGGCTGATTATCTGCTACGGTCTGCAAAGTATCGGTGAGCTGATGATCTCCGGTCTGGGTCTGGCAATGGTGGCACAGTTGGTTCCGCAACGCCTGATGGGCTTCATCATGGGTAGCTGGTTCCTGACCACTGCCGGTGCAAACATCATCGGTGGCTACGTAGCTAACATGATGGCTGTACCAGAGAACGTGACTGACCCGCTGATGTCCCTTGAAGTCTACGGTCGTGTGTTCCTGCAGATTGGTGTCGCAACGGCTGTTATCGCTGTTCTGATGCTGCTGACGGCTCCGAAACTGAACCGTATGACTCAGGACGATGACGTCAATGAGAAAGCCTCTAAGGCCGCGACAGCGTAATTCTCAGGGAAACTCATTTTCAGGCCGCTAACTGTTGTTAGCGGCTTTTTTTTTGCCTGAGGTAGCACTACCATACGATATACCTCAGCCAAAAGGAGTTACCGATGAAACTGTTCTACAAACCGGGCGCTTGTTCTCTCGCTTCCCACATCACACTTCGTGAGAGCGGTAAAGATTTCACGCTGGATGGTGTTGATCTGATGAAGAAACGTCTGGAAAATGGCGATGATTTTTTCGCGGTAAACCCAAAAGGGCAAGTTCCCGCACTGTTGCTGGATGACGGGACGCTACTTACCGAAGGTGTCGCCATCATGCAATACCTGGCGGACAGCGTGCCAGACCGCCAGCTCCTTGCCCCTACCAGCAGCCTCTCCCGTTACAAAACCATCGAATGGCTTAACTACATTGCGACTGAACTGCATAAAGGCTTTACGCCACTGTTCCGTCCCGATACGCCGGAAGACTTCAAGCCAACCGTTCGCGCGCTGCTGGAGAAAAAAATGCAGTATGTGAACGACTCGCTGAAAGATAACCAATGGATCTGCGGCCCGCGCTTCAGCATCGCCGATGCCTATCTGTTTACCGTACTGCGTTGGGCCTATGCGGTTAAGCTGAATATGGCAGGATTAAGTAATATTGATGCCTATATGGCGCGAATGGCTGAACGCCCGGCGGTTGCCGCAGCGCTGAAAGCAGAAGGGTTAAATTAATAGTTGTTGCCGGGTGGCACTTACCCGGCCTACAGCTAAAATATGCCCGATAAGCGTGAGCGCCATCGGGCATTAATTACAGCTGAGTTGCACTAAAGTAGTGTTCAGGCTTGGCGATACGATCCTGTGCGGCCACAACCTGCAGCTCATACTCGTGCATATTTTTAGTGGCAATCATCACTTCGTACACCGCCGCAGTCACATGCTCAAGCGCCTGCTGTAAAGATGCGCCCTGCAGCAGTTTCACCAGCAACAAGCCACTCGTCACATCACCCACACCAACCGGTTGACGTGCGCCAAAATCGACTAACGGACGACTGATATGCCACGCCTGTTCAGCGGTGACCAGCAGCATCTCGAAACGGTCGGTGCTGATACCTGCGCGTGCCAGATGCTTCACCAGTACAATTTCAGGTCCCTGAGCGATCAGTTCACGCGCTGCTGCAACGGCCTCGTCGACATTGTTCACCGCATGCTCGCACAGAATTTCGAGCTCAACCAGATTTGGGGCAATAATGTCACTGGCCGGAAGCGCATGGCGTACATGAAATTCCGCCACTCCGGGTGCAACAATACACCCCTTTTCAGGGTGTCCCATCACCGGATCGCAAAAGTATTTTGCCTGCGGGTTTGCCGCTTTTACCTTGCGTACAATACCCAGAATATGCTCGCCCTGTTCTGCTGAGCCAAGATAGCCGCTCAGTACTGCGTCACAGGTCTGGAGTTTATCAATATCAGCAATGCCCTGAACAATTTCAGTCAGGTGGCTCGGCGGCATAACGCAACCGGTCCATTTGCCATACTGCGTGTGGTTTGAAAACTGAACGGTATTCAGCGGCCAGACATTTGCGCCAAGACGACGCATCGGAAATTCTGCTGCACTGTTGCCCGCATGACCAAAAACAACGTGGGACTGGATGGCGAGGATATTCTTCATTTTACTTACCACAACCCTGAAAAAATAAAGGGGCGTAGTTTCCCACGCCCCTGCTAACTCAATCTTACTTCCAGCAAATCAGACAATAGTTCTTCTTGCCACGGCGCAGTAAGGTATAGCGCCCGAACAGGATATCACTATCCTGGAAGAAATATTCCGGATCGGACTGCTTCTCACCGTTGATGGTTACCGCGTTTGACGCAATAGTCTTACGTGCCTGACCGCGAGAAGGTTGCAGCTCGGAGTCCACCAGCGCCTGCATCAAATCGGCACCTTTGTCCATCTCGATCATCGGCACGCCATCCTGCGCCAGCTGTTCGAAATCTGCTTCACTCAAATCGCTGAGATTGCCGTTGAACAAGCTTTCGGTAATGCGTTTTGCCGCGACCAGACCTTCTTCACCGTGAACCAGACGCGTAACCTGTTCGGCCAGAACATACTGGGCACGCGGCGCTTTACCGCTGTTTTTATCTTCTTCTTCCAGCGCATTGATTTCTTCAATGTCCATGAAAGTGAAGAATTTCAGGAAGCGATAAACGTCCGCATCGGCGGTGTTGATCCAGAACTGGTAGAATTTGTACGGACTGGTTTTCTTCGGATCCAGCCACACTGCGCCGCCTTCCGTCTTACCGAATTTGGTGCCATCAGCTTTAGTGATCAGCGGAACGGTCAGACCAAACACCTGATTCTGGTGCAAACGACGGGTTAAATCGATACCCGAAGTAATGTTACCCCACTGGTCAGAACCACCAATCTGCAGTGCCACGCCGTGCAGTTTGTTCAGGCAGGCAAAGTCATAACCCTGCAGCAGGTTGTAAGAAAACTCGGTAAAGGAGATCCCCTGATCGTCACGGTTCAGACGCTGCTTAACCGCTTCTTTGTTGATCATCTGGTTAACGGAGAAGTGTTTGCCGATATCACGCAGGAAAGTCAGTACGTTCATACCGCCAAACCAGTCGTAGTTGTTCGCAGCAATCGCCGAGTTGTCGCCACAGTCGAAATCGAGGAACGGTGCAACCTGTTTGCGGATTTTATCCACCCACTCCTGCACAGTGTCTTCGGTATTCAGTTTACGCTCGGCGGCTTTAAAGCTCGGGTCACCAATCAGACCGGTTGCGCCACCTACCAGTGCAACAGGCTTATGGCCTGCCTGCTGGAAGCGTTTCAGGCATAACAATGGAACCAGATGCCCCAAATGCAAGCTGTCAGCGGTAGGATCGAAGCCGCAATAGAGCGCGATCGGGCCTTGCGCCAGTCGCTCTGCTAACGCTTCCTCGTCCGTCACCTGGGCCACCAGCCCCCGCTCTTGCAATTGTTTAATCAAGTTACTGCTTGCCATCAAAATCTCCATGTATAAAACGACTGCACCTTTGCCGGTACACGACTTTTCGCCTGATGCGAAAGAAACATAGAATAAAGCGCCGGATTGATCAGCACCAGCGCTTAAAACAAGAAATTTGCATCTTTAGGGGGCCAGGCGATCAATTTTCCACGCGTTATCTTCGCGTTGGTATAAAAAACGATCGTGCAGACGGTTTTCACCGCCCTGCCAGAACTCCATTTGTTCAATACTCACGCGAAAGCCGCCCCAGAAACTGGGCAGAGGAACTTCCCCTTGCTGAAACTTCTGCTTCAGTTCGAGGAATTTGCTTTCGAGAATACCGCGCGCGGAGATTCGACTGGATTGTTTTGAGACCCAGGCGCCAATCTGACTATCGCGTGGGCGACTGTGGAAGTATTTCACCACTTCGAGTGTGGAAAGACGCTCTGCCTTGCCGATCACCATCACCTGCCGTTCCAGCGTATGCCAGGGAAATAAAAGGCTGATGCGTGGATTTTTCTCGATCTGATGCGCCTTACGGCTACCAAGGTTGGTATAGAACACCAGCCCTTTGTCATCATAATGCTTGAGTAACACGATACGCTGATACGGCTGACCATTTTCATCGACGGTCGCAACGACCATTGCGGTGGGATCGGCCAGTTTGGCATCACAGGCTTGCCCCAGCCAGCGCTCAAACAGCGCAAGGGGTTCGGCGGGAAGATCGCGGCGGCGAAGACCGCCTTTCGTGTATTCACGGCGCAGATGCGCGATTTGCTGCAATTCGTCGTTATCAGACATGATGTTGGGCTACGGATTGTCAGTGGGTGACGCTATTGTGCGCCGCCCAGGTGAAAATCTCAACGCTTCGGGTTCTGTAACTGACAGTTATTTAGCACAATTCTGTCTCGTTTATAGACCGTTGCCTCGTCGCCTTTAGACCAAAATACGTAGATACCATCGGTATAACGTGCACCTGATGCCGACACGCCCTGTTTGAGGTTCAATAGCTGATTATCATAAACAAAGCTTGCCGTCTGGCGGGTATTGTTCAGCTTCACCGTCAGCGGTTTTTCGTCGCAGCGGTATTCAAGCGTATCCGTTTGCATACGCTCGACAAATTGGTTGTACACACTACAACCGCTAAGCAGTACGGGCAGACACACTAACAACAGTTTTTTCATAGCCATATCCTGAAGACTTTCCTGGTCCTGGAGGGTAATGGCACCCTCCCTAATATCCTTAGTTTACCGGCACACCGCGCTGAATAATTTCAGTTAACTCTGAGTTCGTGGATTGGCAGGATAAATTGCCCCTAAAACACTCGGCTCTGACGCCCCCGTCACAGACGGTAAATTTCCCGGTAATCCGGCCAGCGTTCGCCACGCAAGCCAGGCAAAGGCTAACGCTTCCATATCATCACCGCTGATCCCGGCTTCATCAGTAGAGGTAACCTCTGTACCCGGTAATAATGCCGCCAGACGCATCATCAGCAGTGGATTACGGCTTCCTCCACCGCAAACCATGAGTCGATCACAGCCGCCGCTTAACAAGACCTGCTCTGAAATGGTTACTGCCGTCAGTTCGGCAAGCGTCGCCTGTACATCTCGTGGGCTAATTCCCGGAAACTGCGCCAGATGACGCTCTATCCAGCCGTAATTAAAATACTCACGGCCGGTGCTTTTCGGCGCAGGCGCGGAAAAATAAGGGTCGTTAAGCATATTCTGCAGCAACGGCAGGATCACCGTTCCTGAAATGGCCCACTGCGCATCTTTGTCGTAGGGCTGGCCACATTGCCGCCAGATCCATGCATCCATCAGCATATTGCCCGGCCCGGTGTCGTATCCGCGAACGGGTTGTTGCGGAATAAGCAGAGACAGATTGGCAATTCCGCCGATGTTTAACACCATTCGCCGTTCCGTTGGATGTGCCAGAAGTGCCTGGTGAAACGCGGGAACGAGCGGTGCACCCTGCCCGCCGAGGGCGATATCACGTCGACGAAAATCGCCGACTACGGTTATCCCGGTACGCGCGACAATCTGGTTGTTATCACCAATTTGCAGCGTGTGCGGCGCAGCACCGTTCGGTTCATGCCACACGGTTTGCCCGTGGCAACCAATCGCAACGATATCCTGCGGTTTCAATTTTTCTTGCGCCAACAGCGCATTCACCGCCTCAGCAAATAGATAACCGAGCTGTGCATCTAACTGACCAAACTGAGAAAGTGTAAGCTGCTGCCCCTGGCAGATATCCAGAATCGCTTGTTTAACATGAATGGGGATGGGCCAGGTCAGACTCGCCTGCTGCGCAACCATCGTTTCATCTATTGTCGCCAGCACAACATCGACGCCATCAAGGCTGGTTCCAGACATTACACCGATAAAACGGCCCGATTTCATAGGTCATCCTTTTAAGCAAATTAGCCTTGACACTCAACCATAAAGTGTCGACTAATGCCATGCTTCCTTAATGATTTTTGGTGGCTAATCATTACAATGATCGTTTAATTACATCAATTACATGAATGATTCGTTTATACTCGGTTGATCCGATTTCGGTTAAGATTTTCATATTGTTCCAGTAGAACATGTGACCTTAGGCTCACAAATGCCATATAATTTAGCCATGAAAGGTGCTTTATTAGCGTTTCGTGGTGACAAAGGAGATTTGTAAATGATTAAACGTGTGCTGATTGTTTCATTAATGGGCGTATCTTTAGCGGGTTGCGTTAACAATGACAGCCTTTCAGGCGACGTATATACCGCATCCGAAGCGAAACAAGTTCAGAACGTTACCTACGGTACGATTGTTCATGTTCGTCCGGTGCAAATCCAGGGTGGCGATGACGCAAACGTGATTGGTGCTATTGGTGGTGCGGTACTCGGCGGGTTCCTTGGTAACACCGTCGGCGGCGGTACGGGTCGTTCATTAGCCACAGCGGCAGGTGCAGTTGCCGGTGGCGTAGCGGGTCAAGGCGTACAAGGTGCGATGAATAAAACCCAGGGTGTGGAACTGGAAATCCGTAAGGATGATGGTAATACCATCATGGTGGTTCAGAAACAGGGTGCGACCAAGTTTTCAGCCGGCCAGCGCGTTGTTATGGCTAACAACGGCAGCCAGGTTACCGTGTCTCCACGCTAATCGAATTCACGTGTGGTCAGGCTCTGGCCACACGTAACTTATCGTTTCAACCTTGTGACTGCAGTTCAATAATATTGTGTTCGAGTTTGGCAACCAGCTTAATCAGCAGATCAATTTCCTCAGCTGAAATCCCTTCCAGAATTTCTCCACGTGTTTTGTTGATCACCGCTTCCATATCAGCGATCAGCGGCTCAGCCTTCTCTGTCAGTTTAATTCTCTTAGCTCGACGATCGCTGGCGCAAGTCTGTCGTGAAATGAGTCCCTTTTCTTCCAACTGGTCAAGCGTACGTACCAGCGAAGGCTGCTCGATGCCAATCGCTTTAGCCAACTGAATCTGCGATTGATCCGGCGGCAACTGATGAATGTTGTGCAGCGTAACCCAATGCGTCTGCGTCAACTCCAGAGGTTTCAGGCGATGGTCAATCAGAGCACGCCAAATGCGCACCAACCGTGCCAGATCAGAACCTAATGGCGATTCCAATTTCATCTCCTTATAATTAGCTTGCTAAGTTATTGTGCTGATTTTAGAATAGTGTGCAGCATTTGTATTCCCAAAACAAATGTATTGCCAAATTTGCTTACCGGCTGACATTTTTTCAGACATTATGCGTTACGGAGACTCATTGTCTCTTTTTTGCTAAACCTATAGCAATGCTCTCTTCCGTCAAGGATTTTGCCCGTGAAGTTTATGTTTAATGCAACAGGATTGCCCCTACAAGATTTAATGATCGGCGCATCTGTCTACTTTCCTCCTGTTTTCAAGGCGATTGTAGCAGGATTTATTCTCTGGCTGGTTGTTCATCGCCTGCTGCGCGACTGGATTTACTCCGGCGAAATCTGGCATCCCCTGCTAATGGATCTGTCACTCTTTACGCTTTGCGTATGTCTGGCCTTTGTTATGCTGATAGCGTGGTGATTATGTCGCTTAAAACCGTTAAATACTTCTCCACTATTATAGTCGCTGCAATCGCAGTTTTCGCCGGATGGTGGATGTGGAATTACTATATGCAATCGCCCTGGACACGTGATGGCAAAGTACGTGCTGAGCAGGTCAGCATCACGCCGCAGGTGTCAGGCAGCATTAGCGAACTCTATGTAAAAGATAACCAGTTTGTGAATAAAGGCGATGTCCTTTTTATTATCGACAAGACGCCATTTCACATTGCTGAACTGAATGCGCAAGCGCAACTGGCAAAAGCGCAGTCTGACCTGGCGAAAGCCAATAACGAAGCCAACCGCCGCCGTCATTTATCGCAAAATTACATCTCAGCCGAGGATCTGGATACCGCAAATCTCAACGTGAAAGCCATGCAGGCAAGCGTTGAAGCAGCAGAAGCCAGTCTGCGCCAGGCCCAGTGGCAACTGACGCAAACGGTGGTCAAATCCCCCGTGGCGGGCTGGGTCACAAACCTGTCTACCCGTACCGGTGATTACGCTTCAACCGGTAAGCCCCTGTTTGCCCTTGTCGACAGTCACTCTTTTTATGTGATGGGGTATTTTGAAGAAACCAAATTGCGCCATATTCGAGAAGGCGCACCTGCGACGATTACGCTCTACAGTGGCAATATAAAGTTACAGGGTCACGTTTCCAGTATTGGCCGTGCCATCTACGATCAAAGTGTGGAAAGTGATTCCGGCCTGATTCCCGACATCAAACCCAACGTGCCGTGGGTGCGTCTGGCGCAGCGTGTCCCGGTACGCATCGAATTCGACGCCTTGCCGCGGGAGGTCACGCTTGTGTCAGGTACAACCTGCAGCGTATCCATCGGCCAGCGTAAATGAAACAGCCCCGCCTGACACCAGGCAATTTGCCGTGGTTTAAAGCCACAGCGGCACAGTGGCGTTATGCGCTGCGTAACACCATTGCGATGTGTCTGGCGTTAACTTTTGCTTATTATCTGAATCTGGACGAGCCCTACTGGGCGATGACCTCGGCGGCGGTGGTTAGTTTTCCCACCGTTGGCGGGGTTATCAGCAAAAGTCTGGGTCGCGTGGCGGGTAGCCTACTGGGAGCCACCGCCGCATTGATTATTGCCGGTCATACTCTCAATGAGCCGTGGCTGTTTTTGCTGAGCATGTCAGTGTGGATCGGTTTTTGTACCTGGGCATGCGCGCACTTCACCAATAACGTTGCCTACGCCTTTCAACTGGCGGGTTATACGGCGGCGATCATTGCGTTTCCCATGGTCAATACCGTGGAAATTACGCAGTTATGGGATATCGCGCAGGCACGCGTGTGTGAAGTCATCGTCGGTATCCTGTGTGGCGGCGTGATGATGATGATCCTGCCCAGCACCTCCGATGGCACCACGTTACTGACTGCATTGAAAAACATGCATTCACGTTTACTGGAACATGCCAGTCTACTCTGGCAACCAGAAACCACGGATGCCATTCGCACAGCCCATGAAGGTGTTATCGGGCAGATTCTGACCATGAACCTGCTGCGTATTCAGGCATTCTGGAGTCATTACCGCTTTCGTCGCCAGAATGCTTTGCTCAATTCGCTGTTGCACCAGCAGTTACGGATGACCAGCGTGATTTCCAGTCTGCGCAGGATGCTGCTGAACTGGCCTAATCCCCCGTCCAACACCCGGGAAATCATCGAGCAGTTGCTCAGCGAACTAATAAAATCCAATGCGAATAGCTACACCGTCGCATGTATTATTGCCCCGCTGCGGCCCGTCGATGCCCGCGACTATCGACACGTCGCCTTCTGGCAACGACTGCGTTATTTTTGTCGGCTCTACCTGCGCAGCAGTCATTATCTGCATTTACTGGAAAATGGTGTTACCGCCGAGCGTATTAATATCGCCCGCACGCCGGGACTTGCCCGTCATACCGATAATGCGGAAGCTATCTGGAGCGGGTTGCGTACGTTCTGCACTTTGATGCTTATCGGCGCATGGAGCATTGGTGCACAATGGGAATCAGGCTCTGGCGCACTCACGCTCGCCGCGATCAGCAGTGTGCTGTATTCCGCCGTTGCCACACCGTTCAAGTCGCTTTCTTTGCTGATGCGTACGCTGGTTCTACTGTCGCTATTTAGCTTTGTAGTTAAGTTTGGCCTGATGGTGCAAATTTCCGACCTTTGGCAGTTTATTCTCTTTCTCTTCCCACTACTCGCCACCATGCAACTGTTGAAGCTACAAATGCCTGCCCTGGCAGGTCTTTGGGGGCAGCTGATTGTATTTATGGGTTCGTTTATCGCGGTGACCAATCCGCCGGTATATGATTTTGCTGATTTCCTGAATGACAATATGGCGAAAATCACCGGCGTGGCGCTGTCATGGCTGGCCTTCGCCATTCTGCGCCCCGGATCGGATGCACGGAAAAGTCGCCGCCATATTCGCGCCCTGCGCCGGGATTTTGTCGATCAGCTCAGCCGACATCCATCACTGAGTGAAAACGAATTTGAATCGCTGACGTATCATCACGTCAGCCAGCTCAGCAACAGTCAGGATGCGCTGGCGCGACGCTGGTTATTACGTTGGGGGGTCGTTTTACTGAACTGCTCGCATGTGGTGTGGCAACTGCGCACCTGGGAGGCGCGTTCCGATCCGCTGGCTCGCGTCAGGGACGTGTGTATCTCGCTGCTGCGCGATGTAATGAGCGAACGTGGCGTCCAGCAACGACCACTGAATGCCACGCTGAATGAGCTACAGCGCATCTGCGATACGCTTGCCCACCATCATCAACCCGCTGCGCAGGAACTGTCGGCACTGGTCTGGCGGCTACACTGCTCGCTTTCACAACTCGAACAGGCGCCGCCGCCGGGTACTCTCAGTCGTTGATTATTTGATAACACCACAGGCGTAGCGCGCTCCGCCACCGCCAAGCGGTTTCGGTTGATCGGACATATTATCGCCGCCCACATGGATCATCAGCGCTTTGCCTTTAACCTCATCGATCGTTTTCAGCCGCGGCGCAACGACCGGCGTTGTGGCGTTACCTTCGTTATTCACCACCAATAGCGGCAGGTCGCCCATATGACCTGCGCCTTCCGGGCCTTCATGTTTACCGGTTTGATGCGGATCATAATGGCCACCAGCCGATTCTGCGGCTGAGGCTTTCCCTTCTTTAATCGCGGGTTGGCAGCTGCCATTCATATGCACATGGAAGCCATGTTCACCTGGCGGCAACGCTTTCAGATCGGGCGTAAACTCCAGCCCCTTTGCGGTTTCAGCAATAGTGACCGTACCAATCGCCTGGCCGACGCCTTGCGACGTGACCAGATTCATCGTCACTTTTTCTTCATTGGCAGCCTGCGCACCTGCACAGGCGAGTAGAGTGATGATGGCCAAACTCAAACGCTTCATAAGACCTCCGTCCAAAAGGTGTCTGATTGTTAAGTGTAAACCAGTGACACAATTTTGAACGGAGATGCGCCAAAAACGCGATTAGGGTACGTCGTAACCCAGCGCCGCTTTACGAATGCGGAACCATTGCTGGCGAGACATGTTCAGCGACTCAGACTCAATGGCAGCACGTACACGCTCTATTTTTCCTGAGCCAATAATCGGCAGCGGCTGAGACGGCAGACGTAAAATCCAGGCGTATACCACCTGCTCAATAGATTGCGCATTCAACTCTTCAGCAATCACGGCAAGCTCATTACGTAAAGGCTGGAAAGCATCATCATTAAACAGGCGACCACCGCCGAGACAGGACCAGGCCATCGGGCGAATGCGCAGCTGTTGCAGTTGATCTAAAGTACCATCCAACAGGAGCGGCTGATGTACTGGTGAAATTTCTACCTGGTTGGTCGCCAGAGTAAACGACAGACGCGATTGCAGCAATGAGAACTGTGCCGGGGTGAAGTTGGAGACGCCAAAGTGACGCACTTTGCCACTATGGTGCAATTTTTTAAAAGCGTCGGCGACATCGTCAGCATCCATAAGCGGATCGGGACGGTGGATCAGCAGCAGATCAATATGATCGGTCGCCAGCAGCTTCAGCGACTCTTCCGCACTGGCAATAATATGTGCACTGTCGGTGATGTAGTGGCCCAGCGCATTTTCCGCGCGCGCCGTCGTCGCGATCCCGCATTTGGTCACAATCTGCATTTTTTCACGCAAATGCGGAGCCAGTTTCATTGCTTCACCAAACGCCGCTTCACACTGGTATCCACCGTAAATATCGGCGTGATCGACGGTGGTCACGCCAAGATCCAGATGCGCTTCAATAAAGCTGACTAGCTGGCGCGCGGACATATTCCAGTCCATCAGGCGCCAGTACCCCATCACAAAGCGAGAAAATTCCGGGCCTTGCGGCGCAATAGTAATACGCTGAACCATAGCAGCTTCCTTTTAAGTGAATGTGCCTCGAGTATACGCAATTACGCTTTTAAAAGAGTGAAGGTTGTTGCGGTTCTTCCGAAGGGTTGGCTTTGTTTGCACGTAATTTACGCATCAGGCGCTGACGACAAAGCCGCAGCACTTCCTGCTTTTGGGTATCGCTCATCTTTTGCCAGTTAAAACGCTCATCCCGACTGCGAAAACAGCCACGGCAAAAGCCGCGTTCGTCAGACTGACATATTCCACGGCATGGGCTCTGGACGGGGAAAAACTCCAGCTGTTCGGCCACATCCCCTCCTTTAATAAGATTGATATACCTATTGAAGACGTTAACTGAATTTCTCGCAAGCGCTATTGCATTAGACCGACTGGTCTATTACACTCCTTCCCATGAACAAAATCACTGAACACGATACACGCGAACATCTGCTGGCGACTGGCGAACTGCTGTGTATGCAGCGCGGCTTCACCGGCATGGGGTTAAGCGAACTACTGAAAACCGCTGAAGTACCCAAAGGTTCGTTTTATCATTACTTTCGCTCTAAAGAAGCGTTCGGTGTCGCGATGCTGGAACGCCACTATGCGGCCTATCATCAGCGACTGGCTACGCACTTTGATACGGGAGCGGGAAACTACCGCGATCGCATTCTGGCCTACTATCAGGAAACCCTGAACCAGTTTAGCCAGCACGGCATTATTAGCGGCTGTTTAACTGTAAAACTGTCTGCCGAAGTGTGCGATCTGTCAGAAGATATGCGCACAGCGATGGATAAAGGCGCGCGGCACATTATTGTGCTGTTAGCGCAGGCGCTGGAGAAAGGTCAGGCCAGCCATTGTCTGTCTTTTGTTGGCGAACCGTTACAGCAGGCGCAGGTACTGTATGCGCTGTGGCTTGGCGCCAACCTGCAGGCCAAGATTTCTCGTAGCGCCACTCCGCTGGAAAATGCGCTGGCGCACGTTAAAAACATCATCACAACGCCTGCCGTTTAACAGGCGTTTTTATTTTCTTTATCACTAGACGACCGGTCTATTCAGGAGTACCACATGTCATCTGAAAAACTGTTTTCCCCACTGAAAGTGGGTGCCATTACGGCAGCAAACCGCGTATTTATGGCGCCACTGACGCGTCTGCGCAGTATTGAGCCTGGCGACATCCCTACTCCGCTGATGGCCGAGTATTACCGTCAACGCGCCAGCGCGGGTCTTATCATCAGCGAAGCGACGCAGATTTCCGCACAGGCTAAAGGCTATGCCGGAGCACCCGGCTTACACAGCGAAGCGCAAATTGCCGCATGGAAGAAAATCACTGCTGCCGTACACGCTGAGCAAGGTCATATTGCTGTCCAGTTGTGGCACACTGGACGCATCTCTCACGCCAGTCTGCAGCCAAACGGTCGAGCTCCAGTTGCACCTTCCGCGATTAGCGCTGGAACCCGCACCTCGCTGCGCGATGAAAACGGCCTGGCAACGCGTGCCGATACCTCAATGCCGCGTGCGCTGGAAACCGAAGAGATTCCGGGCATCGTTAATGACTTCCGTCAGGCGATAGCCAATGCGCGCGAAGCGGGTTTCGATATGGTTGAACTGCACTCTGCCCACGGCTACCTGCTGCACCAGTTCCTGTCGCCAACGTCTAACCAGCGTACCGATCAATACGGTGGCAGCGTCGAAAATCGTGCGCGTCTGGTACTGGAAGTGGTTGATGCCGGAATTAAAGAATGGGGTGCCGATCGCATTGGTATTCGCGTCTCCCCGATTGGCACTTTCCAGAACGTAGACAATGGTCCAAACGAAGAAGCCGATGCGCTGTATCTGATTGAACAATTGGGCAAGCGCGGAATCGCTTACCTGCACATGTCTGAGCCGGACTGGGCCGGTGGCGAGCCGTATTCCGATGCGTTCCGCGAAAAAGTTCGCGCGCGCTTCCACGGCCCTATCATTGGTGCTGGTGCTTACACCCCAGAAAAAGCAGAAGCGCTGATCGAGAAAGGTCTGATCGACGCCGTTGCTTTTGGTCGCGCCTATATTGCTAACCCGGATCTGGTGGCGCGTCTGCAACGAAAAGCAGAACTGAATCCGCAACGTGCCGAGAGTTTCTACGGCGGCGGCGCGGAAGGTTACACCGACTATCCTACCCTCTAACGTCACAATCTCCGTTCTGCCATTGATAGCGGCGTAACAACGCCGCTATACTAAAACAACATTTTGAATGTATTAGCCATTTTCGAAGGGGAAAAAGATGCGTTTACTCCATACCATGCTGCGCGTGGGTGACCTGCAGCGTTCCATCGAGTTTTATACCAACGTGCTGGGCATGAAGCTGCTGCGTACCAGCGAAAACCCTGAATACAAGTACTCTCTGGCTTTTGTCGGCTACGGTCCTGAAACCAGTGAAGCAGTAATCGAACTGACCTATAACTGGGGTGTCGACAAGTATGATCTGGGTACTGCCTATGGCCATATCGCCCTGAGCGTAGACAACGCGGCTGAAGCCTGTGAACGTATTCGCCAGAATGGCGGTAACGTAACGCGTGAAGCAGGTCCAGTAAAAGGCGGCACCACAGTGATTGCGTTCGTTGAAGATCCGGACGGCTACAAAATTGAGCTGATCGAAGAGAAAGACGCCGGGCGCGGCCTGGGCGATTAATCTCCCCCTCGGGCGCAGATCGTCTGTGCCCATAGTTTTATACTCATCATTTTGCCATAATACGCGCTGCAATTTTCCCGTATTAAGAGACCCAGATGTCCGATAACGCTCAACTTTCCGGTCTGTGTGACCGTTTTCGTGGTTTTTATCCTGTCGTCATTGATGTCGAAACCGCAGGGTTCAATGCCAAAACCGATGCGCTGCTTGAGATTGCCGCCATCACACTGAAAATGGATGAACAAGGCTGGCTGATGCCGGACACGACGTTACATTTCCACGTAGAGCCGTTTGAAGGTGCCAATTTGCAACCGGAAGCGCTCGCCTTTAACGGTATTGACCCTAACAATCCGCTACGCGGTGCGGTCAGCGAATATGATGCTCTGCATGCCATCTTCAAAATGGTGCGTAAAGGAATTAAAGACAGCGGCTGCAATCGGGCGATCATGGTGGCGCATAACGCTACGTTCGACCACAGTTTCATGATGGCTGCAGCAGAACGCGCCTCGCTCAAACGTAATCCGTTCCACCCATTTGTAACCTTTGATACGGCGGCATTAAGCGGTCTGTCTCTGGGGCAGACGGTGTTGTCAAAAGCGTGCCTGGCGGCGGGAATGGAGTTTGACGGGAATCAGGCGCACTCAGCGCTGTATGACACCGAACGCACGGCCGTGCTGTTTTGCGAAATCGTTAACCGCTGGAAACGTCTCGGCGGTTGGCCTCTTCCCGTGCCTGAAGAAGCGTAACGGCGACATAAAAAAAGCGACCATTTCAGGTCGCTTTTTTACTTCTGCTGGTATTACTCAGCGTCCGGCTCTTCGGTTTTGTATTTTGCTGCTGTTTCTTTAATCAGCTGCTGCAACTCACCGCGCTGGTACATTTCGATCAGAATGTCACAACCGCCAACCAGCTCACCATCAACCCACAGCTGTGGGAAAGTTGGCCAGTTTGCGTATTTCGGCAGTTCGGCGCGAATATCCGGGTTCTGCAGAATATCAACATAAGCAAAGCGTTCACCACAGGCTGACAGCGCCTGCACAGCCTGTGCGGAGAAACCGCAGCTTGGCAGTTTAGGGGAACCTTTCATGTACAGGAGAATCGGGTTTTCAGCGATCTGGCGCTGGATTTTTTCGATAGTGGTGCTCATTATCTTGCTTCCTTAAACTTCTTTTACGGCAGTAGTCTGACATTGTAACGGGTCAGACAGGCAACGGAAAATAACATTTTCATTACGCGTTATTATTTTATCCCCTGACGCTAAAAGTTGCATTCACAATCTCACTTATCCCCTTCAAACATGTGGATTTGATTATCTGTTCACCAATTCTATCTCTATTTGCTGTTTTTTTTTGCGGTCGGTTACGAAACGCAGTTTTAAACTAAAAAAGCTATTAACTTTCCCTCTTTCTATAGATTAGAATCGTCAAGTTTTGAAAATCACACGCAGGCACGATAGACCTGCCTTACCAGAGGACTGCTCAGTGGCGCGGATAAACCGAATCTCGATCACGCTCTGTGCTTTACTTTTTACTACACTGCCCTTTACGCCTATGGCTCATGCTTCCAAGCAGGCCAGGACGACACCTACCAATTCTCACACCATCAAAACGGTAGATAAAAAGAAAAGCGCAACAACCAGCCAAAAAACAACAAAGACCAGTAAGAAAACGGCGACAAAAACCACCAGCAAAACCAGCACCAAAACCGCTTCCTCTTCTAAAAAACGCACTGCCACTCCGGCAAAGTCGACTAAAACTGCAAATCGCCGTGGTAAAACTGCCGCAGCACAAACCGCAGCCGTTACCTGGACGGAAAAATGCACACCGCGCAAAGGTCATAAACCACGCTGCGTGAAGATGAAAACCACTGCACCGACTACGCTTGCTGATGCACATAAAGTGAAAGTGCAGAAAGCGACTAAAACCGCTATGTCCACCTTGATGAACCAAATCGGCAAACCTTATCGTTGGGGCGGCTCCTCGCCAAGAACCGGGTTTGACTGCAGCGGTCTGGTTTATTACGCCTATAAAGATCTGGTGAAGTTCCGCATTCCGCGTACCGCGAATGAAATGTACCATCTGCGTGATGCCGCACCAATTGAACGTGGCGAACTGAAAAATGGTGATCTGGTATTCTTTCGTACCCAGGGTCGCGGAACAGCCGATCACGTCGGCGTCTACGTCGGCAACGGTAAGTTTATTCAGTCACCGCGCAGCGGGCAGGAAATTCAAATCACCTCTCTGAGCGAAGATTACTGGCAGCGCCACTATGTGGGCGCTCGTCGGGTAATGACGCCAAAAACAATTCGCTAAAAACTTACCCTACAGAACATGCTGTAGGGTAAGTTCTTCTTTTGCATAACCTTTCAATTTGCTACCCTATCCTTACTCACAATGAGGCTATTGTGTGTACTCAATATAAATAATAAGGAGAGAAGCAATGTCGTTTGAATTACCTGCATTACCGTATGCCAAAGATGCTCTGGCACCGCACATTTCTGCCGAAACGCTGGAATATCACTATGGCAAACACCATCAAACCTACGTGACCAATCTGAACAATCTGATTAAAGGCACGGCGTTTGAAGGCAAATCACTGGAAGAGATCGTTCGTAGCTCTGAAGGCGGTGTATTCAATAACGCAGCACAAGTATGGAACCACACGTTCTACTGGAACTGCCTGGCACCGAACGCAGGTGGCGAACCAACCGGTAAACTAGCCGATGCAATCGCCGCTTCCTTTGGCAGCTTTGCAGATTTCAAAGCGCAATTCACCGATGCAGCTATCAAAAACTTCGGTTCTGGCTGGACCTGGCTGGTTAAAGGAACTGATGGCAAACTGGCTATCGTTTCCACCTCCAACGCAGGTACTCCGCTGACTACCGACGCGACGCCGCTGATGACCGTTGACGTGTGGGAACACGCCTACTACATCGACTATCGCAATGCTCGTCCTGGCTACCTGGAACATTTCTGGGCACTGGTGAACTGGGAATTTGTTGCGAATAACTTCGCAGCATAAAAAAGATAACGCAGAAGGACTTCCTTCTGCGTTTTTGCATTAATTCACGATAGTGAAAGCCTCTTCAGGCTGTCTTCTTGCGGATATGAACACCAGCAGCAGCGCAAGTCCCGCCACAATCGCCCCCATCACCGGCACAAAACTGTAGCCCAGGCCGCCAGATATCACCGCCCCACCGGCCGCTGCACCAAGGGCGTTCCCCAGATTAAACGCGCCAATATTGACTGACGATGATAATCCAGGCGCTTCGCTGGCAACGCGCATCACACGCATCTGCAACGGTGGAACGACCGCAAACGTCGCCGCGCCCCAGACCACCATACTGACCGCCGCTCCCAGCTCATTACGCGCAAGGAAAGGAATGGCCAGCATAATAACCATCAGCAGCAGTAAAAAGCCTTTCAGCGTACCGTTGACTGAACGGTCAGCCAGTTTGCCGCCAAAATAGTTACCGATCGAGAAGCCAACGCCTATCAACACCAGCATCCCGGTAACAAATGCCGGTGTAGCATGAGTGATAGTATGCAGAACCGGCGAGATGTAGGTATACAGCGTGAACATCGCCCCAGCACCCAGTACGGTAGTCAGTAACGCCGACAGCACCTGTGGGCGCATAAGTACCGCCAGTTCGCTACGGACATCCGGGCGCTCTCCTGCTCCACCCTTGGGTAATGAGAAGAACAGGCTGACCATCGCAATGACACCCAGCCCCGCAGTGGCCATAAACGACATGCGCCAGCCGATGGTTTCACCAAGCCAGGTCGCCGCCGGAACGCCGCCAATATTGGCGATGGTTAACCCCATAAACATCGTTGCCACGGCGCTGGCCTGCTTATGTTTGGGTACCACACTGGCTGCAACCACAGAACCGAGACCAAAAAAGGCTCCATGGTTAAGACTGGTCAAAATACGCGATAGCATCAGCGTGGTGTAATCCGGCGAGATAGCCGAAAGCACATTACCCAGCGTGAAAATCGCCATCAGGAATATCAAAGCATTACGTCGCGCACGATGAGACAGCAGCAATGTCATCAGCGGTGCACCTACCATCACACCTACCGCATAAGCGCTGATCAGCATGCCAGCCGCCGGAATCGAGACGTCCACACCTTTAGCAATGACGGGCAATAACCCCATTGGCGAAAACTCGGTGGTGCCAATACCAAACGCCCCGATTGCCAGCGCCAGTAAAGGGTAATTGATTTTCATATTTCGACTCCGTTTCGTCGAGCCGTGGCACGACATAAAATAAGAGTCAAAAGCATGACATTGATCGCAAAATTAATAAAGTTAACAAAACTGCAAAAGACTTTTGCTTATTCGCAAACAATAGAGGGGAAAAACGAATCGAAGGGATGAGGGAGAGCTAACTCCCTCGGGGGAATCAATGCAGCGCTGCGGTCAGACCACCCGCGACGATCAAACCCAGAACAATAATGGTAGTCACTAACGAAAATTTCAGATCGGTGCTCATCAAGTTTTCTCCTTTTTATTCCCACACAAAAAGTGATATTGCGCATTTTTACACACTTGAAAGCAAAAATCTCTCACGATTTATATTGATAACTGCTTTTAACTCTTCCCCTTTTCGTTAAGATCAGACAAAATTCCACGCTTACTTGATTAGCGTACCGGCCATTGACCCCTTCCTGACGTTCCGTGTCGTTTTCCCGGCGTGCCGCAACCCTTACGTTGCGATAAGGGTATGTAAAGGCAAACGTTTACCTGGAGTATTCTCAGGAGCTTAGGATATGGTCTGGAGTGAGATGTAATGGCAACAATTAAAGATGTAGCGAAGCGAGCAAACGTTTCCACTACAACCGTATCACACGTAATTAACAAGACGCGCTTTGTCGCGGAAGAAACACGTAATGCTGTCTGGGCAGCGATCAAAGAACTGCACTATTCTCCGAGCGCAGTTGCCCGCAGCCTGAAGGTAAATCACACCAAGTCTATCGGCTTGCTGGCGACCAGCAGCGAAGCGGCCTATTTCGCCGAAATTATCGAAGCCGTTGAGAAAAACTGTTTCCAGAAAGGCTATACCCTGATCCTGGGTAACGCATGGAACAGTCTCGAAAAACAGCAGGCTTATCTGTCGATGATGGCGCAAAAGCGCGTTGATGGTCTGCTGGTGATGTGTTCTGAGTATCCGGAGTCGCTGCTTTCGATGCTCGAAGAGTATCGCCATATCCCGATGGTCGTCATGGACTGGGGCGAAGCAAAAGCCGACTTTACTGATACGGTCATTGATAACGCCTTCGAAGGCGGTTACATGGCGGGTCGGTATCTGGTAGAACGCGGTCATCGTGAGATTGGCGTGATCCCTGGCCCAATGGAACGTAACACCGGGGCTGGGCGTCTGGCTGGCTTTATGAAAGCGATGGAAGAAGCGCTGATTAAAGTGCCTGAAAACTGGATTGTCCAGGGCGATTTTGAGCCTGAATCCGGCTACCGCGCCATGCAGCAAATTCTGTCGCAGTCTCATCGTCCGACCGCGGTCTTCTGCGGTGGCGATATTATGGCAATGGGTGCGCTGTGCGCCGCTGACGAAATGGGACTGCGCGTACCGCAGGATGTCTCACTCATCGGCTACGACAACGTGCGCAACGCCCGCTTCTTCACGCCGGCCTTGACGACCATTCACCAGCCGAAGGATTCACTGGGTGAAACGGCCTTCAACATGCTGTTAGACCGTATCGTGAATAAACGTGAAGAGTCACAGTCTATCGAGGTGCATCCGCGCCTGGTTGAGCGTCGCTCCGTTGCCGACGGTCCGTTCCGCGATTACCGCCGTTAAGCCTGTTGTGCGGGAGTCTCATCTGGCTCCCGCAGCCATTCCTTGTTCAACGTTTCACTATCCCCTAAATAGTCCAGCAGCCAACTCAATGCTGGTGACGTATCGTTCTGCTGCCATGTCAGACAACATGCGGCATCAGGAAAGGGGTTCTCCAGTTGCAGTGCAACCCATTTACCACTATCGATCCACGGCTTGGCAAAATGCGTCGGTACCATGCCCACGCACAATCCCGCGGACAAACAGGTCGCAGAGGATTCCCAATCCGGCACGACGACGCGCTTTTGGTTGTCCAGCAGCCAGGTAATACGCTTCGGCAATGTTCGGGAGGTATCTTCGCGCACCAGTGACGGCCAGTTGCGCAACGTGTCATCACTTAACGGTCCGGGCATTGACGCCAGTGGGTGATGACTGGCTACCACGCAGCTCCAGCTCAGCATTCCCATATCGCGGAAGGTATAGCGCCCCCCGACCGGAATGGCCTGTGTGGCCCCGATGGCCAGCTCCACACGCCCATCAGACAGTGCGTCCCACACGCCGTTAAACACTTCCTGAAAAACTAACAACTCCACATCATCAAAGTGACGGTAGAAATCCACGATCATCTGTCGGGTACGATCCGGGCGGACAATGTTATCGACGGCGATCGCCAGCTGTCCGCGCCAGCCGTTGGCAATTTGCTGACATTGCTGGCGCGTGATCTGCATTTTTTTGATAACAGAGCGGCCTTCTTTTAAAAACCATGCCCCGGCAGGCGTTAATTCCACATCCCGATGGCGTCGCTCAAAAAGTGGCACCGCTAGCCATTCTTCCAGCTGGCGTACGGTGTAGCTTACTGCCGAAGGTACACGGTGCAGCTCCTGCGCGGCCGAACTAAAACTGCCGTTACGCGCAACCGCATCAACCACTTCAAGTGAATATTCCGACCACATATTCTGCCTGCAAAAAATTTGAAATCAGTAAGCAAATATTAGCGTTTCACAGCGAGAATTACACTCACTACACTCAGCGGCATTGTTCTACTGCTAAAAAAGAGAAATGATGATGCAACCTGGGAAAGGGTTTTTAGTCTGGCTGGCAGGTCTTAGCGTGCTCGGTTTTCTGGCAACGGATATGTATCTACCTGCCTTTGCTGCTATTCAGTCCGATCTGCAAACACCTGCATCTGCCGTCAGCGCCAGCCTGAGCTTGTTCTTAGCGGGGTTTGCCGTCGCGCAACTGCTGTGGGGGCCGCTTTCTGACCACTATGGTCGCAAGCCTATTTTGCTGCTGGGTTTATCTATCTTCGCACTGGGTAGTCTGGGCATGCTATGGGTTGAAAACGCCACTGGTCTGCTGGTACTGCGATTTGTTCAGGCCGTTGGCGTCTGTGCGGCATCGGTTATCTGGCAAGCGCTGGTTACCGATTATTATCCTTCACAAAAAGTAAACCGCATCTTTGCCACTATTATGCCGCTGGTCGGGTTATCTCCTGCACTCGCCCCGCTATTAGGCAGTTGGATCCTGGTACATTTTTCCTGGCAGGCCATTTTTGCCACTCTGTTTGCCATTACTCTGATTCTGATGCTTCCGGCTCTGCGTCTCAAGCCAACGGCTAAAGCGCGCGATGACAGCCAGGATAAACTGACTTTCGCTACCTTGCTGCGCTCGAAAACTTACCGTGGAAACGTGCTGATTTATGCCGCCTGTTCCGCGAGCTTTTTCGCATGGCTGACAGGTTCCCCGTTCATCCTCAGCGAAATGGGTTATAGCCCAGCGGTAATTGGTCTGAGCTATGTTCCGCAAACTATCGCCTTCTTAATTGGTGGTTACGGCTGTCGTGCAGCGCTGCAAAAATGGCAGGGTCGTCAGCTGCTGCCCTGGTTACTCATTCTGTATGCCTTCAGCGTTGTAGGCACCTGGGCGACCGGCTTTATTCATCATGTTGCATTGGCTGAAATCCTGATCCCATTCTGCGTTATGGCGATTGCGAACGGCGCAATCTACCCTATCGTTGTCGCGCAGGCATTACGCCCTTTCCCACAGGCCACTGGACGCGCAGCCGCATTGCAGAATACGCTGCAACTGGGTTTATGCTTCCTGGCAAGCCTTGTCGTTTCCTGGTTGATTGCCACCCCACTGCTCACCACCACCAGCGTTATGCTGACAACAGTATTGCTGGCTGCTGTGGGTTACAAAATGCAGTCGCAGAAAACTGACGCCCCGCAAACAGATGATCGTGCGCAAGTTGCCCACGGAGAGTCGCACTAATAATGGTTGCGGGCATTTAGTTAGCCCGCTAACAATTATTGGTTGAATCGTCAAAAATTCAGGCATATACTGATTTTCAGTTGTTAAAAAAACGATAATTTTAATGCGTTAACGGGGACAAGAACGTTCCCGTTTTACCACGGATGGCCTTTTCGGCAAGGGTTTCTCCCTTCCTCTGTTCTACGTCGGATTATAGATTCGCGGATTAATTCCGTGAGATTTCTCACAAAGCCCAAAAAAGCGTCTACGCTGTTTTAAGGTTCTGATCACCGACCAGTGATGGAGAAGCTATGAGTTCATCATGTATAGAAGACGTCAGCGTACCGGATGATGACTGGTACCGCATTACCAATGAATTATTGAGCCGTGCAGGCATTGCCATTAATGGCAATGCACCGGCTGATATTCGAGTAAAGAACCCCGATTTTTTCAAACGCGTATTGCAGGAAGGATCGTTAGGGTTGGGTGAAAGTTATATGGATGGCTGGTGGGAATGCGACCGGCTGGACATGTTTTTTAGTAAAGTCTTGCGCGCCGGTCTTGAAAACCAACTCCCCCGCCACTTTAAAGATACGCTACGTATCGCCACGGCTCGCCTGTTCAATTTACAGACCAAAAAACGTGCGTGGATGGTCGGCAAAGAACATTACGATTTGGGCAACGATCTCTTTACCCGCATGCTTGACCCTTATATGCAGTATTCCTGCGCCTACTGGAAAGATGCCAACACTCTGGAATCTGCCCAGCAGGCGAAGCTCAAAATGATTGCTGAAAAATTGCAACTGAAGCCAGGAATGCGGGTGCTTGATATTGGCTGTGGCTGGGGTGGTTTATCCCAGTTTATGGCATCGCAATATGGCGTGAGCGTGGTGGGTGTGACCATTTCGGCAGAACAGCAGAAAATGGCACAGGAACGTTGCGCTGGGCTGGATGTCACCATTTTGCTGCAGGATTATCGCGACCTGAACGACAAATTCGACCGCATTGTCTCCGTCGGCATGTTTGAACATGTTGGACCGAAGAACTACGCCACCTATTTTGAGGTGGTCGATCGTAATTTAAAACCGGATGGTCTCTTTTTACTGCACAGCATCGGCTCCAAAAAAACCGACAATAACGTTGATCCGTGGATCAATAAGTATATCTTCCCAAACGGGTGTTTGCCGTCAGTTCGCCAGATTGCCAACGCCAGCGAACCGCATTTTGTGATGGAGGACTGGCATAATTTTGGCGCGGATTACGACACGACGCTGATGGCATGGCACGAGCGTTTCATGAGCTCCTGGCCTGAAATCGCCGATAACTATACCGAACGTTTCAAACGGATGTTCAGCTATTATCTGAACGCCTGCGCCGGGGCGTTTCGTGCTCGAGATATTCAGCTATGGCAGGTGGTATTTTCCCGCGGTGTTGAACACGGTCTGCGCGTTCCCCGCTAATCGTTTTCGCCCCCGTAGCAACGGGGGCTTTACTCTCAGGCTTAGGCTCCCGCTTCGCCCGTTATGTTGCTGATGGCGCTTTCACGCGCCGCCAGGACACGCTCAACGGTATCAACCACCGCCTGCGTTTGGGGATCGATTTCGATATTAACCCGTGCGCCCAGCTTTTTCTTGCCAAGCGTCGTACGCTCCAGCGTTTCCGGGATCAAATGTACACAGAAACGCGTCGGCGTCACTTCACCGACCGTCAGACTGATACCGTCAATACCAATAAATCCTTTGTACAGGATATATTTCATCAGCGACGGATCCTGGACTTTAAACCACACCTGACGGTTATTCTCCGAGGTCAGAATTTTCGACACTTCGGCAGTGGTCATAATATGGCCCGACATTAAATGTCCGCCAATCTCATCACTGAATTTTGCCGCACGTTCAACGTTAACCAAATCTCCAACCTTCAGATCGCCCAGGTTGGTGATACGCAGCGTTTCTTTCATCAGGTCGAAGCTTATCTGGTTACCGTTAATTTCGGTGACCGTCAGGCAGCACCCATTGTGGGCAACCGATGCGCCGGTCTCCAGCGCATCCAGCATATATTCAGGCAACTCCACAACATGCGTACGAAAATTTGGTTTTTCATCAATGGACACCAATTTTGCGGTGCCCTGCACAATACCCGTAAACATACTTCCTACTCCTGAACTCAATTAAGACATCTCTGCACAGCACAATAGCAGGTGGAAATTCAGGTTGCCAGCAATGCACCACCAGCGCCTGTTTTTTCACTGGAGAATTACGTATTCCTCGCTACAATAGACTGAAATTTCCCCTGCTTTTTCTCCTTGCTGCCATATAAGGCGGCTTTTTTAGTCTCTCAAATAACAACAATATAGTGGTGTACACGTGCAAAAGTATGTAAGTGAAGCGCGTCAGTTATTAGCTCTGGCAATTCCGGTGATTCTTGCGCAAATCGCTCAAACCGCAATGGGATTCGTTGATACCGTCATGGCGGGCGGATACAGCGCGACGGATATGGCGGCAGTCGCCATTGGTACGTCCATCTGGCTACCGGCCATTCTGTTTGGTCACGGACTACTGCTGGCGTTGACGCCGGTAATTGCGCAACTCAATGGTTCCGGACGCCGCGACCGTATCGCCCATCAAATACGTCAGGGATTCTGGCTGGCGGGCAGCGTCTCCGTGCTGATTATGGTTGTGCTATGGAATGCGGGGTACATTATTCGCTCCATGCATAACATCGACCCGGCGCTGGCGGATAAAGCCGTTGGCTACCTGCGTGCCCTGCTGTGGGGCGCACCGGGTTATCTGTTCTTCCAGGTAGCCCGTAACCAGTGCGAAGGATTAGCCAAGACTAAACCGGCGATGGTGATGGGTTTTCTCGGCCTGCTGGTGAACATTCCGGTTAACTATGTTTTCATTTATGGGCATTTAGGCATGCCGGAACTGGGCGGCGTGGGTTGTGGTGTGGCAACAGCAGCGGTTTACTGGGTGATGTTTATCGCCATGCTCTCTTACATCAAACGTGCGCGTTCAATGCGCGATATCCGTAATGCGCGTGGTTTCCAGAAACCTGACACCGCAGTAATGAAGCGTCTGGTACAGCTGGGTTTACCTATCGCGCTGGCGTTATTTTTCGAAGTGACGTTGTTTGCGGTGGTCGCGCTGCTGGTTTCTCCACTGGGGATTGTCGACGTAGCCGGACATCAGATCGCACTGAACTTCAGCTCGTTAATGTTCGTCCTGCCAATGTCTCTGGCTGCCGCCGTCACCATTCGTGTCGGTTATCGTCTGGGCCAGGGTTCCACGCTGGATGCGCAAACCGCAGCCAGAACGGGTCTGGGTGTTGGTGTGTGCATGGCGGTCGTAACGGCGATTTTCACCGTGACATTCCGCGAGCATATTGCCCTGCTCTATAACAATAACCCGGAAGTTGTCGCCCTGGCGGCTCAGCTCATGTTACTGGCCGCTGTATATCAAATTTCGGACTCTATCCAGGTTATTGGCAGCGGGATCCTGCGTGGTTATAAAGATACGCGTTCCATTTTCTTTATTACCTTTACGGCATACTGGGTGCTGGGCCTGCCGAGCGGTTATATTCTGGCGCTTACCGATCTGGTAGTTGACCGGATGGGACCGGCGGGATTCTGGATGGGCTTTATTATCGGCCTGACCTCTGCGGCGATACTGATGATGCTGCGGATGCGGTTTCTACAACGCCAGCCGTCAGCGGTTATTTTACAACGCGCTGCGCGATAACCTCATAAAAGCCGCCACCAGGCGGCTTTTTTTCGCCTCAAAACGGGCTGGCGTTTTTGGCGTTCATCCACGCTTCACTAATGGGATGCCTGAAATGCAGTTCACTGGCATGTAGCATCAGCCGTGACGTTTGTTCAGTCCCCGGCAGCAGACGCCCACCGTACAGATCGCACCCCAAAATAGGATGTCCCAACTGCTGACAATGGATCCGTAGTTGATGGGTGCGCCCGGTTTCAGGGGTCAGTTGTACCCGCGTCAAGGGGAGCAACGTCCCCTCTTCCTGACGATGATAAAAACGCTCGACAACCTGATAGCGCGAGCGCGCGGGTTTGCCGTTGAGAGCACAAATCGACATCAATGGAAACAGCGCCGGGTCTTTGGCAATTGCGGCGTCGATAACCCCTTCGTCATTTTCCAGATGCCCGCATAACAGCGCACTGTACACCTTAGTGACCGTCCGCTGGCTGAACTGCTGGCAAAGCGCGGCGTTAATAGCCTTGTTACGAGCGACCACCATCAGCCCAGAAGTGCCGAAATCAAGTCGATGTACCAGCGTGCAGCCAGGGTAAATCTGTACCAGCCGGTGATGTACCGAATCGAGATTCTGCGGATTTTTGCCCGACAGGCTAAGCAACCCGCTGGGTTTATTGATGAGCACCAGATGCTCGTCCTGATAGAGGGTCTCTATCTCGTCATGGCAAGGCGGGGCAATAAAAGTATCGAGGATCGTAGACATCAGGCGGCCAGAATGAGGTGTGGGAACGGATGATAACGAATTTTCACCACAGTGGCGAATCTGAGCATTGACCCAATGGCTGGCATGGTAGAGTGTGATTTATCCTGAGTGCGATGAGAGGGTTACTCTGTGCAACAAATCGATTTTTACATGGTGGATGCCTTTACCACCACGACATTTGGTGGTAATGCCGCAGCAGTCTGTCCGCTCACGGACTGGTTGCCCGATGAAACATTATTAAAGATGGCGCAGCAGCATAACCAGTCAGAAACCGCTTTTTTTGTCGCCAATGAGAATGGCTTTGAGCTGCGTTGGTTTACCACTCAGGGTGAAATTAATCTGTGTGGGCATGCCACGCTTGCCGCCGCGCATGTCATCTTTGAACATCTGGATTACCCGGATACCAAAATCCAATTTGCTACCCGCTTTGTGGGACCGCTGACGGTCACGCGCTGCGGTGAATGGCTGACGCTTGATTTTCCAGCCTGGCAAAGCGAATCTGCCGTGCCGCCCGCTTTACTGCTGGAAACATTAGGCATCACCGAATACAAAGAGGTGCGTGTGGCACGCGATTACATGGTGGTGCTGGAAAATCAACAGCAGGTTGAGGCTGTGCGCCCAAACATCCACGCCATGATTCCGCTGGGGAAAATGGTATGCATCACCGCGCCAGGTGACGGGGAATACGATTTTGTCAGCCGTTTCTTCTGCCCGGGCGAAGCCGTCGCGGAAGACCCGGTCACAGGCTCGGCACATAGCATGCTGATCCCTTACTGGGCTGGAAAACTGAATAAAACACAGATGCTGGCACGCCAGGTCTCTGAACGCGGCGGGGATTTACGCTGTCAGTTAGCAGGAACGCGTGTATATATCAGTGGGCAGGCGATAACTTATCTGACCGGTAAAGTGCTGTTGCGCTAGCAGCCTTACCCAAAATAACCAATCCATGGAGGATTTATGTCGAACAAACTCGTGCAGATACACTTTGATTTTCATGGTCCGTTTGGGGCTGAGATGTCGAATCAGCTCGTTGAACTGGCCGAATCAATCAACCAGGAGCCGGGGTTCATCTGGAAAATCTGGACCGAGAACGAAGCAAATCACGAAGCGGGAGGCATCTACCTGTTCCAGGACGAAGACACCGCTCAGGCCTATATCAAAAAGCATACCGCCCGCCTGAAGCACCTGGGTGTGGAGGAAGTAACGTTCAAAATCTTCGATATCAATGAACCGCTAAGTAAAATTAACCACGGTCATATCAGCTAAACTTTTGCCTTAGACGCCCCCTCCCGGGGCGTTTCTTCATTTCCTCCTGCTTTCCCCTTTCAACAGCGATATCCCCGTCACCGCTCCAGGACAGTGATTTAGCCTGGGCCACGTTTGCAGTAGTTCACAAAATCAGCGTTAGCGAAAACTATCGCTGGCCGAACGCACTATGAAGGAGTATAAAATAATACAAACAGTATTATTTTATACAAAATGAATCACAAACGGCGACTGGAGATTCTCATATGACCGCGGACATTACACTGAACTCATCTGCTGGAAGCTTCCCGCCAGCAGGTCATTACTCGCACAGTACAACGGCTGGCGGATTCGTCTTCATTTCCGGGCAATTGCCGGTCACTTTCGACGGCGAGAAAAAAGCGGATGCCTCTTTTGAAGATCAAACCCGGCTGGTACTCAAGAATATTGATGCTTGTCTGGCTGGTGCTGGGGCATCACGTCAGCATCTGGTGTCTGTTCGCGTCTATGTGACGGATATGAACCAGTGGCCGACGTTTAACAAAATCTATGGAGAGTGGATCGGCGATTTCCGTCCATCCCGTGCAGTAGCAGGTGTTGCGGAACTTCATTATGGTTTTGCGCTGGAAGTTGAAGCTATTGCGTTGGCCCCGCAAGCGTGACGTTTAACAACATACAGGTGAACAACAATGACTGAAATGACACTGCCTGATTATTACGATGTTGCCGCTGCGGCAGAGCGCATCGCAGATTATGCTAACAAAACGCCGGTGATGACCTCCCGAACGGTAAATGAAGAATTTGGCGCGGAAGTCTTCTTTAAGTGCGAAAACTTCCAGAGAATGGGCGCCTTCAAATTTCGCGGCGCTATGAATGCGCTACGCCAGTTCACGCCACAACAACGCGCTGCGGGCGTCGTGACATTTTCTTCCGGCAACCATGCACAGGCCATTGCCTTGTCGGCAAAGTTGTTAGGCATTCCAGCAACAATTATCATGCCGCATGATGCCCCGGCGGCCAAAGTTGCGGCGACGAAAGGCTATGGCGGAAAAGTGGTAACTTACGATCGCTATACTGAAGATCGTGAAAAAATTGGTCGGGACCTGGCAGAGAAACAGGGGTTAACGCTGATCCCCCCTTACGACCATCCGCACGTGATCGCAGGCCAGGGCACCGCCACAAAAGAGCTAATTGAAGAAGTGGGTCAGTTAGACGCCCTTTTCGTGTGTCTGGGCGGTGGCGGCCTGCTCTCAGGATCCGCCCTGGCGGCCAGACATCTGTCTCCTGACTGCATCATCTATGGTGTCGAACCTGAGGCGGGTAACGATGGTCAACAGTCGTTTCGTAGCGGCAAAATAGTTCATATCGATACGCCCAAAACCATTGCTGACGGTGCCCAGACTCAACATCTCGGGAACTATACGTTTCAGATTATCAAGCAAAACGTGAACGATATTCTGACTGTTTCAGACGCTGAGTTAATCGCCTCAATGAAATTTATCGCTGAACGCATGAAAATCGTCGTTGAGCCGACCGGGTGTTTGGGTTTTGCTGCCGCCAGAGCGCGTAAAGCTGAGCTTCGCGGCAAGAAAATCGGCATTATCATCAGCGGCGGAAATGTGGATATCAGTCGCTACAGTGAATTTCTGGCCGGATGATAAACAGGGTATCTGCCATGCAGATACCCTACTTTTACTGTCGGTACACTCCCGTCTGGAAAAACGCTCCCAGGTCACTGTAAACTGCTCGCAATCATGGCAACAGACATCACCGCAGGAGACTGGCATGCCAAAAACCGACAATAACTCGCTTCTCAGCCAAATTGATACTATCGCCAGGGGATTGAGTGAGACCTTCTCTCCGTTTTGCGAAGTGGTGGTTCATGACCTCAAAAATCCAGAACATGCCATTTTGTCCATCCATAATAATCTTTCCGGACGTCAACCTGGCCAGCCAGCAACCGAGCTTGGCCTGGCGAGAATCGCATCACCTGACTTTCCCAGCATCATTGCGAACTACAGTAATCAGTTTGCCGATGGCCGTCCGGTGAAAAGTACCTCCATTGGCATCAAGGACGAAGACGGCAAATACGTAGCGGCACTTTGCCTGAATGTCGATATGACGCTGTTCCGTGGTATGCAGAGTGCTCTTGCGCGTTTTACTGAAACTGAAAATTCCCCCATTAAGGAACATATCGATCCCGGCAGTAATGAAGTCATTCGCCAGCGTATTGATGACTTTGCCGCTAAACGCGCCACGACGGCCCGAGCCCTTAAACCTCAAGACCGTAAGCTGCTGATTCAACAATTACGCCAGGACGGTTTGCTGAACGTACGCAAATCTATGGATACGGTTGCACAGCATCTGGGCGTATCGAGGGCCACCGCCTATCTGTATGCCCGCCAGTCAGCTCAGGCGGGTGAATAAACGGGTTCAGATAGACCACACTTGCCGCGTATAGAATTTCTGTCCTTGATTCCCGACACGAAGCGCTCCCGCTCCACTAAAGGTGGCTTCGTGCCCGATATAGTTACCCACCAGTAAACAACCAAATCCAGCTGCAGTGAAAAAATAAACCTTTATTTTCGTGCGTATTTATTGGCACTGAGTAAATAGATGATTTATTTTTGTACATACATAGTGAAATTTATCTTTACTCAAATAACACACCAGCATTTTTAATGCACCACAACAGAACAAGCAACAACTAACTCACTGATTTAAAAGAGTTAAAAAGATATTGAAGTTATTACACCAATAATACCCATGCAATATATATAAATAGCGTGATATCTAAATTATAATTCTTTAACATCCGGCTGATTGGTGAGGTAAGAATGCGGTTAATGATCATGTTGGTAAGCTTTGTACTCTCCACCCAGCTATGGGCAGGTGAACTTTCCAGGCCCACCGGTAAAGTGCTTTTAACGCTGTCGGGTAATATTGAAAATACAAATGCAGACGGGAAAGCCGTTTTTGATACCGCCAGCCTTGAGAAGCTGGGCATGGTCAGTTTCCAGACCACTTCCCCTTGGTATAATGGACGCACTACCTTTACGGGTATTCCGCTACAAAAGCTCATGGATTATGTCGGGGCGAACGGCTCTGTTGTTAAGGTCACTGCACTCAATGACTACACCACTGTTATCCCTCTTAGTGATTTCAAAAAATACAATGCTATCCTTGCGTTAAAAATCAACGGAAAATATATGCGCATCCGTGACAAAGGCCCGTTATTCATTGTGTACCCCTATGACAGCATGCCAGAATTGAATAATCAGATTTATTATTCAAGGTCTGCATGGCAGGTCAGTAGTATGGATATTGAGTAAGCGTTCAGAGGAACATCATGAACAGAATACTGGCTGGCATCATCTTTTTTCTTTTTATATCTACCGGGTATATCTCTTTCCTCGTGCATGAACGGCAACAAGAGTTACAGAAACTGACTCACTACACCGATTCCTGGTCTGCTGCTCAGCTGGTATCACAATATTACCGATTTGAATCGTTGCTTGGTCTTTACACTATCGATGATACGATGAATCTCGATGATGTACGCATGCGCCTCGACATTATGCTTAGCCAGAGTGATTTGATAAAAGAAGGTGACCTAGGGCGCTACATCGAAAGCAATATAGCCCACCGCGAGCTGGCGGTAAAACTTGAAAATACCCTTAGTTTTCTGGATGTTAATCTAGAAAAAATGAACCGTTCAGCACTCCAGGCTTATCTGAAAAAAATGCATACTCTGGATGCGCCACTGGGTCGTCTTTCATCTGGTGCGTTAAACAAAGATGTTAACTCGATCAATAACGCCAACCAAAAAATCCAGACGCTGTACTATATTTATTCTGCAACCTCTGTGCTGCTGATAATACTGAGTGCGATTCTGGGCGTGCTCATTTTCTATCAAAACAGAAATATTCTGCGGGCGCACCTGCAGGTCAAGAGTCTTGCCGAAGAACTGCAGAAATCTAAAGAAAAACTGCAAATTCAGAATGCTAAACTGGAATATGACGTCTACCATGACTCTCTTACCGAGATGAATAACCGTCAGCTATTCTGGAGCGATTTAAATAAAACAATTGAGAGAGCAGAAAAAAATCACGATTCTGTGACTGTGATGTTGTTTGATTTAGATCGATTCAAAGAAGTAAATGATACGTATGGTCATGATGCCGGTGATATGTTGCTACGCCAGATATCTGACCGACTGGTTTCGATGAGCCTTACTTCGGATACGCTGTATCGCCTGGGTGGAGATGAATTTGCGTTTCTCTCAAGTGGCCTGACAGAAAGCCACGCTGTTTTGCGCGCCCAGAAAATATGTGAATTTATCAGCCAGCCCTACACTATTTATAACACGATTATCAACATAACCACCTGTGTTGGCATTGTTATCTCAGACACTGAACGTCGTTCCGACTATCTTTATAAATTTGCCGATCTGGCCCTTTATGAAGCCAAAGGTGAAGGCTCTGGTAAGATAAAAGTCTTCCGACAACGAATGTTAGAAAAGCTACAAGAAAGCAGAACGCTTGAGCATGATATGGCATTGGCAATAGTGAACAAAGAATTCGTGGTTTATTATCAGCCCATTGTTGACTCCTTCAGCCAGGAAATTTATAGCTATGAAGCCCTAATTCGTTGGCTCCATCCTCTAAAGGGCCTCCTGTCGCCGGATAACTTTATTCCTGTTGCTGAAAAAACCGGAATGATTAATGAGATGGGGAAAGCTGTGCTTGAAATTGCCTGCCGGGAAGCGGCTTGTTGGGCGGTTCCGGCTAAAATTTCAGTGAATGTCTCTCCTGTCCAGCTAAGCAGCAAAGCCTTTGTCGGTATCGTACTGTCTATTCTGAAAGAAACTGGACTCCCAGCCGATCGTCTTGAACTGGAAGTAACAGAATCCTCTCTCTTCACTGAGAGTACGACGCCGATGAACACACTTAACAAACTCAGAGCCATGGGTGTAAAAATCTCCATCGATGATTTTGGCACCGGATATTCTTCCCTTTCGCGCCTGAGCAGGCTTGCCTTCGATAAAATTAAAATAGACAAGTCGTTTGTCCATTCAATATCCACACAGGAAGATGCGCTTAATATCATCAAACTGATCACCGGCATGGCGAAATCCCTCAATATGAAGGCTGTTGCTGAAGGTGTTGAAACGCAGGAACAACTAAAAAGCCTTCAGGCGCTGGGCTGCGATTTCGCCCAAGGATATCTGTTTGGTAAACCTCAGCCTTGTATCGATGAGAAAATCAGAAACGGTTGAATCGCTCTCAGACTATTTGATCATCAACCGTAGCGCTAAATCATTCGGATAAGGATCAAAATAGTTCTGGGTAAGCAGATAGCTGTCTGGGTATTCAGCCAGATAGTGCTTGAGTAGCGTCAGAGGCGCCAATATTGGCAGCAGCCCACCGCTATAGTTGAGGATAACGTCACGTAACTCTCCGCGCTGGCGGGAGTTCAACCGTTCGCGGAAGTAGCCCTGGATATGCATCAGTACGTTGGTGTGATTTTTTCGTGAGGCGGGCTTTTTGAGGATCGTCATGAGCTTTTCACGATAGACAACGAAAAAAGCGTCCAAATCATCCCACTGGTGAAGCGAGGCAACGAATGGGCCGATTTCCCGGTAACCGGCCTGGTGATGAGCCAGAAGCTGTAGCTTATAGCGACTGTGAAAGTTGAGTAAGCCATGGCGAGTAAGACCATTGGCCCGCAGCCTATTAAGCTCATGCAATGCGAACACGCGTTCGACAAAGTTCTCCCTCAGCACTGGATCGTGCAAGCGGCCATCTTCTTCGACTGGCAACCACGGGTAGGTTTCCATTAACGCGCCAGTAAACAGACCAGTCCCTTCTTTTCGCCCACGATTTCCCTTCTCGTCATACAGTCTCACTCTTTCCATACCGCAACTCGGTGATTTAGCACAGACGATAAAACCCGAGAGGCCACCAAGTCCCTGAAGATATGAGTTGGTGAAATCGGACATTTTATCGGTTACATCCTCACCAGGCGCATGGCTAAAACAGATGCGGACATTCCCTTGGGCGGTTTGAACCAGACGCAACGCGGGACGTGGTACAGGCAAACCGATGGACATCTCTGGGCAGACAGGTTTGAAAGTCACCCACTGAGCCAGGTCGTCCATCACAAACCCCATCCGTTTATGCCCACCGTCGAATCGCACGGCTGAACCAGTTAAACATCCACTAATCCCGATGACAGGCTGAGTGTTCATAGCGACCCCCTCGTTAATTGACGACCCTTTTCGGGAAAAAATGACGGTTTCACTATTAAATCATAGCGTAAGTTATCTGCTGTGAGTTGAACTGATAGATGCAAGTGTAAGTATCCCCCATAATCGTGCCATTCCTAATGAATATTTAGGCGGGATACAAACCAGGCAATCAAAGAATCCAATTAAAACAGCAAAGGCAGGTACTGTAGATATATAGATCTCTAAATTGATGTTCATCACATTGACAGGTTCTTACGTGAATGCGACTTCAATCTCTTTATATACTCTTTATTTGTTCATATCTTCATGAGGAATAAAGTATGTTCGATCATGTAAAAATCGGTGTAAGTGATTACGAAAAAAGTAAAATTTTCTTTCTCAACGCGCTTCAACCGCTTGGCGTAGAACTCATCGATGAAGGCACACCAAGCTACGGTGTTGAAATGGGCTCCGAGAATGTTTCACTTTGTCTGTTCCAGACGAATGACAAGCCGGCTCCTCTGCATCTGGCGTTTGTCGCAAAAACCCGGCAGCAAGTTGATGAATTTTACAATGCTGCTTTGCGCACGGGAGCCCAGGATAACGGAGCACCTGGCTTACGTTCCTATAGTGAAAACTACTATGCCGCATTTGTCATTGCACCTGATGGCCATAATATTGAGGCTGTCTGCCATGCACCGGACTGATTAAGGTGCAGTTTGGATATCGAAAAATTATTCGACGTTGATATTGAATCTGTCTGAAGAGCTGTAATAACGCTGCTTATTTGAAGTCAAGACATAAGAGTATCATTGAAAAGAAGGAATTCGTATATGTCTAAGATTAAGTTTGAACTGAGGCGAGGATAGCTCTCCCGCCAGTGAAGCAAGGACAATAAGAATGTAGCTTTAGTGCAACATCTTTATTCTAAATATCTGCAGCTAAAGTTGGTAAATCCCCTGAACGGTTCTATAGTCGGGACTGCTTCTCATTACAGGGTTCACTAATGCGATTTAACGGACTAACTAAAGGTTTCTTCATTTTCATACTTGCCCTCGTGACCTGGGCGTTCTTCGATGTATTGTCCCCCTACTTTTCCGCCATTTTGTGGGCCGCGATATTAACGACTATCTTTAACCCGGTAAAAAACAGACTGCGTAGCGCGCTTGGCGAACGCAACGGGCTGGCATCGTTGATTACCATCGTCATTATCTGTCTGATTGTCTTTATCCCGCTGATGGTAATCCTGTCATCGCTGGCCATTGAACTGAACGTGGTGTACACCAAACTGCAACAGAATGACACGCAGTTCCCGGAAGTCGTCACTTCTATTCTTTCGTACCTTCCTGATTGGGCCAGAGGATTTCTGGCAGAACACAATCTGGATGATGTCGCGCAGATCCAGAAAAAACTGTCCGATGTCGTGCTGCAAGGCGGGCAGTACCTTGCTGGCAGTGCATTTCTGATTGGGAAAGGGACATTCGGCTTTGCTATCAGTTTTGGCATCATGCTGTATCTGCTGTTCTTCTTACTGAAGGATGGACCGTATCTGGTGCGCCAGATTCTGGACTCATTACCCCTTTCTGATTTTGCCAAACAGCACCTGTTTGCCAAATTCGTCGGCGTGACGCGGGCAACCGTTAAGGGCACGGCGGTCGTCGCTTTGGTTCAGGGTATTCTTGGCGGCATCGCGTTTGCAATTGTGGATATCGACGGCAGCGTTCTGTGGGGGGCGTTGATGGCGTTTCTCTCCCTCGTGCCTGCCGTGGGCTCAGCGATCGTCTGGGTACCTGCAGCAATATTCCTGTTCGCCACCCACCAGCTATGGCAAGGGCTGTTTATCGTTGGCTTCTTCGTGATTATCGTTGGGCTGGTGGACAATATCCTGCGCCCGCTGCTGGTAGGTAAAGACACCAAAATGCCGGACTATCTGATTTTGATTACCACTCTCGGAGGCATGGAGATCTACGGCATTAACGGCTTTGTGATTGGCCCCCTGATTGCTGCACTATTCATAACCTGCTGGAACCTGTTTTCCGGGCGTGACCATGAAGGTAACGTGGAAGGAATCGACGAAGCCTTTATGGAAGAAGGAAAAAATCCTCCAGATTTATGATTGCAGGACGATAACAGAAGGCGGTTTCGGGACCGCCTTTTTTATTTTCACGCAAAATCATGCGTTTCCTATAATTGCAATCATGCGTATTCATTAATCGTCGCAGAAGGAACTAATCAGTGCGAATTGCCACAATCACCAACTGGGCCTATAGCGCGACGGTATGCCTGACCATCGCTTCAGGCGTTGTCATGCTGATGGCATCCAGCGCCGATAACACAGAACGCCAGGTGGTAGAACAGCGTTATCAGTTCGATCAACTTACCGAAGAAGTCGAACTCGATGCCTGGTCGCTGTCAGACCTGGCACGCGACTATGTTATTGCAAAAGATCCTGAGGTGCTTGACGCCTATCGTCAGAAAGAAATGTCGCTGAAAGCTGTTGAGCATCGTCTGTCGAAGCTCAAGGACCTTGGAGCAACGGATGAAGAGCTGGCGCTATTGCACGAAGGGCTGCAGATTGTTGATGCCCTGCAGGACGAGCAAGCTGCGGCGCTTGCCAGCATCGCGCGCGCAGAAGAGTCGCAGGCTATTGCCCTGCTCTATGGGAAAAGCTATGAACAGGAACTGGAACGCGCCCAGGACCGGATAGATCATTTCCGCCAACTGCTCGATAACCGCGTACGTAATACGATTGAAGATGCAACCCAGTCATCCCGCATGCTGCGGACGGCCTCTGAAGTGATGGTCGGTCTGACGGCGCTGCTGTTTTTATTCGTTCTCGGTTTCATTTTAAAGCGTCGCGTCCTGCGCCCCGTCGTGCGTTTGAGCGATGTCGTAAACCGTCTCGCATCGCAGGATTATGCCGTTGAGACGCCCAGTTTTAACCAGATAGATGAAATAGGCGACATGGCACAGGCGATCCGGATA
Organism: Citrobacter sp. Cpo061; assembly: GCF_030332845.1. Classification (NCBI taxonomy): domain Bacteria; kingdom Pseudomonadati; phylum Pseudomonadota; class Gammaproteobacteria; order Enterobacterales; family Enterobacteriaceae; genus Citrobacter; species Citrobacter sp. Cpo061. Next base: position 451,956 of record NZ_JAOWHB010000036.1, read on the forward strand.
TTTCGCGAGAACGGTCTGGCGCGTCAGAGACTGGAGAAAGAGCGAGATGCCGACTGGGCAATCCGCGATTTGCTGGCGCGCATGACGCAACGTCTGCAGGGTTGCGAGAGTTTTGCCGATGTCATCAATGTGGCAGAGCTGTTTGCACCGAATATTGCTCCAGGTATCGCCGGGCGGCTTTACATACTGGACCAGGAACCCTGGCAAATGCGCTGCGTTGCGCAATGGCTTTCTCCGCAGGGTAAAGCGGATGCGTTCCACCCGGACGAATGCTGGGCTGTGCGCCGCGGTCAGAGTCATCCTCCGGTACAAGGTGAACCCGATATCGCCTGCTACCATCTGCCAGAGTCATGCCAGCACCACACTCTGTGCGTCCCGCTGATTGCCCAGGGCGAAGCCATCGGCCTGCTCTCATTCCAGAACCTTAGCGATGATTCCGCCCCCTCCCGTGCATATCTGGAGCTGATGGCAGAAGCACTCGGCCTCGCATTAGCCAACCAGCGTCTGCGTGACGCCCTGCTGGAGAAAGCGCTCTACGATCCGCTAACCGGACTGCGCAACCGTCATCATCTTGAAGATACACTGCGTACCCAGATGAGCCAGGCAGTGCGTAACAAAGAACCGATCAGTTGCCTGATGATCGATATCGATCATTTTAAAAGTATTAATGACCGCTTTGGCCATGAGGCAGGCGATAGCGTAATCAAAAGTATCGCTGCGACTATTCTGCGCGTTGTCCACGACAGCGGCATGGCCTTCCGCTACGGCGGTGAAGAGTTTCTGGTACTGCTGGCCAATACGGATGAACAGGCCGCTAACCGCTTTGCTACGGAAATCTACAACGGCGTACGCGAACTGTCGCTGCGCTTTGGCGTTTCCGATATTGGACACGTGGATGTCTCTATAGGTGTCGCCAGTTACCCGCAGCATGCCCAGAGCGACAACCTGTTACGCGCCGCAGATGTCGCACTGTACCGCGCGAAAGAGTTAGGTCGTTCGCGCATTGTGAGCTTTGGCATGCTGGAAGCGAGCTGATAGGAGCCAGCACTTCGGGCATTGCTTTACCTCTACGCCAGGTGGTATGTTAATTGGATGAACACAAAACACGATATCAACGGTTTTAATCACAACCTGTGGTGGCTGCCTTCTTAAAGGCGGTCAGAATGTGTTTTCCTCATTTTAAATAACCGCCGAAAGGCGGTTATTTGCATTTAGAGACCCCTTTCGGTTTTATGACTAAGGAGTCTTACATGAACAATAAAACCATCATCCTCACTGGCGATCGTCCCACCGGCCCGCTGCATCTTGGCCATTATGTGGGGTCATTGCGCCAGCGCGCCACGCTGCAACACGATTATCAGCAGTTTATATTGGTGGCTGACCTACAAGGGTTAACCGATAACGGCAGCACACCGCAAAAGATCCGCAACAATATTCCCGAAGTACTTGCCGACTATCTTGCCGCAGGAATAGACCCGTCACTTACCACCATCTGTCTGCAATCTGCACTGCCTGCTCTCGCAGAGTTAACCGCGCTTTATATGAACATCGTCACCGTGGCTCGCGTGGAGCGTAATCCTACGGTCAAAAACGAAATTGCGCAGAAAGGGTTCGCCCGCTCGTTACCGGTTGGTTTTCTGGTTTATCCCATCAGTCAGGCGGCAGATATTACGGCCTTCAAAGCCGAAGTCGTTCCCGTCGGCGACGATCAGTTGCCAATGATTGAACAGACTAATGAGATAGTGCATAAGATGAATAGCCTGTTACCGGCCCCCGTCCTATCGCACTGCAAAGCGCTGCTGAGTGAAACCAGCCGCCTTCCAGGGATCGACGGAAATGCCAAAATGTCAAAATCGCTTGGTAACACATTGCTCCTGTCAGCCAGCGAAGAAACCATTCACCGCGCGGTTAGCGCAATGTACACCGACCCTAATCATCTGAAAGTGTCCGACCCAGGGCAAATAGACGGCAATATGGTATTCACTTACCTCGATGCTTTTCATCCGGATAAAGCAAAAGTGGCGGAAATGAAAGCGCATTACCAACGGGGTGGACTGGGTGACCGGACATGCAAAAACGAGCTGGAAGTGTGCTTGCAAGAACTCATCGCGCCAATGCGCGAGCGGCGTGCAACCTACATTCAGGATAAAGGCATGCTGATGGCGATGCTCAAAAAAGGAAGCGAGCAGGCGCACGAGATTACGCAGCAGACATTAAGAGAAGTGAAGCAAGGACTGGGTTTGCCGGTGTTTTAATCTGGATTGATGTCTCTCCCGGTGGGAAATAAGCATCGGGAGGGATGACTCTTTATGGCGCTAATTCAACTCATATCACGTGACACCCGAGGTTGTGATTCAATGATACCCTGCTGAATGTAACTACCCTTTCCAGCCATTTACATGATTTACACATAGCACAAATACATAATCAAAATTAACCAGTAATCTCTATCCTTCCTCGCCTTTTCCCACCCTTATAAAATCGATTATATAACCTTAGCGAGTTTTAAAATGATTAACCGTAAAGCCACTGCATTATCTCTGACTGCGATTAGCATTTTATTTTCATCCGCTGTCTTTGCAGATGATTCAGGCAGCGTTAGCGACCAAATGACGGTAAAACTGACCGTCGAAAAATCATGCAAGGTCAGCGTTGATGATATGGATTTTGGTTCACACGGTAGTAATGATGGGGCTGTTACAGCCTCTGCCAAAGCTTATGTAACCTGTACAAACGGCACAGGGTATATGCTCGGAACGGATAAAACTCACGATTTCGAAATGAGTTCTAACGACACCGCCGATGCAAAAAAAGTAGCCTATACCCTTTCTACCGATCATCCTGGCGGCACTTCTCTGGCTGATAACGGTATTTCAGCTATCGGTACCGGTGAACAGCAAGCATTGCCCATCTTCGGGAAAGTAACGGCAAATGCCCTGAAACAGGCCTCTGCTGGGGACTATACCGATACCGTTACATTAACAGTTACATATTGATTTAATATTAAAGGTGCAGCATATGAAACGATTTATTTTATGGGTTGGTGTTAGCGTCTTGAGCCTGGCCTGCACAATAAATTCATACGCTGCCACCTTGCAGGTGTACCCGGTCACCCTGGGATTCTGTGGTAAAGAATCAGCCCAGGCTATCTATGTACGTAACACGGGTAGCGCCACTATCGGGGCACAGATCCGTGTCTATGCGTGGAAACAGCAAAATAATAAAGACAACTTGACCGAGACCCAGGATGTAATGGTTAGCCCTCCTATGACCACAATCCCGGTCTCCCGCCAGCAATTGATCCGGGTTATCTTAGCAACGCCAGGTAGTGGTGATACCGAGCAGGCCTACCGTATTATCGTTGATGAACTCCCTGGTGAAAATAATATGGCTGATAAAGATGGGGTTCGTTTCTTGCTGCGTTACTCCATCCCGGTATTTGTTAATTGTAAAGATACCCAACCCGTCAGTAGTCAACTAGATGTATCAATCGATCGTTCAGTTCATCCATTAATGTTAAAAATAAAAAACAATGGTACCCAACATGTTAAATTAAGCGATGTTTTTATTTTCTCTGGCAAGAAAAGTGTTGCCATGAGCAATGGATTACTCGGGTATGTATTACCGCATAGTGAAAAGGAATGGCCGTTACCGAATGGAATAACTACTGCGTCATCTTTATCACTTAATTTGAATGACAATGCTAAAACGCAGATCATTAACATTACACCTTAAATCCATTGTTGTTTTTTTATTGGTATGTCCTTCTGTCCAGTCAGCAGAAAATGAGACACTGTATCTGACTGCAACGATAAATGATCAACCAGTTAAGGGGTTTATCAAAGCCAAAAATAGCAATAATAAGATTTATATTGCTGCTCAAGATATGGATAAGCTTAACCTGAAAGAGTCATCCCTGCCGGAACAAAAGGGTTATTTTGATATCAGTTCACAAGATGGCCTCAGTGTTACCTTCGACAACCTGAATCAAAGCCTGATTATTACTGCCAGTAAAAACTGGCTCGACAGAGAAAGCCATCTTTCCAATAGCAATAGCTCGCGCCTTATCCGTATGTCCGAGTTATCACCTGAAGTGCGGGGTTTGGCACTTAACTACGATTTATTTGCCAGCAATGAAGACGGCGTACAAGAGACTTCAGCCTATAGCGAGTTTCGCACCTTTGGCGTTGGCCCCGGCTTTTTCTCGACCTCTTTTAACACACAGGAGTCGAGCAGCAACGAGGCACAAACAGGTACTCATCGCCTGATGAGTAGTTGGAACTACGAAAACGTGGATAAACTGCTCACACTCAGGATCGGCGATGGTTTTACATCCTCGCAATCATGGACAAATAGCGTTCGTTTTGGCGGCGTTAGCCTTGCGCATAACTACAGTACCCAACCCACCTTCAATACGTCATCGCAGGATATCCTGACCGATAGTGTTACGCTCCCATCCACGGTTGATCTGTACGTCAGAGGAATCAGAACCTCCTCGCAGAAAGTTCAGCCCGGACAATTTACGCTTAACACAGCGCCGATTTTTACCGGCAGCGAAGGTGCGCAGGTGGTCATCACCGATGTGAATGGTAAACAACGCGTGGTGGATTTGAATCTGTACGGCACCAACCAACTCCTTTCTGATGGCCTTACAACCTGGGGTATGAGCCTGGGTTGGGTACGTGAAGATTATACCTATCGTTCTTTTGCCTATGATCCACAACTGGTAGGTGTGGGCGACTGGCGTCACGGGCTGAACGACAGTACCACCATCGGCATGCATACCGAACAGAGTGGCAGCCTGCATAATCAAGGGATCGGTTGGGACTATTTGCTCTCTCCGTCACTGGGGACGCTACATGCCAACGCAGCCACCAGCCGTTATCAGGCCAATAGTGGCAACCAATGGGGTTCCGGCTGGCAGTGGAACAATCAGATTTTTAATTTCTCGCTCTCACACTCACAGGCCACTCGGGGATTTCGCGATATTTCATCTATAGCAGATAATGATATTGCCACCCGTGAAGATTCTGCATTTGCCAGCGTGTCGTTTGATATGACGGGCACTTTCGGTGCGAGTTGGGTCAGCCAGACATTCCCTGAGTATGCGGAACGCTATCTGGGATTATCCTGGTCTAAAAGTTTTGATAACCAGATCAACATTTCATCCAGCATCACACAAGCACTTGGCGACGATCACAACACTACCGTGTACGTCACGTTCAGTATTCCACTGTTCCGTCATCAGAATTACCTCTCAATCCAGGATAACCATGATAAAGACGGAAATTCCGTGCAAGCTAACCTAACGCGCTCACTGGAATCTAATAAACCGGGCTGGGGTTGGAATCTCTCTGCACAACAAGGTAAGAATAGAAGCATCCATGCAAGCCTCCAGCGCCGCAACACCTGGAGCGATCTGGCGTTAGGCTATAATCGTGATGAACAACAAAATAACTACTACGGTTCAATGACCGGTGCCGTAGGTTTGTTTATGGGGCACTTTTACGCCACCCGCGAATTAGGTAGCGCTTTCGCCCTCGTAGATACGGCTAAGGTACCGAATGTGCCGATTTATCTCGAACATCGCCCGGTTGGCCATACGGATAGTAATGGCATGCTGTTTCTGAACAACCTTAATCCGTACCAGGCAAACCATATCGACATCGATCCTCTCAGTCTCGATGAAGATTATCGCGCCCCCTACACTAATGAAATCCTGATCCCGCAAACCGGGCGCGGTGCCGTCGCCAATTTTAACATTTATCGCACACATGCCGTTCTGTTAACCGTCACTATGCGTGATGGTAAAAATGTGCCCTTCTCCGCAAAAGTTAGCGTGCAGGATACTCATGGACAGACACCCAGTCAGGGCACCCCACAAACCATTGTTGGTTATGAAGGTAAAATTTATCTGGAAGATCCCCCGACAGGCGGAACGCTGAACGTTCAGTGGGCATCTAACTCTTGTTCGCTAAAACTGCCATCACAATTTAACTCTTCTCATTCGGTGGAGAAAATAAACGCACTATGTCAGTAACTCGTTCCCTTTGGTTTATCGCCCTTTTTGTGGTGATGATGTTTAAATTCAGCCCAGTAGCTGAGGCCGCTAACTGCTGGAATGGTAGCCCTGCTGGACTGGATTTTGGTACTGTCACCCCCGGACAAACTGAGACAACCGCAACCCGACTTTCGTTTACCTGTAATAATTACGACGGTCAGGCCGAGTATGTCCGCGCCTGTCTAAAGGTTATGGCGAACAATCCGCTGGCGATGAGCCAGAACGAACCTTCAAGTACCCCGCTCTATTTTTCGGTCTACTCGATTTACAATCAACATTCACCGCTGAGTCAAAACAACAACGTGTATGCTCAAATCGATTTTGCTTTATCTACAGGCGGAACCGCTGAACATGACATACCGCTTATCGGCAAGATAAACCCCGGTCAGAGTAATGTCAGCGCCGGGATATACTATGATTACGCCACAGCAATCCAAATTGCATACACCTCAGCCAATTCATTACAAGCGCTCCCGGCCTGTGGCGCCCTGAATGGTACAACAATTACTGACCAGATGAGCGCCTCTGCCACGGTGAAAAACGGCTGTGAAGTTGTCAACGTGGATGATATGGCATTCGGCAGCAAGAGCCCCGCCCAGAGCGATTTGCTACAGGCGACATCCACGGCGAATATTACTGTCCAGTGCCCAACCGGGACGGATTATTCCGTCAGCATCGGTCATGGTCTGCACCCCAAGGGGAACCAGCGTTCAATGTGTCATAACGGTGAGTGCGTAAACTATGCGCTGTATCAGGATGCAGCACACTCCATGGAATGGACGCAGGGCAATCCGGAAAAACAGTATTCCGCTGATGGGCAAGCGCAGAGCCTGGTGGTTTACGGCTCCGTCCCAGCGCAGAAATGGCCATCACCAGGGGGTTATACTGACACTGTAGTGATTACGTTAACTTATTAACTCACAGATTTTTCGGTCAGTGAGCCAATGCGCTGGGTGTTTTTTTGCAATGACGCCCTGCCACGCTATTTGCACGAAAACACGCTGCAATTACACAGGGAAAAATCAATCAACCACAAAGTTAAACAAATATAAATCAGTAAGATAATAAACTTAAGGATCAGGGTATAGCAGCTATTAATGTGTGCCTGTTTATGCCCCAATTTGCCTCCAAAATCACGCCCTCAAGTAGGGTTAAACCGCTCCATAACCACACAGATCATTCATTCCTCTCATTAACATATTTCCGTAGCTCATTTCGAGCCACCGCACATTGTTCAGTCTTTGAGTTGTTGTATGCCTGCCTTTTGCACATCACATTCTCATCACCGATTTGATCATTCGTACTTATAACCTTCAACTAATCAAATCTTACGTGATAAACAGTGCCCTCTCTTACGACTGCTTAGTGCCAGAAGCGGATATCAAGAGCATAACAAGTGTTAATTTATCGGGAAAAGGGATATTATCCTTAATAGCGTTTTTGGTTCCGAGTGAAGTCTTGCATCCATTTCTCAATAATTTGAAGTGAGCTTGTGGTATGAATAATAATCTTTATCGTTTGATTGTTGATTTTCAAGAAAATGTCCAAGTGGCTTTAAAGCTAATGCATCGGTCTGGAATTAAAATGCCATCAAGTTGCTATGGGTGGATTGAATCTGATATACCCAATGTTGGTGAGTTAGATGGTGGTGTCAAATATTATAAACATGGGACTGGATGCAGGGTAGATCTAAACTCCGGGAGCGTAGATTTTGATTTTGGGGGGCGAGGTGAGGTAGGAGGGTTTAATTCTTGGTGGTTGACCAACTTTGCAGGGGAAAATCTAATAGATTACGGATTCAGAAATTTTGATGATGTCTCTGATCATTTAAAAAAGGCCCTAGATGATGGAGAACTGATTTTTCCAGATCATGATCTTTATTATTTTGCTAATGTCCCACATACTTACGCTATAGATACAGATTGCCGCATCCCTGAGGACATGCTCCCATGTCGCAATCACGACCGCGTATTAACATTACAAATTCATTATTTCGAAACGGCTGATCTTATGTTTAAAAATTACAATAAGCTCAACAAAAAAAATGACAAAGAATGGCCATTTGAGTGAGAGAGATAAATTTGACATGGGAATTTATCTCTCTACATGGTTAGGTTTTTTAGGTGTGGTCTGCGAAGGATTTAAAAGCTTAAACATGCGACTCTTACTCGATAATGAACGTCCTAGAGAATTTAAAGAATTATTACCAATTTCAGATGGCATCGGAAAATTGATGAACGAACATTCGAACTCACTCAGGATATTTAGAAATAATGTTTTTCATCTTAGAGAAAGTACTGGCTTTATACATCATTTTTTTGATAAGGAAGTTGAGCGTCTTCCATGGGCAGGTGAATTACATATAGCACTTTCACATTTCTTTTCGCAGTATAGAATTTTTTGCGAAGTGCATTATGTTATTAATGGGCGTAAAGGAGAGAGCAATATGATAAAGAAAAAAGTAACACGCCCTAAGAAAGTTGCTTTGAGATCTTAAAGATACATGCTAATGAGTTGAGCCATTCATCTTACCTAAAAACAATGTCTTCTTCTCTTCTTAATCGAGCTTGATGATTTTTCATAGCGTCCGCTTCGTGCCAACAGCGGACATTAAAAAGATTGATAGAGATTTGAACAACATATCAGATCATAATGCAACAACCTTTCTTTAACGAAGGCTGTTGCTTTATATGATTAATTAGCTTATTTTTTTTAGTGAATGAGAGCTTCGGAAGCACCGCCAAGTAAAGAAAGCACAAAATTTCTGGCGTCGCAATTATTTTTTATAACTCTGATAACATTTAGCTCATATCTTTTTTTATCTATAAACCCACATTGTTTGGCAACAGGAGTCAGCAAATTCGTTTCTCTTATTGGGTAACGACCAACAAGCGAGTCAAAATCAGATGAGTTCATTAAACTATTGAAATAAATAATTTCATCATTTAAAAATGAAGAAAAATTAATTTCTTTACTGTAGGTTCCGCCTTCACGAATATCTCTTTGCGTTGGAATTGAGGACATCACATCTGCTCGAATTTTTTTCTCTATTGCTCGACAACATAAATGTTCTTTTTTCTCTTCAAGAGCAGAGCGTATAATTTCGCAAACCTTACTAAAACATTCATCAATAGTAGAAGTCAAATTAGTATCCTTAACAGAATGCAATACCCATCTTATCATTTTAGGGTGATAGTAAATTGATTCGATTGAATGTACTGAAAGACTAAAAACAAAACTCGAATTTAAATTTTCTATTTGTGACGGAACCTTATTATCATTATCTATGATTCCGATAGCGTTAACCCAATGCGCAGCAGTGTTATTTCTCAAGCCTTTAACTGCCTGTTCAACAAGATCACATTTTTCTTTTGATATTACTGATACATTTTCAAATAAAGCACCGTACAACTCAGCATCCAAGCTTGATTGTGTACCTTCCACAAATAACATATTATTTCTTGCACCAAGAATATCAGTTTTGACTTGCTCATCTAAACCATTCAACGCCTCATCATATTTTTTTATAACAGCCGCATTCCATTGAATAGGTTGATCATTTTCATAAATGCAGCTATTAATACTTACAACTGTAGACTCTTTAAAAAAAGAAGGTAATGTCAATTCATGCGTTGATATGACAAAAGCACAGTCTCTGCGAGCCTCTATTAGGTTCGATAAGAGAAGAGATACGATCCGTTTGTGTAAGTGGCGCTCAGGTTCATCGAGCACAATAAGTGCACCACTATTAGCACATAAAACCTCACAACAGATGATTAATGCGCTTTTTTCTCCATCAGACATCCGGGATAATGAGTATTTTTTTACCGGTTCATAGCTAAAATTATTCACCATTAAGTTTGCTTCTTCATCAATGATAAATTCAAGATTAAATCCACTATTTTTAAAAATATTGTTAACAAGATCAATCTCGTTGTGAAGAACAAGTTCTTCTGTTTTACCACCTGCCTTTAAGTGTTGCATGCTTTTGACCGCATGGGATGTCGCTTTATTTTTTAATCTTACTATTGGCACTGCAGTTCTATCATCTTCCCAAGCCGTCCGATACCTACTACTTGCAGACCTGGAATCATTAAAGACTCTCTGGGATGCACTTTTATAATCTGAGTTACTATAATCAATTATATCCGTCTTAAACGCATTTTTCCGATGTGCAACCACGTATACGGAATTATCATCGGAGTGTTCTCGGTATAGTTTATTAACGAGAGATGATTTTCCTGTTCCATTTCCACCGACAAAAAAAACAACCTCTCCACAACGAACACTAATCGTTTCATTAGAACGATCATTTTTAATAAATGAAAAATCAAACATTAAGTAATCCTTTTACAATTAGTTATCTCTTTTAATATATTTCACTTTAAAGAAAAATAGTGAATGTCTGCCAAAATTTTACGCTTAAATACTTAGCTTAATCTAGGCTTTTCTTTATTATTTATCTCGTAAGGAGCATGTCCGCTCCTCGCTCACAGCGGACCTTGCGGCGCTTCACTAGATGCCATGAAACGGGCATTTCAGTAGTAGTTTGGGCTGTGTTCAAACTCACCCACCCCTTTGTGATACGATATTAGCTTTAAATTGTCACATGAGGTCAGATTTTGAATTCATACATTTTCCTTGCCGGGGCCATCGTAGCTGAAGTCATAGGTACAACCCTGATGAAGTTCTCTGACGGATTCACACGCCTATGGCCATCTGTAGCAACTATTGTGTGCTACTGCACAGCCTTTTATCTTCTCTCCCAGACTCTGTCGACTATTCCAACGGGTATAGCGTACGCAATTTGGTCAGGTGCTGGAATCGTATTAATCAGTCTTTTGGGCTGGTTGGTAAGTGGGCAAAAGCTAGATTTTCCGGCGATCGCAGGTATGCTTCTTATTTGTGCTGGGGTTCTGGTTATTAATATTTTTTCAAAATCCTCCCCACATTGATCCTCTTATCTTGATCGAGTAGGAAAAGTGCATATGAAAATACCAATACTCCATACGGAACGCTTGCTGTTAAAACCATTAGAAGCCGAAGATGCCTCGCAGATTCAGGTGCTTTATCCCCGCTGGGAGATAGTTCGCTATATGGTCTCCTCAGTACCCTGGCCCTATCCTGATAACGGTGCGGAGAATTACGTCAATAACGTTGCCCTGCCTGATATGGAAAAAGGGATTGCGTGGATCTGGACTATCAGACTCCGTGAGGCCCCTGACGCTCTCATAGGTTTAATTTGCCTTTATGACGTTGAGGATAATAACCGTGGATTTTGGTTAGCTCCGGAATATCAGGGGCAGGGTTTTATTCGTGAGGCCAGTAATGTCGCTACGGATTATTGGTTTAATACGTTAAATAAGACGGTATTGCGTGCGCCGAAAGCCTCTCTCAATATCCGTTCCAAACGTATTTCAGACAGTAGCGGCATGCGGCTTATCAAAACGGAAAAGAAAGAGTATGTCAGCGGTTTGCTGGATTCTGAACTTTGGGAAATCACACGCGACGAATGGAACGCTCGTCAGGTTGGTTAAAATAAATTATGGAATGTCCATAACCGAACCGCAGAAAATTTCTATTTTTGCCCTGCACCAATGGCAAGTTTATTAAAACTGCAGTTGCGATCATAATAAATAGATACGCAGCGAAGCCTGTCACTCGCGGGCAACATGAGTAATGCTATCTTATTTGAGGATTCAGGCATGGCCCCCTTTCATCAACTGACTGCCACCAGTTTGCATGGCCAGCCCATCTGTATGGCCGACTACGCTGGCAAACTGGTTCTGGTGGTTAATACCGCCAGCCATTGTGGTTTCACTCCACAATATGCAGGCCTCGAAGCGCTCTACAAGAAGTACGCCGCGCAGGGTCTGGTGGTGCTTGGTTTTCCCTGCAACCAGTTCGGTAACCAGGAGCCCGGTGGAGCCGACGAAATCGCGCAAACCTGTCACATCAACTACGGTGTAAGCTTCCCGATGTTTGAGAAAGTGGAAGTCAACGGTGCCGCTACACACCCGGTATTTCGTTACCTGAAAGACGAATTACCTGGCGTGCTGGGTAGTCGGATCAAGTGGAATTTTACTAAGTTCCTGATCGGGCGTGACGGCAAGCCGCTTAAGCGATTTGCCCCCTTCACTACCCCAGAGAAAATAGAAACCACTATCCTTACAGCGCTTAAAGTCTGAGCGCCTCTGTAATTCGAACCGATCCTGGTATGCCCCAGTTCGCTGTCTGAATAAAAAACACGCTGCAAAATCAACAAAATATAATCAACTTGCTTAATTACTCTGCAATCGCGTGAGATCAGGAAGAAAAATGCTATTTCCCTCTTGCCTCATTCGGTCTGTGCCGCTAATATTCGTCCCCGTTGTCACCTACAACGTTGCGTTCATAGCTCAGTTGGTTAGAGCACCACCTTGACATGGTGGGGGTCGTTGGTTCGAGTCCAATTGAACGCACCATCTTGCGTCCGTAGCTCAGTTGGTTAGAGCACCACCTTGACATGGTGGGGGTCGGTGGTTCGAGTCCACTCGGACGCACCAAATCATATCCCTTTGATTTGGTGCTATTTCACTTCAAAACTATTTTTTTATCTTCAGTTTGTATCCGTCAGTTTTATCATTTCCTTTGATGATTCAATAGCACTGCGCTAAATCATTCTAAATTCCATGCTCAACGCGTATCATTCACCTTCTTCGCATAATGTCATTCGCCAGAGATCGGATACCATGCCCTCTTCCATATTCCTGTTAACCGCAGGCAGTTTGCGCCCTGCATTTACGCCACTGATAAGCCAGTTCACGCGCATGAGTGGAATAGACGTTAATGTTGAATATGGTCCGGCCGGTTTATTGCGTGAGCGTATTGAAGCGGGAGAACCGTGTGCGCTCTTTGCCTCGGCCAACCGGGAACATCCGCAAAACCTGTTAGCACGTAATATAGCCGTCTCTACGCACACTTTTTGCTGGAACAAACTGAGCCTGGTCAGCAACCGAACCGGTGTCTGGCTGGATTTACTCCGCGACCCAACGCTGCGACCAGGTACATCAACGCCCGGCTGCGACCCTTCCGGAGACTATACCTGGGCATTTTTCGACAATATGGATGTACTGGAGCCAGGACTCGGGCAACAGCTTCGGACGCGCGCAATCCCGCTGGTGGGTGGTCGTGATACGGTAAAAATCCCGCAAGGAGAACTGGCGAGCGCCTGGATCCTGCGCCAGGGACTGGCCGATCTGTTTATCGGTTACGCGCATTACGCACACGCGCTGCGCGCGATGCCCGACGTACATTACGTGGCTATTCCCGATGAGCACAATATTCGCTGCGAATACCAACTGGCGGTGCTTGATGCATCCAATGAAGTCATGGCGCTGGTTGATTTCATACTCTCCCGCGGCGGGCAGGAATTTCTTAGCGCCGCAGGATTCTTAACGCTTAACGACGAATAGAAAACAACGGTGCGATAAACGGCGTCTGGTAGTTCTCCACGCTGAGTTTTCTCAGCGTTAAGCCATAGGCCAGGAATAAATTCTCCTCCGTCACAATGCTGTTCGTGGGCCCTGCCCGCCATTTTCCTTCAGGGAGTAGCAGCAAAGTATGGGAAGCAACCTGTAACGCATGAAGCGGATCGTGAGTCGAAAAGAGAATACTGCATCCCTGTTGATGGGCCAGATCGCTGATGAGCTGCAGCACCACCTGCTGATTGGCGAGATCCAGCGCGGAACACGGTTCATCCAGTAACAGCGTTTGACACTCTGTCACCAAAGCCCGGGCAATCATCACCAACTGTTGCTGCCCGCCGGAAAGTGAGCCAAATGAGCTGGAGGCGAGATGCGCGATATTCAACTGCTCTAACGCCTGCATTGCTCTTTTTTGATCCTGCGGACTGGGTTGCGCAAACAGCTTCACGTGCTGTGCTCGCCCCATCAGCACCACGTCGCTGACCGTGTACGGAAACGGCAAATGGCTATGCTGTGCCACAATCCCTATCCCACCGTTATTTTCAATACTCCCGCCTAAAGCAGGCAGCGTGCCGGTTAACGTATCGAGCAGTGTACTTTTACCCAGGCCGTTGCGTCCCAGCACGGCCCAGACCTCACCTTTCTGGCAACAGAACGTAAGCGGCTCAAATAGTGGCGCACGATACCCATAAGTAAGCTGATGTACACGCAGTGCGGCAGGTATCATGATTTCTCCCGACGGCTGGTACGAATGAGTAAGAAAGCAAACAACGGCGCGCCGAACAATGCGGTAATAATCCCCAACGGTATCTCCGCGTGCATCAGGGTGCGAGCAATATCGTCCACCACAATCATAAATCCGCCCCCCAACCAGAAGGCGCACGGTAGTAAACGACGATGATCAACCCCCACCAGCAAACGCGCCAGATGCGGAATCACTAATCCAACCCAGGCAATACTGCCGCTGACCGCCACCTGAGCAGCGACCAAAAATGCGCAGCACACCAAAACGCTGCGTCGCAGAGGAACCACCGCCACACCCAGTGCTCTGGCATCTTTGTCATTGAGCGACAACAGGTTTATCCGCCAGCGTAGCTGGTACAAAACCGTCGCGGCGATACCGACCGGGACCGCCAACAGCAGCACTTTATGCCAGTTGGCCGTCGCGAAGCTGCCCAGTAGCCAGAACACAATATTAGGTAACGTCTCTTCGGTATCAGCCTGATACTGGATCAGGCTCACCAGCGCGGCAAAAAAACCGCTCAAAATGATACCCGACAGGATCAATACCAGCGTATTCTCCAGCCCCTGTAACGCAGCAATGGCATACACCAGGATCAACGCTGTCAGACCAAAGAAAAACGTTGATCCCATCATCAGCCAGGGCGAAAGACCGAGCAGGATGGCCAGTGTTCCACCAAAGGCCGCCCCCGACGTCACGCCGATAATATGCGGGTCGACCAGAGGGTTATGAAATACCCCTTGCAGCGTCGCGCCGCATAACCCAAGCGCGCCCCCCGCCAGCAGTGCCATCAGAATACGCGGTAGCCTGACCGTCCAGATAACCTGGCTGCCTATTCCCTCAGCGTCGCTATAGTGCGTCAGGTGGTAAAACACTTCGCTTAACGACAGCGGATACTGTCCGAGGCATAGCGAACTGACGCCCAGCAACAGGACCACAACGATTAAGAGCGGTTGCTGGGGCAGAATACGGTTACTTAGCTGCATCAGGCTGCCAGTTCACACGATAAAAACGTTGATAGTAGTCCTGGGCCTGCGCATCAACGTCTACGTTTTTATAGGCATCCGGATACAGTTTTTTGGCCATCCAAAGTTCACCGATCGCCAACGCTTCCGGCATCGGATAGCCCCAGGCTTTGGCATATTCAGGCATCAACCAGACGCGATGATTTTTCACCGCATCAATCCCCTGCCAGTTCGGATCGTTTTGGATCTCAGTTACCACCTGCGGATAGCGATCCTGGACAAAAATCACCTGCGGGTTCCACGCTAATACCTGCTCCAGCGCAACCTGATGGGCGCCTTTCACACTGGCAGCCGCCACATTTAATCCCCCCGCGTGCTGCATCATCAGTCCCGTGTACTTCCCGGAGCCGTAAGTCATCAGATCGGGGTTAGCCATATAAATACGGACTTTTTGTGCATCCGGGATTTTTGCAACCGGCGCATTGAATTTTGCCCGCGCGGCAAAAACGTAGTCGATTAACGTTTCGGCCTGCGGTTTGCGCCCAACCACGTCAGCGATCAGGCGAATACCCTGCTTCAACCCTTCGTTGTAGACCTGCTCTTCATCGGCCATGGTCGGGTTCATTTTATTCTGTTGCCCGGTGGCATCCTTGCGTAATGAGATAGCCACGACCGGAATACCGGCGTTCTGAATCTGCTGGATCATTTCCGCGGGCGCATAGTTGGCGACAAAAACCACCTGCGGATGAATCGCCAACAGGCTTTCGATGTTCACGCTGGTGAGATCGCCTGGCGTCGGCAATGTAGTAATCGTCGGCATAAAGCGCGCAAATTCAGGCCCGAGCTGCTTTTTCCAGCTCGACATCACACCAACAATGTCCTGCTGGGCATTGAGCTGGACCAGAATATTCAACGTCTGATGTTGCAGCACGACCACTTTGTCCACGTGGTCAGGAATCGTGACCTGTCGACCAAGCTGATCGGTGATCGTTCGGTCGGCCTGAGCAGAAAACGCAAACAACATGCTGGCGCAAACCAGCACAAAAGAGCGGAAAGTTAACATGGGATACCATCTGAATAGAGGAGTAAAAACGATATGCATTAAATTATATAACGAGAGGCCTGGCAAACCATTTTCATCATGAGCGCACCAAACCCCACATTTCAGAGGGGTAAAAATGGCGTGCAATCCTTATTACGCCTGTCTTTATACGCGAGCGCTACTCCTGTGGGGGTAACGCGTTTAAAACTCGCATCGCCTGCTCCTGAGTGAGCGAATAATCGAAGAACTGGCGATAAAAATCTCGCGTTACGCTGACCATATCCAGGCCGCTAAACAATGCCGGATGCAGTTTCGATGCAGCCCACTGTAGCTGCAACGCGCTTTCAGTGCCGTAGCGATCCCAGGGGAACACGCCCGCCGGATTGCGCCAGACGTTACCCTGTTTCACTGCGTTAAGTTCTTTGAACAATGCTGCGTATGGCGAACTGGCGATATCACCGCACCCCGCACCGAGAATAATGACCTGCGGTTGCCAGTAGAGCACCCTCTCGGGCGACACCTCTTTCATGTTGCCGTCAACTTCACCTGCCGCATTCCGTCCACCCGCCAGCGTAATCCAGGTATCGATCAACGTGTTCCTGCCGTCGACTTTAAGCGGATTTAGCGATTGAATATGAAGTACCCGAGGGCGCTGATTTTCCGCCAGCTCCGCAGTTTTAGCCTGCACATCCGCGAGTACACGGTTGAGATACTGATTGTAAGCCGTTGCCCGGACGCGAGCCTGCTCGGTACCCAGAACCTCTGCGGTCGTAGTGACCGATTTTTCCATCGAAGCATAGTCAGTAAATGCCATTTCAAGGGCCGGAATACCCGCCTGACTGTAGCTTTGAGCATCCCCTTTTCCTTTTGCCACAAACACCACGTCGACGTGCCGGGCCAGCAAATCCTCGCTATTAAATGATGTTCCTCGTATCTGTAAGGCTTGTCTCAGAGAAGGATTGATTTTGAACATCCATGGCTGGTTTTCCTCATGGTTGACCGTCGCAACAATGTTACGACCAGCACCCAGCGTCATCAGCACCGAATGATGGGCAAACCAGCCATCCGCGATACGTTCAACATGCGCGGGAACGGTAACTGTGTGACCAGCATCATCCACAACCTGGCGTGTTGCCAGGGCAGGAAACGCCAGCCACACACAAAGCAGCCATGTGTGGCACGTTTTCATAAGCAACCCCTAAAAATCAACCTGAACAGAAAACTGAGCCTGGCGCGGTGCGCCAAGTTGAGCGCTGGCAGCCCCTGCGCCCGTGTAACCAGTCAATGCGCCCGGAACAATATTGGTCCAATAGTGACGGTCGGTGAGATTGGTGATATCAAACCGGAAAGTGGTTGGTGTGTTCCACAGTCTGGTGGCATAACGCGTACCGATGTCCACCGTGGTGTAACTCCCGACCCAGCTGTCGTTGGCATTATCGGTAGCCCGACGTCCGACGTAATGCATGTTCGTGTCGATATCCAGTCCCGGAACCCGTTCGATGGTGTAGATTGCGAGGATATTCGAGGCGAAGCGCGGCAAACCAACAACTTGCTTACCATCCGCATTGCTGGCCGCGGTATTATGAAGCGTTGGATCAAGCCAGGCTCCGCCGCCTAACACGCGCAAATTACGGGTGATATGCCCATCAGCCATCAGTTCCAGCCCACGGTTTTTCTGCGTACCATCCTGAGCAAAATCGCCATTGTCGTTGGTATAGGCAAAGGGGCGTTTGGCTTCAAAAAGCGCAGCGGTAAGCAGCAGATCTTTTACTGGCGCATATTTTGCGCCCACCTCCAGTTGATGGCTACGGTAGGGATCTAACACCTGCCCGGCATTGCGCGCCCCGGCGGGCGCGGTATCGCCCTGCTGCAAACTGTCCGCCCAGGTGGTATACAGCGTGACGTTCTCCACCGGTTTATACATCAGGCTGGTAGAACCGCTCATGCCATTGTCCTGCTGATGGCTGCTTTCATGTCCAGCTTTGTTGTAGTTACTGACGGTAAACAGGTTCTCACTGCCGGAAAGCAGCAAACTCCACTGCGGGGAAAAATGCAGCGTATCGCTGAGCAAAAATGCATGTTGAGTGGTGGTCGCTGAATGATAGCGATCGTTAAAATCTGGATACGGTGGTCGTGGATAGTCGGGATGTTGATCGAGGGAAGAATGCCCCAGAGTGAAAGTGCCGCCGTTTCTTGGATTATAGTTTTTCCACACAAATCCACGCATTCCGGTAGCAATATCCTGCGTCAGCCAGCCGGTATCAATGCTACCGGTCAGGTTCGCTAAATAACTGTTGATGGTAAACCGACTGGCCGCCGAATTAGAGGTTGTAGTGGTGTAATCGCCCCGGTTATCCGTCAGGGTGTTGGTCACGGCCGTCGACTCGCGGTCTGCAACCTGGTGCAGCGCCCCCAGATCCAGCATCCAGTTGCCGTCAAAATCATGCTTAATATGCATATCGACGGTAGTCGTTTCGTCATCATGACCGGCATAAGATTGACCATATTTACTGTCCGTAGGATCAAATGCCGCGGGAAAGTGAACGCCTTTCGCCAGGGCAAAGCTACCCGGCATGCCTTTTTCGTAATAATGGTAATAGCTGAAATTACTCTCCAGCACCGTTTGATCTGTCAGTTGAAAGTCCAGCCCCAAGCCAGCGTACTGTCGACGGACATGACTATCGGTGGTGTAGCTATGGCCCTCATCGTTCAGCAAGTTGAGGCGATATTTCACCCGGTCTCCCGCATCGATTGGGCCGCTGAAATCCATCGATGCCAACGTTCCCGACCCTGTACCTTGCCCTACTGTGACGCGATGCAACGGTGTATCGACAGGTCGTTTAGACACCAAATTAAACATCCCTGCTGGATTAGCAGGGCCATACAGCGATCCAACGATGCCGCTCAACACCTCAATGTTCTGGAACTGTTCGGTCGAATATTCCGTCGTGGAGACGGCGTTCAGGCCATCAATCATATGGTTTTGTACCACGCTCCCTTGCATGCCGCGGGTTTGTGGGCGGACGCCGTCACCCTGAACGGACGGTAGGTAGCGATAGGCGTCTTTCACATCTTTGATTTGTTGCTGATCCAGCACTTTTTTCGACAACGTCTGCACCGACCAGGGAACGTCTATCAACTCTCGCTCGCCGAGGCTACCTAACGTGACTTTTTTTTCGCTCGCCGGAGGTTCATGTTCCGATAACGAGGATTGTGACGTGGCTGGCGCCGAAACGATGACGGTATCTTCAGCATGAGCCGTGACGGCGGTGGAAAAACAGGCAAAGGTTAACAACCCAGAGGCCACTGGGGTAAATTTGTTATTTAACATTCGTTAATTCAATTCGTTAGATAGAAAGACTGGAGGCCGCTAACGCAAGCGCCTTCTCTTGAAGAGTACAGTTATTATATTTGTATGATGAATAGAATAGATCCAATCGATATATATGTAAATATATAACGGAATGTGGTTGGTAAATCCACGGCAACAAAAAAGCCGACGGTGATGACGACCGTCGGCTTTGGGTAAATGACAACTAACGAATTACTTGGTTGCTGCTTTGATAATATCGAGCGCTTTGGCGAACTGATCCTGCGGAATTGTCAGCGGGTAAAGGAAACGAATAACGTTGCCATACTGACCGCAGGTCAGCAGCAGTAATCCTTGCTCAAGGGCTTTCTTCTGCACGCGTTGTGCGGCAGCAGCGTTGGGTTCTCCTGTCGCTGCATCACAGAATTCAGCAGCAATCATAGAGCCTAAACCTCGCACTTCGGCCAGTTCAGGACACCCTGCTTGCGCGTCTGTCAGAGCGGCGCGCAGCTGTTCGCCGAGAGCCGCCGCACGCTGGCATAGCTGCTCATCACGAATGATATCCAGCACCGCATGGGCCGCTGCAATCGACAGCGGGTTTCCGGCGTAAGTTCCCCCCAGACCACCCGGCGCAGGCGCATCCATAATTTCGGCTTTGCCCACGACGCCTGACAGCGGCATGCCGCCCGCAAGGCTTTTCGCCATGGTCATCAGGTCCGCTTTATCGGCGTAATGATCCATCGCAAACAGCTGACCCGTACGGGCAAACCCGCTTTGTACTTCATCAGCGATCATCACGATGCCATGCTCGTCGCAAATACGGCGGATGGCAGCCACAAATTCTGGCGGTGCCACCACGAAGCCCCCTTCGCCCTGGACGGGTTCGAAGATAATCGCCGCAACCTGGGTTGGATCGATATCGGCTTTAAACAGACGCTCAATCGCTTTTAGGGAATCCGCCGTGGAAATGCCCTGCAATTCAGAAGGATACGGCGCATGGTAAACAGAGCCAGGGAACGGGCCGAAACCTTTTTTATAGGGTGCCACCTTGCCGGTTAACGCCATCGTCATGTAAGTACGCCCGTGAAAACCACCGCCAAATGCGATAACGCCAGGACGGCCGGTATGCGCGCGCGCAATTTTCACCGCGTTTTCTACCGCTTCAGCCCCGGTAGTGAAGAATGTGGTTTTACGCTTGCCGTCGATTGGCGCAACGACGTTGATTTTCTCAGCCAAAGACACATAGCTTTCGTACGGGACAATCTGATAAGCCGTATGGGTAAAAGCCTGAAGTTGCGCTTCGACTGCCTGCACCAGGCGAGGATGGCGGTGTCCGGTGTTCAGCACGGCGATCCCGGCGGCAAAATCGATGTACTGATTGCCTTCGATATCGGTAATCGTGCTGTTTTCTGCCGACTGGGCATAAAAATCACACATCACACCCACGCCACGCGGGGTGGCATCCAGACGACGTTGTTGCAGGTTTTTATTGTTCATTCTCTACACCTTGTCCATTAATACATTTCGGTTGAATTACCCTTTAAATTTAGACGCCGTCTGGTACTTTAATCGAGAGCCAAATCGTTTTATTTTAAGGATCCAAATGCGTTCACTTGCCGGAGATGTGATCAAGCATGCATTTAATCAGCAGACTGACGAAAAACTACATCGCCGTCTGTATGCCGCCATTTGTAGTTGCATCCTCGAAGGTAGCCTGAAACCGGCTACCCGAATGCCTCCGTCGCGTGACCTGGCAGGAGAGCTGACGCTATCGCGCAATACCGTCCTGCGGGTGTACGAACAGTTGCAAGCTGAAGGGTATATTTCCGCGCGCACCAGCAGCGGCACATTTGTGACCGACAGCGTGCTGGACAATCTCGACCTGCGTCCTGACAAAGAGCCTGTTGCTGCCGCTCTGGAAGATCACACCCGCTTATCCGCCCGCTGCCTTGAGCTGCTGGGTCATGCCAGCGCCAGTCCCCGTCAGTGGGGGGCATTTATTCCAGGCGTACCTGATGTAGAGCATTTCCCGCACCGGGTGCTCAAGAAAATTCAGGACAGGCTGGCAAGACGACTGCGCCCGGAGTATCTCACTTACGATGCCACAGGCGGCGTGAATGAGCTAAAAGAAGCACTGGCAGACTATCTGCGCACCGCTCGCGGCGTACGGTGCTCACCGGAGCAAATTCTGATTACTGAAGGTATTCACCAGGCCCTGGATCTGGTGACCCGGACTTTATGCAACCCCGGCGATCACGCCTGGATTGAGGAACCGGGCTACTGGGGAATCAAAAATATTCTGCGCATCAATGCCGTTAATTTTTCGGCTATCCCGGTTGATGAACAAGGCATGGTCCCGCCGGATGCAGGTGAAACACCGCCAAAACTTATTTTTGTGACACCGTCACATCAATACCCGCTCGGTTCGGTAATGAGTCTGAGCCGCCGCCGGCAACTTCTCTTTCGCGCACGTGAAACGCGAAGTTGGATAGTGGAAGATGATTACGACAGTGAGTTCCGCTTTTCCGGCCAGCCGATTCCCTCTTTGCAGGGGCTGGAAGAAGAGACACCGGTCATTTACATCGGGACATTCAGTAAGACACTCTATCCCGCACTGCGACTCGGGTATGTCGTGCTACCTAAATCGTTAGCCGCTCCGCTGAAAAAGGTTCATAACGACCTCTATCGTGGTGGGCATCTGTTGATTCAGGCCGCACTGGCGGAGTTTATTCGCGAGGGTTATTACGCGGCACACATTCGGAAAATGCGTCAGCTATACAGTCGTCGTCGCCAGATGCTGGTAGAGCTTATCAGCCGCCAACTTGGTGAACATTTTCTTGGTTCTTTCAGCAGCAACGCCGGGCTGCATATGATCTTACAGTTACCCTCCGGGAGCGATGATGCGGTCATTACCCAACAGGCGAATGCGCAAGGGTTGTTGGTGCGCCCACTGTCACGCTACTACGTGAATGAAGAGAAACGCAGCGGCCTGTTGCTGGGATTTGCCAGTATAGAAGAAAATGAAATGACGTCGGCGTTTACCCGACTCGCGGATATTATCAGGGTAAACACCGTGTAAGCACTGCCGGATAACGGTGCAAGCACCTTCTCCGGCAAACTGTTTAATGTGACGCTTTTTTAACGCCAGCCAGGTCTTCCTGGCTTACTTCGCCATTCCCTTCACCCCAGCTCTTACGCACGTAGTTGATCACGTCGCGCATTTCGTTGTCGCTTAACAAGCCACCGTAGGCAGGCATCTTAAAGGAGACGCTGCCACGCGTTGTCGGTGTTTCTGCGCCGTGGGCAATCACTCTGAACAGCGGTGTCGGGTCATCAACCATCACCAGTGGATTGTTAACTAAAGAAGGCGCGTTATCATCCGTACCTTTCCCTTCCAGACCGTGACAAGTTGAACAGTAGCGGTTATAGGTCACTTTGCCCGCCTCAGGTGAATTCGACCAGGATGCTGTAGTCGCCGCAGCACGTACCGTTTCAGGCTTCGCACTTTTCAGGCTCAACAGATATTGGGCGATCGCCGTGGCATCTTCGTCGGTCAGATACTGTGTACTCTGCGTGACGACTTCAGCCATCGAACCTGAAACCGCGGCATGCTTGCTTTTACCGGTCAGCAACAGCGATTTTAACTCCTGCTCAGACATACCGGTGCCGCGCAGCGACGGTGCATACCAGCCGTCAATCATCGCGCCGCTCAGGTATTCGGCATCAGCATTAGTATACGCTTTTTCGTTCATCGCCATGCCTCTCGGGGTATGGCATGAACCGCAGTGTCCGGGGCCTTCCACCAGATAAGCACCCCGTTTTACCAGGGCAGCATTATCATCCGTTTTCACGCCCTCTACAGCCGTCACTGGCGCGTCGGTAAACAGCCAGTTCCAGATATGCAGCGGCCAGCGGGCGGAGAGTAGCCACGGAATGGCATTCTCTTTATTGGGCTCTGCTGACGGCGTGACGTCATGCATAAAATAGCTATACAGCGCCTTAACATCCTCGTCAGAAAGTTTCGCATAGGAGGGATAAGGCATAGCCGGATAGAGCGGATGACCATCTTTGGCGATCCCCTGCCGTACGGCCTTTTCAAAATCCTCGTAAGAATAATTTCCAATACCCTGCGTTTTGTCCGGGGTAATGTTGGTCGAATAAATATCCCCCACCGGAGTAGGAAACTTTTTGCCCCCCGCCATCGCCGCACCACCTTCTGCTGTGTGACAGGCGACGCAGTCTGAAATTCGCGCGATGTATTCACCGTTAGATTCAGCAGCGGAAACCGAAGCGGTAAATAAACAGGCGGCGAGAATGGTTACATTACGCATAGATCACCCCATATCCTTGAGTTCATTAACCGCACGCCATGCCTGATCGATTGCCGTGTGGGCATAAGCACTCCAGTCAGAATCAGAGTTAGCGATGGCAATGCGACCGACTGGCTTACGCGCCCGTTCGATAATTTCTGGCATCTTATCCATATCATCGAACAGCGAGTTGGCGTAGTACGCATAGCCATGCGCCCAGCGGTTAACCGTAATGGCGGCAATATCGCGTTGATTATCAAAGCCCGTTGAGCCAAACATTTCCTGCAACTGGGAGCGAATCATCTCCTCATGCGCGGCAAAAGTGGTCCCCAGCAAATAGGCTCGTCCCAGACGGAACTGCTCTCTGGCCGACAGGTTACTGCCCGGATAGGTCGGCACATAGACCATATGAATGACCATCGGATCGTCCGGGGAGGCCGGATGTTGATACCCACCAATACTGACCGGATAGTCGAGCTTGACCCTGCTATAAGGTGCCGCCGGAGAATAAAACTCATGTACGCCAAGCTGTTTGAACGCCTGCCAGTTTTTGACCACCACGTTGGTGTACACCAGCGGTGCCTTCACGTTCAGTTTAAGATCCGCCTGCTGCTGTTCCGGCATCTCAGGCACCAGATACGGGATCATCATGTTATAACCTGCCATGATGGTGTTCTTACCGCGCACACGGTGCATTTTACCGTCACGCAGATAGGTCACCGCCACGCCATCCTGCACGTTGGCCGCATTAATCACCGTGCTGTTCAGGCGCAGGCGCGTGGTGTTTTCCGGCAGATCCAGCTTTTCGTAATGTAGTCTGGCGAGGACAGAGTCTTCCATCGTGTTGCCCGGTAGCGCATCCGGCAGCATATATCTGACTAACAGGCGGGCTAACCCGGCGTTACCGTCCGGGAAGTGGTAAACATACGGCTCTTCGAGGTCGGCCAGCGACTCTCCGTCCAGCGGCGGTAACCCCATCCCTTCCATGCCGGGTAAGGCGCACGCCCTGGCATCACTACAAGAAATACCTTCAATACCAATAGCAAAGAAGTCGTTGGAACGCTGCTGGAAATAGAGCAGCGCCATTTTGCTCAAACCGACTTTTGTTGCCAAAAATTCACTGTAGCTGTGGGTATCCAGCCATTCCATTTTCTCATCGACCGTCATTCCCGGCAGGTAATCACCGGGCCGGACGTGCAGGTCGATCAGCGCTTTTCTGTCATTCTCACTTAGCGGAAAATCATTGATAAAGTCTTCAATTTTACGCCCATTGAGCCTGTCCGGCGGAATATCATCAGATACCGCGCGGCCCGGATCGCCGCTGACGATTTTTGTTTCGCCAAAATTCTTCTTATCGAAGAAAACGCCGCGACTGAGCTGCCAGTCGGGGTAGAAGTTTACGTCAAAACTCTCTTTCAACCGCGTGACGCTGACGCCCACGGTTTCCATCAACTTTTGTACTTCAGGGCTGAAATTATGCGCAGGGGACTGGAATGCTTCGCTGCCACCATAACCGAGTAATTTCTTACCCGAGCTGGTAAATTCATTGCGTTTGGCGTGTCCACCAAAGTCGTCATGGTTATCGAGGATCAGGATCCGGCTATTTTGCCCGGCAACTTGACGCCAAAAACAACCGGCAGCTAACCCGCTAATACCGCCACCCACAATCACCAGATCGTACTCTTCCTCAACGGGCAGAGCGTTTAAATCAAAATGTTTATGCTCGCGACCTAGCACATGCGCCATTTCAAACGATCCAGGATGATTGCCCCGCAGCCCCGTCAGCGCAGGAGGATAATAATTTCCATCTATAAATGCGTTTCCCTTTCCTGCCGCCCTGACCCACTCCAGCGGGGTAAGTCCCGCCGCAATAGTCACCGCGACGCCGTTGAGAAAATCACGTCTGGTAATTGCCATTAACTTTTTTCCTTATTGCTACACACTGCCTTTAATACGACACAAATAAGAGAGATACCCCTTCTTATTTATAAAGGGGTACAACCGACTACTTCACTGGCTTTAACTCTTCATCCAGTTTTTTAGAATCATAATAATCACCCTGCCAGGTGATTTTTCCTGCTTTAACATGAATATAGCTGACGCCTTCAAATTTGATCGGATTATTTGTCGGCGGACTCCCTGCCCATTCACCACTATTTTTGCCTGAAAATTCCCAACGAAAGGCCACGGTATCTTCGTCGTAGACGGGTTTTCCAACCATTTTCCAGCTAAGATCTGGAACCGCCTTAATAAAAGCGCCGATAACCTCTTTTTCTGCTTTTTCCCTGCCGTTTATCGGTTCTCCTGCGGCGGCATCATAATAGACCGCATCATCAGCAAGAAATTGAGCGGCTCGCGAAGCATCATGCGCATTCCACGCCGCCATATACTCTTTTACGGTATTCAGCGATGTACTTTCTGCCAGGCTATAGCCCGAGAACATCACTAATGAAAGCACCGCGATTTTTAATGTTTTCATCGTAACCCTCTCTATTCAGAAATGTCGCACATGATATGTTTCACCCGAGTGTATTCCTCGAGTGAATAAGATGAGAGATCTTTGCCGTACCCCGATTTTTTGAACCCGCCGTGCGGCATCTCGGCACACAGAGGAATGTGATTGTTAATCCACACCGTGCCAAAATCGAGGTCAATGCTGAAGCGTTGGGCGCGACCATGGTTACTGGTCCAGACGCTGGCGGCAAGACCATACTCCACATCATTCGCTTTGTGTAGTACCTCTTCGTCAGTAGAAAACGACTGAATAGTCATTACCGGGCCAAATACTTCATGCTGAATAGCTTCATCATTTTGATGCAAACCGGAGACGATCGTCGGCTCAAAATAGAAGCCTGGACCAGATCCTGCGCGCCCACCGGTTTCAATTTTTGCATGTGCCGGTAAACGCTCAATAAAGCCTTTCACCTGCTCCAGCTGATTCCGGCTATTCAATGCGCCGTACAGTGCATTTTGATCTTCTGGCGGCCCAAATTTGATACTTTTTGTTTTCTGGATCAGTTTTTCCAGAAACTCAGCGTAGATAGATTGCTCTACCAGAATCCGCGTTGCCGCTGTGCAATCCTGCCCGGCATTGAAAAAGCCTGCTGTGGTAATCGTCGCAATCGCCTTGTCCATATCCGCATCGGCGAATACGATTGCGGGCGCTTTCCCACCCAATTCCAGGTGTGCTCGGGTCAGATTTGCCGCCGCCGAAGCCGCAACCTGCAAACCCGCACGGACCGAACCGGTAATCGAGACCAGTGAGGCTTTCGGGTTTGAAACCACCAGCGAACCAGTGCTGGCTTTGCCCAATACAACGTTAAATGCCCCTCTCGGGAACAACGGTGCGGCCAGTTCAGCCAACAGCAGCGTACTGACTGGCGTGGTGTCGCTTGGTTTTAGCACCACCGTGTTGCCTGCCGCCAGCGCTGGTGCAATCTTCCACACCGCCATCATGAACGGGTAGTTCCACGGCGTCACTTGCCCAACAATACCCAGCGGTTCACGACGAATGGTTGAAGTAAATCCTGAGGAATATTCTCCGGCCGCCTTTCCTTCAAGACAGCGCGCCGCACCGGCAAAAAAGCGGATGGCATCGCAAGATGCTGCGATCTCCTCTTTCTCAATAAAATGGCGAAGCTGACCGGTTTCCTGGCTCTGCGCGGTTACCAGTCGCTCAACGTTGCGTTCAATCTCATCGGCCAGCCGCAATAACGCCTTTTGCCGCTGTGCCGGCGTCGATTTTCTCCAGATGCTAAACGCCGCCTCCGCTGCTGAGTAAGCCTGCTCTACCTCCGCCTCGTTAGCGTTGGGAGATATTGCGTACGTTTCACCGTCAACCGGACTCACCAGTTCGAAGCTATCTTCGCTACTGCCTGCTACATAGTGCCCATTAATAAAATGCTTCAGGGTTTTCATGTTTGTCTCCTGCCAATTAATACATAAAGAATCTTATGTAATATATATATTGTAAAATTTTTTCAAATGCGCAACATTGACACTATGATAAGCCTCGCATTTTTAACTTAGTTTTCACATTTGCAGGATGAGGCTTTTTATTGCCAGCTGACGCGTTACGCCCAGCTCATCATAAGGTTATCGGGACACACATCCGCTTGTGCAGTGACGTTGCGCCCAGGCATGTAAAATAACTCGGCCATTCTTACCTTCCTTGCCCGACGGGCATGTGTTAAAAATGGTCGTTGTTTCAGGGAATTGAGTACAGAAAAGATTATGATTACTCACGCGGTCATATTTGCGCCTATCGGGCAGGTCAGTCGTTCAGACCAGATAGTCCAACGCCTTTCAAATGCCATTATCACGGGGTTGCTGGAGCCAAAAGAACAGCTCCCCAACGAAACTGATTTGGCAAAGATGATGGGTGTCTCACATATCACTATCAGGGAAGCGCTAAACACGCTTCGGGCTAATAATCTTATCCATACGGTTCGTGGTCGTAATGGCGGGAGTTTCGTTTGCGAAAATATTGATGGCAAAAATAGCGCCCTGCATCCGTTCAAGGCGATCAGTACGGATTATCTGTCTGATCTGGGTGAAATGCATTGCGCCATTATTAGCCATAGCGCGAGGCTGGCTTCCCGACGGATGACCGGTGCGGATATCGCCAAATTTCGCGAGTTTGTCGAGGTGCTCAGAAAGGCAAACTCACCTGAGCTGATGACCCAGGCCGATATGCGTTGTCTGCTGGCGATTGCCGCCAGTTCGCATTCAGCGCGACTGGCCAATCAGGAGCTGCAGGTTCAGGCTGAATGGGCATCGCTGGTGGCGATACTTTATCGCACAGACAGTATTCATGCAGAAATTATCGCGCTTTATTCGGCGCTGGCCGATGCGCTGGCTGCTCACAACGAGGCAGAGTCAGTACAGTTTGCCACGCGGATCATCGACACGTTTACCTACTACCTTATTGAAAAAAAGCTGAAATATAACTCGAACTGACAATCAGTGAAGGCAGGACAGACAATGAGCTCTTCGACATCCCTAAGCGCATTAATTCGTAAAATTGATGACATTACTGTTTCTACCGTAGATTCTACCGTTGCGCTGGCGAGGAGCATCCATGAGGCGATTTCAGGGGTACAAAAGGCCTCAGCCGAGGTCGTTCTCGACCCCTCAGTCAGATCCACCGTTCAACAGCACATCAAGCGCACGCTCAATAACAACCATTACTGCTCAGGGGCAGGATTCGCCAGCCATATTGAGAGCACCGCAACCACAAAAGAGTACTGGTTGCTGGAGTGGTGGTATAAGAAAGATAATGGTTTAAGCCAGGCGCATCTGGATTTGGATCAGGCCACGCAACAACGACTGGATTTCAGAACCTTTGAGTGGTTTAAGCATTCTCCTCCGGCAGGCAAAGCCTATATCCACGGCCCCTACGTCGACTATATTTGCAATATCTCCTATACCCTAACGTCAGCCGTCCCGGTCTACTACAACAACCAGTTTCTCGGTGTTGCCGCGGTCGATCTGCTGGTCAGTCAGATAGAAGCCGAACTGCTTTCCTGTGCCCATCCTGACTATGTGATTCTGACTAATCTGGAAAACAGGATCATTTTCTCCAGTTGGCCACGTTTTCGCGTGGGTGAATTGCTGTCACCTGCAAACAGTACCGTGGTGTATCGGAGCGACTACTTTATCCTTTATCACTATCAAAACTAAGGGCCCGAAGGCCCTTAGTTTTTAGTTATCCTGCCCCATATTGAGCTTATTGGCGTAGGCAATGGCGTCGTTTTCCGGCGCCGCTGAACGACCAAACGGACGGGTCAGGAACATATAAATAAGCCCCGAGCCAACAACAATCGCCAGGCCGAACAGGACCGTCCAACGGTCGATGAAGTCGCTGCTGTCTGCCGGTTGCGCCAGTAACCAGATCCCGCACAATCCGTAAGCTAACGCCAGCACATTCACGATTACGCCCCAACCGCCAATGGTCCACTCCCCCGCCGGTTTCCAGCCTTTCAGACGCTGACGCAGCGCGGCCAGCACAACCATCTGGAACGAGATGTAAATCCCGATAACAGCAAACGCGGTGATACGCGACAGGTTATCTGGCTGGAAATAAACCCAAACGCAGATGATCACTGGCAGCAGGTAACTGACGACCATGGCATTATCCGGAACACCATTTTTAGAGATTTTGGCCATCCATTCACTTCCCGGCAGCATTCTGTCGCGGGAGAAAGAAAAGATAAGACGGCTTAACGCAGCCTGCAGAGACAAAATGCACGACAACATGGCGATAATTGCAACCACGATAAAGACAGTCGCGCCAGTTTCGCCCAGAGCTTCATTAAGGATTGCCGGGATCGGATCGGACGTTTTGCCATTCACGATGCTGACCAGATTCGGTGAAGCCAGCAAATAACCCATAACAGAAATAATGGCGGAAATCGCGCCGAATACGATGCTTAAAATCATCGCCACCGGGATCTTTTTACTCGGATTCTGCACCTCTTCCGCAACGTTACCGCAGGCCTCAAAGCCAAAGAACATAAACAGTCCCATCAGCGCAGCAGACATAAATGCGGTGGAGTAGCTGCCGTCATGAGCCAGCACGCCCATCGAGTCAAAAATCACGGAGAACGGCTGTGAACGGTGGAAAATCAGCAGATAAATCCCCAGCGCGATCACGCTGACAATTTCACACCAGAAGCCAATTTTTGCCACCCGGGCCAGATTTTTAGTCCCGGACATATTAACGGCCATCATCAACAGCAGCAGCAGGACGGAAGTCACCAACATCGTGGCCGGCGTCTGACCATAGTGGAAGAGTGATTCAACAAACGTTGATGTATATTCCGCGATCGACGTAATGGTGACCACCAGCGCCCACAGGTAGATCCAGGCGGCGATCCACGCATACTTCTTGCCCCACAACCTTCTGGCCCAGGGGTAAAGCCCGCCGGTTATCGGATACTGGGAAGCGACCTCACCAAACACCAATGCCACCAAAAGTTGCCCACATGCGACGATTAAAATCCACCATACTGCGGGCGGCCCCGCCAGCGTTACGGCCAGCGCAAACAGCGAATATACGGCGGTAAGCGGCGACAGGTAGGTAAAACCCAACGCAAAGTTTGAAATAAGACCGATCGAGCGATTGAACTGTTCTTTGCCATCTTTTTGAAAATTATCGTTTTTCTTATCAGGTGTCTGTTCCATATTGCTTTCTCTTTTGTGGAATAGTCGCAGGGTTGAACAATTAATGTATAAAAGATATTAAGTTATATGTATAGTGATTTTGTCGCAGATTTGTTAAAAATGATCGCGCATCACGTTAATGAAAAAGTGGAGATAAAACGGTAGAGAGAGCGAGAATTTTGCGGTATTTACAACCAACGATTCTTTAGCAATTGCGAACCATAGGCTATTTTGGCGGATAAATACGCACAGCGGATTGCGTTCGATGCTAAGTAGCAAGAATCGCTGCTGTTAAGCAACATTTTTGCAATATAATAACGTGATGTTAAACGCTGAACCTGAGCAGGTGAATGATGGAAATTGATCTCGATAATCTGGTCTTTGATGGACTGGAAGAAGCGCAAGAGCGTAACGCTGAACGTCTGGAAGATGCAGACAAGAAAGCGCAGGAAATTATTGCTGATAATGACTGCGGCGACGCCTGCAAAATCTGATTTCCAAACCGGCGCAATGCCGGTTTTTTATCGCCTGTTAACCCCACCCACTTCAGCCCGTATACCGTAAGGCCTCAATCAGTTGGGCAAAGGCGGCGGTATGCTGTTTTCGGCTGGGATAGTACAAATAATAGCCAGGAAAAGGTTCGCACCAGTCCTCCAACACTTTTTCCAATGCCCCCTCTGCAACAGCCTGCTCGACGGTGTCTTCCGGCACAAAAGCCAGCCCCATTCCCGCCATCGCTGCGCTAATTCGCGGGGGTAGATTGTTAAAAATAAGCTGCCCTTCCACCCGTACGCGCAAATCTTGCCCGTCTTTAGCAAACTCCCAGGCGTATAATCCGCCCAACGTCGGCATGCGCATGTTAATACAGCTGTGATTTTGCAGGTCGTGAGGGGTTTGCGGTTTGCCATGACGAGCAAAATACGCCGGTGACCCCACCACTACCATGCGCCAGTCCGGGCCAATTCTGACGGCTACCATGTCTTTTGCCACCTGCTCACCGAGCCGAATACCCGCGTCATAACGGCCAGTCACAATATCCGTCAGACTATTGTCGATGGTCATTTCCACATTAACATCAGGGTAAGCCTGCAAAAACGGCTCCAGCGCGGGCCAGACGGTAGATTGCAATGCATGTTCGCCCAGCGTCAGGCGGATGTTACCGGCCACGCGCTGACGGACATCGGTTAATGCCAGCAGCTCTGTTTCAATGTCATCAAAACGCGGGCTGATACTGTTGATAAGCCGTTCTCCGGCTTCGGTCGGCGCAACGCTGCGCGTGGTGCGGGTCAGAAGCCGTACATCCAGCCGCTCTTCAAGCCCACGAATCGCATGGCTTAGCGCGGATTGCGAAACCCCAAGTTTTGCCGCTGCCCGGGTAAAACTACGCTCGCGGGCAACGATAATGAGATAATAGAGATCGTTAAAATTATCACGCAGCATGCTTATCCCCACTCCAGACCTGTTGTGATATATGGTACAGGTCCGGAGGGTATTCCAGTAGCATTTCTGGACATTAGCACAGCTCAATCTTATTCAAGCGTGCTCTCACACAAAAACAAAATGCGAATTATTACCAGGCTTATGCACGATTTTACCTTTCACTCCTGCATTATTTTCACCCGCTATTAACACATCCTTCACTAATAACATTTTGTATATAGATAAGAATTTTTTCTTATTTTGTCCCAACCGTAAGTTATGGGAGCGTAAAAAGCACAAACCAAAAAACTACAGGGATTTCATACAATGATGGCAACGAAAACTTACCGCGCTAAAAAAACACTGCTGGCATTGGGCGTGCTGCTGGCCTCAGGACTTACCGTCTCGCAGGTTCAGGCTGACCAACTGGCCGATATCAAAGCCGCAGGCGTCGTAAAAGTCGCGACATTTGACGCGAATCCTCCGTTTGGCTCCGTCGATGCCAAAACCCATAAGATTGTCGGCTACGACGTTGATTTTGCCGAAGCGCTGGCCAAATCCCTGGGTGTAAAACTGGAACTTGTAGCGACCAATCCGGCAAACCGCATTCCGTTATTACAATCTGGTAAAGCTGATTTAATCGTCGCAGATATCACGATTACACCTGAACGGGCGCAGGTAATAGATTTCTCCGTTCCTTATTTTGTTACCGGCCAGCAGTTCCTTGTGCCAGCAAAATCTCCGGATAAGCTCGATGAATACAGCAAAGCACGCATCGGCGCGGTAAAAGGCACTACTGGTGAACAGGCACTGCATCAGCGCTTCCCGCAGTCGCGCGTGTTGGCCTACGACGATATCCCGCTGGCGTTAACCGCGCTACGCAACGGCAATGTTCAGGCCATTACCCAGGACAGTACGATTCTGGCCGGTTTATTAGGCGCTGCGCCGGATAAAGCGGATTTCAAAATTTTGCCGGACCTGCTGAGTAAAGAAGAGATCGGCGTGGGGGTAAAAAAAGGCGAACCCGCGCTGTTAAAAGCCGTCAACGATGAACTTTTGAAGCTGGAGTCTACCGGTCAGGCAGCAAAAATTTATGATGTGTGGTTCGGCCCTGAAACCAAAAATCCGCAGCCCCGCGCCTTTAAAATAGAAGCCCAGTAATATGCTCTCAGCTCTTTTTCATCGTTCCGCAGCTTCGGCTGCGGATTCTACCCAATTGGGTCAGGCAAGCGTAAAACTGCACAATGTGTTTAAACAGTATGACGCTCATACCGTACTTAACGGCGTCAGCCTGGCAGTTGAACCTGGTGAAGTGGTGACTATTCTGGGGCCTTCCGGCTCAGGAAAATCCACTCTTATACGTCTTATCAACCAGCTTGAGTCGCTCACCGGTGGCGAAATCTTCATTGATGGTAAACCGATTAGCAAGTTGCGCGGGGCGGCGTTACGCCAGCTACGTAGCCGTATCGGTTTCGTATTTCAGCAATTCAATCTCTATTCGCACCTGACTGCGCTGCAGAACATCGCACTGGCGCTGGAATATGTTCACGGCTGGAACAAGACGGAAGCGGATCGTCGGGCTCTTGAGTTGCTGGAAAAAGTGGGACTGGCGGAAAAAGCCAACGCCTATGCCGCGCAGTTGTCCGGTGGGCAGCAGCAGCGCGTGGCCATCGCCCGCGCACTGGCTTCGTCTCCACAAATTATTCTGTTTGATGAGCCCACTTCCGCGCTGGATCCGGAAATGATCGGCGAGGTATTACAGGTAATGAAAAATTTGGCCCACAGCGGTATCACCATGATCGTCGTGACCCACGAAATGCATTTTGCCCGCGAAATTGCCGATCGGGTGGTTTTCATCGATGGTGGCGATATTCTGGAAGTGGCCGCGCCGGAGGATTTTTTCGTCCGACCACAGCACCCGAGAACCCAGCGTTTCCTGAAAAAAGTGCTCGACCCGTTACACCAGGAGTCATCGTCATAATGCATGCAATGGACTGGCAGGGGGTGCTGAGCGGGCAACCCCTGCAATGGATAATTTCCGGTTTTCTCACCACGCTCTGGGTGACGCTGGCGGGTATTGTGCTCGCCACGCTCATTGCCATCTCACTGCTCGGCCTGCGCCTGACGGGCAATCGTCTCGCTAAAGCGATGGTCGGGGTGTGGGTCTCGGTGTTTCGCAACACGCCTTTACTGGTGCAACTGATGTTCTGGTATTTTGCCGCCTGGAACTGGCTACCCCGTAACGTCATTAGCTTTATCAATGCCGATCATCCATGGTCAATTTTGCCGGGTGATGTCTGGTGGTTAACGCCGGAATTTATCTGTTCAGCATGGGGGTTGGGGGTATTTACCTCAGCATTTTTGGTTGAAGAGATCGCTTCGGGTTTACAGGCTGTTTCTGCCGGACAACGCGAGGCTGCCGTGGCGCAGGGGTTTTCATCCTGGGCGATATTTCGTCACATTCTGCTGCCTCAGGGGCTGGCAAACGCCTGGCAACCGATTGTTGGCCAATATCTCAACCTGATGAAGCTTTCCTCGCTTGCCAGCGGTATTGGATTTGCTGAGCTCACCTACCAGGTACGGCAAATTGAGAGCTACAACGCGCACGCGCTGGAAGCCTTTGCCGTTGGCACTGCACTCTATCTGTTTACCG
Organism: Citrobacter sp. Cpo061; assembly: GCF_030332845.1. Taxonomy (NCBI): domain Bacteria; kingdom Pseudomonadati; phylum Pseudomonadota; class Gammaproteobacteria; order Enterobacterales; family Enterobacteriaceae; genus Citrobacter; species Citrobacter sp. Cpo061. Next base: position 487,088 of record NZ_JAOWHB010000036.1, read on the forward strand.
GCATCGTTCTGGGTATGCTGCTTACCCGTCTTGGCCCGCAGTCTGCGTCGGGTAAATCGTCAAAGATAAGAATGCGCATCTTCAGCGTCAGGAGCATACTGCATGATCGCTAATGTTTCGGTCATTACCGACAATCTTGACTATCTCCTGTGGGGACGTGTAGCTGAGGGGCAACCCGGTGGCGTCCTGCTCACTTTGCTGATGGCTATCGGTGCGGCTTTGCTGGCGCTGCCTGGCGGGATCGTTCTTGCCTGTTGTGCCTGGCGATTTCCGGGCGCGGTTCGCAACGGGTTGTTTATCTGGGCGGAATTTATTCGCGGCATTCCGCTCATCTTTGTGATTTTCTGGATGTGGTATTTGCTACCCATGCTGACCGGAAGCGATCTGCCCGGTGCCGTTACCGTGACGCTGGCGCTGGCATGGTTCACCGCCGCCTCGGTGATGCACTCGGTGTATGCTGGAATTAGCGCACTGCCTGGCGGGCAATATGAAGCGGCAGTCGTTCAGGGTTTTCGCCCGGATCAGGCCCTGTGGCTTATCTTGCTGCCGCAGGTGCTGCGTAACGTACTACCGTCGCTGACAGGGATTTTTATTGGGCTGCTGAAGGACACGTCACTGGCGTTTATCGTTAACGTGCCGGAACTCACGACAGTTGCCGGTCAGGTTAACAGCCGGGTGCAAATTTACCCCGCAGCCATTTTTATCTTTACCGGGCTGGTTTATTACCTGCTGTGCTTTAGCCTTGAAAAAATCACCCAGCGCCGATTCGCACTAAAATGACCTCTCGGCTCAGCATTCCACGAACTGATGGTCTTCGTTGAGCCGATATTTCACGCCCGCCCGAATGTTATTTTCCCCTTCAACGGCAAGCGCAAAACGCATTCTTTCGCCATCGTGATAAGCCAGCGCCGCACATCCGCCGGGACCAAGAATTATCGAGTCGACAGCACCGGTACTGGCAACAACGGCGTTCTCTCCGCTGGCAATAATGTGGATATTGTCCGCGCAGTTAGCGATTTTCGCCTCTGCGCCAAAACAGGCCAGTTGGGTTAAATCACCGCTACTGGCAATCCGATTTCGGTCGCCGAGTGAACTGATACGTACGCGCATGCCGGTACTGGCAATACGTGTTCCATCGCCCACACTGCTGATACGCGCCGAGTTTCCCGCAATCGCTATTCGCCCGCGATCGCCTGAACTGCCGATATGCGTGTTATAGCCTACACAGCCAATCCGTGCGCTGTAACCGGCACAGGCGATCTGTGCAGCATACCCGGCGCTGGCAATTTTAACGTTGTCACACGCACTGCTAAATCGGGCATAATCTTCCGCACTCGCCAACGGACGACTAGTTTCCCCCGCGGCTTGCTCACAGGAAATATTCCCCATTGCGTCAATATCCTGCTGAGCAAAACTCGCCTCTTCCCGCCATTTTGACCAGCCGTATTCCACCAGGCTATTTGCCCAATCGGAATACCCTTCCCGCTGGAGCGCACGATGAACATCGGCATAGCTTCCTCCTGCGGGAAACGCACGTAGAAACCAGCGGTACATGACGGGCCCAACACGCCAGGCCCGTAAGTCACTTCGCGTAATCATCATCGCTTAATGCCGGTGGTAGCCATCCACCATACACTTAAAGGTTTCGCCCGGCGTGCGCCCCGTAGTGCAGAGATAAAGATGCCCAAAAATGAAAAACAGACTGACTATTGCCAGCGCAAAATGCGCCTGAAGCAGCCAGTAACGCACCCCGGGGAACAGATCGCCGACGACCGTCGGGTAAAGCGATAACAATCCAGTGATCAGTAGCAGTGGCAACAAACCATACATCACGCCAACATAGGCCGCCTGCTGTAACGGATTAAATTTAGAGCGAGGTGAGGCCGGAAATGGGTGTGACTCGCCCTGCATAATGCCAAACAGGTAAAAACGAGTTTGTCTTTGCGCACGTGCGATCCAGCCCTGACGTTGAATAATATAGTGATGTCCGTTGCCGCCAATCAGGTTGATCAGCACAAAACCAATCCAGCAGGCAAGTAGCAAAAAGCCACAAACCTCATGAACGGTGAGCAGGCTTTTCATTACCGGTGCGCTAACGGCAGAGAAGTGATTGACCAGGCCACTAACCAGAAGCAACAGAAATAACAGCGCATTCGACCAGTGCCACAGGCGGACAGCCTTCGAATATAAATAGACCTTCTCACCATGCCCTGCCGACGCTTTATGCGCCGCCCGAAAGCGCAACATGGCGTGAAGCGCCAGCACCAGCCACATTCCCACCAGCATTAACCCGGCAACGACTAACCACACAGGCCAGTAGTCCGGTGAAAACAGGGGGACATACTGTGCAAGTTGGGCGTGAAACTGTTCGGCATTCTGCGACGCGTTCATACATTTTCCTTTTTAATCAAATGTTGACCGAACCGACGATACAGATGGGGTTTCCCGGCGCCTGCAAGTTGATATTCGTAATACTTGTTTTCTCGCAACCAGGTCTGAATTTCCGGGCTATCTTCACGACCGAAAATCAGCGCATGTTCCGGGCAAGCGTTAACACAGATCGGAGGGAAACCTTTTGCCAGCCGAGATTCAGCGCAGAAGTCGCATTTATCCGCCACTTTAGTTTGCGGGTTGAGATAGCGCACCTGATAAGGACACGCGCCAATACAGTAACTGCAGCCAATACAGCAAGACGTATCTACTCGCACAATACCGTTCTCATCTCGCCAGGAGGCACCGGTCGGACACACCTCAATACAAGGTGCATCATCACAATGCTGGCAGGACTGACGGAAGTAGTGATACAGCGTTTCGTTGTCGTTATCGGTTACCGGAATATGCGCTATAGACAAACGGCTGCCCTGGTCAGGTACATGGTTGGTTTTCCGGCATGCACGAGCGCAAATATTGCATCCGTTACACAGTGATTCGTCGTGAATCATGACGTAACGAACGGCTTTAGGGCTCCTGGTACTCGCTAACAGATTTTGACCTGGGCCGGTAAAAAAAATCACCGTCCCCATGCCAATGACAAATTTTCGTCGGGTGAAGGACATCGGGTTATCCTCTAATGCTGTGACAGTGGTCGTCCACACATTCCATGACATCAACCTGAATATTTCAGGGGTTCTGATACTGCTCAACCTCAAGCCATTCACAAAGGCCGTACGCTTTGCCATAACTCATAAAACGTTCGCTGAACAAATAAGGCTCCGCATTTGACGATTCCACAGTACTTATATCTGCGTAATCAGGGTGCGTTTCCATGGCCGTGAGCGCCGCTGAAATCTGCTGAGACTCAAAGCTGTACGGCGGTTGCGTCAACATGGCGACCTTATAGGGGCGAGGATACGTTCGACAGTCGAAGCGTACCGCCTCGGCAATCGCACGGCAGATGTCGTTTTCCACCACCTGCACGCACATACCGGCGTAGTTTGCCGTCATGGTTTGCGTTGAGTAGAAATAGACATCTTCCGCACCCTGCACACGGGTGATATCCGCGTTATTCGCGTCCTGGCACAGCACATCCAGCAGCGCGGAGAGATCGGCTTCAGGGATCGAATAAGGTGGCTGCAGAAACACGCTGCGCGCCACCAGGTGCCCCGATGCCGAATGCTGGCGGATAAAATCTGCCACAATCGACTCCGGGCTGGCGGCTTCCTGAACCTGCGGCGCAGTCACCCGCTCGACCGGCGGGTGAAACGCCTGTAACCAGTGTCTCTTTTGGCTATCAACCTCGTCAGGAAGCGCCCCAACGGGTGCCTGAACGTTGCTCACGTTAGTCATCTCGCGTTCCTTACGCTGGCAACAGATCCTGCGCAGCCAAATCGGCTGCCACGTCTTCAAGTCCGAGTCGATTCAGGGTTTCACGCGTTGGGCAACCCAACTCGGGATCCCAGCCCATTTCCTGATAGAACATCGTCAGTGACTGGCGCATATCCTCCCTGTCCATCTTGTCGGTGCCTTCGGTGAAGACCGGAATTTTTGGGTCTTTATCAAACACCCAGGAGCAGATGAGATCGTGTTCATTACGCATATCTTTGGTTTGCATCAGTTTGACCGTATAGGCTCGATGCAGGGTAAAGATGCGTTCAGCGGCCAGGTCCAGACTCGCCTGCGTGGTTTCATCACCGGTGACTGCCTGGAAGAATTTCGCTTCCAGATCCAAATCTCCGCGATAGTTGCGGCTCTTGAGTGGTGAAACCGTCATCGGCCAAACCCAGTTACACAGCGTAACCGCGTTATGCAGGCAGACTTTCAGCAGTGTCCATTTGGCATATTTGATCTTGGCGGCATTGATTGGGGTATAGTTTTTGGTTTCGTCATAGGCGTCCTGCGACCCAAATAACTCACCCGCCACTTCGCGCTGTAATTTCAGCGGCAAACCGGAACCGATGAAGTTGATATGGGTGTGCGCCATACAGTCACGGTTAAACATACAGTTGGTGATCGCCCCCACCTGCGCCGAGGCTTCGTTTGCATGATGGACCGGAAAACCAAACGGCGACCACAGTTTATTTTTGGCATAACCCCAGTACTCTTCGCCCAAATCCCAGCGTTCAGCAATGGCATACGAACCGTCCGCAAGATGACTGAGTTCCCCCACGCGATGCGCCAGTCGATAGTAAAAATCTTTGATAAAGTTAGGATCGCCCGCCTCCAGTTGATCCCAACGGATCTCCGCGTACTCTGCGGCTGGCAGCACGCGTTTAAAGACGCCTTTCGAATAACAGTAGGTAAAGTCACGGTGCAGCTGGCCGTAGTTACACCAGATACCGTAATCGTCAAACAGGTTCAGTCCGATCAGGTTCCCTACGACTCGCCCATCGTCTTTATCGTCAAAATCTTTCGGGCCATTGGGGAAAATGGTGGTGTGAACAAAGTTCGCCACGCAGGTGTTGCCGCCGGTACTCGGCACGCCAAAATCCTTCACCCGCGGGACATTTAGCTGCGACATACAACGAATAGGGCATGAATGGCAGCCGCTCATTTTGACCGTGTATTTTTCTGCGGCTGGACCCAGATCGAACACCGATTTATAGGTACGGAAACCCACCGTATTTTGGTTTCCCGGCGGGATTTCACCGGTTTCGATTGGCCCCCCTTCTGCCGCGCCCCAGAAAAGTCCCTTACGGGCTGTCCAGCGCGAGTTTGGCGAAGAGTATTCTGCCCAGGCCTGCGGGGTGCTTGGCACAACGTGGTTGTTGTTGGCGCCGATAAGCTCGGTCATCATGTAGTCATTGAGACGCTTCATCTCTTTACGATCGGCAATGTTGACGCCTTTGGTCCCTTCTACCGCAATGGCCTTCAGGTTTTTAGAACCCATCACCGCACCCGTACCTGCACCGCCGCTGTGGTTGCGGCTGTTGATCATGCAGGACAGTGGCACCAGATTCTCACCCGCCTGCCCAATAGCGGCAACGCAGGTTTCAGGGCTGGTAATCCGGCAAATCTCTTCGGTTGTGGCGCGAGTCCCCTTGCCCCACAAGAAATCGGCTTTTTCGATGCTGACTTTATCGTCTTTGATGTTGATCCAGACCGGTGATGCGGACTTGCCTTCAATAATAATGGCGTCGTAACCGGCGAATTTCATTTGTGCAGCAAAGAAACCGCCCATATGGGCATCTACGACTAAGTTACCTTTGGTAAACGTCGATAAGGAGGTGATATTGACGCGGGAGCTACAGGGAGCGCCTGACCCCGTCAATGGTCCGGTGGCAAAAACCAGTTTATTCCCTTCATCAAAAGGCATGGTGCCTGGCGGGACTTCGTCGTACATAATTTTATAACCAAAGCCCATCCCACCGACAAATTTTTTAAATTTACTGGAATCTTCAAGGGTGATATTACCCGTGGTGAGATTGACCCGTAAAATATTACCTGTCCAACCATTAGCCATCATGTTTTCCTTTGCAAGAAGGTTTAATAGATATACCCGCCATTCTTCAGGCAGCTTTTTGATCTAAAACTGCAGTATTTTTGGCAATTAATGGCGCGAATCAGGTATGCCTGTTATCTATCAAACAGTAATATCTTTCCACTCGATAATTTTTAATGCCCCAGTCGGACAAGCATTGGCGCATTCTCCGCATAACACACATTTTGAGGATTTTTTCGTTTCGGTATTTACGGTCGCCATCATCCACGGGCAGGCTGTGGTACACGCGCTACAGCCAATACAGCGTTTGTGGTCCACCGCAATACAACCGTCTTCTTGTTTCCAGGTAATTGCACCAATTGGGCAGACCTTCATGCACTGCGGATCTTTACATTGTCGGCAGGTGTCAGCGGTATAGTTTAAATCGCCATACAGCCCACCACCGGACCCGACGCCATCATCGCCAAAGAAGAAATTGCGATGGATTTTTATCCGGGAAAAGAAGGTCCCTACGGCACCATCGTTATAATTGGTACAGGATATTTCACAGCGGTGACAGCCCGTACAGCGGGCTCGCTGGGTCACCAGAACCCCTTTCGGCGTATTGATAAGCCCCACGGTCCCACTATCGACATCTTCCTGCTTACAACCAAATAGGGATAACAGCGCGGGGGCAATCGTTAATCCCGCCAGTCCTTTCCCTGATATCCGCAGGAATTCTAGTCGCGTTAAACCACAATCTAAAAATGGACGATCAACCTGGTTCATTTATTTCGCATCCTCTTCGCAAATGCTGTGGTAGCAACACATCCAGGCTAATTTAAACCAGCGCAGCTCAAGCCATATCGGGCGGTTAATGTTGCCAACAACACGTAAATTTTTGCCCTAACCTGATCGCGTAAATGACGGTGGTTAAACTGAATGAATCTAATCCTTTAGGGTTAGGCGCAGAAATAATGTGGTTATTCAGAATACATAGTCTTGATCGTCATCAATTAAAAAACGGAAGGGATATAATTAATGCGGAGTGAGATTTATTATCATTAAGAAATGGAGTGAAATAGCAGCCCATTTAAATTACAAATATTTGTGAACCCTCTCCCAAATATAATATTGCACGGCCACCGATATATAAATAAATACATATCGATTTATAGTTCTCTACAACCAATTATTAACGGAGATAAATTATATAGATTGATAGATTAACGTATCGAGAATAAGAGGACGGCAAAAAATTTCTGCGGTCCTCTTTTTATGAATTAACCGGCCAATGCTTTAATTACGGTCTCAATAGCCTGTTTTTCTAACTCACTGCGCTTCACGCGCTGGTTAGCAAGGGTGGTTCTCAGTACTCCCGCAATGACGATATGCTTAGGTTCTTGTCCCAGATCGCGCATTTCCAGCACTACTTTACCGACTACTCTGCACATTTCACGGTACAACTCGTCGTCTTTCGTCTGATTTCCCATTTTTGCCCGCTCGTCATTAACTCAAACCAACAGCATATATCACTCTGAGGATTTAGACAAAATTCAATGAAAATCAAATAAATGTCATCATTCTACTGAACTCTCTGAAGTCGATTAACGAGCTCAGCAAGACTTCCTGCCTGCATTTTTTCCATCACCCGCGCCCGGTGCACTTCAACCGTACGCACGGCAATATTCATGGCATCAGCAATTTCCCGATTCATTAACCCTTTTGCTACCAGATGCGCCAGTTCCCGTTCTTTTGGCGTAAGTTGTTGGTAGCATGAGATGATCTCTTGTCGCGAGAACGCCGCTGCCGAGACCTGCAAGGCATGTTCTAATGCTGCCTGCAGCGGCACGGCTGACACCGGTTTTTGCAAAAAATCGACCGCGCCACGTTTCATTTGCTCAACCGCCATCGGCACGTCGCCGTGCCCGGTGAGAAAGACCACCGCCAGCGTACTTGCTTTCTGACGCATGATTTCATGCACAGCGTGCCCATCCAGTACCGGCATACGCATATCCAGCAGTAGTACGCCCACCTGGTGCAGATTTGCCTCGGCGAGGAATTTCTCGCCTTGCTCCCAGCAAGACACTTCATATCCCAGACTTTCCAATAAAAACGCACAGGCCTGGGTAACAGCAATGTCGTCATCCAGCAGATGAATTATCGCCACTACGGCCTCCTTCCTGATTTGGCTTAAAATACAATGTCACTCTCGCCCCCGCTTTGCCGTCCGGGGCCTGCTGATTTTTGATCTCAATATCTCCGTTTGCGTAGCGCACCAGTCGCTGACAAATGGCCAGTCCTAGTCCCATACCTTCTTTGCGGGTGGTCATAAACGGCTGAAACGCCTGATACAACTGAGCCTCGTCAATACCTCCGGCATTATCCTGCACCTGAATACGCACGCCGCCATCCTTATGCAGGGCGCTAAACCATACCGTCGTAGCGCCTGCCTGGGCGGCATTGAGTACCAGGTTAGCCAGCACCTGCTCAAGAAGAACGCTTGGCAGCATCAACGTTAACGCCTTACTAACCTGCGTGTGCAGCGTTATCGCCGGGAATTGCTGGGGCATACGCAGTAATTGCCAGACGTGATGGATAGCATCGTGAACGTTGATGGCTTGCCAGTCATCGGTGAGTACCGGATTGCCCTGTGCCTGGCTGACCCACTGCCGGAGATTGCGCAGCGTATCGGCTCCTCGTTGTGCCTGGGCGTCTATGTGCTCAAGCGCGGGCAGCAACGGATGCTGCTCATCCTGACCACGCAGGCGAATTAGACAGCCTTGGGTATAATGACGGATAGCAGACAACGGCTGATTGAGTTCATGGGCAAAACCGGAGGTCATCTCCCCCAGCACGCTCATTTGGCGGGCAGTCTCCAGCGCCTGTTCCTGTTTGTGCAACAACACGTTGTTCCGCTCCAGCTGCCTGCCACGTCGGCGAACCAACAGCATCACCCAGATGTAATTGAGCGTAAGCAACAGCAATACGATGACCACGCCCCCCATCGCCAGTCGGTGTTGAATAAACCAGCTTTTGACATCCAGCCACAGCTGACGCTGCTGCGGATGCTGTCGGACGTCGCGCAGCAACGCTTCTACTTCACGGGTCGAGGCGGGCGCGCCCCAGCGAAACGACGCGTTTTGCGGTGCATTGAACAGTACCCGCGTGACGCGATCGGCCAGCTCGTCACTCACTGCAGGTAGTGCGGCAAATGACCAGTCCGGATAGAGCGGCGTACTGGTTAAACAGGGAATTGAAGTCGGATGATTCAACACGGTCATAAAATCGGTTTTACGGATGAGGCCTTCTTCATCCATTTTTTCCAGCAGGCACACCGGCACGATCACCGCCTGCACGGCTTTTTCACGTAATAAATAGAGTAAGGCATCGGCGGGAAATCCGGTAAACGTCAGACGTAAATCACGTTCAGGGCGCAGACCGGCATCACTGAGCGCTTTATATCCCAGCAAATAGCCGCCAAACGCCTGAGCATCAATGGCGCCAACCGTTTTGCCGATCAGATCGTGTGCGGAGGTTAACCCACTGTCGCGCCTGACGAGAATGGCGCTGCCAATCACGTTACTGGTGGCTTTCCCACCACGGGTGGATCGTAACGACGCCAGCCAGCGTAGCGCTGAGTGGCTGTTAAGCTGGACAAACTGCGCCGGATTGGTGACCACAAAGTGTACCGCTCCACGATTCACCGCCTCCTGCATCTGCCGCAGGTCCAGCGGTTGAATATGAAACTGCTCACCGGGGATTTGCTGATTCAACAAGGTTTCCAGCGGCTGCCAGTGATTACGTGTAGAAACCTCCCCGCGCATCGCCAAAACGCCAATGTTCCATGTCTGCGCCCTGACCGCGCCGCTTAGCATCCACAGCGACGCCAGTACCGTCAGACATCTTACTACGTTGCGTCCCACTCAATTATCCCTGTCAATTATGTTGTTTTAGATCAACAACAAGCCGGGTATGTGGTTAACCACAATAGAGTATACCCCGTCACGATTTTTACACTGTAAATCATTGAGATTCTTTATTCATCACACGCAAATCAACGGCGTGACCAATGTTTCGTTGTTGCATCGTGACGGGAGAAAATATGGACAGCAGTAAACGGCAGTTTCTCCAGCAACTGGGCGTCCTGACCGCTGGCGCATCACTGGTTCCGCTGGCTCAGGCGCAATTTCCCTTTTCGCCAGAACGCCACGAAGGCTCACAACAGCATCGCTATGCCATGCTGGTTGACCTGCGACGCTGTATCGGCTGCCAGGCCTGTACCGTCAGTTGCGCCATTGAAAACCAGACGCCACAGGGCGAATTTCGTACACTTGTCAACCAGTATCAAGTACAGATTGAAGGCCAGCAAAGCGTTACCAACGTCCTGCTGCCGCGACTGTGCAACCATTGTGATAATCCCCCTTGCGTGCCCGTTTGCCCGGTACAAGCCACTTTCCAACGCGAAGACGGCATTGTGGTGGTCGACAACACACGCTGCGTGGGCTGCGCCTATTGCGTGCAGGCCTGCCCTTATGATGCGCGATTCATCAACCATGAAACGCAAACCGCCGATAAATGTACCTTTTGCGTTCACCGCCTCGAAGCGGGGCTGCTCCCGGCCTGTGTGGAATCCTGCGTTGGCGGCGCGCGCATCATTGGCGATATTAAAGATCCGCACAGCCGCATTTCGCAAATGCTGCATGAGCACCATGACGCCATCAAAGTCCTGAAGCCGGAAAGCGGTACGTCTCCTCACGTGTTCTATCTGGGGCTGGATGAGGCGTTTGTTACCCCATTGATGGGACGAGCTCAACCCGCTCTCTGGCAGGAGGTTTAAATGAACCATTCACTGATTATCGACGAGGTTCTGGCCCATCCTCAGGATGTAAGCTGGTTACCCTGGGCCGTACAATACTTCTTTTTCATCGGCATTGCCGCCTGCGCCGCGCTGTTCGCCTGCGTTCTTCACTGGCGCAAAAAAGAAACGGCAGACCTGGAGAATCTGACGCTGTTAATCGCCCTGACCTGCGCGATTACCGCGCCACTGGCGCTGACCGCTGATCTACACCAAACCTCCCGCGTCTGGCATTTCTATGCGTATCCGACGCCATGGTCCTGGATGCCGTGGGGCGCACTGTTTTTACCGCTGTTTACCGGTTTTTTAGGTCTGTGGTTTCTGGCGCAACATGTGAAACGGCTAACGCTAAAAAGTTACAGCGTCACAAAATGGTTAGCACTTGGTAGCGCGCTGTCCGCCATCGGATTGCTGGTTTACACCGGCCGTGAAGTGTCGGTGGTACAGGCGCGTCCCATTTGGTTCAGTTACGCCTTTCCGGTTGCGATGTTCCTCAGCGCGCTGCAAACATTTCTTGCCCTGCTTATTGCCACGACAAATAGCAAGGACGCACTACCGCGTAAGCTAGCGTGGGGGCAAATGGTCACGTTGATCGCGCTGGCTATCGTGGTGGCGATCTGGGCGAGTGGTAATACGCTTTCCGGTTCGGCTATCCGTCATTGGCTGGATGTTGCCTCTTCAGCACAACACTACGCTATCGGTTGGGTTGCGCTATGGCTTGTTTCGCTTGCTCTTTGCGGGTTGGTTGTACGTTACCCCTTGTCGCTACCGCTGCGCATATTACTCGCTTTTAGCGCTATGGCGCTGTGCTGGCTAATGCGCTGGACGTTACTCATCCAGGTGCAGACCGTACCGAAATTTAACGCGCAGTTTAATCCCTATACCCTGCCCGGCGGCACCGATGGCTGGCTGGCTATTGTGGGTACCTTCGGCCTGTGGATAGCACTGATTATTATTGTTCGTGAAGCCCTGAACGCGATCGCAAGGAGAATGCAACATGGCTAATTTAACCCGTCGTCAGTGGCTTAAAGTGGGCCTTGCCGTAGGTGGCATGGTGACTTTTGGCCTGAGTTATCGGGATGTGGCAAAGCGCGCGATAGACGGTTTGTTGGACGGAACCTCGGGCAAAATTACCCGTGACCGCATTTTTGCCAACGCGCTAATCCCAGAAGCCAACGCCCGGCCTCACTGGCAGCAAAACCCGCAGCAGGTGATCTCGATGACGCAGTGCTTTGGTTGCTGGACGCAGTGTGGTGTACGGGTTCGCGTTGACACTGAGCAAGGCAAAGTGCTGCGCATTGCGGGCAACCCTTATCATCCGTTGTCGCACGAGCACCATATAGACGCCTCCGTCCCCTTTGCCACGGCAATGGAACAATTGGCCGGGGAGTCAGGTCTTGACGCACGTTCCACCGCCTGCGCCCGTGGCGCAACCTTACTCGAAGGTCTGTACAGCCCGCTACGTATTCTGGAGCCTATGAAGCGTGTCGGTAAACGCGGTGAAGGAAAATGGCAGCGCATCAGCTTCGAACAGCTGATCAAAGAGGTGGTGGAAGGTGGCGATTTGTTTGGTGAAGGCCACGTTGATGGTCTGAGAGCCATCCACGATCCCACTACACCGCTTGATGCGAAACATCCCGGCTTTGGCCCAAAATCCAATCAACTGCTGGTCACCAATACCAGCGATGAAGGACGTGATACCTTTTTACGTCGCTTCGCACTGAACAGTTTCGGCAGTAAAAACTTCGGCGCTCATGGCGCTTACTGCGGTCTGGCCTATCGGGCCGGTTCCGGCGCGTTAATGGGCGATCTGGATAAAAATACCCACGTAAAACCCGACTGGGATAACGTCGAATTCGCACTGTTTATGGGCACCTCTCCGGCGCAATCCGGCAACCCGTTTAAGCGCCAGGCCCGCCAGCTGGCCAGCGCCCGTTTACGTGACGACTTCCGCTATGTTGTGGTGGCGCCAGCCCTGCCATTAACCACGGTGCTGGCTGACGATCGCGGCCACTGGCAGCCCGTACGACCGGGAAGCGACTCCGCGCTGGCTATGGGGATGATAAGCTGGATTATCGATAAACAACGCTATAACGCTGATTATCTCGCCATTCCCGGCGTGCAGGCCATGCAGCAGGCAGGAGAAAAAAGCTGGACTAATGCAACGCATCTGGTGATTACCGATGAAATTCCAACGCTTGCCGGACAACACCTGACCCTCGCCCATCTGAGTGCAAACGCAGCCCAGGAGCCGATGGTCGTCAACGAGGCCGGTGAGATTGTCGTCGCCAGCAGTTGCCCGCGCGCTCAGCTGTTTGTTACCCGTGAAGTGACGCTGGCCGACGGGCAGACAGTAACGGTAAAAAGCAGCTTCCAGTGTCTGCGTGAGTCCGCAGAGAAACTGTCGCTAACGCAGTACAGCCAGCAGTGTGGGGTGTCAGAAGCAGACATTGCCGCTCTGGCCGACGCATTCACCCGCCACGGGCGTAAAGCGGCGGTGATCACGCACGGCGGAATGATGGCAGGCAATGGATTTTATAACGCCTGGTCGGTGATGATGCTCAATGCGCTTATTGGTAACCTCAGCCTTGAAGGCGGCGTGTTCGTCGGCGGCGGCAAGTTTAATGGCGCCACCGACGGTCCGCGCTACAACATGGACAGCTTCGCCGGGAAGGTAAAACCGAAAGGGTTAAGCATCGCGCGCAGTAAAACCGCTTATGAGTCTTCGGAAGAGTACCGCAATAAGGTGGCTGCCGGGCAATCGCCCTTCCCGGCTAAAGCGCCGTGGTATCCGTTTGTCGCCGGTCAGCTTACCGAACTCCTCGTCTCGGCGCTTGAAGGTTACCCTTATCCGCTGAAAGCCTGGATCTCCAACATGACCAACCCGTTTTACGGCATTGCGGGGTTACGCGGCGTGGCGGAAGAAAAGCTCAAGGATCCTGCTCGTCTGCCGCTGTTTATTGCCATTGACGCCTTTATGAACGAAACCACGGCGCTGGCAGATTACATCGTGCCGGATACCCACAACTTCGAAAGCTGGGGATTCAGCGCTCCGTGGGCGGGCGTGGCCAGCAAAGCCACCACCGCGCGTTGGCCAGTTGTCAGATCGGCGACCAGCCTCACGGCTGACGGTCAACCGGCCTCGATGGAGTCTTTCTGTATCGCAGTGGCAAAGCGCATCGGGCTACCTGGATTCGGCGACAATGCAATTACCGATCCGCAAGGTAATCACTATCCGTTGAACCGTGCGGAAGATTACTACCTGCGTCTCGCGGCCAATATTGCGTTTATGGGCAAAGCTCCGGTTGCTGAAGCACAGCCGGAAGACATAGCGCTGACCGGGGTCCAGCGGATCATGCCTGTGATGACACAAACGTTGAAAACCGATGAAATCAGCCGAGTGGCGTTTATCTACTCCCGCGGCGGGCGCTTTGCGCCGGACAACAGCGGGCGAGTTGATAACCGCGTCGGCAATGCCTGGGAAAAACCGCTCCAAATCTGGAATGCGAACGTCGCCGCGCACCGCCATGCGATTACTGGCGAGCGCTACAGCGGCTGCCCGGCCTGGTATCCATCACGTCTGTCAGATGGACGTGCGGTCGAGGAGTTGTTCCCGGAACAAGAGTGGCCGTTGAAACTGATTTCCTTCAAATCCAATACCATGTCCAGCGCCACGGCGGTGATCCCACGCCTTCATCATCTGAAGCCGGTTAATCTGGTGGCGCTCAATCCACAGGATGGTCAGCGGTATGGTTTAGCACACGGCGATATCGTGCGTATCACCACCCCTGGTGGTCAGGCGCAAGCGCAGATAAGCCTGCTGCATGGCGTCATGCCGGGTGTCATCGCCATTGAACATGGTTACGGACATAAAGAAATGGGCGCGGCACAGCATACCCTCGACGGTGAGCCGATGGCGTTTGATGAGCAGATTAAGTCGGGGATTAATCTCAACGAATTGGGTTTTGCGGACCCAACCCGACAGGTAGCCAATACCTGGCTTGACTGGGTGTCGGGTGCGTCGGTGCGTCAGGGGTTGCCAGCGAGAATTGAGCGAGTGTAGCTCTGGTGCCGCATGGCATCGCGAACGCGTTTTACCCGGCCTACAGGACGTCGTAGGCCGGATAAAGCACTGCCGCCACCCGGCAAAAAGCAGATTAGTTGTTTACCGGGATCACCGCACCTTTATATTTAGTACGGATCCAGTCCTGGATCTCTTTTGAATGCAGGACATCAACCAGCGCTACGATATCCTTTTTCTTCTCGTCGCCACGATGCACGGTAATGATGTTGGCATACGGGTTGTTTTCACCACTTTCAACGGCAATAGGATCTTTCACTGGATCCAGCCCGGCATCGATGGCGTAGTTGGCGTTAATCACCACCGCATCGCCTTCGTCGTTGTTATACATCTGCGGTAACAGCGCGGCTTCCACGTTTGGCAGGAACTTCAGCTTTTTCGGGTTTTCGACGATATCGCTAATGCGCGCGGTTACTTTATCCACGCCCGGCTTCAGCTTGATCACCCCCTCTTTTTCGAAAATCGACAGAATACGGCCTTCCTCAGATACCGCGTCACGCATGATGACTTTGCCGCCTTCCGGCAGATCTTTAAGTGATTTCACTTTTTTCGAATAGATACCAATCGGCTCAATGTGAATCGCTCCGGCGCTGACGAAGTCATACGTTTTATCGCCTGCATGGTCTTTAATCACGCTGTTCAGGTACGGAATATGCTGGAAGTAGTTGGCGTCAATCTCACGGCCAGCCAGCGCAGTGTTCGGCAGAATGTAATCCTGGAACGGTTTAATCTCCAGATCGATCCCCTGCTTCGCCAGAATCGGTTTGGCCTGTTCAAGGATCTCCGCATGCGGCACGTTAGACGCGCCAACGGTCAGAGTATCAGCCCAGGAGGCAAAGCTCAGGGCGCTTAAGGTTGCTGCGGCGAGTAACGTCAGTGATTTTTTCATGATAATGGTTTCCGTATTTTATTAGCGTTTATCTAACAGAGAGGTGATCACATCGCCGCAAAGCTGGATGATGAAGACAATGAGCAAAATCGTCACCGTCGCCACCAGCGTGACGTCGCTGTGGTTGCGCTGGAATCCTTCCAGATAGGCCAAATTCCCTAAACCACCGGCACCAATTACCCCTGCCATCGCGCTGTAGCTAACCAACGCAATTAGCGTCACGGTGATCCCGGACACCAGAGCAGGAGAGGATTCCGGCAGTAAAACTCGAAAAATAAGCGTGCTCAGCCGTGCGCCCATCGAACGCGTCGCTTCAATAACGCCTTTATCCACTTCACGCAGAGCGATTTCGACCAGACGCGCATAAAACGGCGCGGCCCCCACGATCAGCGCAGGCAACGCGGCATTGGCGCCGAGAATGGTGCCTACCATCGCTTTGGTAAACGGGATCAGCAGCACGATCAAAATGATGAATGGGATCGAACGAAAGATATTCACCACCAGTGAAATAGCGCTATATACCGCGCGATTAGGGAACAATCCGCCGCGCGCTGTCAGGAACAATGCCAGGCCAAGCGCGATGCCCAGGATAAAGGTCGCCGCCCCCGAAAGAGCTGTCATATACAGCGTTTCCTGGGTTGCCGCTAACAGTTGTTCCCACTTCAGATGGGGAAACAGTTCTTCAGCCATGTTGAATCACCTCGCCTTCAATGTCGCTCTGGCGCAGGTCGGCCAAAATATTGTTCAATTGTTCCTCAGAGGCCACCACGTGCACCCAGAGTTGACCAAACACGCCGTGTGCGG
This sequence comes from Citrobacter sp. Cpo061, assembly GCF_030332845.1. Classification (NCBI taxonomy): domain Bacteria; kingdom Pseudomonadati; phylum Pseudomonadota; class Gammaproteobacteria; order Enterobacterales; family Enterobacteriaceae; genus Citrobacter; species Citrobacter sp. Cpo061. Next base: position 503,577 of record NZ_JAOWHB010000036.1, read on the forward strand.
TTTGCGTCATCTTGCCGTGCAAGATGTTGAACGGCAGGCCATAGCGCAGGGTCAATTCCCCAACCACAGGCCGATGGGTACGTTGCCCGGTAAAGGTTAATTTGATAACCACCCCACCCAACTCGCTTGCCAGCTGCGGATTAAACTCGTCTTCTTCGGTGTACTGGCTCACCTGACGAACAAACTGTCGGGTAATAGGCTGCTGAGGATGGGTAAAGACGCTGAGCACATCACCTTCCTCAACGACCTTGCCGTTTTCCATTACCGCGACGCGGTCGCAGATTTTGCGTACCACGTGCATTTCATGAGTGATCAGCACAATGGTTAATTTGAAACGACGGTTAATATCGAGGAGTAAATCGAGGATCTGATCGGTAGTTTGCGGATCCAGCGCCGATGTGGCTTCGTCACACAGCAGGACATCTGGATTGTTCGCCAGCGCGCGAGCAATTCCTACACGCTGTTTTTGCCCACCGCTGAGCTGGGAAGGATACGCATTTTCACGACCGCTCAGCCCAACCAGCGTAATCAGTTCAGCAACCCGCGCTTTGATGGACGCTTTGGACGCACCGGCGATTTGCATAGAGAACGCAATGTTTTCGCTAACGGTCCGCGACCACAGCAAATTGAAGTGTTGAAACACCATGCTGATTTTCAGTCGCGCCTGGCGTAACGATTCCCCACTGGCGGCCGAGATATCGTGGCCGTTAATCGTCACGCTGCCGGAGGTCGGTTTTTCGAGACCATTGAGCAAACGAATTAAGGTGCTTTTACCTGCCCCGCTGTAACCAATAATGCCGTAAATCTGCCCCTGTTCAACCGTTAGGTTGACGTTATCGACAGCGGTGATGGCAAGCCTGCCTGGCGTAAACACTTTCGAAATATTTTTCAGGACAATCATGTCGTTTGGGTATCCGCTGCTGCTTATTGTTCTTCTGCTAGCGCTTTTGGCTGTTTAGCAGTATGGATGTCCAAACGAGTGTAATCAGTGGAATTGGCTTTTAAAATGAATTAAAACGCATTTGATATAACTTTTAGGAATATAGTGCTGCATCGACGTCAACGGCATAAAACGTAGTCATCGAGATGTTAAATGCTGTTTGTTGCGCAACAAATCGCAACGCCGGATAACCTCTTTATCCATACCGATGAACAAATTAATGAATAATTTTTGTAAAACTGCACAGAAGTGTTTTGAAACGCTGTTTCCATTTTCCTTTTTGATAATTTTCAGCGTATAATGCGCGCCAATTGTCTCTTGAATGGTTTCAGCACATTGACCTGTAAAACTCAACGACTACAGAACTCACCATCCCGTTGGGCTGAAACACAAGCACACATTCCTCTGCACGCTTTTTCGATGTCACCTATCCTTAGAGCGAGGCATCACAACTTTCGTAACTCAGGTTTAGCTTCCCATCCGTGCGCGATGGGAGCCAGATTTCCATATCCTTCTCAACTTAAAGACTAAGACTGTCATGAAAAAGACGAAAATTGTTTGCACCATCGGTCCGAAAACCGAATCCGAAGAGATGTTAACCAAAATGCTGGACGCAGGCATGAACGTCATGCGTCTGAACTTCTCCCACGGCGACTACGCAGAACACGGTCAGCGCATCAAGAATTTGCGCAACGTTATGAGCAAAACCGGCAAGAAAGCCGCAATCCTGCTCGACACCAAAGGTCCGGAAATCCGTACCATCAAACTGGAAGGCGGTAACGACGTTTCCCTGAAAGCGGGCCAGACCTTCACCTTCACCACCGACAAATCTGTCGTAGGCAACAACGAAATCGTTGCTGTAACTTACGAAGGCTTCACTAAAGATCTGTCTGTCGGCAACACCGTTCTGGTTGACGATGGTCTGATCGGCATGGAAGTTACCGCCATCGAAGGTAACAAAGTTATCTGTAAAGTGCTGAACAACGGCGACCTGGGCGAAAACAAAGGCGTTAACCTGCCGGGCGTTTCCATCGCGCTGCCAGCACTGGCTGAAAAAGACAAACAAGACTTGATCTTCGGTTGCGAGCAAGGCGTTGACTTCGTTGCAGCGTCCTTTATCCGTAAACGTTCTGACGTCGTTGAAATCCGTGAGCACCTGAAAGCGCATGGCGGTGAAAACATCCAGATCATCTCCAAAATCGAAAACCAGGAAGGCCTGAACAACTTCGACGAAATCCTCGAAGCGTCTGACGGCATCATGGTTGCGCGTGGCGATATGGGCGTTGAGATCCCGGTTGAAGAAGTTATCTTCGCGCAGAAGATGATCATCGAAAAATGTATCCGTGCACGTAAAGTCGTTATCACTGCGACCCAGATGCTGGACTCCATGATCAAAAACCCGCGTCCGACCCGCGCTGAAGCCGGTGACGTAGCGAACGCCATCCTCGACGGTACCGACGCAGTAATGCTGTCTGGCGAGTCTGCAAAAGGTAAATACCCGCTGGAAGCCGTTACCATCATGGCGACCATCTGTGAGCGTACTGACCGTGTGATGACCAGCCGTCTGGACTTCAACAACGACAGCCGCAAACTGCGCATCACCGAAGCCGTTTGCCGTGGCGCGGTTGAAACTGCTGAAAAACTGGACGCGCCGCTGATCGTCGTCGCAACCCAGGGTGGTAAATCCGCTCGCGCAGTACGTAAATACTTCCCGGATGCCACCATCCTGGCGCTGACCACCAACGAAACTACCGCGCGTCAGCTGGTGCTGAGCAAAGGCGTTGTTGCACAGGTGGTTAAAGAAATCAGCTCTACCGATGATTTCTATCGTCTGGGTAAAGAAGTCGCTCTGGAAAGCGGTCTGGCTCAGAAAGGTGACGTTGTGGTTATGGTTTCTGGTGCACTGGTTCCGAGCGGCACCACCAACACCGCATCCGTTCACGTGCTGTAATAATTCCATCGCGAATTAATTTGCTTAAAAAAGCGCCCTGGTGGCGCTTTTTTTATTTTATCGATAGCCACAATTAATAAAAAATCAAATCGGATTTCACTATCTAATCCGTGATTATCTAAGATGAATCCGATGGAAGCTTTCTGTTTTCACTCGGGTTTTTAGCCGTTTTTGCACAATTCGATGCTTCTTTGAGCGAACGATCAAAAATAAGTGCATTCCCATCAAAAAAATATTCTCAACATAAAAAAGTTTGTGTAATACTTGTAACGCTACATGGAGATTAACTCAATCTAGAGGGTATTAATAATGAATCGTACTAAACTGGTACTGGGCGCGGTAATCCTGGGTTCTACTCTGCTGGCAGGTTGCTCCAGCAACGCTAAAATCGATCAGCTGTCTTCTGACGTTCAGACTCTGAACGCTAAAGTTGACCAGCTGAGCAACGACGTGAACGCAATGCGTTCCGACGTTCAGGCTGCTAAAGATGACGCAGCTCGCGCTAACCAGCGTCTGGACAACGCAGCTACTAAATACCGCAAGTAATAGTATCTGTGTAATAAAAATGGCGCACATTGTGCGCCATTTTTTTTGCTCTGAATTCCCCTTCCCTGTTATTGCGTAGCGCGCACCTCAGCATCTCCTCCCGGCACGCCATTTTGCGCAGACTTCACTTCTGGCCCATTGCTCGCGACCGATGCTTGCCCGGCAGTGACGGTGACCGGATAACCTGCGCGACGATACAACGCCCTTTCCACCAGACTGTTATCCACCGCTTTATTGTCTTTAAACTGGGTGAAACCGGCTGGCAGCACATACGGCATGGTCTGGACGTTTTGCTCCTCTTCCGGCGACAGCGGTCGATGCACTTCGACATACCTCATGCCGTTCGGCTCAATCGAATATTTTATCGGCTCATTAATCACCTTGACCGGCGTGCCTGTGCGGACCTGAGCAAACAGTGCTTTAATGTCCGGCGCGTTCATGCGAATACAACCAGAACTCACACGCAGGCCCACGCTGTCCGGCGCGCTGGTGCCATGGATCAGATACTCACCGTTTCCATGCGCCAGACGCAGTGCAAAGCGTCCTAACGGGTTATTTGGCCCGGCAGGCACAACAGGCGGTAATGTGATGCCGCGCTCCAGAGAGCGTTTACGGATGCCTGGTGTAGGGGTCCAGGTAGGATTCGGGATTTTCTGCCCAACCCGGGTTTCCATTACCGGCGTTTCCAGCCCCTGCAAACCGATACCAATTGGGAATACCTGAACAATATTCTCTCCCGGCGGGAAGTAATACAGACGCAGTTCCGCCAGATTCACAATAATGCCTTCGCGTGGTGCATCCGGCAGCAGTAATTGTGAGGGAATAGTAATCAGGGTTCCGGGTTTAGGTACGGGGGCAATAGTGTTGTTGGCTTCAAGGATCAGCATGGCAGCGGTATCAAACTTACGGGCTATCGCCTGTAGGTTTTTATCGCCTTCCTGCACGGTGTAGGTTTGGTTTTGCCCAACAAGGCGGCTGTTCGCCTGGGGCAAAGGATAATCGACCGCCCATGCGGCCTGAATAGCGCTGTAAGCGCCGATTAGCATTAACGTAATAACAGACGCGCGTTTCATACTCACTCACCCCCCTGGCGTTCTTGCCGGACGGCGGCGAGCGCCCAATCCGGCTTACGAGTCACTGCGTTGCCTTACACGAACGCTTTCAAGTCGGTCTGAAAGTTAACGTGTTTTATCAGTTTAGCTAAGAGTTGCGGCTTTGGCGCGAATAGCCCGAATCATCGCCTCCAGCCCTTGTGAACGAGACGGCGTGAGGTGCTGTGCGAGCGCCATTTTTTCAAACCACGGACGCACATCAAAATTCACAATATCCTGGGCCGTCATGCGATCATACAAAATGAACACCACGGCAATAAGTCCTTTCACAATTGCCGCATCACTGTCGCCCTGTAATTCAATAATCCCTTCGCCATTCTGGTTCATAACAATCCATACCTGACTTTGACATCCCTGGATGCTATTTTCCGGGCAGCGTAAGTCGTCGTTTAATTCCGGCAAACGCTGACCCAGCTCAATAATGTACAGGTATTTCTCTTCCCAATTAGCGCAACGCAGAAAATTACGCAACAACTTTTCTTTATCCGGTAGCGCAGCCATAACGCCTCCCTGTTAGCCCAGTAAGTGATGAATACGCTTGAGGCCCGTTACCAGGCGATCCACTTCTTCATGGGTGTTGTACATTGCAATCGACGCCCGGCACATAGCAGGAACGTTATAGTAGGCCATCAGCGGCATAGCGCAGTGATGCCCCGTCCGCACGGCTATTCCATAGTTATCAAGAAAACTGCCGACGTCAAAGGCGTGATGTTTACCAAGGTTAAATGCAATCACACCCAGGCGGTTATCCGGTCCGTAGAGTGTCAAATCCGGCACATCCGCCAGCTGCTCCAACGCATAGCGCATCATGAACTGTTCATATTCGCTGATTTCAGTAAGCCCCAGTGCTGAAACATACTCAATAGCCGCGCCGAGTCCGATAATACCTCCGGTATTTGGCGTTCCGGCTTCAAAACGCCAGGGGGCTTTAGCCCACGTTGTTCCCTGACTCAAACTCACCGTCGCAATCATTGAACCACCGCCTTCCCAGGGTGGCATCTCCTGCAACAGCGACTCTCTGGCATACAGAACGCCAATACCGGTTGGTCCATAAAGTTTATGCCCGGAGAAAACATAAAAATCGCAATCCAGTGCCTGGACATCCACCTGATGATGCATCACCGCCTGCGCGCCATCCACCAACACTTTTGCGCCGTATTGATGCGCCAGCTCAATCATTTCCGATAACGGGTTCTCGGTACCCAACACGTTAGAAACGTGGGTAATCGCCAGCAGTTGCGTACGATCGTCAAACAGCGTCGGCAGCGTCTCCAGCTGCAACGTACCATCGGCATTGAGCGGAATAACGCGCAGCTCTGCCCCTACGCGGGCACACAGCATCTGCCAGGGCACAATATTGGCGTGGTGCTCCATTTCGCTGATGATAATGTTATCGCCCGCTCGCACATTGCTGCTGCCCCAGCTGTTCGCCACCAGATTGATGCCTTCCGTCGTACCACGAACAAACACCAGCTCTTCCGCTGAGCGGGCGTTAATAAACAACGAGGCAAGCTTGCGCACATTTTCCATTTTTTCCGTGGCCTGGGCGCTCAGCGTATGAATACCGCGGTGGACCGCCGCATAGCCGTGACGATAAAACTCGGCCTCGGCATCAATCACCTGATTGGGTTTTTGCGCGCTGGCAGCGCTGTCCAGATACGCCAACGGTAAACCGTTCACTTCACGCGTCAGGACCGGAAAGTCAGCCCGTACTTTTTCAATGGGAAATGTCATGCTGCGCCTCCCGGCAAGCGTTGGGCGATCCGCGCCAGTACCTGTTGTTTCAGCGTTTCATCGCCCAGGGCTTCCGTCAGCTCAGCGGCAAACGCATAGAGAATCATGTGTTGAGCATCCTGCTGGCCGATCCCTCGCGAACGCAGATAGAACATCTGTTCGTCGTCGATCCGTCCTACCGTCGCCCCGTGGCTGCATTTCACATCGTCGGCGTAAATTTCGAGCTGTGGCTTGGTATCCACCTCCGCCAGCTTTCCGAGCAACAAATTATTGTTGGTCATCTGACCGTCGGTTTTGATGGCGTGCTGGGCGACGTTGATCAGACCATTGAAGACCGCTCGTCCCTTATCGCTGACAATCGTTTTATGCAGCTGGCGACTGTTGCAATACCCTTTGTTGTGCTCAAGCCAGGTCCGTGTATCACAGACTTCATTTTTCACCGGCATCGCCAGACTGTTCAGCCGAAGCGTGGTGTTTTCACCGTTAAGCTGCGTACTGGTGTTATGGCGCAATACCGCATCACCAAGCAAGAAACTGTGGCTAACGGCAGTAGCATCCGCGCCCAATTGAATGTCATTATGCGCGAAGTGGTGACTAAACGGATTTTCGAACGCCAGTTTGATATGGCGCAAATGGGCGTTTGCCGCGACGTTCATCGTTAAGCGTGCGCCGGTGAAATGGCGACGCTCGCTGAGGCTGGCATAGTGTTCAATGACGGTGGCTTCTGCGCCTTCCGCTAGCTCCAGATGGTGGCGATAGTGCGCCGTATTCACCTCATCGCCCGCCAGCCCCTGGGTTACGTGCAGCAGCAGCAGCGGTTTCGCGGGGCGCTGGTTACGCTTCACCTGAATGTGCGTTACGCTACGGGACAGGCTTTCGGTAAGGTGCAAAAACACTTCCGGTTGGATAGCCGCTGGCAGCGCCTGGCGCGCATCGTCAATGGTAATGTCAAAACCGCTACCGTCTGTACTGTCGCTGAGCGTCGGAGAGAATTGCCCGTCAACAAACACCAGTCGTACAGCATCAATTGTCGGCGACAACGCTGCACATTGGGCTGACGTTATCTCAGCGACATGACTGACAAACTGGCTGTTGGTTAATCCCTCCAGCGGCGTGTATTTCCAGTCCTCATGTTTACGCGTTGGCAGCCCCAGACGCAGCATCTGTTGCAAGTGCTGCTGCGCATGGTCTGAGCGTGTCTCCCCTTGCGTCTCAAACAGATGATGCCACTGTTGCAGCACGTTACTGCTGTTCGCTAAGCCAGCCATAACCTTGCTCCTCCAGTTGTTTGACCAGCGTAAAATCGCCGGACTTCACAATTCGCCCCTGGTAGAGAACGTGAACAAAATCGGGTTTGATATAGTCCAGGATCCGCTGATAGTGAGTGACGATAATGAATGAGCGTTTCCCGTCACGCAGCGAGTTCACGCCATCCGCAACGATTTTCAGCGCATCAATATCCAGCCCGGAATCTGACTCATCAAGAATGCATAACTGAGGCTCCAGCACGGCCATTTGCAGAATGTCATTACGTTTTTTCTCACCGCCGGAGAAACCGACGTTTACCGAGCGCGTGAGCAAATCTTCCGGCATCTTCAGCAGCGCTATTTTCTCTTCCATCAGATCCTGGAAGTCGAATCGATCCAGCGACTCTTCGCCACGGTAACTTCGCACCGCATTCAGCGCCGTTTGCAGGAAAAACTGGTTACTGACGCCAGGGATTTCCACCGGATACTGGAATGCCATGAAGATCCCTTCACCGGCCCGGTCTTCCGGCGACAGTTCCAGTAAATCTTTGCCGTTGAACTCTACCGTCCCGCCAGTGACGTCGTAGTCTTCCCGCCCAGCAAGAGTTGCAGAAAGCGTACTTTTCCCCGAACCGTTTGGTCCCATAATGGCGTGAACTTCTCCGGGGTGAACCTCAAGGCTCAACCCACGCAGGATCGCCTTATCTTCCACACTGACCTGTAAATCTTTGATGCTTAACATGTGCTTTCCTTAAAATTTAACCGACGCTGTGCTCAAGACTTATGGCGAGAAGTTTTTGCGCTTCCACGGCAAACTCCAGCGGCAGTTCAGAGAACACGTCTTTACAGAAACCATTCACGATCATCGAAATGGCATCCTCTTCACTGATGCCGCGCTGCAGGCAGTAAAACAACTGGTCTTCACCAATACGCGACGTGGTGGCTTCATGTTCAAGCTGGGCGCTATTGTTACGACACTCCACATACGGGAAGGTGTGTGCCCCACAATCCGCACCGATCAACATCGAGTCGCATTGGGTATAGTTGCGGGCGTTAGTAGCGGTCGGCATGATTTTCACTAAGCCGCGATAACTGTTCTGGCTGTGTCCGGCGGAGATCCCTTTCGAGATAATGGTCGATTTGGTGTTTTTGCCAATGTGGATCATTTTGGTGCCGGTATCGGCCTGCTGATGTCCACTGGTCAGCGCGACGGAGTAGAATTCGCCGATCGAGTTGTCGCCACGCAAAATGCAGCTTGGGTATTTCCAGGTAATGGCCGAGCCGGTTTCCGACTGCGTCCACGACATTTTGCTGTTTTCGCCTTCGCAGAGTGCGCGCTTGGTGACGAAATTCAAAATACCGCCCGTATTGCCATCGCCGGGAAACCAGTTTTGCACCGTGGAGTATTTCACTTCGGCATCTTTGTGGATGATGACTTCCACCACCGCCGCGTGTAGTTGGTAACTGTCGCGCACCGGGGCTGAACAGCCTTCGATATAGCTGACGTAGCTGCCCTCATCCGCAACCAGAATGGTGCGTTCAAACTGCCCGGTTTTTTCCGCATTGATACGGAAATAGGTCGACAGCTCCATTGGGCAACGTACGCCTTTCGGTACATAAATAAACGTGCCGTCAGATGCCACCGCCGCATTCAGCGCGGCAAAGAAATTGTCATTGCCGGGGACAACCGTGCCCAGGTACTGTTTTACCAGCTCAGGATGATCGTGAATGGCCTCACCGAACGAACAGAAAATAATGCCCTGTTCCGCCAGTTTGTCGCGATAGGTGGTCGCTACCGATACCGAGTCGAAAATGGCATCAACCGCAACTTCTTTGCCTTCACGTACCGGCACGCCAAGCTGTTCGAATGCGTCCTCAACCTCTTTGCTTAAAAATGCATTCGCGCCCGTTTGCTGTACCGCTCCCGGTTCAGACGCACAGGTTTCATCGCAGTTACCGCAGGAAGGTGCGGAGTAATAGCTGTACTCCTGATAATTCAGTTTGTCGTAATGTGCTTTAAGCCAGTGTGGTTCTTCCATGGTCAGCCACGCTTTAAAGGCATTCAGGCGAAATTCCAGCATCCAGTCGGGTTCATTTCGTTTTGCCGAAATCGCGCGCACGACATCTTCATTGATCCCTTTTGCCAGCTCATCGGTTTGCAGTTGGGTGAAGAAGCCCTCTTTGTAATTAAGGTGCCCGCCAGCCCAGGTGTTGACATCGTCAGTTGCTTCAGTATTACGAGACATAGTACCGCCTATACCCCAAAACTTTCGCCACAGCCGCATTCGTTCTGGGCTTTCGGGTTATGAAATTTAAATAACTGGTTTAATCCTTCGCGAACGAAATCGACTTCTGTGCCGTCAATGAACGGCATCGCCTGCAACGGCACATAAAGTCTGGCGCCCTCCGTTTCAAACAGCAGATCGTCTTTTTCGGGTTGGCGGACGGTATCCAGCACGTAACCGAATCCCGCGCACCCTGTTTGCTTCACGCCTAAACGCACACCCAACATGTCAGGTTGCTTTGCCACCAGTTCACGGATATGCGCCGCAGCCGCTGGCGTTAACGTCAGCCCACGCCAGGCAAAATCGTCCGGGTTAAATGTTCCTGAATGCAATTCCATAGAGTTACCTCGAGTCACTAGCTTTTAAGCTATAACACCATGTTAGTGATAATGATTATCACTTCAACCCCTCAACAGCAGGGGCATTCGGGTTAATCGCCCTTTTTGACTACTTTTACTAAGCATAGACCCTGCAGCGAGGGTTTACAGGGATGGATTATTTTGTTCAATGCATTGATTAATAATGGATTATGAAAATCCAATCGTTCAGTCAGGTCAAATGACAAAAGATGTATAGAAAATGTCTATTTAAGGGATAGGTGGGGATGAAGGTAGGGAAAAACAATTCAAATAATAAACAAACAACAAAAAACCCTTAAGTCTGCTTGTTGGCAGGCTTAAGGGTTCCGGCCCCATCCGGCGCTTATCTCCGGCACTCATATTGGCTTAGCTCTTGAAGGGGCGATAAGAAGAATCTCATACACCGATTAGTTTTTTTTAACACTAATTGCGGTTTGACTCTTTTATAAACGCGTTCAATCACATATTTAACGCTGTGCCTCACTGAGCGTGTCCAGCAGCAGGCGTAGCCCTGCGGGTTGATGTTCACGCGAAAGGTATAAACCATAAATCGGCAGGCACTTAGGTTGAAGTTCTGGCAGTAATCGAATTAGCTTTCCCTGCGCCAGCCCTTCCTGCGCCTCCAGCTCTGGCACCAACGCGATCCCCATTCCGGCCACCGCCGACTCGCAGAGCAGCGAAGAGATCCCTGCACTCAAATTCCCTTTGATTGCAACGGAGACAGGCTGCCCCTGAGGATCCAAAAAGTGCCAGGATTGTCCGGCAAAACCGCTGTAGTACAGGCAATTGTGCCGTGTGAGATCGTCGATTGTCTCAGGCGTGCCATGATGATGCAGATAATCTGCAGACGCGCAAAGCACCGATTTACAGTCGCCCAACCGACGGGCAATAGTCCCTGGCTCTGGATTATCCGTTATGCGGATCGCCACATCGATGCGTTCCCCCACAAGGCTTACCGGTTGATTATTGATCTCCACCTCAATACGTAATTGCGGATATTGCGCCATAAACGTCGGCAGAACCGGAGCAAGAATATGCATCGCGGTAAAATGGGCGCAGGCTACACGTAGCGTGCCGGAGGGAATTTGCGCGGCACTGGCGGCACCAATATCCAGCGAAAGTTGCGCCAGAGAACGTGTTTTCACTAATGCCTCTTCACCCGCTGGCGTGATCGTCAAGCGACGCGATGAGCGATGGAGAAGCCTTGCGCCTGCCCATTTTTCCATCTCGTCGAGATAACGACTGACCATCGGACGGGAAAGCCCCAACGCACGCGCGGCTGCGCTAAGGCTACCCAAATCACAGATATGGTTGAATACCGTTGCCGCCATCACTCTGTCCATTGTTCCCATCCGATCGTTTTATGAAACTCAGCATGTCCTAATGAGGGAATTCTAACAGATCCGAATATCCTTAAAATACGGGAACTATCAAAAGACAATTTCCTGCACAAGGTTACCTGGTATGAAAGTTAAAACTCTGGCCCTGCTGTTACCTCTGTTTGCGTCTTCAGCTTTCGCCGCGCCGCTACAGCTGGACGTCTATAATCCACAGGATAAGGCTATTTTCCCGGTTTCTTCGACGCTGGTGTCTGGCCCAAAAGAGGCGATTTTGTTTGACGCCCAGTTCAGTACCAAAGATGGTGAACAACTGGTGCAAATGATTCGCGCCAGCGGTAAAACGCTGAAGGCTATTGTGATCACCTCCGGCGATCCAGATTTCTATTTTGGTCTGGAGCCCATCGTTAAGGCCTTCCCACAGGTAAAAGTCCTGGCAACGCCGCAGGTGGTAGACCATATCCGCGCCACCAAAGAGGCCAAGCTGCAGTTCTGGGGCCCGCAAATGAAGGACGGCGCACCAACATCGCTCACCGTTCCGCAGGCGACTACGCAAACGCAGTTCACGGTTGATGACGAAACGCTGGAACTGCGTCACGCCAACGATTATGCCGCGTATATCTGGATCCCGGCGAATCGAGCCATTATTGGCGGCACAGGCGTGGCTTCAGGTATTCACGTCTGGACGGCGGACACACAGTCTGAACAACAACGTAGTGCATGGCGTAGCGTACTGAGCGAAATGCAGAGCTTACAGCCCACTCAGGTGGTACCGGGTCATTACATTGGCGACCGCCCAACCGGTGATAAAGCTATTCGCTTCACCCAGGACTATTTGCAGTCGTTTGAGCAGGCGCTAGGGGCGAAAAAAGGATCGGGTTATGTGATTAAAACCATGACGGCAGCATGGCCAGGCCTTGCAGACGTAAGCTCGCTGGAACTAAGTGCAAAAGTTAACAGCGGCGAGATGAAGTGGTAATGAAGATTTAAGGCAAAAAATAACCCCGAACGCGTGTCGGGGTTTCGTTACGATAAGCATACCGGAATCAATGAACGCCCATGCGCCAGGCAAAATAGATCTCTTCTTTCAGTTCAGTGGAAGAGAGCGCCAACAGATCTGCAAACTCCAGCTCAAGCTGTTTCAGCCTTTTCAGGTACTGAGCCGGTGAAAGATCGGTTTTATCACGACGTAAAAATTCTATTGCCAGTTGGGCAGGGTCTAATTGGGTAGACATATCATCCTCGCTTGTGTTCAAAACCTGCACAGTATAACACCATTCCCTGTGCAGATAATGACCAAAAGCAATATGCATCACAAAATTGCGGTCGTCAGACGCGACGTGCAGCACAATCGCCCCTGCTCATCGAAGATTTCTATTTGCCACACCTGGTGACGAGAACCTGTATGTAACGCGCGACATACGCCCCTGACGAGCCCTTCCCGCGCAGAACGGATATGGTTGGCGTTGATCTCCAGGCCCACCACTTTCTGCTCACCCTGAGTACACAAGTAGCCAGCTACCGAACCAATGCTTTCCGCCAGCACCACGGATGCACCGCCGTGCAACAAACCAAAGGGTTGTTTGGTGCGATGGTCCACTGGCATCGTAGCTTCCAGCGTATCGTCGCCAATGTGCACAAAACGAATATCGAGCAACCCAACCATATTTCCTTCACCCATGGCATTAAGCGCCTCGAGTGTGACTTCACGTTTCCAGATCATCCTATAATCTCCAGCAGTGCCTGTAATGGGTGGCGAACGCCCGTACCTTCAACGCGTTTAACCTGGCTGCGGCAGGAGTACCCTGTAGCCAGACAACGGTTACGTGGCAATCGTTGCATTGCCTGGTGCCATGATAACTCATAGATACCCAATGAGTTTTGGTGATTCTTCACTTCGTGACCGTAAGTGCCAGCCATACCACAGCACCCCACGCTGACGTTCTCCAGCTTTGCGCCAAAGCGAGCAAAAATAGCCGCCCATTGTGCAGGCGCGCCCGGTAAAGCCGTCACTTCGGTACAGTGGCCAAAGAAGTACCACGGTTCACCGCCAACAGCGACTGACTGCTGTGTTTCCACAGCTTTTGATAACCATTCGTTGGCCAGCAGCACATGGAAATCACCCCGCTGTTCTCCCAGCACCAGCTTGTATTCATCGCGATAACAAAGCACCAGCGCCGGATCAACACCCACCATCGGAATATTCAGCTTCGCTACCCGGTTAAGAAACTCGGATGTCTTTTTCGCCGTTTTGGCAAAACGGTTTAAAAAGCCTTTAATGTGCTGCGCCTTGCCATTTGGCGAAAACGGCAGCAGTACCGGCTGCATACCCAGTTTTTCTACCAGACGTATAAAATCAGCCACCACCTGCGCATCGTAATAGCTGGTGAAAGGGTCCTGCACCACCAGCACCGTACGGGCTTTTTGCTCGAGGCTGAGTAATTCGAGCTGTTCCAGCGTCATATTGGCGGAACGATGCCCCACAAGTTGGCGTTGCAGCGACGGCGCAGACAATAGCGGTAAATCAACCATTCCAATGTGCTTTTTAGCCAGATTTCGCACCAGCGGCTGATTGATGAAGAAGTTAAACGTTTTAGGCGCCCGCGCCATTAGCGGTGCATAGCTCTCAACGGTCGCCACCATATGATCGCGCAACGGGCGCAGATAACGCGTGTGGTACAGTTGCAGGAAGCGTGAGCGGAACTCCGGCACATCAATTTTAATCGGACACTGTGTGGAACAGGCTTTACACGCCAGGCACCCTGACATCGCCTCTTTTACTTCGTGCGAGAAATCGTATTCGCCCTTGCGTGCATGCCAGCTGTTGCGGGTACGGGTAATCAGCGTGCGTAAACTGGCGCGTTTCTCCGGTAGCTCTTTTTCCAGTTGCACAGGATCGATCCCGCGATCGGCCAACAGACGCAGCCATTCACGTACCAGGGTAGCTCGCCCTTTCGGAGAATGGATACGGTTAAGGCTGATTTTCATCGACGGACACATGGGGCTTTTCGCATCGAAGTTAAAGCATAACCCGTTGCCATTACACTCCATTGCCCCACGCCACTCCTGGCGTACGGCCAGCGGGATTTGACGGTCATACGTTCCGCGTTTCACCGCGTCCACTTTCATCATCGGCGCATCAACGTCTTCCGGTGGACAGATTTTGCCAGGGTTGAGCCGGTTTTGCGGATCAAACACCGATTTCACTTTGCGCAGTTCACGATACAGTTCATCACCGAAAAACGCCGGACTGTATTCCGCACGGAAACCTTTCCCGTGCTCACCCCACAACAGACCGCCATATTTTGCCGTCAGCGCGACGACATCATCAGAAATGCGTTTCATCAGCACTTCCTGCTGCGGGTCGCACATATCCAAAGCCGGCCTGACGTGCAGCACGCCAGCATCCACGTGGCCGAACATGCCGTAACTCAGACCATGGCTGTCGAGCAGCGCGCGAAACTCGGCAATATAGTCAGCCAGATGCTCCGGAGGAACGCAGGTATCCTCGGCGAACGGAATTGGCTTCGCGGAACCTTTTGCATTGCCCAGCAGACCGACAGCCTTTTTGCGCATGGCGTAAATTCGTTCGACGCCCGCCAGTTCGGTACATAGCTGCCAGCCAATAACGCCCGCTTCCTGGCGAGCGATTAACCCATCCAGGCGTTCGCAGAGTGCGCTGACCTGCGAATTAATCAAGGTTTCGTCGTCACCGGCAAACTCGACAATATTCAGGCCCAGCATCTCTTTATCCGCGACATCGGTAATCAGTTCGCTTACCGAGTGCCAGACGATGTCTTCACGCGCCAGATTGAGTACTTTGGAGTCGACGGTTTCTACCGACAATGCGCGCGCTTCCACCATCACCGGCGCGTTACGCAACGCCGAATCAAACGAATCGTACTTAACGTTAACCAACTGTCTGACTTTGGGCAGTGGCGTGATATCAAGGCGGGCTTCGGTGATAAACGCCAGCGTACCTTCAGAGCCGGTAAGAATGCGGGTTAAATCAAATTCGGTCATCTCATCGTTAAAGACGTGCCGCAGATCGTAACCCGTCAGGAAGCGATTAAGTTTCGGGAATTTATCCATGATCAGCTGTCGGTTATCACGACAACGCTCATAAACGGTCTTATAGATACGGCCAATCGTGGTATTGCTTTTACCCAGCATTTCGGCAAGCTCGACCGGCATGGGCTGGGTATCCAGAATATCACCGCCCATCAGCACCGCACGGATGCCCAACACATGATCGGAAGTTTTACCGTAAACCAACGATCCTTGCCCGGACGCATCGGTGTTGATCATCCCGCCGAGCGTTGCCCGGTTACTGGTGGATAATTCCGGGGCAAAGAAATAGCCATATGGCTTCAGAAACTGGTTGAGCTGGTCTTTTATCACCCCGGCTTCTACCCGCACCCAACCTTCTTGCGGGTTGATTTCAATAATCCGGCTCATATAGCGGGACATATCAACAATAATGCCCTGGTTCAGCGCCTGACCGTTGGTCCCGGTGCCGCCGCCGCGCGGGGTAAAAATCAACGACGAGAATAGCGGTTCTGCCGCCAGACGGGCGATTAACGCCACATCTGCGGTTGAACGAGGGAAAACGACAGCATCAGGAAGCAGCTGATAAATACTGTTATCCGTCGACATTGTCAGACGATCGGCATAGCTCGTTGCCGTATCACCCGTGAATCCTTGCTGCTCCAGCGCCTGCAAAAAATTGAGCACCAGCTGAACGACACCTGGCGCCTGAGAAATTTGTGGAATCATTATAGTGACCCTTTCCTGCGGTCTGTGTTGTGAATTTAATCGTTTGCGTGTTGCTTTGTTTGTTGTATCACATTTTTTTCTAATACGCTCAGCAGATTTACAGGCAGAATCCGCCTGTTCAAAACCGCTGAAATTGCTCATCATTATAGAGTGTGATTAACGTGTTCACGTCGCGTCAACGTTCTGGCGCAAAGACAAAGGTGAAAAGTATTTATGGTAAATTTCCGTCAGCCCAGGGATATTGCACAAGTGCTGCTATCGGTGCTGTTTTTAGCCATCCTGATTGTGGCCTGTCTCTGGATTGTTCAGCCCTTTATCCTCGGTTTTGCCTGGGCAGGTACGATTGTCATTGCGACCTGGCCTATCCTGCTACGCTTACAAAAATTGCTCTGGGGACGTCGTTCACTTGCCGTACTGGTGATGACACTGTTGTTAGTGCTGTTGTTCATCATCCCTATCGCGCTGCTGGTTAACAGTATCGTCGATGGCAGCGGGCCGCTGATCCATGCCGTAACCGCAGGTGATATGACGCTACCGGATCTGGCATGGTTGAACAGCATTCCACTGGTGGGTGCCAAGATGTATGGCGCATGGCACAGTTTACTGGATATGGGCGGTTCGGCCATTATGGCCAAGGTTCGTCCTTATATCGGTACCACCACCACCTGGTTTGTCGGTCAGGCCGCGCATATCGGCCGCTTTATGATGCACTGTGGTCTGATGCTGCTGTTCAGTGCCCTGTTGTACTGGCGCGGTGAACAGGTCGCATTAGGTATTCGTCACTTCGCTTGCCGTCTTGCCTCAAAACGTGGCGATGCTGCCATTCTGCTGGCCGCGCAAGCCATTCGCGCCGTCGCATTGGGCGTTGTGGTCACCGCTCTGGTGCAGGCAGTGCTCGGGGGTATTGGTCTGGCGGTAACCGGCGTGCCTTACGCCACACTGCTTGCGGTATTGATGATCCTGTCTTGTCTGGTGCAACTGGGGCCGTTGCCAGTGCTGATTCCGGCCATTATCTGGCTATACTGGACGGGGGATTCCACCTGGGGCACAGTGCTGCTGGTGTGGAGCGGCGTGGTCGGAACACTGGATAACGTAATTCGACCAATGCTGATTCGTATGGGGGCTGATTTGCCACTGATCCTGATTCTCTCCGGGGTCATCGGCGGACTGATTGCCTTCGGCATGATTGGTCTGTTTATCGGTCCAGTAGTGCTGGCCGTTTCCTGGCGTCTGTTCTCCGCCTGGGTAAACGAAGCCCCTGCGCCAGGTACCAATCCGGATGAAATCCTCGAAGAAATTGCTGAAATCGAACGCAATAAGTAATCCAACATCAGGCGGCAGCGCCGCCTGATTGTTTAACAATACTAATCAATCCTCCCTCTTGCGGGATTAGACCCAACCTCGTCCTTCTTTAAATAATCATTTGTGTCGCAAATTCTTTACAGTTTTTAAACTATTGAGATGAATCTGATCGACGTAAAAAATCACTATGCCTACTATTAGCTCATGGCTTTAGATCAACACATTGATTTATAAGCATGGAAATCCCCTGAGTGAAACAACGAATTGCTGTGTGTAGTCTTTGCCCAACTCCCACGTTGGGCTTTTTTTTGTCTTTCGCGCGCCACTCCACCAACCTTAACGCACCAACACATTATCTTCCCCGTCAAGGAACAAATAATATTGCACAAAATACTGTGACTCTCTTCAAGCAGAAATATCCACAGCAATGTTATTACTATTCCACCGTCTTTTATGAAGTGACCAAATAATGAACGCATTAGAACTACAGGCGATCCGCCATATTTTTGCTATGACGGTGGAAGAAAGCGCCAGGTATATCGCGCGCGATAACAATGTTGCCGCCTGGCAGCAATGGGAAAAGGGTGAAAGAGAAATTCCAGAAGACATCATCCGCATTTGTTCAGAAATGAAAGCCAGGAGGAAGTTAAGAATTAATGCAATTATCGACAAAATAAATAATCGTATCGGTAATAACACCATGCGTTTTTTCCCCGATCTGAACGCTTTTCAGGCGGTTTATCACCACGATGGTTTTCTCGACTGGAAAATCTATCAGTCGGTTGCTGTTGAACTCTATGCTCACGATCTCGAGCGTATGTGTTAAGAGATTGCAACGCCATACCTATTTAGCCTCTTCGCTGAGTAACACATTATGAAAAACACCTATTTCTCCACTGCGATAGGGCTGTACCTAAATTACCTTGTGCACGGTATGGGGGTCATTCTGATGAGCCTCAATATGTCTTCGCTGGAACAACAGTGGCAAACCAATGCTGCGGGCGTCTCGATTGTTATTTCCTCACTCGGCATCGGCCGCTTAAGCGTTTTATTAGTGGCAGGGATGCTTTCCGATCGCTACGGTCGCAGACCATTTATTATCCTTGGTATGACCTGCTACCTGATTTTCTTTATTGGCATCATCAATACTCACAGTATTTTTCTTGCCTATGCTTTTGGTTTTTTAGCAGGAATGGCAAACAGTTTTCTCGATGCCGGAACCTATCCCAGCCTGATGGAGGCATTCCCCCGCTCCCCCAGCACAGCCAATATTTTGATTAAAGCCTTCGTCTCCAGCGGTCAGTTCTTGCTGCCAATGATCATCAGCCTGCTGGTGTGGAGCGAACTTTGGTTTGGCTGGTCCTTCCTGCTGGCGGCTGCCGTTATGATACTCAACGGCGTGTTTTTGTTTCGCTGTCGGTTTCCGCCACACCCCGGGACTCATATCGTCATCCGGGCACAACCTGCTGAACGAGAAATCGCACAACCTGAACATCGTTGCTCCCTGCTCGACCTTGCCAGTTACACCCTATACGGCTACATCGCAATGGCAACATTTTACCTGGTAAGCCAGTGGCTGGCGCAATACGGACAGTTTGTCGCAGGAATGTCCTATACGTTATCTATCAAACTGTTAAGCATTTATACCTGCGGCTCTCTACTGTGCGTGCTGATCACCGCCCCGCTGGCGCGAAAAGCAGAACGCGCGACATCGATGCTGATGCTGTATACGTTTATCTCATTTGTCGCATTGCTGATGGTTTGTCTGCATCCGACACCCTACGTGGTCATTATCTTTGCGTTTGTCATCGGTTTTTCTTCCGCTGGGGGCGTTGTGCAAATCGGTTTAACGCTCATGGCCGCACGCTTTCCGCATGCGAAGGGTAAAGCGACCGGGATTTACTATAGCGCGGGCAGCATTGCGACCTTCACCATTCCATTGATAACAGCAAAACTCTCAGAAACCAGTATTGCTCACATCATGTGGTTTGATACTGGCATAGCTGCTGTTGGGTTCCTGTTGGCGTTATTTATTGGTTATCGCAGCCACATCGCGTCAAAGCATCAGCTAAAAATGATACAAGCCGTAGAATAGCGTGGATGCAATATTGTTCCCCCCTTCTGCAAAATAATTGGCATATGTTTTAAAACATCAACAAAACACCGGCTGGCAGAGTTCAATTTCACAGTGTGTTATGCAATATACCTGGTAACTTAAACGCCATGCTATGTAGGTTCTGTGGCTGCCACCCGGTATATTAATTACAAGGTCGCCGCAATTTAAACAATATCGACGAGCACAGAACAATTTTAAAATCCGCAAGGAGTTGTGAAAATGTCTCAAAGCAAGACCTTTAATACGCCATTTCTTTTGGCGATAACCTGTATTTATTTAAGTTATTTCCTACACGGCATTAGCGTCATTACACTGGCGCAAAATATGACCTCTCTTGCAGAAAAGTTTTCCACCGACAATGCAGGAATTGCCTATTTGATTTCAGGCATTGGTCTGGGACGACTGGTGAGCATATTATTCTTTGGCGTGCTCTCAGATAAATTTGGTCGTCGGGCTATCATTCTGTTAGGGGCTATTCTTTATATACTGTTCTTCTTCGGTATTCCCGCCAGCCCTAATCTGATGATTGCCTTTATTCTGGCCGTTTGCGTTGGTGTGGCAAACTCGGCACTGGATACCGGTGGGTACCCGGCGTTAATGGAATGCTTCCCTAAAGCCTCTGGCTCAGCCGTTATCCTGGTGAAAGCTATGGTCTCGTTTGGGCAGATGATCTACCCCATCGTCGTCAGCACCATGCTGCTCAACCATATCTGGTACGGTTATGCGGTCATTATCCCGGGTGCGTTGTTTGTAGTCATTACCCTGATGCTGCTAAAAAGTCGTTTCCCCAGCCAGATGGTGGATGCCGGCATCGCGAAAGATCTGCCACAGATGAACAGTAAACCGTTGGTCTGGCTGGAAGGTGTGGCATCCGTCATGTTTGGTGTTGCTGCCTTTTCGACTTTTTACGTCATCGTGGTCTGGATGCCGAAATATGCGATGGCCTTTGCCGGTATGGCAGAATCCGACGCACTGAAAACAATCTCTTACTACAGTATGGGGTCGTTGGTCTGCGTATTTATCTTTGCCGCACTGTTGAAAAAATGGGTACGACCTATTTGGGCAAACGTATTTAACGCCGGACTGGCAACCATCACCGCAGCCATGATCTATTTATACCCATCTCCGCTGGTATGTAACGCCGGTTCATTTCTCATTGGATTTTCTGCCGCTGGCGGTATTTTACAGCTCGGTGTCTCGGTGATGTCAGAGTTCTTTCCCAAGAGCAAGGCCAAAGTCACCAGTATTTATATGATGATGGGTGGCGTAGCCAACTTTATTATCCCATTAATCACCGGATACCTCTCTAACATTGGTCTGCAATACATTATTTTGCTGGACCTTGCATTTGCTCTGTTGGCTTTTGTCACCGCCATCATCGTCTTTATTCGTTACTACCGCGTATTTGATATCCCCAAAAATGATGTGCGGTTGGGCGAGCGTTATTTTCAATAAATTGTTTAGAAGGAGTATCAAATGGACGTAACTGCTAAATATGAACTGATTGGTTTGATGGCTTACCCTATCAGACACAGTCTGTCGCCTGAAATGCAAAATAAGGCATTAGAAAAAGCGGGATTGCCATTCACTTACATGGCATTTGAAGTTGATAACTCAACGTTTGCTAATGCCATTGCCGGGCTGAAGGCCTTAAAGATGCGGGGGACCGGGGTCTCAATGCCCAACAAGCAACTGGCATGTGAGTATGTTGATGAATTAACACCCGCAGCCAAGCTGGTCGGCGCAATTAACACTATCGTCAATGATGATGGTTACCTGCGCGGTTACAATACCGATGGCACGGGCCATATTCGTGCAATTAAGGAAAGTGGTTTCGATATCAAAGGTAAAACCATGGTACTGTTGGGCGCAGGCGGTGCGTCGACGGCTATTGGTGCACAGGCAGCGATTGAAGGCGTCAAAGAAATTAAACTCTTTAACCGCCAGGATGAGTTTTTTGCCAAAGCGCAGGAGTTTGCCAAACGCGTCAATGAAAACACCGACTGCGTGGTCACCGTTATCGATCTCGCCGATCGCCAGGCTTTTGCTGACGCACTTGCCAGCGCAGATATTTTGACCAACGGCACTAAAGTCGGCATGAAGCCGCTGGAAAATGAATCTCTCGTGACCGACGCTTCCCTGCTGCGTCCGGAACTGCTGGTAACCGAATGCGTCTACAACCCGCATATGACCAAATTATTGCAGCAGGCACAAAGTGCTGGTTGCAAAACAATTGATGGTTACGGCATGTTGTTGTGGCAAGGGGCTGAACAGTTCAAGCTCTGGACCGGGAAAGATTTCCCACTGGAGTATGTGAAACAGGTTATGGGTTTTGCCGCCTGACGGGCAAGCATTTGTACAATAGTTAAAGGGTAATCAATGAAAACCGTAACCGTAAAAAACCTCGTTATTGGCGAGGGTGCGCCGAAGATCATTGTCTCGCTGATGGGTAAAGACATCGCAACGGTAAAAAGCGAAGCGCTGGCCTATCGCGAAGCGGATTTCGACATTCTGGAATGGCGCGTAGACCATTTCACCGATGTCTCTTCCATTGAGGCGGTGTTGGAAGCTGCGCGCACCATCCGCGATGTGATGGCTGACAAACCACTGCTTTTCACCTTCCGTAGCGCCAAAGAAGGCGGTGAACAGGCTCTGTCTGTCGAGCACTATATTGCACTTAACCGCGCGGCGGTAGACAGCAGTCTGGTGGATATGATCGATCTGGAACTGTTTACCGGTGACGAACTGGTCAAAGCGACCGTCGAGCATGCGCATGCGAAAAATGTCTTTGTGATTATGTCCAATCACGATTTTCATAAGACACCAGCCGCGGAAGAGATTGTCCAGCGCCTGCGTAAAATGCAGGAGCTGGGCGCAGATATTCCGAAGATTGCCTTGATGCCGCAAAATAAAACGGATGTTCTGACGCTGCTTAGTGCCACGCTGGAAATGCAAGAACGCTATGCCGATCGCCCGATAATCACCATGTCGATGGCTAAAACAGGGGTGATTTCACGTCTGTCTGGTGAGGTTTTCGGTTCAGCGGCAACCTTTGGGGCAGTAAAAAAAGCCTCCGCACCAGGACAAATTTCGGTCACCGACCTGCGTACTGTATTGACAATATTGCATCAGGCTTAATTACAGATATATCCATATAAATATCAGTAATGCCCCACCCCAGATATTCGTCTAACCACGGATATCTGGCCGGTAATTAAGCGTTATTAAATAACTCACAATATTATTGTCGAATATAGCGACAGGTAGTCGCACGCATATAATCTGGAGTTCACATGAAATTTTCAAGGCCAAATCGTATAGATGGTCGGGTACCCGTATTATCCGCTGCAGATGCAGTCAATTATATTCCTGATGAAGCAACGCTTTGTGTATTAGGTGCTGGAGGGGGTATTCTCGAAGCAACAACATTAATTAATGCACTGGCTGAAAAATATAAAAACTCTCAGTCACCGCGAAATTTAGCATTGATTAGTCCTACAGGTTTGGGTGACCGTGCCGACCGGGGAATTAGCCCACTGGCACAGGAAGGTTTAGTCAAATGGGCATTATGCGGACACTGGGGACAATCACCGCGAATCTCCGATCTGGCTGAACAAAATAAAATTGCCGCCTATAACTATCCTCAGGGCGTATTAACCCAAACCCTGCGTGCATCGGCGGCTCACCAGCCGGGGATCCTTAGTGATATCGGCATTGGTACATTTGTTGACCCTCGCCAACAGGGCGGTAAGCTGAATGAAGTGACCACCGAAGATCTGATCAAATTGGTGGAAATTGATAACAAAGAGTATCTGTATTACAAGGCCATTGCGCCAAACATCGCCTTTATTCGCGCCACCACTTGCGACAGTGAAGGCTACGCCACCTTTGAAGATGAAGTGATGTATCTTGATGCGCTGGTGATTGCCCAGGCCGTACACAATAACGGTGGCATCGTTATGATGCAGGTGCAAAAGATGGTGAAGAAAGCCACGTTGCATCCGAAATCGGTGCGTATTCCCGGCTATCTGGTCGATATTGTGGTCATCGACCCCGACCAAACGCAACTGTATGGTGGCGCGCCGGTTAACCGCTTTATCTCTGGCGATTTTGTTCTCGATGACAGCCAACAGACTGCCCTGCCGCTCAATCAGCGTAAACTGGTGGCCAGACGCGCCCTGTTTGAAATGCGCAAAGGTGCGGTCGGCAACGTTGGCGTAGGCATTGCCGATGGCATTGGCCTCGTCGCGCGCGAAGAAGGCTGTGCTGACGATTTTATTCTGACAGTCGAAACGGGTCCGATTGGCGGCATCACCTCTCAAGGTATTGCTTTCGGCGCCAACGTCAACACCCGCGCCATTCTGGATATGACCTCCCAGTTTGACTTCTATCACGGTGGTGGACTGGACGTGTGCTATTTAAGTTTTGCCGAAGTCGATCGCCACGGCAACGTCGGCGTACACAAATTCAATGGCAAAATCATGGGTACCGGCGGTTTTATCGATATTAGCGCCACCTCCAAAAAAATTATTTTCTGCGGCACGTTAACTGCCGGAAGTCTGAAAACGGAAGTTGCCGATGGCAAGTTAAATATCGTGCAGGAAGGTCGGGTGAAAAAATTCGTCAACGAATTACCTGAAGTGACTTTCAGCGGAAAAATTGCTCTCGAACGTGGACTTGATGTGCGTTACATCACTGAACGCGCTGTCTTTACGTTAAAAGCAGATGGTCTTCATTTAATCGAAATTGCACCGGGAGTCTCTTTACAGGAAGACATCCTGGACAAGATGGATTTTACGCCAATTATTTCGCCAAATCTGAAGCTGATGGACGAAAGATTATTTATCGATGTCTCGATGGGTTTTGTATTACCCGACGCCGCCAATTAAAAGGAGTACCCTGATGGACTTTTCTTTAACTGAAGAACAAGAACTGCTGCTTGCCAGTATTCGAGAACTGATTACCAGCAATTTCCCGGAAGAATATTTCCGTACCTGCGATCAGACGGCGACCTACCCGAAAGAGTTTATGCGTGCCCTGGCGGACAACGGTATTTCGATGCTGGGCGTTCCGGAAGAGTTTGGTGGCATCCCGGCAGATTACGTCACACAGATGCTGGCGCTGATGGAAGTTTCAAAATGCGGCGCACCCGCTTTTTTGATCACTAACGGTCAGTGCATTCACAGTATGCGTCGTTTTGGATCCGCTGAACAGCTGCGTAAGACCGCAGAAAGCACCATGGAAACGGGCGATCCAGCGTATGCGCTGGCATTAACCGAACCGGGAGCTGGCTCCGACAACAACAGCGCGACCACCAGCTACACTCGCAAAAATGGTAAGGTCTATCTCAACGGGCAAAAAACCTTTATCACCGGCGCAAAAGAGTATCCATATATGCTGGTACTGGCCCGCGATCCGGAGCCAAAAGATCCGAAAAAAGCTTTTACGCTGTGGTGGGTCGATTCGAAGAAACCCGGCATTAAGGTTAATCCGCTGCATAAAATCGGCTGGCATATGCTCAGCACCTGCGAAGTCTATCTTGATGACGTCGAAGTGGACGAAAGCGATATGGTCGGAGAGGAAGGCATGGGTTTCCTCAACGTCATGTACAACTTCGAAATGGAACGTTTGATCAACGCTGCGCGCAGTACCGGTTTTGCTGAATGCGCCTTCGAAGATGCCGCCCGTTACGCCAACCAGCGCATCGCATTCGGTAAGCCAATTGGTCACAATCAGATGATCCAGGAAAAACTGGCGCTGATGGCGATTAAAATCGATAACATGCGCAATATGGTGTTAAAAGTCGCCTGGCAGGCCGATCAGGAACAGTCTCTGCGCACCAGTGCAGCGCTGGCAAAACTGTATTGTGCACGTACTGCAATGGAAGTGATTGATGACGCCATTCAGATTATGGGTGGGCTGGGTTACACCGACGAAGCACGCGTTTCCCGCTTCTGGCGTGATGTCCGCTGTGAACGCATTGGCGGTGGTACAGATGAAATCATGATTTACGTCGCGGGTCGCCAAATCCTGAAAGATTATCAGAATAAGTAAGCAGTAATGCTTGCCGGATAGCGCAAATGCGTTATCCGGCACGAGCCAGGTTAATCATATTTCTGGCATCAAACATTCCTGTTCTACAAGGTTATTTTTAAACTGCTTACGATAATCGCTGGGGGTACAACCCACATGCCGCTGAAAGAGTTTGGCAAAGTGATCGACATTTTCATACCCTACCCGCCAGGAAATTTCTGCCAACGAGGACTCCGTATTCGTCAGGGCAAATTTTGCCTCTGTCATTCGCCGCTGAATCACATAATTAATCGGCGAAATACGATACTCCTTAGTAAACTCGTGACAGATATAGCTCACGCTGGCACGAAATTTCTTAGACAACTGTTCCAGCGTAATTTTCTCTCGGAAATTGTTATTTAAATAAACCAACACATCTTTAATTAAGATATCTTTTTTAATATATCCCTGCTCAGAACGATAAGCATTTTTAAAGTTTTCGTAATATAAAACGGTTAATGCATAAGCGAAGGCGTCATAAGCGGAAGACGTCAGGTTATTCTTGCTCTGCGGGATCATAACACTCAGTTCATTAAAGATACTTTTAATAACCTCTTTGCCCTGGCTAACGCTAATAACCGGACACGAGTGTATCTGCAAGAGTTGGTTCTCCTGCCAGTCGTTGAAACGAAAGCCGTAGAGCGCACAGGTGTAAGTGGTTGCAGGTGCGCTGCTATCGGAAGCAACCGCATGTAACCGCCCTTGTTCTATCACTACGATGTCACCCGCATGTGCGACATACAGCGAAGAGTCGATAATTAGCCTTGCGACACCTTTTTTTACATAGATAAGCTCTGTTTCATTGTCATGAACATGATGACCCGACTCCCAGTTAGGATCATCACTGATGACGAATCGCGAAAATCTCGGGGTTTTTCCCTGTTCAAAAAGGGTCTCCATGGCATTATCAAAACAGCGTTGATACATGACAACCTCCACCGAAAGGCAGTAATTTTGCGGATAATTAATATCGAAAAGTAAAAACGATGAAGACGTTATACAACGTTATTCTGTCCAGGCGAAACAAAATTATTTGCGTCGTCTGCAAGATGACACCTCCAACTTCAGCACGCTGCTCGCACAAATTGTTTTTATTTTAAAATAACAGGAAAATGTAAATGTTATTAAGTCAGCAATAATAATTTACACACCAGAAACAAAGTGCATGCAGAAACGGATAAAAATATGATCCATTTCTCAAAAAAACGTCTCGATTTTATTTCCATATTTATCACTTTAACACCCGACGTCGTCTTTACGTTCATAAACTCAGCATTCCTAAAGTCCTTTTTTTTGCAAGATTGTTGGGAATGAAAACAGATTGCCCCGTCGAAAACAGTCTCCCTCTGCCGCACACTATTTTCAGTCAATTTTCCCTACTGTTGATGATGGCACTCCCCGTCATCATCAACACGAGAATCACTGGAGATGCCATGAAACTAATAACCTGCTTTAAGTTGGTGCCTGAAGAACAGGACATTGTTGTTACCCCAGAACGTTCGCTTAACTTTGACCGGGCCGATGCCAAAATCAGTCAGTTTGATTTGAATGCAATAGAGGCCGCGACGCAACTTAGTGCGGAAGGTGATGAAATTGTCGCCTTAACGGTTGGCGGCTCGCTACTGCAAAACTCCAAAGTGCGTAAAGACGTACTGTCCCGCGGGCCGGAAAGTTTGTTTATGGTGCAGGATCCCCAACTGGAGCATTCATTACCGCGAGACACGGCTCAGGCGCTGGCCTGCGCGGCCAAAAACATTGAATTCGACCTGATGCTGTTCGGCGAAGGGTCTGGAGACATCTACGCCCAGCAGGTTGGCTTACTGGTTGGCGAACTCTTACAACTTCCGGTGATTAACGCCGTCAGCAACATCCAACGTAACGGCGATCGCATTGTGGTTGAACGTACGCTGGAAGACGAAGTTGAAGTGATTGAACTGCCGCTCCCCGCCGTGCTGTGCGTAACCTCGGATATCAACACGCCGCGTATTCCCTCGATGAAAGCCATTCTGGGCGCAGGTAAAAAACCAGTCACACCGTGGCAAGCCAGCGATATTGGCTGGACACCTGCCTCACCGTTAGCAGAACTAGTGAGCCTCACCGTTCCGCCACAAACAGAACGTAAGCACATCATTCTGGAAAATGACTCAGCAGAAGCCATCGCCGAGCTGGCTGAGCATCTGAAAAAAGCCCTGAACTAAGCCCAACGGAGAGAAATTATCATGAGTAAATTAGCTAACGTATGGGTGTTCAGCGATAACGTAGAACGCTATGCAGAATTAATGGCCGGCGCACGCCTGTGGGGTGAACAGGTACACCTTATTGTACAAGGCAACGAACAGGCCAATCAGGTTAAACCTCTGGGTGCCGATGAGATTGTCGTGCTTGAAACAACGTCTGGTTTACAGCGTGTTGAAAATTTTGCCGAGACCATCGCCGCCCTGATACAAGAACATACCGGGCTATTGCTGATGCCAGCTACAAAACGCGCTAAATCCCTTGGTGCGCGGTTAAGTATTCAGCTCAATGCAGCGATGGTAAATGACGCCACGTCGGTAACGCTTGATGATGGCTCACTGTTCGCAGAACACCGTATGTACGGTGGCCTGGCATTCGGCAAAGAAAAAATCAAAACAACTCAGGCAATTATCACCCTTGCCCCAGGCGTACTTGAACCGGTAGAGGCTAATGCTTCACATACCTGCCCTGTTGTCTTTGCACCTTACATCGCACCACACCATGAAATTATGTGCCAGGAACGTCGCGCCAAATCCGTGAGCAGCGTGGATCTCAGCAAAGCCAAACGTGTGGTGGGTGTGGGCCGCGGCCTGGTTGCGCAAAACGATCTGGAGATGGTGCGCCAGTTGGCATCTGTACTGGGTGCAGAAGTGGGTTGTTCACGACCGATTGCCGAAGGCGAAAACTGGATGGAACGCGAACGCTACATCGGCGTTTCTGGCGTGTTACTGAAATCGGACCTTTACCTCACCCTCGGCATTTCAGGACAAATTCAGCATATGGTTGGCGGTAACGGCGCGAAAGTCATTGTTGCCATCAACAAAGATAAGAAAGCCCCTATTTTCAATTACGCCGATTACGGACTGGTCGGCGACATCTACAAAGTCGTTCCGGCTCTTATCGAGCATCTCAGCCGCTAACCCCCACATTTAACGCACATATCCCGCTGCCCTCGCAGCGGGAAGGGAGCATAAAGCATGTCAGATGAAAAATTTGATGCCATTGTGGTCGGTGCTGGCGTGGCGGGTACGGTTGCAGGCTACGTGATGGCTCAGGCCGGACTGGACGTACTGGTCATCGAGCGCGGTAACAGTGCTGGTAGTAAAAATATGACCGGCGGAAGACTCTATGCACATAGTCTTGAGCACATCATGCCGGGGTTCGCGCAGGAAGCGCCGCTCGAGCGTAAAGTTACCCGCGAAAAAATCTCCTTTCTGACCGAAGAAAGCGCCGTCACTCTCGATTTCCATCGTGAAAAAGCTGACGCACCAACGCAGGATTCGTATACCGTTTTGCGCAACAGACTTGACCCATGGCTAATGGATAAGGCGGAACAAGCTGGCGTGCAGTTCATCCCCGGCGTGCGCGTCGATGCCCTGATCCGCGAAGGTAATAAGGTTACCGGAGTTCAGGCCGGTGACGATATCCTGGAAGCCAATATTGTCATCCTTGCCGATGGCGTCAACTCTATGCTGGGGCGTTCTCTGGGGATGGTTCCGCCCTCTTCTGCACATCACTATGCCGTTGGCGTAAAAGAGCTGATCGGCTTACCTCCAGCGGTCATTGCAGATCGCTTCAATCTTTCAGGTAATGAAGGCGCGGCCTGGCTGTTTGCAGGCTCACCGTCTGATGGGTTGATGGGAGGCGGATTTTTGTATACCAACCAGGACTCCATCTCTCTGGGTCTGGTGTGTGGTCTGGGGGATATTGCCCATGCCACAAAAAGCATTCCACAAATGCTGGAAGACTTTAAGCAACATCCAACTATTCGGCCATTGATTGCCGGTGGAGAACTACTGGAATATTCCGCGCATATGGTGCCGGAAGGCGGTCTGGCAATGGTTCCAAAGCTGGTCGATGACGGTGTGATGATCGCGGGCGATGCCGCCGGTTTCTGTTTGAACCTGGGTTTCACGGTGCGAGGTATGGATTTGGCCATCGCTTCCGCAGAAGCCGCTGCCCAAACAGCTATTGCAGCAAAAGAACGCCAGGATTTCTCTGCCAGCAGCCTGATGGACTACAAGCGCGCGCTCGAACAGGGCTGTGTGATGCGTGATTTACAGCATTTTCGCAAGATCCCGGCGTTAATGGAAAACCCACGGCTGTTCACTCAGTATCCGCGTATGGTGGCCGACATCATGAGCGATATGTTCACCGTTGACGGACGTCCAAATCAACCGGTTCGCAAGATGATTATGTCCCACGCAAAACAAATCGGGCTGATGAACTTACTGAAAGACGGTATCAAGGGGGCAACTGCACTATGAATCAGGACAATACCGTTAACGTTGACGTCAAACTGGGCGTCAATAAATTCAATGTCGATGAAGGCCACCCGCACATTATCCT
This sequence comes from Citrobacter sp. Cpo061, assembly GCF_030332845.1. Taxonomy (NCBI): domain Bacteria; kingdom Pseudomonadati; phylum Pseudomonadota; class Gammaproteobacteria; order Enterobacterales; family Enterobacteriaceae; genus Citrobacter; species Citrobacter sp. Cpo061. Next base: position 533,938 of record NZ_JAOWHB010000036.1, read on the forward strand.
GGCCGAACATCCAGACCTTAATGAATTTCGCAAGCTGCTGAAAGCCTGCCCCGCCGGGCTGTATAAGCAGGATGAGAGTGGAAACATTCATTTTGATTCTGCTGGTTGCCTGGAGTGCGGAACGTGTCGAGTACTGTGCGGCGACACGATCCTCGACCAATGGGAATATCCGGTCGGAACATTTGGCGTTGATTTTCGCTACGGCTAATGGATTTTGCCTGTAGTACACCGGATCGGCCACGCCGGCCATCCGGTCAGATGTATGCCGAAATCATCCTGGGAATAACTTCATGAGTATCACACTAACGTTTAACGCCGAACGCCGCGAAGTCTGGCGGCAACAGGGTTTATGGGGAGATGCTTCGCTTGGCGATTACTGGAACCAAACTGCCAGAGCCATGCCAGATAAAATCGCCGTGGTTGATAACCATGGCGCTTCATACACCTATGCTGCACTCGACAGCGCGGCCAGCAGTCTGGCAACCTGGTTTTTAGCCTGCGGTATTCAACCCGGCGATCGCATTGCCTTCCAGTTACCGGGCTGGTGCGAGTTTACGATTATCTACCTGGCCTGTCTGAAAATCGGGGCCGTTTCCGTACCTCTGCTGCCAGCGTGGCGTGAAGCAGAGCTGGTATGGGTGCTGAATAAGTGCAAAGCGAAGATTTTTTTCGCACCGACGCTGTTTAAACAGACCCGACCGGTCGATCTGATCCTCCCCTTACAAAACCAGTTGCCGCATCTGCAACAGATCGTTGCCGTGGATAAACTGGCTCCGGCAACGACCTCGCTGGCGCTCAGTCAACTGCTTTTAGCTCCGCCTTTAACCCAGACGATTAATGTTCACGCCGATGAACTGGCGGCGGTGTTGTTTACCTCCGGTACCGAGGGAATGCCAAAAGGCGTAATGCTGACCCACAACAACATCCTTGCCAGCGAGCGCGCCTATTGTGCCCGCCTCAATCTCACCTGGCAGGATGTGTTTTTGATGCCCGCACCACTGGGACACGCTACCGGTTTTCTGCATGGCGTTACCGCACCGTTTTTAATCGGCGCACGCAGCGTATTGTTAGACATTTTCACCCCAATCGCCTGTCTTGAACTGCTGGAGCAACAACACTGTACCTGTGTGCTCGGCGCAACGCCCTTCGTCTACGACATGTTGTGTAGCATGGAAAAACGACCACGCGACCTCTCATCGCTACGCTTTTTCTTATGTGGGGGCACAACCATTCCACAAAAGATTGCCCGTGACTGCCAGCAGCTCGGCATAAAATTATTAAGCATTTATGGCTCGACAGAGAGTTCACCGCATGCGCTGGTCAATCTCGATGATTCGCTTTCTCGCATGATGAATACCGACGGATATGCTGCTGCAGGCGTCGAAATTAAAGTGGTCGACGAAGCACGCAATACGTTGCCCGCGGGGGTAGAAGGTGAAGAAGCTTCGCGTGGTCCCAATGTGTTTATGGGCTACCTCGATGAACCCGAACTCACCGCCCGCGCGCTGGATCAAGACGGCTGGTATTACAGCGGAGACTTATGCCGAATGGACGATGCGGGGTACATCAAAATCACCGGACGGAAAAAAGATATCATTGTCCGCGGTGGAGAAAACATCAGCAGCCGCGAAGTTGAGGATATTTTATTGCAGCATCCTCGCATTCACGATGCCTGTGTTGTCGCGATGCCGGACGAACGGTTAGGTGAAAGGTCGTGTGCTTACGTGGTTCTAAAACCTCCGCATCATTCGTTGTCGCTGGAATCAGTGGTGGCCTTTTTTAGCCGCAAGCGGGTGGCAAAGTACAAATACCCTGAGCACATTGTGATCGTGGAGAAATTACCACGCACGGCGTCCGGTAAAGTACAAAAATACCAGCTTCGTCAGGATATTATTCAGCGTTTGAGCGTGGAGAGTATTACAGGATAAAGCGCCGGATGGCGATGCTCACGCATCTTATCCGGCCTACGTTGAATAGGCCGGATAAGGCATGATATTACTTGTTCAGTTCAGCCAGACTCAGCCAGGTTTGTACGACAGTGTCCGGGTTCAGCGACAGGCTGTCGATCCCCTCTTCCATCAGCCAGGCCGCGAAGTCTTCGTGGTCAGAAGGTCCCTGGCCGCAAATACCCACGTATTTGCCCTGTTTCTTGGCTGCACGAATCGCCATCGACAGCAGCGTTTTCACCGCGTCGTTACGCTCATCAAACAGTTCAGAAACCACACCAGAGTCACGATCCAGACCCAGCGCCAGCTGCGTCATGTCGTTTGAGCCGATGGAGAAGCCGTCGAAGTACTCGAGGAACTGCTCGGCCAGCAAGGCGTTAGACGGGATCTCACACATCATGATGATCTTCAGTCCGTTCTCGCCGCGTTTCAGCCCCTGGCGTGCCAGCTCTTCCACCACCGCTTTCGCCTGGGCAACGGTACGTACAAACGGTACCATCACTTCAACGTTAGTCAGGCCCATGTCGTTACGGACACGTTTTACTGCGTCGCATTCCAGCGCGAAGCAGTCGCGGAAGCTGTCGGCAACATAACGGCCCGCCCCACGGAAGCCCAGCATCGGGTTCTCTTCATGCGGTTCATAACGCTCACCGCCGACCAGGTTGGCATATTCGTTGGACTTAAAGTCCGACATACGCACGATGACGCGTTTTGGATAAAACGCCGCACCCAGCGTTGCGATCCCTTCCGTCAGACGACCGACATAGAATTCACGCGGAGAATCGAAACCTTTCATCATGGCGCGGATTTCATTTTGCAGCTCAGGCGTCTGGTCATCGAACTCCAGCAGCGCACGCGGGTGTACGCCAATCATGCGGTTGATGATAAATTCCAGACGCGCCAGGCCGACGCCTTCGTTTGGCAGACAGGCAAAGTCGAAAGCCCGGTCCGGGTTACCGACGTTCATCATCACCTTCAACGGCAGATCCGGCATGGTCTCCACGCTGGAACTCTTCACGCTAAAGTCGAGCATGTCAGCGTAAACATAACCGGTATCGCCTTCGGCACAGGAGACAGTTACCTTCTCACCATCTTTCATGCGCTCGGTCGCATCGCCACAGCCAACCACGGCCGGGATCCCCAGTTCACGGGCAATGATTGCCGCGTGACAGGTACGACCGCCACGGTTAGTGACAATTGCTGCCGCTTTCTTCATGATCGGTTCCCAGTCCGGGTCGGTCATGTCGGTAACCAGTACGTCGCCTGGTTCGATGCGGTTCATTTCGCTGATGTCATGAATGACTTTGACCGGACCCGCGCCAATGCGGTGGCCGATGGCGCGACCTTCAGCAATAATTTTACCCTGAGCATGCAGCGTATAACGCTCCATCACCTGACCGCGAGAGCGCACGGTTTCTGGACGCGCCTGAACAATGAACAGCTTGCCGGTATGACCGTCTTTCGCCCATTCGATGTCCATTGGACGACCGTAGTGCTTCTCGATCTGCACCGCTTGCTTGGCCAGTTCCTGCACTTCTTCGTTAGTCAGGGAGAAAATGTCGCGTTGTTCCTGCGGGACATCTTCAATGGTCACCTGCTTACCGTGTTCCTGGGTCGGCGCGTAAATCATGCGGATTTTTTTCGATCCCATTGTGCGACGGACGATCGCCGGACGGTTAGCCGCCAGGGTCGGTTTGTGCACGTAGAATTCATCCGGGTTAACGGCGCCCTGCACGACCATTTCGCCCAAGCCCCAGGCGGACGTGATAAAGACAACCTGGTCGAAACCGGATTCGGTATCGATGGAGAACATTACGCCTGAGGACGCGAGGTCAGAACGCACCATCCGCTGAACGCCAGCAGAAAGTGCGACGCCACGGTGGTCATAGCCCTGGTGAACACGATAAGAGATCGCGCGGTCGTTAAACAGCGAGGCAAATACGTGTTTGATGGCAACCAGTACGGCATCAAATCCCTGGACGTTGAGGAAGGTTTCCTGCTGACCGGCAAATGACGCATCTGGCATATCTTCTGCGGTAGCGGAAGAACGCACGGCAAAAGAGGCATTGGCATCGTCCGCTGACAGCTGCGCGTAGGCATCGCGGACGGCATTTTCCAGTTCGGGCTGGAAAGGAGTGTCGATAATCCACTGGCGGATCTGTGCCCCGGCTTTCGCAAGCTCAGTGACATCGTCGATATCCGTTTTATCCAGCAGCTCATAAATGCGCTGGTTTACACCGCTCTGGTCCAGAAACTGGTTAAACGCATCGGCGGTCGTTGCAAAACCATTCGGTACGGAAACACCCATACCTGAAAGGTTAGTAATCATTTCACCCAGGGAGGCATTTTTGCCTCCAACTCTGTCTACATCATTCATGCCGAGTTGGTTATACCAAAGCACCAGCGGTGACGAGCCATTGTTGGACATCGAACAATCCTTATATATGAACGAGGTTAGGAAACTCAATTTTGCGTAATTATCTTGGCATATTTACTCCGGCGAAAAAAACGGTGAATCGTTCAAGCAACTTTATTTTTTATTTTTTCAGATTGTTTCCGCATTTGCGCAAACCCGCGAGCCACACGGGATCACCACAAAAACGACCGGTATAAACATTTGTTCCGAAAAATGAAATGTACTTTTCATTAAATATAAAAATACTGTTTCATTTTATAAAATAGATGCAGCAATATTCGCTTCTGGCGAATTTTAATTTATGCTTTCAGAGAATTATATCTGCCCCAGGATGAGCAAAATGGATAATGCTGTTGATCGTCACGTATTTTATATTTCTGATGGTACGGCCATCACCGCCGAGGTATTGGGTCACGCGGTGATGTCGCAATTTCCGGTCACGATCAGCAGCATTACGCTGCCGTTTGTGGAAAATGAGAGTCGTGCGCGCGCGGTTAAAGACCAGATTGACGCTATCTACCAACAAACTGGCGTGCGCCCTTTAGTGTTTTACTCCATCGTCCTGCCGGAAATTCGCTCGATCATTCTGCAAAGCGAAGGGTTTTGTCAGGATATCGTGCAGGCATTGGTTGCCCCACTGCAGCACGAGATGAAACTCGACCCTACGCCTATCGCCCACCGTACGCACGGTCTGAATCCCGGTAACCTCAACAAGTACGACGCGCGCATCGCTGCCATTGACTACACCCTCGCCCACGACGACGGTATTTCGTTGCGCAACCTCGATCAGGCGCAGGTGATCCTGCTCGGCGTTTCCCGTTGCGGCAAAACCCCAACCAGTTTGTATCTGGCCATGCAGTTTGGTATCCGCGCGGCCAACTACCCCTTTATTGCCGATGATATGGATAATCTGGTGCTGCCCACTTCCCTGAAGCCGTTGCAGCATAAGCTGTTCGGTCTGACTATCGACCCTGAGCGCCTGGCGGCCATCCGCGAAGAACGCCGTGAGAACAGCCGTTACGCCTCGCTGCGTCAGTGCCGTATGGAAGTCGCTGAGGTGGAAGCGCTGTACCGGAAAAACCAGATCCCCTGGCTGAACAGTACCAATTATTCGGTAGAAGAGATTGCTACCAAGATCCTCGATATCATGGGACTGAATCGCCGCATGTACTAGAATGCTAGTGCATTGGTTCGATTTTTTGTTATTATGCTCGCCACCAGGCAGGATGAGTGTGATATTGTGATGTACATCACTTCCCGGTAGTCCTGCCGTTGAAGCAACAAATTTCTGAGACAAGTAATGAACAGAACCGATGAACTCCGTACTGCGCGTATTGACAACCTGGTCACTCCAGCAGAGCTTGCGCAACGGCATCCTGTTTCGTCCTCCGTCGCCCGTCATGTTACGGACTCCCGACGTCGGATAGAAAAAATTTTAAATGGTGAAGACCCCCGTTTACTGGTGATCGTAGGTCCCTGCTCGATTCACGATCTTGATGCCGCGATGGAATACGCGACACGGTTACAGGCGCTGCGCACTAAGCACCAGGCGCGTCTGGAAATCGTGATGCGTACCTATTTTGAAAAACCACGCACCGTCGTAGGCTGGAAAGGCCTGATTTCCGACCCGGATTTGAATGGCAGTTATCGTGTGAACCACGGTATTGAACTGGCGCGAAAACTGCTGTTGCAGGTCAACGAACTGGGCGTCCCCACGGCGACTGAATTCCTCGACATGGTGACCGGCCAGTTTATTGCTGATTTAATCAGTTGGGGAGCTATTGGCGCGCGCACCACCGAAAGTCAGATCCATCGTGAAATGGCCTCCGCGCTCTCCTGCCCGGTTGGCTTTAAGAACGGAACGGATGGCAACACGCGCATCGCCGTCGATGCGATTCGCGCCTCCCGCGCCAGTCACATGTTCCTCTCGCCGGATAAAACCGGTCAGATGACCATTTACCAGACCAGCGGTAACCCTTACGGGCATATCATCATGCGTGGCGGTAAAAAACCGAATTATTATGCTGAAGATATTGCTGCCGCCTGCGATACCCTGCACGAATTTTCCCTGCCTGAGCATCTGGTGGTCGATTTTAGCCACGGCAATTGCCAGAAGCAGCATCGCCGTCAGTTGGACGTTTGTGATGATGTATGCCAGCAAATTCGCAATGGTTCGACGGCGATTGCCGGGATTATGGCGGAGAGTTTCTTGCGTGAAGGTACGCAAAAAATCGTTAGCGGCCAGCCGCTGGTTTACGGTCAGTCCATTACCGACCCGTGCCTGAACTGGGAAGATACTGAACTGTTGGTTGAAAAACTCGCCTCTGCGGTTGATAGCCGTTTTTAATGCTGTTCGCCGGGCAATATCAGCTTGCCCGGCGCTAATCCCTTGTTTTTCCCTTGCTTATTGCGCAAAAAACGTTCTCGTCACAATTATTTCACAAAAACGCTTGCCGCAAATTTGCAGTTTGATGATAATGATTATCATTGTTACATTGATTGTTATTTTTAAACACTATGTCACGTATGGATAACACAACGGCAACGCCCGCAAAAGACAAAACACCGCCTTCCGTCGCGCCAAACGACCGACGAATTGACAGTAAAACCCTGCTTGGTAACGAAGGACGCGTGATCATAGAACATGATGGTCAGCACTACCTGCTGCGCCAGACACAAGCCGGAAAACTCATTCTGACTAAATAAACAACACATTTCGCCAGCCACCCAGGTCATACCCAGGCAGCCAGCGCTTTTCGATTTCCTAATGGAGAGTTGCTATGCCTTACCTGCACACCGCTTCCCTGCGCCCATCGCTGTTGGCGCTGGCGATTATCGGTAACCTGCCCGCCGTCGCCTGGGCGGCGGTCGAGGATATGACCGTTACCGCCACCGGCAATGCCCGTAGCGCCTTTGAAGCACCTATGATGGTTAGCGTCATTGACGCCACCGCCCCAGAAAACCAAACCGCCAGCTCCGCTGCCGACCTGTTACGTAAGGTTCCAGGCCTGACCCTTGACGGTACGGGCCGTACCAACGGCCAGGACGTGAATCTGCGCGGCTACGATCGACGCGGAGTTCTGGTACTGGTTGACGGCGTTCGTCAGGGAACCGACACCGGACACCTGAACAGTACCTTCCTCGACCCGGCGCTTATCAAACGCATCGAAGTCGTGCGTGGCCCTTCCGCACTACTGTACGGTAGCGGCGCGCTAGGCGGCGTGATCGCCTATGACACTGCAGATGCCAAAGATCTACTGGACGTCGGGAAAAACAGTGGTTATCGCGTGTTCGGTACCGCGGCGACCGGCGATCACAGTCTCGGCATGGGCGCCAGCACGTATGGCCGTACCGATACGCTGGACGGACTGCTTGCCTGGTCCAGCCGCGATCGCGGTGATTTACGCCAGAGTGACGGTACTACTGCGCCGAATGACGAAGCAATTAACAATATGCTGGCGAAAGGTAGCTGGAAAATTGACAGCGACCAGACGCTGGCCGGTTCGCTACGTTACTACAATAATGACGCCCGGGAACCTAAAAATCCGCAGACCAGCGCGGCGGATGCCAGCAATCCGATGACCAACCGTTCAACGATCCAGCGTGATGCGCAACTGACCTACTCGCTCGCTCCGGCGGACAATGACTGGCTGAACGCTGACGCCCGTATCTACTGGTCCGAAGCGCGCATTAATGCTCAGAATGCAGATAACACTGGCGAATTTCGCAAGCAAACCACCAAAGGCGGGAAGATCGACAACCGCAGCCGTCTGTTTACCGACTCTTTTGCATCTCACCTGTTGACCTACGGCGGTGAATACTATCGTCAGGAACAACAACCGGGAGGAGCAACAACTGGTTTCCCGGAGGCTAAGATCGATTTCAGCTCCGGCTGGCTCCAGGATGAAATCACCCTGCGCGACCTGCCGGTTACGCTGCTGGGCGGTACCCGTTATGACTCTTATCGCGGCAGCAGCGACGGTTATGAAGATGTCGATGCCGATAAATGGTCGTCCCGCGCCGGATTAACGGTTGCGCCAACTGACTGGCTGATGCTGTTCGGTTCATACGCTCAGGCTTTCCGTGCCCCGACTATGGGCGAGATGTATAACGATGCGAAACACTTCTCGATTGGTCGTTTTTACACCAACTACTGGGTACCGAACCCTAACCTGCGCCCGGAAACCAACGAAACACAGGAATACGGATTTGGCCTGCGCTTTGACGATCTTCTGATGGCGAGCGACGCGCTCGAATTTAAAGCCAGCTATTTCGACACCAAAGCGAAAGATTACATCTCCACCAGCGTCGATTTCGCCGCTTCGACAACCATGTCCTATAACGTACCCAACGCCAAAATCTGGGGCTGGGATGTGATGGCGAAATATTCCACCGATCTGTTCAGCCTCGACATGGCCTATAACCGCACACGCGGAAAAGATACTGACACCGGCGAATACATTTCCAGCATTAACCCGGACACCGTCACCAGCAAACTGAATGTGCCGGTTGCGCACAGCGGTTTCTCTGTCGGCTGGATAGGGACATTTGCTGACCGTTCAACGCATATCAGCAGCACCTACGCTAAACAGCCCGGCTATGCGGTAAACGATTTCTACGTCAGCTATCAGGGCCAACAAGCGCTGAAAGGCATGACCACCACGCTGGTACTAGGCAACGCCTTCGACAAAGAGTACTGGTCGCCGCAAGGCATTCCGCAGGATGGTCGTAATGGCAAAATTTTCGTGAGTTATCAGTGGTAATCACTTTTCCCCGGTTCGCCGGGGCCGCAATCTGGAAGGAAGAGACAATGAATCATTACACACGCTGGCTGGAACTGAAGAAAGAAAATCCTGGCAAATACGCACGTGATATTGCGGGGTTGATGAATATTAGCGAAGCCGAACTGACCTTTGCACGCGTCGGTCACGATGCCTGGCGCTTACGTGGCGAAGTGCGTGAAATTCTCAGCGCACTGGAAGCAGTTGGCGAAACCAAATGTATTTGCCGCAATGAATACGCAGTACATGAGCAGGTGGGTGCTTTTACCAATCAGCACCTCAACGGTCATGCCGGACTGGTTCTCAATCCGCGCGCCCTCGATCTGCGTCTGTTCCTGAATCAGTGGGCCAGTACCTTTCATATCAGCGAAACAACCGCCCATGGTGAGCGTCAGAGCATTCAGTTCTTCGACCATCAGGGAGATGCGCTGCTGAAGGTCTATACCACGCAAAATACCCTCGTTGAGGAATGGGCAGCGTTGCTGACCCGTTTCATCTTTGCAGAAAACCCGCCGCTGGCACTGCAACCCGCCAACAATTCTGCGCCTGCCGCCGTCACGGTCGATGCGCAGACCGTCGATCAAGAGTGGCGAGCGATGACCGATGTCCACCAGTTCTTCGGTCTGCTGAAACGCCATGAACTCACCCGCCAACAGGCATTTAATCTGGTGGGCGACGATCTGGCCTGTAAGGTTTCTAATAGTGCACTGGCGCAGTTACTCGACACCGCGCGTCAGGATGGCAACGAAATTATGGTTTTTGTGGGTAATCGCGGCTGTGTACAGATTTTTACCGGCGTGATTGAAAAACTGGTACCGATGAAAGGCTGGCTAAACATCTTCAACTCAACCTTTACCCTGCATCTGCTGGAAGAGAGCGTGGCCGAAACGTGGGTGACGCGCAAACCGACCGCCGATGGTCACGTCACCAGTCTGGAACTGTTTGCTGCCGACGGTACGCAAATCGCACAACTGTATGGTCAACGTACGGAAGGCGAGCCGGAGCAGACGCAATGGCGCGCACAGATTGACGCACTGACGCCGAAAGGACTGGCCCCATGAAAAAACTGCTGGCCCTGATCGCGCTGCTGCCCTTCGCCACACTGGCTGCGCCCGAGGAACGAGTTGTTGCCCTCGGTGGCGATGTCACCGAGATCGTATACGCACTGGGAGCACAACCCTCCCTTGTGGCGAGAGACAGTACCAGCCAATGGCCTGCTGCGGCAACCGCGTTACCTGATGTTGGTTATTTGCGCCAGCTCAACGCCGAAGGGATCCTTGCCACACGCCCTACGCTGGTCCTTGCCAGCGCGCAGGCGCAGCCTTCTCTGGTGTTAAAACAGCTCGAGCAGAGCAACGTCAGGGTTGTCACGATCCCAGCAAGCAACGATCTTAACGCGATTGATGAAAAAGTTCGGGTTATCGCCGAGGCTACTCATCGGGATGCCGACGGCGAAACGCTGCGCGCAACGTTACGTCAGGAACTGGCGACGCTCCCGTCATCTGAACTTAATAAACGTGTGCTGTTTATTCTCAATCATGGCGGGATGACCGCGATGGCGGCGGGCCAGCAAACCGGAGCCGATGCGGCGATTCGTGCCGCAGGTCTACGCAACGCGATGCAGGGCGTTAATCGCTATCAGCCGCTGTCACAAGAAGGCGTCATTGCCAGCCAGCCCGATCTGGTAGTGATTTCACAAGAAGGTGTTAAGGCGATGGGTGGCGAGGCAAACCTGTGGACGCTACCTGGACTTGCGCAAACACCTGCCGGAAGGAATAAGCAGGTATTGCAGGTTGACGATATGGCGCTGTTGGGCTTCAGCGTTCGCACGCCACAGGCTATTTTGCAGCTTCGTGCTAAAGCGGAGCAATTGCCCTGATGTCCCGGCGGATCACCTGTTCGTTGTGGATGTTGGCATTGATGCTGGTTGTAATGACGGTTCTGGCTACCGGTTTTGGCGCGTTGCGCCTGCCGGTAAGTCTGCTCTGGCGTGATGGCGATGAGGCACTGCGTCAAATCTGGCTCACAATTCGTCTGCCCCGCGTCCTGCTGGCGCTGGTGATTGGCGGCTCTCTGGCGCTCGCGGGCTGCGTGATGCAGGGGCTGTTTCGCAATCCACTTGCAGACCCTGGATTACTGGGAATAAGCAGCGGCGCCGCCTGCGCTGTGGCCCTGTGGGTGGTGCTGCCTGTCTCCTTGCCCGCGCTGCTGATGTTGTATGCTCCAATGCTGGCCGCTTTTTTCGGCGCGCTGGCGGCAACCATAGTGATTTTTATCCTTAGCCAACAGCGCGACGGTTCACTCTCACGCCTGCTGCTGGTCGGCATTGCCATTAACGCGCTCTGTGGGGCGGCGGTTGGCGTTTTGTCGTGGGTCAGTAATGATGCGCAACTGCGCCAGCTGTCGCTATGGGGAATGGGAAGTCTGGGGGCCGCGCAGTGGTCCACACTGTTGGCTGTCACTTCACTGACAATCCCGACAGTGCTGATCATCTGGCGACTTGCTCCGGCGCTGAATCTTCTACAACTGGGTGAGGAAGAGGCGCATTATCTCGGCGTTGATGTGCGTACAATCCAGCGTATTTTGCTGCTTTGTAGCGCACTACTGGTTGCCTCAGCCGTGGCGGTAAGCGGCGTGATTGGCTTTATCGGGTTGGTCATCCCACATTTAATACGTATGTGGCTCGGCTCAGACCATCGGGCCGTTATTCCGGGTTCCGTGCTGGCGGGCGCATTTTTATTGCTGATTGCCGACACACTGGCCCGTACGGCGGTTGCGCCTGCGGAGATGCCGGTCGGTCTGTTGACCAGTCTTCTCGGCGCACCGTGGTTTTTATGGCTTATTTTTCGTCAGCGAGGACCGCATGGCTGAACATTTCATCGCTGAAGGGCTTCACTATCACGTAGCTGGCAGAGCGGTAATTGACAATGTATCCCTCGCCCTTACAAAAGGTGAACTGGTGGCGCTCATCGGCCCAAACGGTGCGGGGAAATCCACTCTGCTACGCTTGCTGACCGGTTTTCTGAAACCGGCTACCGGGCGCTGCGTGCTGGCGGGCAAACCGCTGGAGGAGTGGCCTACCCAAATGCTGTCGCGACACCGGGCGGTAATGCGTCAGCAAACGCAACTGGGATTTGACTGGCCGGTAGAGGCCGTCATCGCGATGGGTCGCGCGCCCTGGACCCAACGACCGGAACCTGGGCTTATTGCACAGGTAATGGAGATGACCGGATGTACGCCTCTGGCAGGCCGGCAATACGCCGCGCTTTCCGGCGGCGAGCAACAGCGAGTGCAGTTAGCCCGTGCGCTGGCGCAACTCTGGTGCGAAGGTGCGCCTCGCGGTTGGTTATTCCTTGATGAACCGACCTCCGCGCTGGATCTTTACCACCAGCAGCATCTGTTGCGCATGCTAAAAACGCTAACCGCTTCGGGTGAGCTGCATGTGTGCATTGTGCTTCACGATCTGAACCTCGCCGCACTGTGGGCAGACAGAATAGTGCTGCTGCACAACGGCAGGCTGGTGTCGCAGGGAACACCGGAAACTGTGTTACAGGCCGATGATCTGAAGCGCTGGTACGGTGCTCAGGTACACGTTGGCCAGCATCCGGCCAGCGCCTCCCCGCAGGTATTTCTGGCCCCTTAGCTTGAACAACTTACTTCCAGCCGTTTGCCCCAGTCAGGTGGACGGCTGGCATAGTCATCATCGCGATCGGCAAACGGGGTACGCAACGCCTGGTGCAACCGATGCAGCTCGGCGTAATCCCCCTGCTCTGCCTGACTAATCGCCCGTTGCGCCAGCCAGTTACGTAATACCATCGCCGGATTAGCCGCCTTCATCTGCGTTTGTCTGACTGCGTCAGCAATGTTGTCTTGCTGCAGACGCGAGCGATACCGCGTGAACCAGTCGTCAAACGCCGCGCGGTCGATAAACTCATCGCGCAGTGGGGATTGCGCACTGTGTTGTTCCGTTTGGCTGAGCATACGAAACGTTCGCGTATAATCACTTCTTTCCCTCGCCATCAGACTAAACAGTTCGCTTAGCAATTCGTTATCGTCTTTCTGCTCGCTAAAGAAGCCGAGCTTTTGCCGCATCCGCTGACCGTAGCGAGTTAACAGCGCCAGTTGGTAACCGTCCAGCGCATCATTGAGCGTCTCGAGCGGGATAAACGGCGACAGGGTTTGCGCCAGACGTTGCAAGTTCCACAACGCGGCAGCCGGTTGGTTATCGAAACTGTATCGCCCCTGGTTGTCAGAGTGGTTGCAGATATAATCGGGCACGTAATCATCAAGAAAACCGAATGGACCGTAATCCATCGTCAGACCCAGAATCGACATGTTGTCCGTGTTCATAACACCATGCGCAAATCCTACCGCCTGCCAGTCAGCGATTAACGTCGCAGTACGCGTGACAACATCGTTAAACCACAGCTGATACTTATCGGCTTCTTCCTGCCATTGCGGCCAGTAATGGCGAATCGCAAAGTCAGCCAACTCACGCACTTTTTCCGGCTCTCGGCGATAGTAAAAATGCTCAAAGTGGCCAAACCGCATATGGCTTTGCGCCACGCGAATGAGCATCGCCCCTGCTTCGACCGTTTCGCGATAAACCGGCGTGTCACTGGTGACAATCGACAATGCCCGCGTGGTCGGTATTCCCAGGTAGTACATCGCTTCACTGGCCAGGCTTTCACGAATGGTCGAGCGCAGCACGGCACGCCCATCACCCATGCGGGAATACGGCGTGAGTCCGGCGCCTTTCAGGTGCCAGTCAAACGTTGAACCATCCACGAGCTGTTGTTCGCCCAGCAGGATCCCACGTCCGTCGCCAAGCTGACCAGCCCAGACGCCGAACTGATGCCCACTATAAACCTGGGCTAAAGGCGACATCCCGGGAAGCAACGATTCGCCGCCCCAAACGCCTGCACCAGTCGGAATATCAAATAGCGCCGCAGGAATGGCTAATTGCTCCGCCAGCGCATCGTTATGCCAGATAAGGCGCGCGTTTTTCAGAGGGGTGGGTGAAAGCGCGGTATAGGTTGCTGGTAGTTCATCACGCCAGCGAGTGGTAAAAGACAGGGTCATAGGGCCTCCTGCCTCTAGTGTAGACTGTTAATAGGCTGTTAAACACCAGCAAATAAAAGGGTTATATCTTAGCGAGCGAAATTATCTGCGCAGGAGGCACCGCAGGCCACAATCCTCCCTGCATGGCACTAAATCCCACAGGCAAGACGCGCTCCAGCATCTCTTGTGTATCAATTCCGCTAATGATTATTGACTCACAGCTGGGCGATAGTTGCGCCAGAATAGCCCGCATAAACGGTTCAAACGAAATATGTGCAATCCTTTGTTGAACAAAGTTTTTATCCAGCACGACGCGTTTGAACAGGCCGTCAAAAATTGCCCGGGTTGATATACCGCCGGAACCATAGTTTGTCAGGACTAATGGAAATCGCGCAGCAAGTGCGGCCAATATTGGATTATCTTTACCTTTGTTTAACTCCGGATAGCTTTCATTAATAGTCAGCTCCAGAAATGAAAATCGTTCAACTTGTGAAGCAAGTTCAGTATCTGATAATAAAGTATTAGCAACTGCTGGCGTTAAATTAATCCAGGCGGATACTTTTCGCTGAATAAAAAAATGTTGGCACGTTTCGATTAATTCTAGTTTTTCTACAAATAAACGACATTGTTCGTCGTCTGACATCCGAGGTAGGACCAGCTCGGTGGGTATACGCACATCCCCATGCGCACTGGCGAAACTGGTGATGATATTGACGAATTCAAGATCGCCTTTTTCGCTTCTCGCAGGAAGAAAAGAGAACTCAGAATGGTAAAGATTATCCAGTGAAACAATCATCGTGCCAGCCCCGCTGCATGGGTGTTATCCGGCATCCTGTAGCAAAGGATGGAGAAATACGTTACTGCTGATGCAAGTAGAGGCCCTTTCATTTTTCCCTTTTTAGCCGGTAAATCGAATCCTTTTTTTTAGCTTATCCTGATTATAAGCGAATATCCAGCTTTACACTTTTTAATATCTCGGAATAAATCATATTTTTAGCAAGATACGCTCTTAATGTTCAGGGGTATTGTCTAACCAAAAGCAGAAATAAAAGTTAACTTTCAAATGGTGATGTTGAGGCTGCGCACTCGATGGCAGCCTCGGAGTTGCGGGGGATTAAATACGTCGCGCCTGCCAAAAGTTTTTACGCCAGTAAACGTTATCCAGAGACGAGCGCATCACGCCACGGCTGGTTGAAGCATGAATAAATTGATTATTGGTATCGTAAATACCAACATGCAGACCGCTTTCCCCAGACCCGGTTTTAAAGAAAACCAGATCGCCTGGCAGCAAATCGTCTTTATCAATTTCGGTACCAATCTTTGATTGCGTACGCGTATCGCGCGGAAGTTGCAGGTCGAATTTATCGCGCATCGTCATCAAAACAAATCCAGAACAATCCACCCCACTACGGCTCATACCGCCATAACGATAGGGTGTGCCATGCCAGGTTTGTAGCTGATCATTAAGACCGGCGATAACGGCAATAGAATCCGACAAGCGGGCATTTGGCGCAGGCGCACGATGGCTGCTGCAGCCCGCCAAAAACAATGCTGTGATGAAAAGGAGCCAAAAGCGCATTCAGTACGAATCCTCTGAATTTTATTTTTATGCCAATTTAGCGTGGAAATTATATGATTTTCAAGAACCCATTTCACTTAAGTGGTTGATATGAGCATTCTGTGCCCTTCAATATCCAAACGTCGGAAGTTGACGCCATAGGCCGCAGACAGATTGGCCGGCGTCAGTACCGCATCTCGTGAACCACTGGCAAGCAGTTTCCCGCGTTTGAGTAGCCAGGCTTTATGCGCATGGCGTAAGGTGTGATTAAGGTCGTGGCTACTCATCACAATCGCTATGCCCTGCAAACACAGCTGACTCAACAGTCGGTCCAGTGCGTTTTGTTGCGCGACGTCCAGACTGTTCATCGGCTCATCCAGCAGTAAAAGCTGACCTAATGGATTCGCTTGTGGGCAAATCTGCAGGATAACCGCAGCCAGGCGCACACGCTGCCACTCACCGCCGGAAAGTTGGTTCACGCCGCGCCCCAGTTTATCTCCCAGGCCGAGCGCATCGGCGATCTCCTGTAACAGATCGGTGCGTGCTTTGTCGGGTTGATGCAGCGTCAGAAAATGCCAGACCGGCATGGCAAACGGCGGATTTTGCTGTTGCGCAAGATAGGCGCGATATTGCGCCAGCCTGGCGGCCGGCCATTCCTCCAACGGCATATCACCAAAAGTGATACTACCCTCTCCGTTTGTCAGACCCGCCATACGCGCCAACAGCGTACTTTTTCCGGCACCGTTTGGTCCCACTAAATGCAAGATCTCTCCTGCTTTTATCTCACCAGAAAGCGGACCGAGACGGGTCGATTCCGCGACGTCCTGTAGCTGCATCAATCGAGACATTAGTTTGCCAGCGCCTGCTTGATGGTTTGCACCAGGATGGGATCCTCAGGCGTCATATCCGGTGAGAATCGTTGCAGCACTTTTCCATCGCGACCCACTAAAAACTTCTCGAAATTCCACAGGATATCGTCCGGGTAGAGCGGCGCACGACCTTTGCTCGCCATTCGCTCGTAGAACCCACTGTCCGCAGGCGCAACGGCCGTTGGTGCGGCATCAATCAGCTTCTGATACAGCGGATGGCGTCCCTCACCGTTGACGTCAATTTTGCTGAACATCGGGAAAGTTACGCCCCATGTGGTACTGCAGTACGTTTTTATTTCCTCTTCGCTGCCCGGCTCCTGGCCCAGAAACTGATTGCAAGGGAAACCAAGAACGCTGAAGCCCTGTTGGTGCCAGGCTTTCTGCAGATTTTCCAGTTGCTCGTACTGCGGCGTCAGTCCACATTTTGAAGCAACGTTGACGATTAACAGCACATTCCCGGAATACGGCTGCAGTGAGGTAACCTCGCCGTCGATGGTCGTCACTTCTGTATCGAGGATAGTGTTTTGCATAGCATCTCCAGAACAACAGGTGGATTTTCAGTTTTTAATCATAGACCGTACCAACGCGTTCTAGCGCGCGGCTTTTAACAATAGCCAGATAAATACCGGTGCGCCCATGGTGGCCGTTATCACGCCGATAGGTAACTCAGCCGAGGCCAGCACCAAACGCGCGACAACATCAGCAAACAATAATGCGATTGCGCCAGCCAACGCACAACCTGGCAGTAAAACACGGTGATCGGTGAGGCCGCACAGTCGCAAAATATGCGGGATCACAAGCCCAATAAAACCAATCGCCCCTGCCAGAGCCACGCTCACACCAACCATCCAGCCTGTGGCAACCACCAGCAGGTTGCGCCAGAACCATAATGGCAGTCCTAGCTGACGCGCAGAAGTCTCTCCTAACGCCAGCATATTCATCGGCTGCGACTGACAGCAGATCCACACCAGCACCGGAATCAACGCCACCATGAGCCAGGCCTGATGCCAGTCTACGCCACCGAAGCCCCCCATCATCCAGTACATCAGCTGACGTAAATCAAACGAGGTAGAGAAGTAGATAGCCCATGTCATCAGCGCGCTACAGATAATCCCCAGCGCCACCCCCGCCAGCAGCAGACGGCTGGTAGACAGATGTCGACGGGCGAAACGTAGCAGAATAAGCGTGATAATCAGCGCCCCGGCAATCGCGCAAAGGCCCAACGCCCAGCCGGGGAGTTGCCCCTGCCCCAGCAGCACCGCCGCGATAAGCCCGACTCCCGCGCCGTTAGATACGCCCAGTAATCCAGGCTCTGCGAGCGGGTTTTCAAACAGAGCTTGCATCACTGCGCCAGATAAGGCCAATGCAGCGCCTACCAGCAAAACGGCAAGGGTACGGGGAAGTCGAATTTGCCAGACGAACAGATCGCCGCGGGCGCTGAACCAGTCGCCGGGAGCGATCCATTGTTCTCCTGCGCACAAGCTTAGAATCGTTGCCAGTAGCATCAGTACTGACAGTGACAGTATCCAGCGCACGTTTCGGCGTTGTTGTTGATGGGCGAAAGTCAGCATGTTTTCCATTCTGCTGAAAAGAGATGGAGGTGATTCTACGGTGCTGATTCGGTAGTGAAAAGGAAAAAGGCCGCATAGCGGCCTTTTTAGTTATACGCGTCATACTCTGCGTATCGTTAAATCACTCTTCTTTGGGCGTTGCGTTTTCAACCCGGCTTTTTAACTTCTGTCCGGGTCTGAAGGTCACCACGCGCCGTGCTGTAATGGGAATATCTTCGCCCGTTTTCGGGTTACGGCCCGGACGTTGATTCTTATCACGCAGATCGAAGTTACCAAAACCAGAGAGTTTTACCTGCTCACCATTTTCCAGAGCACGACGGATCTCTTCGAAAAACAGCTCGACCAGTTCTTTGGCATCCCGCTTGCTAAGCCCAAGCTTATCAAACAGATATTCTGACATTTCAGCTTTTGTAAGCGCCATAGGTTCAATCCCTCAATGATGCCTGGAATCGCTCTTTTAATGCCTCTACACATTTGGCGACGGTAGCGGCAATCTCCTCTTCTTCAAGTGTACGGCTGGTATCCTGAAGGATCAGGCTGATAGCGAGGCTCTTATAGCCCTCCGCAACACCCTTACCGCGGTACACGTCAAATAAGTTTACGCCAACTACCTGATTTACGCCAACTTTCTTACACTCGGATAAAATATCCGCAGCGGGAACGTTTTCTGCCACAACGACTGCGATATCGCGACGGTTCGCTGGGAAGCGAGAAACTTCACGCGCCTGAGGCACCACGCGGTCTGCGAGCTTATTCCACTCCAGTTCAAACACCAGAGTGCGACCGTTCAGATCCAGTTTACGTTCCAGTTCAGGATGAACAACCCCAATGAAACCAATACGTTCACCTTTCAGATAAATCGCCGCAGACTGACCCGGATGCAGTGCTGGATTCGCTTCAGCTTTGAACTGAATGTCTGCCAGTTTGCCTGTCAGGTCGAGAACCGCTTCCAGATCGCCTTTCAGATCATAGAAATCAACTGTCTCTTTTGCCAGATTCCAGTGTTCATCATGACGGTTACCGCAGATCACGCCCGCCAGCATCAGATCCTGACGGATCCCGAGGTTGGCCTGCATATCTGGCACGAAACGTAAACCCGTTTCGAAAATACGTACGCGGTTCTGCTGACGATTCTGGTTATACACTACCGTAGACAGCAAGCCGGTCCACAGGGACAAACGCATTGCCGACATATCAATAGAGATTGGGCTTGGCAGCAGCAACGCTTCTTCACCCGGGTGCAGCAGTGACTGGACTTTCGGGTCGACGAAGCTATAGGTAATGACTTCCTGGTAGCCTTTGTCATTCAGCATGGTTTTTACACGTTTCAGCGACAAATCCGCTTCACGATGCGTACCCATGATAAGACCCGCCTGAATCGGCGTGTTCGGGATATTGTCATAACCGTATACGCGGGCGACTTCTTCGACCAGGTCTTCTTCGATTTCCATATCGAAACGCCAGCTCGGCGCGACCGCTTTCCACTCATCCTGCCCTTCCGTCACGTCACAACCCAGACGACGCAGAATGTCGCTCACCTGCTCATCGGCAATATGGTGTCCGATCAGACGATCCAGTTTGCTACGACGAAGCGTAATGGTTGCGCGTTTTGGCAGCGTGGCTTCGTTCGTCACGTCAATGACTGGGCCCGCTTCACCGCCGCAGATATCAATCAGCAGGCGCGTTGCACGTTCCATGGCCTTATGTTGCAGCGCAGGATCGACACCACGTTCATAGCGGTGAGATGCATCGGTGTGCAGACCGTGACGGCGCGCGCGACCGGTAATAGACAGCGGGCTGAAGAATGCACATTCCAGCAGGACGTTTTGTGTTTCATCGTTCACACCGGAATGTTCGCCACCAAAGATGCCGCCCATCGCCAGCGCTTTGTTGTGGTCCGCAATCACCAGCGTATCTGCATTCAGCTTCGCTTCGCTGCCGTCCAGCAATACCAGGGTCTCACCCTCTTTTGCCATACGGACAACAATTCCGCCTTCAATGCGGTCTTTGTCGAATGCGTGCATCGGCTGGCCCAGTTCGAGCAGCACATAGTTAGTCACGTCAACCACGGCATCGATAGAACGAATACCGCAACGGCGCAGTTTTTCTTTCATCCACAGCGGGGTCGGCGCTTTAACATTGATGCCTTTCACCACGCGGCCCAGATAGCGTGGGCAGGCTTCCACGGCTTCGACCTGAATCGGCAGGACGTCGCTAATGGTCGCGGCTACTGGCGCGATTTCCGGCTCAACCAGCGGGGCTTTGTTCAGTACAGCAACATCACGCGCCACACCGATGATGCCTAAGCAGTCGGCGCGGTTCGGCGTGACGCTGATTTCGATGGTGTTGTCGTCAAGCTTCAGGTATTCACGGATATCGGTGCCAATTGGCGCATCGGCAGGCAGTTCGATAATCCCGTTATGATCGTCGGAAATACCCAGCTCGGAGAACGAGCACAGCATGCCTTCAGACGGTTCACCGCGCAGTTTCGCGGCTTTAATTTTGAAATCGCCCGGCAGAACGGCACCAACGGTTGCCACAGCCACTTTCAACCCCTGACGGCAGTTTGGCGCACCGCAGACGATATCCAGCAGGCGGTCGCCGCCTACATTCACTTTGGTGACGCGCAGTTTGTCAGCGTTCGGGTGCTGGCCACATTCAACCACTTCACCTACCACAACGCCATTGAACGCGCCGGAAACAGGTTCCACACCGTCAACTTCAAGACCCGCCATCGTGATTTGGTTTGACAGCGCATCGCTATCAATCGCCGGGTTTACCCATTCGCGTAACCACAGTTCACTGAATTTCATTGTTTTATCCTGCCTTTATTTAAACTGTTTGAGGAAACGCAGATCGTTTTCGAAGAAAGAACGCAGATCGGTAACGCCGTAACGCAGCATAGTAAGACGCTCCATACCCATACCGAACGCAAAGCCGGAATAGATTTCCGGATCGATTCCAACGTTACGCAACACGTTCGGGTGAACCATCCCGCAGCCCAGCACTTCCAGCCATTTGCCGTTTTTGCCCATCACGTCAACTTCCGCAGATGGTTCAGTGAACGGGAAGTAGGAAGGACGGAAACGAACCTGCAGGTCTTCTTCAAAGAAGTTGCGCAGGAAATCGTGCAGCGTGCCTTTCAGGTTGGTGAAGTTGATGTTGGTATCAACAATCAGCCCTTCCATCTGGTGGAACATTGGTGTGTGTGTCTGATCGTAATCGTTACGATATACACGGCCCGGGGCGATAATACGGATCGGCGGCTGTTTTTCTTTCATGGTGCGGATCTGCACGCCGGAAGTCTGTGTGCGCAGCAGACGCGTCGCGTCAAACCAGAAAGTGTCGTGGTCAGCGCGCGCCGGGTGATGGCCAGGAATGTTGAGCGCATCGAAGTTATGATAGTCATCTTCGATTTCCGGACCAGTCGCCACGGTAAAGCCCAGCTCACCGAAGAAACTTTCAATCCTGTCGATTGTACGCGTTACCGGGTGCAAACCGCCGTTTTCGATACGACGCCCAGGAAGGGAAATATCGATCGTTTCTTCAGCCAGACGAGCATTCAGCGCAGCACTTTCTAATTCGGCCTTACGCGCGTTCAGCGCTTGCTGTACCTGCTCTTTGGCTTCGTTAATCACCGCACCTGCTGCTGGGCGCTCTTCTGGCGGCAGTTCGCGCAGGGTTGTCATCTGAAGGGTCAGGTGCCCTTTCTTGCCCAAATATTCGACGCGGACATTGTCTAACGCGGCAACATCTGAAGCCTGGTTAATGGCGGCTGTTGCACTGGCAACCAGCTCTGCGAGATGTGACATGGTTTTCCTCGTTATGTTGCGATATTCACTAGTCGCTCGTATATACGCAAAATCATTCAAGTTGTATCAACGCGGCCAAAGAGCGAATGCAGCCAATACAGAGACAACTTGAAAGATGACGCGTATAAAAAAAGCCTCCACCAGGGAGGCTTTTAGGCGCTGTTTTCCGTTTCTTCTTTCACGCGCAAGCCTCCTGAGTTCAGGTGCTAAAGTAAAAGAAGAAGCGGAAAATAGCAGCATTCATGCTTGCGTTACCTTGTGTGGTAAAAACCGGACAACCTTTATTGAAAAGGCTTACGGATAAATTGTCAACTAATTGATTGCACTACAAATAAAAGAGAGGGAGCCAGGCTCCCTCTTTTCACCGGCTTATGCCAGAGCTGCTTTCGCTTTTTCGACCAGAGCGGTGAACGCTACTTTGTCGAATACTGCGATGTCAGCCAGGATCTTACGGTCGATTTCAACAGAGGCTTTTTTCAGGCCGTTGATGAATTTGCTGTAAGAAATACCGTTCTGACGTGCTGCTGCGTTGATACGCGCAATCCACAGTTGACGGAACTGACGCTTTTTCTGACGACGGTCACGATAAGCGTACTGACCAGCTTTGATAACAGCCTGGAAGGCAACGCGGTATACGCGAGAACGCGCACCGTAGTAGCCTTTAGCTTGTTTCAAAATTTTCTTGTGACGTGCACGGGCAACTACACCACGTTTTACGCGAGCCATATGTGCTCTCCTGTATCTATATTCTTAGTAAAAAAATGAATTAAACGTTAACGGCTTATGCGTACGGCAGGCACGCGATAACCAGACCCAGATCGCCTTTAGACACGAGGCCTTTTGGACGCAGGTGACGTTTACGCTTAGTAGATTTTTTGGTCAGAATATGACGCAGGTTTGCGTGCTTACGCTTAAATCCACCACCACCGGTTTTTTTGAAACGCTTAGCAGCACCGCGTACGGTCTTAATTTTTGGCATTTTAATAACTTCCACTTCGCATTGTTAATAAACGAAACGTAGGCGAACAACGGCTGTGGAACCCGTAGGCTCCACAGACATTGCTACTTGAAGGCCTTACTGTTTCTTCTTAGGAGCGAGCACCATGATCATCTGGCGGCCTTCGATCTTCGTAGGGAAGGATTCGACTACTGCCAGTTCACTCAGATCGTCACGGACGCGGTTGAGCACTTCCATACCAATCTGTTGGTGGGCCATCTCACGACCGCGAAAACGCAGCGTGATCTTAGCCTTATCGCCATCTTCCAGAAAGCGTACCAGGCTGCGGAGTTTTACCTGGTAATCGCCATCGTCGGTGCCAGGACGGAATTTAATTTCCTTAACCTGGATAACTTTTTGCTTTTTCTTCTGTTCCTTAGAAGACTTACTCTTTTCATAAAGGAACTTGCCGTAGTCCATAATACGACAAACTGGCGGTTCGGCGTTAGGGCTGATTTCAACTAAATCTACTCCAGCTTCTTCAGCTTTTTCGATCGCTTCTCTCAGACTCACAATACCCAAAGCTTCGCCTTCCAGACCTGTTAAGCGAACTTCCAGGGCGCGAATCTCGCCATTGATACGATTCGGACGTGCCGTTTGAACTCGTTTTCCGCCTTTAATACCTTATTCCTCCAGTTGTTGAAGACTGCGGCTGCGAATCTCTTGTTGCAGCTTCTCAATCACTTCATTTACGTCCAGGCTGCCCAAGTCTTTGCCACGACGGGTGCGCACGGCAACTTTGCCTGCTTCTACCTCTTTGTCGCCACAGACCAACATGTAAGGGACACGACGTAAAGTGTGCTCGCGGATTTTAAAGCCAATCTTCTCATTTCTCAAGTCTGCTTTTACACGAATACCCGCATTTTGTAGTTTCTGCGTTAATTCGTTAACGTATTCAGACTGAGAATCGGTGATGTTCATGACCACAACCTGAACCGGCGCGAGCCAGGTCGGGAAGAAGCCAGCGAACTCTTCGGTCAGGATACCGATGAAACGTTCCATCGACCCAAGAATTGCACGGTGAATCATAACCGGAACCTGACGCTCGTTGTTTTCGCCAACGTAAGAGGCGCTTAAACGGGACGGCAGGGAGAAGTCCAGCTGTACAGTACCGCACTGCCATGCACGATCGAGGCAGTCATACAGGGTAAATTCAATTTTCGGACCGTAGAACGCGCCCTCACCCAGTTGGAACTCAAACGGGATGTTGTTTTCTTCCAGCGCAACGGCCAGGTCAGCTTCAGCACGGTCCCACATTTCATCGCTACCGATACGTTTTTCGGGGCGAGTGGACAGTTTGACGACGATTTTCTCGAAGCCAAAGGTGCTGTACATATCGTAGACCATACGAATGCACGCGTTAACTTCATCACGAATCTGCTCTTCAGTACAGAAGATATGTGCATCATCTTGAGTGAAGCCACGAACACGCATCAGGCCATGCAGCGCACCTGACGGTTCATTACGGTGGCAGCTACCAAACTCAGCCATACGCAGCGGCAGATCGCGATAGGATTTCAGACCCTGATTAAAGATCTGCACATGGCCTGGGCAGTTCATTGGCTTAATGCAGTATTCACGGTTCTCAGAAGAGGTGGTGAACATCGCATCTTTGTAGTTATCCCAGTGACCTGTTTTTTCCCACAGCACGCGGTCCATCATGAACGGACCTTTCACTTCCTGATACTGGTATTCTTTCAGTTTTGAACGAACGAATACTTCCAGTTCACGGAAGATAGTCCAGCCATCGTTGTGCCAGAACACCATACCCGGTGCTTCTTCCTGCATATGATACAGGTCAAGCTGTTTACCGATTTTACGGTGATCGCGTTTGGCCGCTTCTTCCAGACGTTGCAGGTAGGCATTCAGGGCTTTTTTATCTGCCCATGCAGTACCATAAATACGCTGCAGCATCTTGTTATTGCTGTCGCCACGCCAGTATGCCCCTGCGGTCTTCATCAGTTTGAAGTGATGGCAGAAACGCATGTTCGGCACGTGCGGGCCACGGCACATATCGACATATTCTTCATGATGGTACAAGCCAGGCTTGTCATCATGGGCAATGTTTTCATCAAGAATGGAGACTTTATAGGTCTCGCCACGTTTCACGAAGGTTTCACGCGCTTCGTACCAGCTGACTTTCTTCTTAATGACATCGTAGTTTTTCTCAGCGAGCTCGTGCATCCGCTTCTCGAGCGCGTCGACGTCTTCCTGGGTTAACGTACGGTCAAGATCGATATCGTAGTAAAAACCGTTATCAACAACCGGTCCGATCGCCATTTTGGTGTGCGGCCAGAGTTGTTTGATCGCGTGCCCTAACAGGTGCGCACAGGAGTGACGAATGATCTCCAGACCTTCTTCATCCTTCGCGGTGATGATGGAGAGCTTCGCATCATGCTCAATCAGATCGGAAGCATCTACCAGCTCACCGTCAACACGGCCAGCAATAGTGGCTTTCGCCAGACCTGGACCGATGTCCAGCGCAACATCCATGGGGCTTACAGCGTGGTCGTAATGGCGTTGGCTGCCATCAGGAAGAGTAATAACAGGCATGTTATATCCTTATTTGCAGTGGTGCCCCACACGTAAGAGCACATACAAAGATTCAATATTTAAAATTATCAAAAAGGTCTGGGCTGATTCCCGCTTCACTCTGCGAAATATGTCACTGGTTGCCTTAAAGACCACACTGGACCTACACCCGCTTTTTGATAACACCGTTTGACAGTGTACACGGCATTACGGGTCGATAAAAGCAACAATCAACGCGCGCTCTATGATGTAAATCAATTCACTGACACCCAACCGTCTTTGTTACACTTGCACAAAGTCATCTAACCTGAGCAGAAAAAAACAATGCCCACAAATCGCTTTGCGAAGAAACACTGGAAGATGGTTGTGATTCTGCTCGTTATTTGTGCGGCCATGTTGATGCTGCGCTGGGCTGCGATGATCTGGGGCTAAATGACGCTCACCCACTGTTCCGCTTTCGTTTATTTATCGATTAATCGAATTTGTCTGAAAATAGTGCGTTATGACCAGATAAAAAAATAAAACGCAAATTAAATATTAAATAAACTTAACTTTAATTTAGGAAAGCCAGGTCATTTATTTGACCCGGCTTGTCATTACATCCGATAGCCGAGGGAAACTGTCGTGCGGCGATCGGTATGCTCCGGCGCTGTTGCCGGCGGTTCAGAGTTCCAGGTCACGTTGTAAGCCACCTTTAACCCAAAGTGCTCATTGATGGCAACGTTGAGGGCAGTTTCAGAGTTGAGCGTGGTATCGTCAGCGCCGAATACCGACACACCCTGAGTAAACTTGGTATTGTCCGTCATCTGCCATGCATAGGCCCCGGACGCATAGCCCAACGGCTGTGTTTCGGTGGTGCCATCCGTGTGCTCGTCATAGCGCACGCCAGGACCGAATTCGAAACGGAAGCTGTGCACAGGTCCGTTGAGGAACTGACGACCGTAACCTGCGGTCAGTACGTCACGCTCGCGATAACCGTTGTAACGGTCGGTCAACCAGCTTGCCTGTCCAAAGAGATAGTCATAGTCGGTCATGTTGTAACGACTACGGCCACCTACGGCATATTTCTCCGATGAACGCTCATCATTTGAGGAGGTATTGCTGGCATTTCCCCACAGAGACCATGCGGTCGTTTGGCCGTACCAGGTCATGGTGGTATCTGCGGTTAAAGAAGAACTTTTTGTGTTGCCTGACTGGGCGAGATATCCCGCGTTCAGGTTACCTTCAAAGGGTTTTTTCGCGCTGGAAGGGTCATCCATGACAGTAAAAACGGAATCATCGGCTACAGCATGCATTGACGCAAGCAGGCCTCCCGTCAGCAGTAATGCTGCGGGCACTGTCTTCAAAAGCTTCATTTATTAAGAGTCCGTACAACAAAAAAAGAGACCATTACGGTCTCGGAAACTTTCATATGGATCAATGACAAAAGACCCTTGAAAGGTAACAAATTATAAAAAGACTCGAATAACATAGCAATAAATTCTTATTTCATTTTTTGAATAAGAGCGTTCCTAAACCTTTATTTTATTTATATATCTTTATGACGATAATTTTAAATAAAGATATGAAAAATCATGTTGTTAATTACTTCACTTTCGGGAGGTTAAGTGCCAGACTGAGTTCAGCCTAACAGGAGGTAAAGATGGTACGTATCTATACGTTAACACTTGCGCCCTCTCTCGATAGCGCAACAATCACCCCGCAAATTTACCCGGAAGGTAAGCTTCGTTGTACCTCGCCGGTTTTTGAACCCGGCGGCGGCGGTATCAACGTCGCACGCGCAATTGCCCATCTTGGCGGAACCGCAACGGCGATTTTCCCCGCGGGGGGAGCAACCGGAGAGCATCTTGTTGCATTGCTCGCCGACGAAAATGTTCCCGTATCTACCGTCGAAGCCAAAGACTGGACCCGACAAAATCTTCATGTCCACGTGGAGTCCAGCGGCGAACAATATCGTTTTGTCATGCCAGGCGCTGCGCTGACCGATGAAGAGTTCTACCAACTTCAGGATCAGGTGCTGGAAATTGAATCTGGCGCGCTGCTGGTCATCAGCGGCAGTTTGCCGCCCGGCGTACAGCTTGAGAAATTGACCCGACTCATTACCACCGCACAAAAACAGGGGATCCGCTGTATTGTCGACAGTTCAGGCGAAGCACTGACGGCGGCGTTAGCCATCGGCAATATCGAACTGGTCAAACCCAACCTCAAAGAACTGAGTGCGCTGGTAAACCGCGAACTCACTCAACCCGATGATGTGCGCAAGGCCGCGCAGGAAATCGTACAAAGCGGAAAAGCGCACCGCGTTGTGGTCTCGCTTGGGCCGCAAGGGGCGCTGGGTGTAGATCGCGATACCTGCGTTCAGGTGGTTCCGCCACCGGTGAAAAGTCAAAGTACCGTAGGTGCAGGCGACAGTATGGTCGGGGCCATGACGCTTAAACTGGCAGAGAACGCGCCTTTTGAGGATATTGTCCGTTACGGTGTCGCCGCGGGCAGCGCAGCAACGCTGAATCAGGGTACTCGCCTGTGCTCTTTGGACGACACGCAAAAAATATATTCGTATCTCGCTCAGTAATGACACCGTCCCTCTTTTGAAGAAAAAGGGGGATTCTCGCGTAAAACTGTCAGCATGGGTGTTATGCGACTATGATAAAAAATCACGTGATTACAAAGAAGTGAATCATGTGCAGTCAGACGTCTCCACAACGGTGCGAGGTGAAGAAGAGCGACAAACATTAAGTGCCTTTCCAGCGATGACGCGTCCGTGGTGTGCGTCAGTTCGTGTTTTTTAACCGCATTCTTGCGCTAACCTTATGATCTGGCAGACAACATGGGGAGAGACATCATGTGGCAGGCTATCAGTCGTCTTTTAAGCGAGCAATTAGGTGAAGGCGAAATCGAACTGCGTAATGAACTGCCCGGCGGAGAGATCCACGCCGCATGGCATTTACGCTATGCGGGGCGAGATTTTTTCGTCAAATGCGATGAAAGAGAGCTGTTAACCGGCTTTACGGCAGAAGCCGATCAGCTGGAGCTACTTTCCCGCAGTCAAACTGTATCTGTACCGAAAGTCTGGGCAGTAGGTGCAGACAGAGATTACAGCTTTCTGGTGATGGATTTCCTCCCTCCCCGTCCGCTTGATGCGCATAACGCGTTTATCCTCGGTCAACAGCTTGCGCATTTGCACGAATGGAGCGACCAGCCTCAGTTTGGTCTCGACTTCGATAACGCGCTCTCTACCACGCCGCAGCCAAATACCTGGCAACGTCGCTGGTCAACCTTTTTCGCCGAGCAGCGTATAGGCTGGCAGCTGGAACTCGCCGCTGAAAAAGGCATAGCGTTTGGCAATATTGACGCCATAGTCGAACATGTCCAGCAACGTCTCTCTTCTCATCAGCCGCAGCCGTCTCTCCTGCACGGTGATTTGTGGTCCGGGAACTGCGCCCTCGGCCCGAACGGTCCGTACATCTTTGACCCTGCCTGCTACTGGGGGGACAGAGAGTGTGACCTGGCAATGCTGCCGTTACATACCGATCAGCCGCCGCAAATTTATGACGGTTACCAGTCTGTCTCGCCACTACCGCTGGATTTTCTCGACAGGCAGCCAATCTACCAGCTCTATACGCTGCTGAATCGGGCAATTCTGTTCGGGGGACAGCATTTGGTTGTGGCGCAGAAAGCGCTGGATAGATTACTGGCGGCTTAACGACGTACCATGTTGCTTATCAGGCCTGCCGTTTCGCAACGTGGCAGGCCCGATAGAGTGGCACTTACAAAAAGCCCAGCAGTGAGAAGAAGAAGTAGCCGATCACGATAACGATCACCGGCAGAATATAAAGCGGGAAAATTTGTAAGAAGATCGTATGGTGCGGTACCACAATTCGCGACTCAAGTTGCTCGCGGGATAATCCTTCACTGCCCTTTGCCTGTTCCAGAATTAGCTGATCTTCTACGCCTTCGCGTAAGAAACGCGCCTGACGGCTCATTCTGGCGCCTGAGTCCTGCAACGCCAGGCCGATAAAAATCAGGATGAATATCAGCCAAAAAACGAGATTCAGCCCACTTTGAAAATCGGGCGTTGGCGAGTTATACCAGAACACGTTAAGAAAAGGTGTGTTCACCCGCATCATGTCGATCATCACATGGGCAAAATCGAGCATGACCGCGTTAATCCCTTCCTGCTTTTCGCTGTGCGCGTACATAAACTTCAGTACTGAAACCAGCGTTGAAATCAGCGCGGGAATGAAAACCACCCATCCCACCAGCCTTTTCAAGATGGCAATGCGTCCAGCTTGTTGATACGTCATGAGTTCCCCTTGATTAAGACGTGTCATTTTGGCCTAAGTTTACCCGTTGATTACCGTTTTCGCCTGATCTTTAAAGGCGGTATACTTCTGAATTAGCCATAATGAACGCTCAGAGTCCGTCCAGGCTGGCTCTAATCCCTTTTATCACCGTAAAGGAGAGGTTGTAATGTCAACCCCGCGTCAAATTCTTGCTGCAATTTTCGATATGGATGGGTTACTGGTCGATTCTGAACCGCTTTGGGATCAGGCTGAACTGGATGTGATAGCAAGTTTAGGCGTTGATATCTCCCGCCGCCATGAACTTCCCGATACCCTTGGCTTACGCATCGACATGGTGGTTGATTTGTGGTTTGCGCAGCAACCCTGGAACGGCCCCTCACGTCAGGAAGTCACCGAGCGCATCATTACCCGGGCCATTGCGTTGGTTGAAGAGACAAAACCGCTGCTGCCAGGCGTTCGTGAAGCTGTGGCACTGTGCAAATCTCAGGGAATCAAAGTAGGACTGGCATCCGCCTCGCCGCTACATATGCTGGAAAAAGTGCTGACCATGTTTGATCTGCGCGATGACTTCGACGCGCTGGCTTCTGCAGAAAAACTGCCTTACAGCAAACCGCACCCGCAAGTTTACCTCGATTGTGCGGCAAAACTGGGCATTGACCCGTTAAACTGCGTAGCACTGGAAGACTCAGTGAACGGCATGATTGCCTC
The DNA here is from genome assembly GCF_030332845.1 of Citrobacter sp. Cpo061. Classification (NCBI taxonomy): domain Bacteria; kingdom Pseudomonadati; phylum Pseudomonadota; class Gammaproteobacteria; order Enterobacterales; family Enterobacteriaceae; genus Citrobacter; species Citrobacter sp. Cpo061. The sequence goes on from NZ_JAOWHB010000036.1 coordinate 564,493, forward strand.
GAAAGCTGCCCGTATGCGTTCCATCGTCGTACCAGCGCATGAGAATCAGGACAATCCTCGCTTCGTGCTTGCCGACGTCAAACTAACCTCGCTCACCGAACTCACAGCCGCTCATCTGCGCGGCTAATCCTGTAACGGGCAATGATCGTATTGCCCGTCTTTTCAGACTTTCTATTTTAAAACGCCGTTTCATTTTTAATTGTATTTCTGTTTAACCTCTCCTATCCTTGCCCTATAGCGCAAGCGTTAATGACATAAATAGTTGAGGTAAACATGATTCAGGAAGCTTTTCGTCTCGAAGGTAAAGTCGCCATCGTCACTGGATGTGACACCGGCCTCGGGCAGGGTATGGCAGTGGCGCTGGCTGAAGCGGGCTGCGATGTAGTCGGCGTGAATCGTAAAATACCGCATGAAACCGCAGAGAAAATTAACGCCTTCGGTCGACGCTTTATGGCCATTCAGGCCGACCTCAGTCAACAAGATGCTCTCACCAGCATCGTGACACAAACGGTATCGGCGTTTGGCCGGGTCGATATTCTGGTCAACAATGCAGGAACTATACGCCGTCAGGATGCGCTGGACTTCAGTGAAAAAGATTGGGATGACGTGATGAATCTGAATCTCAAATCCGTTTTCTTTCTGTCGCAGGCCGTGGCGCGCCAGTTTGTGGCGCAGGGCAATGGTGGAAAAATCATTAACATTGCCTCGATGCTCTCTTTTCAGGGGGGTATCCGTGTACCTTCCTATACCGCATCAAAAAGCGGCGTTCTGGGCATCACTCGCCTGCTCGCCAATGAATGGGCGGCCAAAGGAATTAATGTCAATGCTATCGCGCCCGGCTATATGGCGACCAACAACACCCAGCAACTGCGCGCAGACAGCGAGCGCAATAAGGAGATTATCGATCGTATTCCCGCAGGGCGCTGGGGCACGCCGGATGATCTAAAAGGTCCGGTCGTGTTCCTCGCAAGTCCCGCCTCTGACTATATTCATGGCTATACGCTGGCCGTGGACGGTGGTTGGCTGGCGCGGTAAAGGCGCACTTGTGACAAAGGGTTACAACGTCACCTCTTCCGCCTACTGTATAAAACCCCTATACTGTATGAATCGACAGTTTATTGGGTTTTATCATGACGGCGGAAGGCCACCTTCTTTTTTCTATTGCCTGTGCGGTATTTGCCAAAAATGCCGAGCTAACGCCCGTTCTTGCGCAGGGTGACTGGTGGCATATTGTTCCTTCAGCCATTTTAACGTGCCTGCTGCCGGATATCGATCATCCCAAATCTCTGCTGGGGCAGCGTCTGAAGTGGATATCAAAACCCATTGCCCGCGCATTTGGCCATCGCGGGTTTACGCATAGCCTGCTGGCAGTCTTTGCCCTGCTGGCCACGTTCTACCTGAAAGTCCCGGATACCTGGATAATACCGGCCGATGCCTTACAAGGTATGGTACTCGGCTATCTTAGTCACATTCTGGCTGACATGCTGACTCCAGCAGGCGTTCCCCTGCTTTGGCCCTGCCGCTGGCGTTTTCGTCTGCCCATCCTCGTGCCGCAAAAAGGCAATCAACTGGAGCGGTTTCTGTGCATGGCACTGTTCGCGTGGGCAATCTGGATGCCGCAGACCGTACAAGAGAACAGCGCGGTACGCTGGTCTTCGCAGATGATTAATACGCTACAAATGCAGTTCAATCGTTTCATAACGCATCAGATTGACTAATAAATCAGCCCAAAAGTCATTTTCGGTATAAACAATTCCATTTGAATATAAGAGGCAAGTCACAGTTCTGCTAATCTTGCGCCAACAGAATCACCTTTCAATGGTGATACGCATAATAAGATCAGGAGAACGGGGATGAACTTTCCATTAATCGCGAACATTATCGTGTTCGTAGTGCTGCTGTTCGTGCTGGCGCAAGCCCGTCACAAACAGTGGAGTCTGGCAAAAAAAGTACTGGTCGGTCTGGTCATGGGTGTCGTGTTCGGCCTTGCCCTGCACACCATTTATGGCTCCGACAGCCAGGTTCTTAAAGATTCAGTACAGTGGTTCAACATTGTCGGCAACGGTTATGTCCAGTTGCTGCAAATGATTGTTATGCCGCTGGTCTTTGCCTCTATACTCAGTGCCGTTGCTCGTCTGCATAACGCCTCTCAGTTAGGTAAAATCAGCTTCCTGACCATCGGAACGCTGCTGTTTACCACGCTGATTGCCGCGCTGGTAGGGGTTCTGGTGACCAACCTGTTCGGCCTGACCGCCGAAGGTCTGGTGCAAGGTGGTGCTGAAACCGCCCGTCTGAACGCGATTGAAACCAACTATGTTGGCAAAGTGGCTGACCTCAGCGTTCCGCAACTGGTGCTGTCGTTTATTCCGAAAAACCCGTTTGCCGATCTGACTGGCGCGAACCCGACGTCGATTATCAGCGTGGTTATCTTCGCCGCATTCCTGGGTGTAGCCGCACTGAAACTGCTGAAAGATGATGCACCAAAAGGCGAGCGCGTTCTGGTCGCTATCGATACCCTGCAAAGCTGGGTGATGAAACTGGTTCGTCTGGTGATGCAGTTGACGCCGTACGGTGTTCTGGCGCTGATGACCAAAGTGGTTGCAGGTTCCAACCTGCAGGACATCATCAAGCTGGGTAGCTTCGTCGTGGCCTCTTATCTCGGTCTGGGCATTATGTTCGTTGTACACGGGATCCTGCTGGGTATTAACGGCGTTAGCCCGTTAAAATACTTCCGCAAGGTATGGCCAGTGCTGACGTTCGCCTTCACCAGCCGCTCCAGCGCAGCCTCAATTCCGCTGAACGTTGAAGCGCAGACCCGTCGTCTGGGCGTGCCTGAATCCATCGCCTCATTTGCCGCCTCGTTTGGTGCCACGATTGGTCAGAACGGTTGTGCGGGCCTGTACCCGGCAATGCTGGCAGTAATGGTTGCACCGACCGTCGGTATCAACCCACTGGACCCAATGTGGATTGCCACGCTGGTTGGTATCGTGACCGTGAGCTCCGCAGGGGTTGCGGGTGTGGGTGGCGGTGCAACATTTGCCGCGCTGATCGTCCTGCCCGCTATGGGTCTGCCGGTCACGCTGGTTGCGCTGCTGATCTCCGTTGAGCCGCTGATCGATATGGGTCGTACCGCGCTGAACGTAAGCGGTTCCATGACTGCCGGTACGCTGACCAGCCAATGGCTCAAGCAGACTGATAAAACGATTCTGGACAGCGACGATAACGCCGAACTGGCGCATCGCTAAGTCTGTCAGCTAAAAAACAAAAAACCGCCGGAGTGTCATGCTCCTGCGGTTTTTTTATATCCATTAATCGCTTAGTTCATTTTCCTGGCGAATCTGATTAGCCCAGCGCTGTGCTGATTCCGGGGCCGTAAATGCAGGCGAACGTTGAAACGCCTCCCCCATTAAGACAAAAGCGACATATTTTCCGCGTAGTATCCATACGTCACGAAACGCATCCATTTTAATCGCATGCTCTGGTGGCGCGGGCTCCACGCGAGGAACATAGCTGATAACCGGACGATTTTGTTGGCGAAGAGGTTTCATAATCAGTTGCTTCACTAAAGACAAATTCTAAAAATCAGAAAACCGCTATCTTAGCCGATTTTGCCGCCTTGCGTCCTGCCTTGCGTGCGCTGTTTGCCTGGTTCATCGCGCTTTACGTCATCGACCTGTACCTGCGCCACTGAGTGAGTGGTCTATAGTTAAAGCTTTTGACAGCAACAACGACCCTTTCAGCAATGAAACCAGGAGACGAGTTTAATGTCACAGAATGATAAGCATCCACTCCATCACTCAGCGCCGGTTCATGATGCCAGCGAATCCCAGCCAGGACTTGACTCACTGGCACCCACAGACGGTTCACATCGGTCAACACCTGAACCCACGCCGCCAGGTATGCAGCCCACTACGTCCGGCAGTTTAAAAGCGCCGGATATCAAAAGTGACAAACTCAATGCACTGGACAGTTTTCGTAAAGGAAGCGAAGATTTTGCTCTGACCACCAACCAGGGCGTGCGCATCGCGGACGATCAAAACTCTCTGCGCGCGGGTAATCGCGGGCCAACCCTACTGGAAGACTTTATCCTGCGGGAAAAGATTACCCATTTTGATCATGAACGCATCCCGGAGCGGATCGTACATGCCCGAGGTTCTGCCGCTCATGGTTACTTTCAGTCCTATGCCAACCTGAGTGCGACGACGAAAGCGGACTTTCTAAGTGATGAAAATAAAATCACCCCGGTTTTTGTCCGATTCTCTACCGTTCAGGGCGGCGCAGGCTCTGCGGATACGGTCAGAGATATACGGGGATTTGCGACCAAGTTTTACACTGAAGAGGGCATTTTCGACCTGGTGGGAAACAATACTCCCATCTTCTTTATTCAGGATGCCCATAAATTCCCGGATTTCGTCCATGCGGTTAAACCGGAGCCGCATTGGGCTATCCCGCAGGGCCAAAGCGCCCATGACACCTTCTGGGATTATGTCTCATTACAGCCTGAAACGTTGCACAACGTCATATGGGCAATGTCCGATCGGGGTATTCCGCGCAGCTATCGCACGATGGAAGGCTTCGGTATTCACACATTTCGCTTGATTAATGCGCAAGGGAAAGCCACCTTTGTCCGTTTCCACTGGAAACCGCTGGCAGGCAAAGCCTCGCTGGTATGGGATGAAGCGCAAAAACTTACCGGTCGGGATCCCGACTTTCATCGCCGTGATCTGTGGGAAGCTATCGAAGCGGGCGATTATCCGGAATATGAACTGGGACTACAGCTGATTCCCGAAGAAGATGAATTTAAGTTCGATTTTGACCTGCTCGACCCGACCAAGCTGATCCCGGAAGAGCTGGTTCCGGTGCAACGCGTCGGTAAAATGGTGCTGAACCGCAATCCTGATAATTTCTTCGCCGAAAATGAACAAGTCGCTTTTCATCCCGGACATATCGTCCCTGGCATCGATTTTACTAACGATCCCCTGCTGCAGGGTCGCTTGTTCTCCTATACCGATACCCAAATTAGTCGCCTGGGCGGGCCCAATTTCCATGAAATCCCGATTAATCGCCCGACCTGTCCGTACCATAATTTCCAGCGTGACGGCATGCATCGTATGGACATCGATACCAATCCAGCCAACTATGAACCGAATTCCATCAATGATAACTGGCCGCGTGAAACGCCGCCGGGGCCAAAACGCGGTGGATTTGAGTCGTATCAGGAACGGATTGAAGGAAACAAAATCCGCGAACGTAGCCCCTCTTTTGGCGAATACTATGCGCACCCTCGCCTGTTCTGGCTAAGTCAGACGCCAATTGAACAGCAGCATATTATCGGCGGATTCAGTTTCGAACTCAGTAAGGTTACGCGCCCCTATATTCGGGAAAGAGTGGTCGAACAGTTAGCTCATATTGATACTGCCCTCGCCGAGGCGGTTGCCGATAAACTCGGTTTTAAGCTAACCAAGGAACAGGCCAGCATTGCGCCACCGCCCAACGTCAACGGTTTGAAAAATGCACCGTCACTCAGTTTATATGCAGGTGCGCAAGGTGAGATTAAGGGCCGCGTGGTCGCCATCCTACTTAATGACCAGGTGAAATCGAGCGACCTGCTCGCCATCATGCAAGCCCTACAGGCCAAAGGCGTTCATGCCAAATTGCTCTATTCCCGAATGGGTAAGGTAGTTGCCGATGATGGATCTGCCCTGACGATCGCCGGTACTTTTGCGGGTTCGCCATCCCTGACGGTCGATGCGGTTATCGTTCCATGCGGTAATCTCGCGGACATCATTAAGAACGGTGATGCCCGATATTATTTACTCGAAGCGTATAAGCACTTAAAACCTATCGCCCTGGCCGGCGATGCTCGTCAGTTTAAAGCAACGTTGAATATCAAAAATGAAGGAGAAGAAGGCGTGGTGGAAGCGGACAGTGCAGACGCACAGTTTATGGATGCCCTGTTGACGCTGATGACCGCGCACCGCGTCTGGTCACGTGCCGGAAAAATAGAAACGATTCCCGCCTAAAAAAATGCGGCGCACGATTGCGCCGCAAACTCAGGAATTACACGTTCAGAAAACTGCCAAGACGATAACCGCGCTCCGCAATTGCATATTTCAGTGACGAAGACGTCAGCACGTCGAGCTCAGTTAAGCGGGGGTAACAGTAGGCACTTTGACGAATAATGTCATCGATAAAGGCCGGATGACACATCACTTCCAGCGAAGACTCTCCCCGGTCGGCTGACGCATCCAGCGTCTGTAAAAACAGAGCCTCGGAAATCGCTTCACCGTAAAACTCGCTGCTGAATCCCTGGGAGGTACGTAACGTTTCCGGAAAATCAGACGCCTGAAACACGGTCTGACGATCGATACGCAATGCAATCCCCTTCTGGGCAGCAAACCCGGCTACGATAGGGAAAATTTGCGGGAACATATGCACATGGTGATGGCTATCCAGATGCGTCGGCTCCCGCCCGAACAGGTCAATAAAACGCTGATACTGCGCGGCCAGTTCCTGAGAAATTTCATCCAGCGGCAAAGTGTCCTCCTCTGCCATCTGCCAGATCCATTTCCCCAGTAATCCGTCACGAGTAAGGCCCGGCATTGCCGTCAACGGCCTACCCAGCGTCAGAACAAAATGCATCCCGACGGCAAGTGCAGGTATGTCGCGACTCAGTTGTACCGCATGGTCAATCGCCGCACCGTTAACCAGTGCTGTTGTCGAGGTGACAACGCCATTACGACAGGCTTCAACAATGCCGTAGTTTTGTCCTTTACTCAGGCCAAAATCATCCGCATTAACAATCAGTACGCGTTCCATAGCCGACCTCAGTTAGTGTTGTTCGCTTTTGAGTTTCTCAATGCACCCGGCGAAGTTTGGCAACCATTTTTCATGCGCCAGGATTAGCTCACGCGCCAGAATCTCGGCATCGCTGTCAGAATGAACCAGCGGACTCAGGTTTAACGCCAGCAGCACATCATTCAGCTCGCCGCTCAATGCCGCATTGCTCGCCGCAACCTCAAAGCCTTTGATGGTGTAGATAAGACCGAGCACTTTCTCATCAAAATGGGTAATACGTGGGTGCGGCGTAGCACCGTTACGTCCGAGCGTGCAGGTCATCTCAACCGCCCAGTCCGCAGGAATGTTATCAACATGTCCATGATGTGGAATGTTGACGTAGTGCTCGGTCTGTTTGTCGTTGTAGATGGCGTTGATCACTTCACAGGCCGCATCGGAGTAATACGCGCCACCGCGCTGCTCCAGCTCTTTCGGCTTAACGTTTAGCTCAGGATTTTTGTAGAGATCAAACAGTTGTTTTTCTACTTTTTGTACTACCTGGGCACGTGCGCCGCCCTTATAGTACTCGCCCATTTCGATCGCCAGCATCTCTTTTGGCTTAAAGTAGTACAGCAAATACGAGCACGGCAGCAGCTTCAGCGAACGAATCAACCCTTCGCTGAACGGCAGGTCGAAAATGTTCTTCACGGTGGAAGCTTTCAGTTGTCCAGAAGCTACGCCATCCAACAGTTCATCAAAGCGTGATGTACCGTTCACCAGCACGTCTTTAATAAAGACCATGTGGTTCAGACCGAACAGATCGATGGATAAATCATCGCTCTCTTTCAGCGCCAGCACATCGCTAATGAACATTTTCATGCCGACAGGAATATTACACACGCCGATGAATTTCTTGAAATTTGTGTGGCGATAGACCGCTTCAGTCACCATCCCTGCCGGGTTAGTAAAGTTAATCACCCAGGCATTCGGGCACAGTTCTTCCACATCTTTAATAATATCAAAGATAACCGGAATGGTACGCAGACCTTTGAACAGCCCACCAGCACCGTTGGTTTCCTGTCCCAGATAACCGTGGCTCAGCGGAATGCGTTCATCCTTTTCACGGGCTTTCAGTTGCCCTACGCGCAGTTGGGTGGTAACGAAATCAGCATCTTTCAGTGCTTCACGGCGGTCCAGCGTTTTAAACAACTTCATCGGTACGCCGGCTTTGTCGATCATGCGCTGGCAAAGGTCAAAAATAATGTCCAGCTTCTCTTTTCCACCGTCGACATCAACCAGCCACAACTCAGAAACCGGTAATTCATGATAGCGCTTAATAAAGCCTTCAAGTAATTCAGGGGTGTAGCTGCTCCCGCCACCGATAGTGACGACTTTTAATTTCTGGCTCATACTTTCTCCCTTCAGTGTAAAAACACTGACGTGTATTATGCTCAACCCGTTTGTCAGGTATAGCGTGGCTGTCCCGACGCTATTTTGGGCAAGCTATAAAAAATGGGTTATTGGCAAATAATATCTACTGATTAAATTCAGTTAATTTCTTACGGTAGCTATTCGGTGTAAACGACGTCAGCTTTTTAAACGTTTTAATAAACAGGCTTGGACTACTGTAGCCAGACTCGTAAGCAATATCCGTTACAGAATAGTTCGTCATTTCCAGCTGTTTTTTAGCAAAGTTAATGCGGATTTCATTAATAATCTGCATCGGCGTTTTGCTGTAATAACGCTGGGTAGCGCGGGTCAGATACTCCTGGGATTTCGCGGACAGGTGTACCATATTTTCCAGCGCATTCTCGCTAAACTGCCGTTTGTCGTGCATGGTCTCGACGGTGGTTTTAAGCCACTGCGGAATATCATCCAGCACCTGCTCTTCGCGATGATGGCGTAACCGATTTATAATATAGAAGGTGACCACTTCTACAAATTCATCCAGCCCGCTCTCACGAAAGTTAAGTGATGCAATAACCGTTTCAATGTAGGTAAGAAACGAGTTATTCGCCCGGTAGACCTGCGATGCAACGAAACAAAATGGCAGCAGCGGGTGATAGTGCTGTTCAAAAAAACGTTTACTGATGCCAACGTTAAGGATCCTTGTCGCACCAAAATCATAAAAACTCTGGTGGTGCGATCCCAACGGGATAAAGACAAAGTCTCCACGTTCTAGCAGTACGCGTTTACCGTTGATTTCCTGATAATAGCGCCCGGTTAAAACCAGGGTAAACTCATAGTAGTCATGCTGATGCAGCCCGCTGATGCTCTCAGTTTTGTTATAGATGAACACATGGAAATTTTTGCCATTAAACAGCTGCTGTTCATAAACGGTTTTGATTTCCGGTGCGTTAATCTGTAGCTGCATTATGCACTCCTCGCTATTTCAGCTTTTCGTGAAGCTCAATCAGTTCAGTCACCAGCTCACGCGCCAGCATTGATGTCATCAGGTGGTCCTGTGCGTGGACCAGCACCAGGCTAACTTTCATTTTACCTTCGCCCTGATCGCCTTCAATCAATTTCGTTTGCACGAGGTGCGCTTCGTTCAGCGCCAGACGAGACTGGTCCATCATGGTATTAGCTGACTCGAAATCACCCTGCTTGGCCATTTTGAGTGCGCCGTACGCCAGGCTACGCGCCTGACCGGAGTTGATGATGAGGCCCATCACCACTTCTTCAAGTTCTTCTGCTTCTGACTGCGTATCGACGATGTTCTCGATATCCAACATACTTTTTTCCTCTGGTTCAGTCCGGCATGACCGTAAAGCCATGCCGGATTAAATTTAGAATTTTAATGCGTTAGCGATATCTTCTTCGCTTTCTTCTTGGTCAATAACGTTCTGCGCTTTGTTGGCTACCACCACGAACGGCAGGTAAACCAGCGTTGCGATACCGAGGTTGAACAGCGCGACCAGCAGAGCAGCGACGCTACCGTTGGTGTTAAAGAACGCGCCCAAACCGGTTGGCATAGTCCACGGTGCAATGTTGGTAATCGGTGGAATAATGCCTGAGTAGTAAGCTGCCAGCGTAATCGCCGCCAGAATCGGTTGCACCAGAATGAACGGGATAAACATCACCGGGTTCATGATGATCGGCAGACCGAACAGGATAGGTTCGTTAATCTGGAACAGACCTGACGGCAGTGCCAGTTTAGCAACCTGACGATAGTCAGGACGACGCGATGCCAGGAAGATAGCGATAATTAGACCCAGCGTTGCTCCGCTACCCCCAAGGAAAATATAGGAGTCGAGCATCGGTTTCGCCCAGACGTGGAACGTCTTACCGGCTTCCAGCGCGGCATCTACGGAACCAAACTGTTGGTAGATAGAGATGTTTTCCAGCGCCCATGGCGTCATGATACCGCTGTCCAGCGCAGTCAGCGCCAGTGAACCGTGAATACCGAAGAACCACAGCAGCGGAACAAAAATCACGTAGGCCCAGCCCACCACGCTGCCCAACGACGCCAGCGGAGTTGAAATGGAATCCATAATGATTTGGTGGAAGTTCGTACCCCAGGTGTTCAGTGCCCAGGCGATGATCCCCATAATGGAGAGGATAAGGAAGCCAGGAATCAGCGCAGAGAAAGAGCGCGATACGGATGTCGGTACGCTATCAGGTAATTTAATGACCCAATTGCGACGAACCACAAAGGTGAACATTTCCGCGACCGCAAGGCCGATAATAATACCGGAAATAATATTGGCACCGCCGAGCCAGTTCGCGCCAACGGCATAGGCTTCACCCACGCTATAAGGCGTTACGGTCATAAACGCGGCGACGGATAACAGCCCGGCAGCCAGTGAGTCGACTTTACGTTCTTCTGCCAGCGCCATGCCGATAAAGAACGGTGCCATCAATGACATGATACCCAGCGTACCGTTATAGACGTTTCCACCAATGCCTTTCAAGCTATTCAAAGTTTCAATAGTTGAAGCATCAAGTCGAATGCCCATTGAATAAAAAAACGACCCCTCCCCAAAGCTCAGGAAAACGTTATTGATTAATACAAACATGGCCCCTGCGAGGGTTAACGGCATTAAACGAATAAAGCCGTTCTTGATTGCATTAACGTGTGGCTGCTTTCCAATTTTTACAGCAAAAGGAAGGAGTACCTTTTCAAGTGAAGCAATAGCGTTACTCATAGAAAAATACCCTTAAATACCGCAATTAAAAATTGCGGTGAATGTTAATGAAATAACTCTTTGACGGGAAAAATTAAAATAAAATAATTAATTTGCTGCGGCTTTTTTAATTGCTGCAACAGCAGCCTTAAGCACGCCTAAACCATCGACTTTGCCATACAGCAGCGAGTCAATCACTTCCACAGGCTTGTTGGGTAACAAACGCTGAATTTCGGGCAACATATAAGCAATTTGTGGACCTAATAACACGACATCGGCGACAGGACCTTTTTCTCCGGCCAGCGTTTCAGGAAATGCTTCAATAATAACCGGTACTTCGTATTTTTCGGCCTGAGCACGCATCTTCGAAACCAACAATGAAGTCGACATGCCCGCAGAACAAAACAGATAAATGTGTTTCTTTTCCATTAAAACGATCCTCATGTGCGATTATCTGTCAACCAGACACTCCGCAAGCCATAACCTGCATCCATGCTCTGGGTAACTTGCGTCAGCTAAATTACTTTTTTAGGTGGCTGAAATGAGTATACGGGATTGCACCGGTGGATGGTATTTCCTTGACCAACTAAATTGTCTCTCCTTGACCTGTCGTTATGACCCCCCTCACATTTCGGGCAAATAATTCGCAGCAATAAATAAGATCGTTCGGCACAAAAAAACCGGCACGATGGCCGGTTTTCCAGAGAGCTCAGGCAATAAGCAGTTGTTACTTCTTCGCCGCCTGCGGGTCAGTGTCGTACTCTGCGCAGGTCTGGTAACCGGAGTTAATCACATGTCCGGTGTCGTCTAAAGCAACAAAATAGGTTTCAGCTTTACCATCTCGTTGACCCAGGATGTAGGTCTGGCATGTCCCTCGCGCATGAATCATGCTGACTTCAGAAGAAGGTTTACCGGCAATCTGCGCCACCTGCGCCCTGCTCATCCCTTTCTTCACATCTTTCACCACGGGCTGAACAAATTGGTCTTTGGTGCGATCGTAGGCCGTACACCCTGCCAGCATAGTCAAAACAGCCGCTGCGCTTAGAATTCCTGTTAGGTTCTTGTTCATATTCCGTCCTCTTGTATTTCAGCGTGTTATATAAGCCTGGAGCACAACAACACATTTTTCAAGCAATCAGATGATACTTAGGTCGTTTCGGAAAATTCTATTAAAACAAAATGATGTTAGATCAGGCCTGCATCCCTTGTCGTTTGGGTCCCAACGCGTTAGCTTTAACACATCATTTTTTTGATCATTTCATTTTTCGGAGGGGGTTAAATGACTCTGCAGCAAGAGATAATCCAGGCGCTTGGCGCAAAACCGCAAATTAATGCAGAAGAGGAAATTCGCCGCAGCGTGGATTTCTTGAAATCCTACCTGCAAACCTACCCTTTTCTGAAATCACTGGTATTAGGGATAAGCGGCGGACAGGACTCAACGCTCGCGGGAAAACTTTGCCAGATGGCTATTTCCGAGCTTCGCGAAGAAACGGGGAATGACGCGCTGCAGTTTATTGCCGTACGTCTGCCGTATGGCGTTCAGGCTGATGAACAGGACTGTCAGGATGCCATCGCCTTTATCCAACCTGACCGCGTGCTCACAGTAAATATTAAGGGTGCGGTACTGGCCAGTGAACAGGCCCTGCGTGAAGCGGGTATTGAACTGAGCGATTTTGTCCGTGGCAATGAAAAAGCCCGTGAACGTATGAAGGCCCAGTACAGTATCGCCGGAATGACCAGCGGTGTTGTCGTGGGTACCGATCATGCAGCAGAAGCCATCACCGGATTTTTCACCAAATACGGCGATGGCGGTACTGACATTAACCCTATTTTCCGCCTGAACAAGCGTCAGGGTAAGCAGCTGCTTGCCGCGCTGGGTTGCCCGGAACATTTATATAAGAAAGCGCCAACCGCCGACCTCGAAGACGATCGCCCTTCTCTGCCGGATGAAGCCGCATTAGGCGTCACCTATGACAACATCGACGATTATCTGGAAGGAAAAACGCTGGCTGCCGACATCGCGAATAAAATTGAAGGCTGGTATCTGAAGACCGAGCACAAACGTCGCACACCGATCACGGTGTTTGATGACTTCTGGAAAAAAGCGTAATTTTTTTAATCACATATCGCCGGATAGCACGGGGATCACCGCTGTCCGGCCCCTCCCCCTGGTCTGATGCCGCTTTTTTAATCGGTTTCAAACTGCTACACTGGATGAATAACCAGCATCCGGAGTGAGAAGTGGTACGGCGTCAATCAGCCCCACGCCTGACATTTGAGGCAGCAGCAATCTATGAATATCCAGAACACCTGCGTCCATTTTTGAGTGCGCTTCCCACCGCACCAGGCGTCTATCTGTTTCACAGTGAAAGCGACACTATGCCTCTCTACATTGGTAAAAGCGTCAATATTCGCAGCCGCGTGCTGGCACACCTGCGTACCGCGGACGAAGCGGCAATGCTGCGTCAGGCCAAACGCATTAGCTGGATTTGTACGGCGGGAGAAATTGGTGCCCTGCTGCTGGAAGCGCGGTTGATCAAAGAACAACAGCCGTTGTTTAATAAACGACTACGGCGCAATCGTCAGCTTTGCGCCTTGCAGCTTACCGACCGAACTGTTCAGGTTGTCTACGCACGAGATATTGATTTCTCCCATGCACCCAATCTGTTTGGCCTGTTTGCCCATCGTCGCGCAGCGCTACAAGCGTTGCAAAACCTCGCGGATGAACAGCAGCTGTGCTACGGCCTGTTGGGGCTGGAACCCCTGAGTCGCGGGCGTGCCTGTTTTCGCTCCGCGCTTAAACGCTGCGCCGGGGCGTGCTGCGGGAAAGAGAGTCATGAAGCGCATCACTCGCGTCTGCTAGAGGCGCTGGAAAGAGTGAAAGTGATTTGCTGGCCATGGAGCAATGCCATTGCCTTGCAAGAAACCGGTGCCGAAATGACACAGTACCATATCATCAACAACTGGCTGTGGCTGGGAGCCGTTTCAACGCTGGATGAAGCGACTACCCTGGCGCGTATGCCAGCAGGCTTTGACCATGATGGCTACAAAATTCTCTGCCGGCCTGTTCTGTCTGGTCAATATGACATTATTGAACTGCATCCGGAGAATGCCCCGGCATCCAGTTAATCTCGCTGAACAGCAATTTTCCCTCGCGTTCCAGCAGTCGTAATGTGTGTTTGCCGTCATGCCAGCTCGCACCCTGGTCGGCCGTTAGCAGTTTATCGCCCAGTTGCCAGGCGCCGCTGATAACAAACACCACGCCGCCGCGTGAACCAAAGGTCGTAAAGGTGCGATCGGCCACTCTGACTTTTGCCTGGCAAACATCTCGTCGGGTCATGATATTAAAATCCATCGACATCTGCCCTTCCGTCAGCTTCGCTTTTACCACCTTGTCACCGGCAAAGGTAAAAGGCTGATGCTGTTTCAGGGTATGCGTGAAGGTGTTCGACTCTTCCAGGGTCACTTCTCCGCCTTCCAGCAGGGTAATCACGCGCTCTACACCCGGGAAAAGTGAAAACTCGCCGTTTGCTGCAATGGAGGCGATACTCGCCCGCCAGTGAAAATCTCGTGTTGCTGGCGGAAAACAGCAAATCTCACGCGTTTCTCCCGCACCATTTCGCCAGAGATTAACCGGCATTTTGCGGATATCAAAGTATTCCATCATCCCTCCAGAAAGGAGCAGCATGGCAGCCTGCCGTAAACAGACAGCCATAAATCATCATTATTATGTTCACCCTGCAGATTATTGTTATCGGCAGCAGAGTTGATTTGCCTTAGCGATGAACCCGGCATTTTGCAAAAAAGAATAACGCGCTGATCCAGGTAGAATTTTCGCGGGCTTCAGGAGAATAGCGTGTCGTGCGTCCGGTGCAATAGGCAGAAATGAAAAAACCGCCGATCCTGCCCACATCGTTATACGTGTTGTGGACAAGAGCGGCGGTCTTGAGTTTGGTTTCACACTGTGCGGCAATCAGCGCGACACAGTGTGAATGATTTAGTGTAGACGCTGATCGATTACTCGGCAGCTTCCGGCATTTTACCTTTCTGCGCTGCACGTTCTGTCAGACGCTTCTCAAAATTGGCATTAAACTGCTTTTTCTGTTCCGGGGTCAGAATGTTGTAAATTTTGTTCTGAGTTTCCATATGCGCCAGCATGTTGGCTTTGCGCTGTTCTTCCATCTTCGCAATCTGCGCTTCGGCTTTCGCTTTATCGAAGCTATCGCTGGCGATGATATCGTGCATTGCACGGCGTTCTTCCAGCGGCGGACGTTTCATCTGATCGCGCTGGCCTTTCATGATCTCGCGAATCTGCTGTTTCTGCGCGTCGGTCAGGTTCAGGTCTTTAAACATCATGTCGTGATGCGGGGCAAATTTACCGTTGTGATGCATCATCGGTTTAGCATCCGCTGGTGCAGCTGTTGTAGTGTCAGCAGCATGAGCCAGGTTCGCAGCACCCAGCGCCAGAGTAGAGGCAACAAACAGAGCAGTCAGTTTACGCATAATTTCTATCCTTTCTTTCAGTTATTTTTACGACACTCATGCGACTCTTATGCAATGTGATGTCGTGTTGACGAGATTAACTTTACCGGCTTAAGCGTCAATTAATCAGAGCAACGGTAAAACAGTGAAAGTGTAAAAAACAAACTTTCATCAATTATGAAGAAAAAAAGAATAAATTGCGCAGAGTTGCAATAAAAAATTACAACAGGATGATTTTGAAAGGATTATGGAGAACTATACCTGAACCCTGTTTATTAAGAAAGCAACTCACCAGGAATAATCCGTAATAAATAAAAACAGCACGCAAAAATAAGCCCTAAAGGATAATCCTGCAGGGCGAATATATTGATCACAACTTTTCGAGCATCAATCCGGCACGTAAACCGCAGGCCACGTTAGGGTTGGGAAAAAGAACGTATTCAACATCATGGGTGACGATAAAACGTTCATCTCCGTCCTGCGCCAGCAAGGTGCCTTCTTTAAAGGGGGTAAAGTTTAGCGTCTGGTTATCCATGTGGAGAATGAAATCGTCGCTACGACGCGTGATTTGCGACACCACGCGATAACGCAGCGGGGATATTTCTCTCGTCGACACCCGCTCGCCCTGCAGCAATTTCTCCAGTGCGTCTGCCGTTTGTGCAAACTGGGTAAGATCGTTTTGCCCGAACGGCAGCGCTTTACCCAGTTCCAACGTACAGGCCAACGCACCAAAATGTTCCCCGCTAAAATGGGTGAACGTGCCGCCAGGCGTCTGATGGAAAACCAGCGCTTCCAGTCCCGCATCTCCCAGCCATTCAAGAAAATCCTCGTCCCAGGCAACGTTGCGTTGTGGCAATACGCCAAAGCGCAGATGCTGTGAACCGCGGATCGCGGTGTGCAGATCCAAATGCCAGCGCACAGGCTCCTTTGCGCGCGAATAAAAATCTTCAAGACACAGCTCAAGCTCGTGGGCTCGGTGCGTTTCTTCACTCGCGGTAAAAATCTGCCACCGGCCGCCAAACATACGATTCAGGTCGCTATGACAATATCGTTTTCCCGCAGCCAGCGCCTGCGGGTTTCCCAGAATCACCAGCAGCCGCCATGTCAGTGTCAGCTCGCCGCTAAACAGACTGGAAAGCAATGAATCGAGTATCTCTACCGGCGCGGTTTCATTGCCATGGATCCCCGCAGACAGCACCAGAGAATGTTCAACGGGTGCAAGCGGCGTCAGTTCCAGAATTCCGTGACCGATCCACTGCCAGTCAAAACCATGAGTGGTTCCTTGCGTTTTCTCTGGAGTGGCACCTGCGAGCGTGATCGCCAGAAAGTTATCCATGGTGCATCCCCTCCTGCTGGAAAGGATACATTGAGCCGAGGTTGAGCAATTGCGTCAGCGTATCCAGCGCTTCACGCCCCTCGCGCAACAGCTGTGGGTCGGCAAGGTCGGCAGCGGTAAGACGATCGCGATAGTAACGGTCAACCCAGTTATTCAACGTGTTAAACAGCGTGTCGTTCATGATAACCGCCGGATTCACCGCCTGCTGTTCCTGCGGAGTGAGCACCACTCTCAGGCGCAAGCATGCCGGACCACCGCCGTTGGACATACTTTCACGCAGATCGAATACCCGCAGGTCATCGATCGGATTGTCTTCCTCGAGAAGCCGGTTCAAATACCGCCACACGCCAGCATGCTCCCGACACTCCTGTGGCAGGACCAGCATCATCGAACCGTCACTACGACTCAGCAACTGACTGTTAAACAGATAAGTGGTCACGGCATCCTGCACCGACACTTCCGCTGTCGGGACTTCCAGCGGGGTAAAACCTGCCACCTGGCTGCGCAACTGCTCTAACAATGCCTGCTGTCTGACAAACGCCTGCTGATGACAAAACAGCACCTGGCGATTCGACACCGCAATCACATCGTTATGGAACACGCCAAGATCGATAACGTCCGGGTTTTGCTGAGCAAAAATGCGCTGATGTGGGTTGACCTGATTCAGTCGCGCGACCGCCTCGCTGGCCTCACGGGATTGCCTTGCAGGATAGCGCTTCGGTTGGGATGCATTGCCTTCTTCACGACCGTAAACAAACAGCTGTACGCCGGGGTCACCGTAATCTCCACCGAGGCGGTTATGGTTTGCCGCCCCTTCATCGCCAAAAAGCGCAACCTGGGGTAACGCACCGTGGACTGCAAAGCTATTCTCATCACGGAAAATCGCCCGTAACAATGCTTCGGTAGTAGGCGCTTCCAGTGAACGGTGGAACTTATTATTCAGATTCGCCACCGTCAGATGCACTTTCCCGTCCAGCGAGTCTGCCGAAGGGCACACCGTTGCCGCATTCGCTACCCACATAGGCGATGCGGAGCTGGCACTGGAGAGCCAGTGAGGCGCCTGACGCGACACTTTATCCAGCACCTGTTCGTCACTGCCGCTAAAACCCAACTGACGCAGAACCGGAATATAAGGCCGCTCGTGGGGCGGGATCACCGCCTGAGGAAATCCTGCATCCGCCAGTGCTTTCATCTTCAGCAGACCTTGCTTTGCCGCCAGACGCGGGTTCGACACCTGAAATCGATGTTTGGTTGAGGCCTCATTACCAAATGACAATCCAGCATAGTGGTGAGTTAGCCCCACCAAACCATCAAAATTTACCTCACGGGCTTTCATAGCTTATCCTCGCGAGAAAAATCCAGTCCCGGGCTAAGCGCCGTTGGCAGCGTTAAGGCCGGGGATTCCAGACTTGCCATCGGCCAGGCGCAATAATCTGCGGCATACCACGCGCTGGCGCGATGGTTCCCGGAAGCGCCTACACCGCCAAACGGTGCGGTACTGGCAGCGCCGGTTAACGGCTTATTCCAGTTGACGATCCCTGCCCGCGCCTCCAACAGTAGCTGTTCAAACTGGCCGCGATCGGGCGAAACTAACCCACACGACAATCCAAAGCGGGTGTTGTTCGCCATACGAATCGCATCATCAAAGCTGTCATAACGCCAGACGCCGAGCAGCGGACCGAAAACCTCTTCATCAGGTACGTTCCCCGCCCCGGTCAGTTCGATGATTCCAGGGGTCAACAGTGACGTTCCGGCATTTAACAGACGTGGCGCTAACAGCGTACGGCCGCCCAACGACGCCAGACGCTGCCAGGCATCATAGACGTGTTGCGCTGCCTGTTCGGAAATTAGTCCACCCATAAATGGCTGCGGTTGTGCATCCCAGTTGCCGGGCATTAAACGCTGACTAACCTCCACCAGACGCTTCAGGAACGCATCACCCTGCGCGCCTTTTTTTACGAGCAGGCGGCGGGCACAGGTACAGCGCTGTCCGGCGGTGACAAATGCGGACTGAATGGTCAGATGCACTGCGGCATCAATATCTTCCGGATTCTCAATAATCAGCGGGTTGTTGCCCCCCATCTCCAGGGCAAGGATTTTTTCCGGCTGGCCGGATAACTGCTTATGCAGCTGATAACCGGTATTCGCACTGCCGGTAAACAGCAGGCCATCAAGGTCTTCCAGCGCACTCAGCGCCTGTCCCGTTTCACGTCCGCCCTGCACCAGATTCAGCACGCCCGGCGGCAACCCCGCCTGCTCCCACAGTTTTGTTACTGCTTCACCGGTCCACGGCGTCAACTCGCTGGGTTTGAAAATCAACGTATTGCCTGCCAGCAATGCCGGAACAATATGACCATTGGGTAAATGACCGGGGAAGTTATACGGACCAAAAACCGCCAGCACGCCGTGTGGGCGATGGCGCAACGTTGCCGCACCATCCGGTAGTTCGCTGTGCTGCTCACCGGTACGGGCATGATAAGCTTTGACGGAGATGGCGATTTTATTGATCATCGCCGTCAGTTCAGTCGCGGCTTCCCAATGAGGTTTTCCGGTTTCCTTGGCGATAATCTGAGTTAGCTCGGCTTTATTGCTTTCCAGCAATAAAGCAAACTTTTCAACAATAGTCTGGCGTGCGCTGAAAGGCTGTTTAGCCCAACCGGCAAAGGCCGCGCGTGCGGCCAGGCACGCTTGCGTCACCTGCCTTGCATCTGCATCATTACCGTGCCACAGCACATCACCGCTTACCGGGTTGGTTTTCACCCGACGCTCGCCCAGCCCCGTCACCCAGTCACCGTTTATCCATAGTGTCATGCTGTTTTCTCCTCTGCACAAAGACGTACAAAACGTACATGGTCGCCCGCGTGGCATTTCAGGGCATCCAGTTGCGCCGCCGTCAGTACCAGACGTTGGGTATCCGGGTCTGCGCGAACCAGCATGACGCGGAAGTTTTGATAGTTTTCATTGGCAACCAGACAGGCCGGATAATCACCGGTTGCTGGCTGACCTTCCGCCACTTCCACCAGTCGGCTTTTACGGATAGCCCGCACCCGGTCAATATCACATTCCAGGGTCGGCCCGCCGTCGAAAATATCGACATAGTTACGGTAGCGAAACCCTTCTTTCTCCAGCACTGCCCGAGCAGGAGCCGTTTGCGGATGCACCTGACCAATCACGCCTTGCGCTTCATCAGACAGAAAATGGGTATAAATAGGATGCTTGGGCATCAGTTCAGCAATAAAGGCTTTCTGCCCTGTCCCGCAGAGAAAATCCGCCCGGCTGAACTCCATTGAGAAAAAGCGTTTACCAAGGCTTTGCCAGAACGGCGAGTAACCGTGCTCATCAATCACGCCGCGCATTTCGGCCACGACTTTCTCATTAAATCGGTCGCGAAAGGCCGCCATAAACATAAAGCGCGATTTTGACAGCAAATAGCCGTTGCCTTCTTTTCGCCAGTCCGGATCGAGAAACAGCGTGCAAAGCTCGCTGCTACCCGTGTGATCGTTACTCAGAAACAGCGTCGGCAGCGCGTTATAGACATTCAGCTCTTTCGAGGCGTGGACCAGGGTACCAACCCGGTAGTTGTACCAGGGATCGTTAAGCCCTACCGCTACCTCAATGGCGCAAATCCCGGCCACGGTTCCGCTGGTACTGTCTTCAAGCACAAACACATATCCCTGCTCACTTTTTGGCAACTCACCGCGCCAGGTTTGGAGTGAACGTTCGATACGCGCCATCAGCGTAGCTTCATTCGCCGGTAGCGAGGTCAACCCGCCGCCGGTCTTACTGGCAAGCTGCATCAACGCGGTGATATCCGCGCGTTCAATGGGACGAATCACCATCATGATGAACCTCCTGCTTTAATGCGTTCGCAGGCCAGCGCAAAGCGATCCAGTCCGGTGGCGACTTCTTCTTCGCTGACGTTGAGCGCTGGCGCAAAACGCACCACGTTAGCGCCAGCGATCAGTACCATCACCCCGGCAACAGCCGCTTCTTGCGAGATGAGTTTCGCTTTCCCGGCAAATTCCGCGTTCAGCACGCAGCCGATCAGCAGTCCGAGTCCACGAATTTCACTAAACAGTCCAAAACGTTCGTTAATGGCGTTTATACGCTCCACAAACCAGTCGTGGCGCTGTTTTACTCCGTTGAGCACTTCCGGTGTATTCACAATTTCCAGCAATTTACCTGCCACCGCCGTCGCCAGCGGGTTTCCGCCGTACGTTGTACCGTGTGTACCAACCGTCATCACGCTGGCGCAACGCTCTGTCGCCAGCAGTGCGCCGATGGGGAAACCACCGCCCAGCGCTTTTGCTGTCGTCAGCAGATCCGGCGTCACGCCGTAGTGCATATAGGCATACAGCTCCCCGGTACGGCCAACGCCGGTCTGAACTTCATCAAAAATCAGCAGCGCATTATGGCGATCGCATAACTCACGTAGCCCCTGCAAAAAGGCTTTTGTTGCCGGTACCACACCGCCTTCACCCTGCACAGGCTCCACGATAACCGCACAGGTGGTGTCATCAATCAGTTGGCTGGCAGAATCGAGATCGTTGTATACGGCATGACGGATATCCGGCGGCAGCGGCGCGAAATCCTGTGAATAGGCAGGCTGTCCTCCGGCGCTGACGGTAAACAGCGTGCGGCCATGGAAAGCATTTTTAAACGCTACAATCCCGCTCTTCTGGCTGCCAAAACGATCGTGGGCATATTTACGCGCCAGTTTTAGTGCCGCTTCGTTGGCTTCTGCACCGGAGTTACAGAAGAAAATGCGCTCGGCGAAGGTGGCGTCAATCAGCTTTTTCGCCAGACGCAGTACCGGCTCGTTGGTGTAGCCATTTCCCGTATGCCAAAATTTGCTCGCCTGGTCGTTTAATGCCTCGCGCAATGCCGGGTGGGCGTGACCCAGCGCGTTAACCGCAATGCCTCCCGCGAAATCGATATACTCTTTACCCTGCTGATCCCACAGACGTGAACCTTCACCCCGCACCGGAATAAAAGGGGCCGGAGCGTATACGGGCATCATCCATTCATCAAAATTTTCACGCGTAATTGACAGAGACATAGCGACCTCAACGGTAAATAAAAGGTTATTTATATGTTAATAAATATAGTGTTTGCGGTGTAAATGTAGATTGCAGGGTTCGTGCCAGCCAGCGAAAAAAGTGCATAAACGGAGGTCGATGACGGAATATCAACAAGTTACAACGTGGCGATATTCACTGCATGTGCATATAAAGTGAATATGTTTGCGCATCAGGCGACTAAACAGAGGAAAAAACGCAGTTTTATTCAGTCGCCAAATATAATTCTGGAATTGTGATCGTATACGAAATTTTTCGGAAATTATTGCTCCATTCCGACGCGCTTCGCGCCAAAACGGTGCAGTTTTTGCTCCATCGTTAACACCATTAGCAATCATTGTTGGAATCAGGTGACAAGAAGCAGTCAGGCTGCAGAAATTCTGCTAACATCCTTGCACTATTCATCTTGCAAAGTGGCAGCGACTATGAAATTTGTCTCTTTTAATATCAACGGCCTGCGTGCCCGTCCCCATCAACTGGCAGCCATTGTCGAAAAACACCAACCGGATGTTATTGGCTTACAGGAGACAAAAGTCCACGACGATATGTTCCCTCTCGAAGAGGTAGCAAAGCTCGGTTACAACGTCTTTTATCACGGCCAGAAAGGTCATTACGGCGTGGCGCTGTTAACGAAAGAAACGCCAATTGCGGTACGTCGTGGCTTCCCGGGCGATGACGAAGAAGCGCAGCGTCGGATCATCATGGCAGAAATTCCGTCCCCTCTGGGCAGCATCACGGTGATCAACGGCTATTTCCCGCAGGGCGAAAGCCGTGACCATGAAACCAAATTCCCGGCCAAAGCCGCGTTTTATCAGAACCTGCAAAACTATCTGGAGACAGAGCTGAAACGCGACAATCCGGTATTGATCATGGGCGATATGAATATTAGCCCAACCGATCTCGATATCGGCATTGGCGAAGAAAACCGTAAACGCTGGCTGCGTACCGGTAAATGTTCCTTCCTGCCGGAGGAGCGTGAGTGGATGGAACGCCTGCTGGGCTGGGGTCTGGTGGATACTTACCGTCACGCAAATCCTGAAAAGAATGACCAGTTCTCGTGGTTCGACTATCGTTCAAAAGGCTTTGACGATAACCGTGGCCTGCGTATCGATCTGCTGCTGGCGAGCAACCCGCTGGCGGAACGCTGTGAAGAAACCGGCATCGACTATGAAATTCGCAGCATGGAAAAACCGTCCGACCATGCGCCTGTATGGGCTAAATTCCGCGTCTGACCTTCTGCGTCTTTTTACTCTCCAGGCCCGGCCTGGAGAGTCTGTTTATTCTGTGCAAAATCAATAAAGTGACGGTAATACATTGTTACGGCCGGGAATTTATTATATCTTCGCGCGCGCTTTTCGCTGACGAAAATGCTCCATTGCACTCGGTTTTACAGGAGAACCCCCATGAAAAAGAAGTTCGCATAAAGCAGAATACCGGCTGCTGATTGTCGCGGTCCTGTTCTGCGTTCTGGCGGGAGTTTTCCATCATTATGGTCTGACCGACCTGATAACCAATTTCCATCATTTACAAGACGTTATCCGCCAAAGCGGTATGTTCGGCTATACGCTTTATATCCTGCTGTTTATTGTTGCAGCGCTGTGTCTGATCCCAGGCAGCATCCTGGTGATCGTCGGCGGTGTGCTGTTTGGCCCCGTGGCTGGGACGCTTATCTCTTTAGTGGCAGCAACCGTGGCCTCAGCGCTGTCGTTTTTGCTGGCTCGCTGGCTTGGACGGGATCTACTACTGAAATACGTTGGGCACACGGCGACGTTTCAGGCTATCGAAAAAGGCATTGCCCATAGCGGAGTAGACTTTCTAATCCTGACCCGGCTCGTGCCGCTGTTCCCCTATAATATTCAAAATTACGCCTATGGGCTGACGGCCATTCCGTTCTGGTCATTTACCGTAATATCGGCACTTACCACCTTACCCGGTATCTTTATCTATACGCTGATGTCGCATGAACTCGCCAGCGAAGGCATTACCCTGGTATTCATCGGTAAGCTCAGCGTGGCAGGGCTGGCGTTATTCGCCCTCGTTCAGGCAGCCAAAGCCTGGGCCCGATATAAGCACATCGATCCGTCAGCCAACCATGAGTGTACGGGTAAATGATAAAACGGAATAAAGCGCGGCTGACTCGCTATTACCGGGCGGGTTTGATTGCTCTGCTACTGCTCGGGCTAATGGCATGGGCATGGATACCTGGCGTGAGTGATTTTCTCCACGGCAGCCTGACAGCATTTACCACACTCGATCAGCATGCTCTTGAGAACTTTATTCGTTCTTATGGAACCCAGGCGGCGGTGGTGTCGTTCTTCCTGATGATCTTACAGGCCATCGTTGCACCGCTTCCTGCGTTTGTGATCACGTTTGCCAATGCCTCGCTGTTTGGCGCATTTTGGGGCGGCGTACTATCCTGGAGCAGCGCAATGGCAGGTGCGGCGCTGTGCTTTTTTATTGCCCGCATTTTAGGTCGCGGTGCGGTGGAAAAGCTGACCGGAAAAACGGTGCTGAACAATATGGACGCTTTTTTCGAGCGCTATGGTAAGCACACTATTCTGGTCTGCCGCCTGTTACCTTTTGTGCCGTTCGACCCGGTAAGCTACGCGGCTGGCCTGACCTCAATTCGTTTTCGCCATTTTTTCATCGCCACCGGCATCGGACAGTTACCCGCCACTATCGTCTACTCATGGGCGGGAAGCCTGTTAACCGGCGGCACATTTTGGTTTGTGACGGGTCTGTTTGTCCTGTTTGCCCTAAGCGTGGTGATATCGATAGCGAGAAGCCTTTATCTTGAGCGCCAACGGAAAAAAAGCTGAGACCTTCCCCCATTTTTAACCATGGAGATATTATGCGTTACTGCTTATTGTGTCTGAGTTTGTTGCTCTGCCCGCTGGCGACGTTTGCCCAGGACGCCAGCTGGCAACAAATCAAAAATGACGCCCGTGGTCAAACGGTGTGGTTCAACGCCTGGGGTGGCGACAATGCAGTTAACCAGTATCTCGACTGGGTTAGCGGCGAGATGAAAACGCACTACGACATTAAACTGAAAATCGTGCGCCTGGCAGACGCCGCCGATGCCGTAAAACGCATCCAGACGGAAGCGGCATCCGGGCGAAAAACCGGCGGCTCTGTCGATTTACTGTGGGTTAACGGCGAAAACTTCCGTACGCTAAAAGAAGCCGGGCTGCTGCAAACCCAGTGGGCACAATCGCTGCCTAACTGGCGCTATGTTGATACACAAAAACCGGTGACCGAAGATTTCTCCGTTCCAACAGATGGGGCTGAATCACCGTGGGGCGGTGCCCAACTCACCTTTATTGCCCGGCGCGATCTCACCGCGCAGCCGCCGTTATCTCCGCAGGCACTTCTCGAATTTGCGCAGGCGCACCCTGGCACGGTTACCTATCCACGCCCGCCAGACTTTACCGGAACGGCTTTCCTTGAGCAGTTGCTAATTTCGCTCACCACCAAACCACAGGCATTGAAAGTTGCGCCAGATGCAGAGACATTCGCCGAAGTTACCGCGCCATTGTGGCAGTATCTTGATACCTTGCATCCTGTACTTTGGCGTGAAGGCAAAGATTTTCCGCCCACGCCAGCACGAATGGATGCACTGCTCAATAGCGGCACCCTGCGTTTATCATTGACCTTTAACCCTGCCCACGCGCAGCAAAAAGTGGCGAGCGGCGAATTGCCTAAAAGCAGCTACAGTTTTGGTTTCTCACAGGGCATGCTCGGCAACGTGCACTTTGTTGCCATTCCGGCGAATGCCCACGCCAGTGCCGGAGCAAAAGTCGTGGCAAACTTCCTGCTTTCTCCTGAAGCACAACTGCGCAAAGCTGACCCGGCTATCTGGGGAGATCCTTCGGTGCTTGATCCACAAAAATTGCCTGACGAACAGCGTGATGCGCTGCTGGCGCGGATCCCACAGGGGCTCCCTGCCGTGTTGCCAGAACCGCATGCAGCCTGGGTAAACGCTCTGGAACAAGAATGGCTACGCCGCTACGGTACGCATTAATTCTGCTACTCTGGGCCATCATGGCGGCAGTTTATCTGCCGTTGGCGCCAGCGGCATGGTCTCTGATAACACCGGCGCTTAGTACCACACACTGGCTGGCGCTCTTTGCCGATCCTCAACTCCCGCAGGCGTTACTGGCAACGCTGGTTTCCGTCGGCCTCGCGGCTGGGGGCGCGCTGATTATCGCGCTGCTGGCGATCCTCGCCTTGTGGCCCGGCGCAGGCTGGGTACGTCTGTATACGCGTCTTCCGTGGCTGCTGGCAATTCCGCACGTTGCCTTCTCCACGAGCGTGCTGTTGGTTTTTGCTGAAGGCGGCCTGCTCTGGCAATGGCTTGCGTTCTTCAGCCCACAGCCGGACCGCTACGGCATTGGACTTGGCGTAACGCTGGCGGTGAAAGAGAGCGCTTTTTTGTTATGGATTCTCTCGGCCCTGCTGAGTGAAAAACAACTTTCTCAGCAGGTTATCGTATTGGATTCGCTGGGTTACAGCCGACTGCAATGCCTGAACTGGCTGGTTCTGCCCGCTATCGGCCCGGCATTAGGTAAAGCTATGCTGGCAGTCGTGGCCTGGTCACTCTCCGTTGTTGATGTGGCAATCGTTCTTGGCCCCGGCAATCCGCCAACGCTTGCCGTATTGAGCTGGCAGTGGCTCAGTCAGGGCGACGTCGAACAGCAGGCGAAAGGCGCACTTGCCAGTCTGTTGCTGGTGCTGTTACTCCTTGTTATCGCGCTGGTGGGTTATCTGCTCTGGCGTACCTGGCGACATACTATTCCGGCAGTAAACGGTGAACGCCAGCATTTTTCATCTATGACAATCGTACGCCCGCTGGTACAGATTTTGCCCGTCAGCGGTGTGGTATGCGCGCTGGTACTGGCGCTTATCGCCAGCTATTCCTCGCTAAACAACGAGGCGCTCAGCAATAGCCTGCAACTGGGGCTCCTTTCCAGCGTGCTGGCGCTTCTGATACTTTTTGCCTGGCTGGAATGGGGTCCACAAACCGGACACCGCTGGGTCTGGCTACCGCTCATTTTGCCTGCGCTACCGCTGGTAACCGGACAATATCTGCTGGCGTTATATGCCGAACAAGATGGACTGATGACGACCATTATCTGGGGCCACCTGCTGTGGGTGATGCCCTGGATGCTATTTGTGCTTAAACCGGCGTGGCAGCGCATTGACCCACGATTAATTTTGATTGCGCAAACCCTGGGCTGGACGCGGGGGCGGATATTCTGGCTGGTGAAATGCCCGCAGCTGGCGCGCCCGGCATTGATTGCCTTCGCGGTTGGCTTCTCGGTTAGTATCGCCCAGTATATGCCAACGCTGTGGCTAGGTGCCGGACGCTATCCTACGTTAACCACCGAAGCGGTGGCATTAAGCAGCGGCGGTAGCAGTGCGATTCTGGCAACACAAGCGTTGTGGCAGCTGCTTTTACCACTGCTCGTTTTCGCACTTGCAGCCTTTCTCGCCGCGTGGATCGGCCGCTTTCGACAAGGACTCCGCTAATGCTTACCGTACGAGGCGTTTCGTTGTATCAGGGCGCGAAAGCACTGGTGAAAGACGTTAATTTTCAGGTTAACAAAAGTGACATTGTCACAATTATGGGACCTTCCGGCAGCGGGAAATCTTCGCTGTTTTCATGGATGATCGGGGCGTTGTCTCCCCAGTTCCAGGCCTCAGGCGAACTGTGGCTTAATGAACGACGCATCGATACGTTACCTACCGCGCAGCGCCAGATTGGCATTTTGTTCCAGGATGCGCTGCTGTTTGACCATTTCAGCGTTGGGCAGAATTTACTGCTGGCCTTACCCGCCAGCCTGCAAGGTCCCGCCAGACGCCATGAGATTGAATGCGCTCTCGCACGCGCTGACCTGGCAGGTTTTTATTCGCGCGATCCGGCATCACTCTCCGGCGGACAACGCTCACGTGTCGCCCTGCTCCGCGCGCTGCTGGCGCAGCCCCAGGCGCTGTTACTTGATGAACCCTTTAGCAGGCTGGATGCGTCGCTACGCGATAACTTTCGCCAATGGGTCTTCACCGAGGTGCGTAA
The DNA here is from genome assembly GCF_030332845.1 of Citrobacter sp. Cpo061. Lineage (NCBI taxonomy): Bacteria > Pseudomonadati > Pseudomonadota > Gammaproteobacteria > Enterobacterales > Enterobacteriaceae > Citrobacter > Citrobacter sp. Cpo061. Next base: position 592,366 of record NZ_JAOWHB010000036.1, read on the forward strand.
GCTGGGGATCCCGGTGGTACAAGTCACGCATGATGCGCAGGATGTCCCGCCTGCAGGCCGCGTATTTCAGATGGAAAACTGGGCGTGAATGTGGCGATATGCTGCGTTAACGCAAGGTTTTTACGTAACTGGCGGCACAGAATGTCGTCTTCTTTTTTTCAATGTCGGGCTATTCGATGAAACGTGTTTCTCAAATGACCGCGCTGGCACTGGCTTTAGGGCTCGCTTGCGCTTCTTCCTGGGCTGCTGAAACAGCACAGGCGCTCACCCTCAACCAGTTACAGCAAAAGCAAGGCGCGGCGATCGATACCCGTCAGAGCGCTTTTTACAACGGCTGGCCACAATCGCTCAATGGTCCTTCAGGACACGAACCTTCCGCACTGAACCTGTCTGCCGCCTGGCTCGACAAGATGAATGATGAACAACTCAGCTCCTGGGTTAAGTCACATCAACTTAAGACCGATGCTCCGGTGGCGCTGTATGGTAGCGATAACGACATGCAGGCCGTTAAATCCCGTCTGCAAAAAGTTGGCTTTAACCAGATTTCAACCCTCAGCGATGCGCTGACAGACCCTGCCCGTCTGCAACGTCTGCCGCACTTCGAACAGTTGGTTTACCCACAGTGGCTGCACGATCTTCAGCAGGGTAAAGACGTGACTGCCAAACCGGCGGGTGACTGGAAAGTGATTGAAGCCGCCTGGGGCGCGCCGAAGTTGTATCTGCTCAGCCACATCCCCGGCGCGGGCTACATTGATACCAATGAAGTTGAAAGCGAACCGCTGTGGAATAAAGTTTCCGACGAGCAGCTTAAAGCGATGCTGGCGAAACACGGTATCCGCCACGACACCACGGTAATTTTATACGGCCGCGATGTCTATGCCGCCGCTCGCGTGGCGCAAATTATGCTGTACGCAGGCGTGAAAGACGTTCGTCTGCTCGACGGCGGTTGGCAAACCTGGTCCGACTCAGGTTTACCGGTCGAACGCGGCACTCCGCCAACGGTGAAACCAGAGCCTGATTTCGGCGTGAAAATCCCTGCCCAGCCGCAGCTTATGCTGGATATGGAACAGGCGCGCGGTCTGCTGCATCGCCAGGATGCATCTTTGGTGAGCATTCGTTCATGGCCAGAATTTGTCGGTACTACCAGCGGCTACAGCTACATTAAGCCAAAAGGTGAGATCGCAGGCGCGCGTTGGGGCCACGCGGGCAGCGACTCCACCCACATGGAAGATTTCCATAACCCGGATGGCACCATGCGCAGCGCGGATGACATCGCCGCCATGTGGAAGCAATGGAATATCCTGCCGAATCAACAGGTCTCTTTCTATTGCGGTACCGGCTGGCGTGCTTCAGAAACGTTTATGTATGCCCGCGCAATGGGCTGGAAAAACGTCTCTGTTTACGATGGTGGCTGGTACGAGTGGAGCAGCAATCCGAAAAACCCGGTAGCCAGCGGTGAACGGGGTCCGGACGTCAGCAAGTAAGACTGGCATTATTGCCGGATGCGGCGAGAACGCTTTACCCAGCCTGGATATATCATCGTTGTAGGCCGGATAAGCGAAGCGCATCCGGCAACGCATTACCTTACGCCTGACGCTGAACGGTTTTCAGCGTCAGATATCCGCTCCAGATCCGGGTGAACGTTGTCATCCAGCACAACGCGCCAAAGACCCACGCCAGCACGGCAAAATAGTCCGGGAACAGACACCCCAACACAAACAGCAAAATTGTCTCAGTTCCTTCGGTCAGCCCGCCAAGATAATAAAACGATTTATGCGCGTAACCGGGGTTATCAATCTGATGTTTCGCTGCCAGTGCGGCGAAGGCCAGAAAGCTGCTACCGGTGCCAATGAACGCGAACAACAGCCAACTGCCTGCCAGCGCATTCTGCGCCGGAGCGGCAAGAATAAAACCAAACGGCACAAGGGCGTAAAATAAAAAATCGAGCGAGATATCGAGAAATCCCCCCGCGTCGGAGAGCCCTCTGCGCCGTGCCAGCGCCCCATCCAGTCCGTCAAACAACCGATTGAGCACAATGGCCACCAGCGCCGCCAGATACCAGCCTAACGCCAGAAATGGCAACGCCAGCACGCCAATGGCAAATCCGACCAGCGTAAGTCCGTCCGGGGTAATCGCCGGTTTATCGATAATACCTACGCACCGATGCAACAGCGGTTTTAATCGTGGATGAAGATGGCGGTCAAGCATGCGGGCGTCCTTTAAAACTGTCGCACAGTCCCTGCGAGGGAATATCGAGAGCGGCATTAAAACGCGCCGAGAGATTTTGAAACGCAATCAGCGCGGTCATTTCCGTAATGGCATCATCGGTAAAATGCTGCTTCATCTGCACTTTCAGCGCATCGTCAACCTGTGGAGGCGTTGCGGTAACCGCATCGGCATAGGCCAGCGCTACGCGTTCTTCAGCGCTAAACAGCGTCGAATCTTGCCAGGTGGCAACCTGCATGACTTTATCCAGCGCGCCACAGCGTTCTGCCAGCCGTAAACTATTCGCATCAACACAGAAAGCGCAGTGGCAGACCTGAGAAACGCGGGTCATCAACAGCGCACGCATCACCGGCGTTAAGCGCGCCTTTTTACGCTCCAGAAACCCGACAAACAGCGCCACCAGCCAGAACAGAAACGGCATCCGCCCCCACCAGCGCGTGGGATGCAGCACATCGCCATAATGTTTTTTCTGCGTGGCAACGAGCGGTTTTAAACTGGAAGGGATACGCGTTAACGGCTTTACCCACGACTGAGGTTCGTTCAACGGTGGCTCCTGAATACTTTAGATAAAACAAAGATAACGATAGTATGTCATTTTCTGCTGTTAGATCTTGATGAATATGATGAAAACCCTCGACGTGGTCGCCGCTATCATTGAACGTGATGGCAAAATTTTACTGGCTCAGCGTCCGCTGCATGCGGATCAGTCAGGCATGTGGGAGTTTGCCGGGGGTAAGGTTGAGCCGGGCGAAAGTCAGCCCGAGGCGCTGATCCGTGAATTGCGTGAAGAATTGGGCATTGAGGCGGTCGTGGGGCGCTACATTGCCAGTCATCAACGCGAGGTTTCAGGCCGATTGATTCACCTACACGCCTGGCATGTACCGTCTTTTCAGGGGGAATTGAGAGCGTTTGAACATCAGGATATCGTCTGGTGCTCACCCGAAGAGGCGCTGCGTTATCCGCTGGCACCCGCCGATATCCCGTTGTTAGAGGCGTTTATCCTTTTACACGCCGCCAGACCAGCGGATTCGTGCTGATCGTTTTATCATCGCGCTGGCACTGCAACAGAACGCCATCGGCTTTAATCACCGCCCCTTCAGAGTAGTTTTGATCCTGATAAATACAGCACTGGCTACAGGGCTGAGCCCGCTGACCGCTGGAACTGAACACTTCCGGCGGTACATTCACCTGCACATCCGGGCGATAAAGCTGATTTGCCAGCGTCACGCTGGACACCAGTACCAACGCTCCTGCCATGATTAAACGGCGCATTGTCTTTCCTTTTTAACTGACATTTATGCTCAGTATAACGGTATAAATCGGCAGAAACTTTAGTCCCTTCCATCATCGCTTTTGGTTATGACCCACGGCGCAATATTAATTTACTTAGCGGGGTTAATTTTTTCTTGCGTCACGTCACACTGCTGATGGTATAGTCAAAAACTGCACAACACATAACATAAATATCAAAAATATAACCATATCAATACATAAGAGGTTCTTATATCTATGGATCAGACATGTTCTCTGGAGTCATTTCTCAACCATGTGCAAAAGCGCGACCCGAATCAAACCGAGTTCGCGCAAGCCGTTCGTGAGGTAATGACGACGCTGTGGCCCTTTCTTGAGCAGAACCCGCGTTATCGTCAGATGTCGTTGCTGGAACGTCTGGTTGAACCGGAGCGCGTGATCCAGTTCCGCGTAGTTTGGCTGGACGATCGCAATCAGGTGCAGGTCAACCGCGCGTGGCGCGTACAGTTTAGCTCTGCCATTGGTCCGTACAAAGGCGGTATGCGTTTCCACCCTTCCGTAAACCTGTCGATCCTGAAATTCCTCGGCTTCGAGCAGACCTTTAAAAATGCCCTCACCACGCTGCCGATGGGCGGTGGTAAGGGCGGGAGTGACTTCGACCCGAAAGGTAAAAGCGAAGGTGAAGTGATGCGTTTCTGCCAGGCGCTGATGACCGAACTGTTCCGCCATTTAGGTCCTGATACCGACGTCCCGGCGGGCGATATCGGCGTGGGTGGTCGTGAAGTCGGCTTTATGGCCGGGATGATGAAAAAACTGTCCAACAACAGCGCCTGCGTCTTTACCGGTAAAGGTCTCTCTTTTGGCGGCAGCCTGATCCGCCCGGAAGCCACCGGCTACGGTCTGGTGTACTTCACCGAAGCAATGCTCAAACGCCATGGTCTGGGCTTTGAAGGCATGCGCGTGGCGGTTTCTGGCTCCGGCAACGTAGCGCAATTCGCCATTGAGAAAGCCATGGAGTTTGGCGCGCGAGTAGTTACCGCCTCCGATTCCAGCGGTACCGTAGTTGACGAAAGCGGATTTACTAAAGAAAAACTGGCGCGTCTGTGTGCGATCAAAGACAGCCGTGACGGTCGCGTGGCGGATTACGCCCGTGAGTTTGGCCTGACCTATCTGGAAGGAAAACAGCCGTGGTCGGTTCCGGTCGATATCGCCCTGCCGTGCGCCACTCAGAACGAACTGGATGTCGATGCAGCGCGCGTACTGATCGCCAACGGCGTGAAGGCAGTCGCCGAAGGGGCAAACATGCCGACCACTATCGAGGCCACCGATCTGTTCCTCGAAGCGGGCGTACTGTTCGCACCGGGTAAAGCCGCAAACGCCGGTGGCGTAGCGACATCCGGTCTGGAAATGGCGCAAAACGCCGCTCGTCTGGGCTGGAAAGCGGAGAAAGTGGATGCGCGCCTGCACCACATCATGCTGGATATTCACCATGCCTGCGTTGAATACGGCGGCGAAAGCAAGCAGACCAACTACGTACGTGGCGCCAACATCGCGGGCTTCGTGAAGGTTGCCGACGCGATGCTGGGTCAGGGCGTGATTTAATATTGTCTCTGCAGGCCAGTAGGCCGGATTAGGCACGGGTGCCGCATCCGGCTAAGCCTGATGCGCTATGCTTATCAGGCCTACAAACTTACAGGCCCGCCTCTTCAGATGGCGGGCTTTTTTTCGCCGGACGTTTACGCGGCGCGCTTTTTTTCTTATCGCTACCACTACCGCCCGGCGCGGCAATTCCACGAAAGCGTCGTACCGGTGTGCTGCGCGCCTGATCGATAAGCTGATACAGCGTCCCCACCAGCGGCTGCATGAAATCCTGATAGCGACACTGCTTTTCGCTGATTTGGGTCAGGATAGATTCCCAGTGCGCTGTCATGTCCGGGCGCGTCGCCATTTCTGGCAGCGAGTGGAACAGCGCTTTTCCCGCGTCGGTCGAATGGATATAACGTCCTTTTTTCACCAGGAACCCGCGCTTAAACAGCAGCTCGATAATTCCGGCGCGCGTTGCTTCCGTACCTAAACCATCCGTTGCGCGCAGGATCTTTTTCAGATCTTTATCCTGCACGAATCGCGCAATCCCGGTCATCGCTGACAGCAGAGTTGCATCAGTAAAGTGCCGCGGGGGCTGGGTCTGACGTTCAACTACTTCGCCTTTTTCGCACAGCAGTTCGTCATCTTTTGCCACCACCGGCAGCGGCGTCCCGTCATTATCTTCGTCGCGCTCTTTGTTGCCGAGCAGCGTGCGCCATCCGGCTTCCGCCAGAAAACGCGCTTTGGCGACAAACTTGCCTTTGGCGATGTCCAGCTCAATGACGCACTTCCTGAATACCGCATCTGCGCAAAATTGCATCAGATACTGACGGGCAATCAGGTTGTAAATTTTCGCTTCGTTGTCATTCAGGTTGATGGACGAACTGCGCGCGGTAGGAATGATGGCGTGGTGCGCATCCACTTTTTTGTCGTCCCAACAGCGATTTCGCGTATCGGGATTGACCGCCGGCTGCGGGAGCAGATCCGGCGCATGGACGCTAATCGCGTTCAGTACCGCGTGACGTCCGGCAAAGTGTTCTTCCGGCAGATAACGGCTATCCGAACGCGGATAGGTAATCAACTTATGGGTTTCATACAGCTTCTGGCAGATATCCAGAACGTTTTGCGCACTTAAACCGAAGCGCTTCGCCGCTTCAATCTGCAACGCAGACAGCGAGAACGGCAACGGCGCGGATTCTGATTCCCGTTTATCGTTATAGCTGGTGACTATCGCCGGTTGACCGTTAATGCGGTTCACCACGTGTTCAGCCAGCGTGCGGTTCAGCAAGCGCCCTTCTTCATCCTGATACGGCTCACACGCTTCGCTCGGCTGCCAGATAGCGGTAAACCGCTCATCGGCGGGCGTTACGATATGCGCTTTCACTTCGAAGAAGTCTTTGGCGACGAAGTTCTCTATCTCTTCATCGCGACGCACAACCAGCCCAAGCACCGGCGTTTGTACGCGCCCGACCGAAAGTACGCCCTGATAGCCCGCGTTACGTCCAAGAATGGTGTAAGCGCGCGTCATATTGATACCGTACAACCAGTCCGCACGCGCTCGCGCCAGTGCCGACACGCACAGCGGGATAAACTCACTGTTGGCGCGCAACCGCTCAATAGCCCGCTCAACGGCCTGCGGGTTGAGGTCGTTAATCAGGCAACGCTGCACCTTCTGACGCTTTTCAGGTGCCAGTTGCAGGTAATCCAGCACTTCATCTACCAGCAGTTGCCCTTCACGATCGGGGTCACCGGCGTGAATAACTTCGCTGGCCTCATGCAAAAAGCGCTTAATGACGTTGAGCTGTTTGGTCACCGAGGGGCGCGGTTGCAGTTGCCACTTTTCAGGGACAATCGGCAGATCGACCAGACTCCAGCGAGCATAACGACTGTCGTAGGCATCCGGCTGCGCCTGTTCAAGCAGGTGACCAATACACCAGGTCACCACTTGTCCATTTCCGCATTCGATAAAACCATCGCCTTTGCGATGCGGCTTCGGCAGCACATCGGCGATAGCACGCGCCAGACTTGGTTTTTCGGCAATAAACAACCGCATCGAGTTAACGAATCTCAACCATGGCGCGACCGCCACGAGCTTCCACTAACTCACCAATGGCGGTGAGATCGATACCGAACTGCGCCGCTGCCGCTTTCACTTCGGCTTCAGCTTCCGGCGTTACCGCCAGCAGTAGGCCACCTGAAGTTTGCGGATCGCACAGCAGATCGCGTACCGATTGCGGCATTTCACCCATCAGGTGTCCGTAGCTGGCAAAGTTACGTTGGGTACCACCCGGCACCGCGCCCTGCGCGATGTATTCTTCAACGCCAGGCAGCTTAGGAATATCCTGGTAGACGATCTGCGCCTGAACGCCTGCGCCCTGGCACATCTCACTCAGATGCCCCAGCAGACCAAAACCGGTAACATCGGTCATGGCTTTCACGCCGTCAATATCGGCGAATGCCGCACCGGCAATGTTCATCCGGCACATCACTTCTGTCGCCAGTCCTTTATGTTCTTCCTTCAGCAGTGATTTTTTCTCTGCAGTTGTCAGAACGCCAATACCCAGAGGCTTGGTCAGGAACAACTTACACCCTGCCTCAGCGGTGCTGTTTTTCTTCACGCGTTCGGTCGGCACAACGCCGGTTACCGCAAGGCCGAAGATAGGCTCTGGGGCATCAATAGAGTGGCCGCCCGCCAGCGCAATACCCGCTTGACGGCAGGCAAAGCGTCCGCCTTCGGTGACTTCGCGGGCGATTTCCGGTGCCAGTTTATCCAGCGGCCAGCCCAGAATAGCAATTGCCATAATCGGTTTGCCGCCCATGGCGAAAATATCGCTGATGGCGTTAGTCGCGGCGATGCGTCCAAAATCAAACGGATTATCGACAATCGGCATAAAGAAATCGGTGGTGCTGATAACGCTGGTGCCGTTTCCCAGATCGTATACGGCCGCGTCGTCGCGGGTTTCATTACCCACCAGTAAGTTCGGATCAACAAACTTCGCCTGCTCGCTGTGCAGGATGGTTTCCAGCACTTTTGGGGAAATTTTACAACCGCAACCGGCTCCGTGGCTGTATTGCGTTAAACGAATAGCTTGCTCGCTCATGGACATCTCCTGTCATTGCAATCCGGATATGGTAGCGCTCATTCCATGATGTGGTAAGGGTGACTGTCTGAATTCGGGTGTCTTTGCTCAGAATCCAGACAGTTTTGCCGTTGATATCAGAAATAACGGACGAATGCGCCCGGATCGGCAAGGTTAATCGTCGTGGATGCTTTTAGCTGCGGTGTGCCCAGATAGAGGAAACCGACGATTTTATCTTGCGGGCGACAGTCGAATGCTTCGCGAACGACCGCACTTTCGGTTAATGCACCACTGCGCCAGATACCGCCAAAGCCCTGGGCAATTGCGGCCATCTGCATAGCCATCACCGCACAACCGGCAGACATTTCTTGTTCCCACAGAGGAACCTTGTCGTTTTCTTCACATTTCGCCACCACGGTAATAATCAACGGCGCGCGAAACGGTGCGCTGCGCGCTTTTTCCTGGGCTTTCTCGTCACTGCCTGCGGCAATCGCCCCTTTTTCAAGCACCGCGCTAAAACGCTCACGCCCTTCGCCCTCAATGACAAAGAATTGCCACGGTTGCAGCGTTTTGTGGTCTGGCGCGCGCATTCCCGCACGCAGAATGTTTTGCAGCTGCTCTCCTGTCGGGGCTGGCTCGACGAGACGAGAGGCGCTACGACGGGTAATCAGTAATTCGAGTGCATCCATTTGCTTAACTCCAACAATGAGATTTGTTCACAAAATTAACACGTGAGCGGATTTTGTTACAGCACAGGCGGTGATTCCTGCTGACAAGTGCCTGTCGGGTCATTACGATAGCCTCATCTTATCGCCTTTCTCCGGAATTTCGGGGTGGCGTGTTGTTAATCGGTAGGGAGAATACATGCGAACCCTGTGGCGATTTATTGCCGGATTTTTTAAATGGACATGGCGATTACTCAATTTCGTCCGTGAATTTGTGCTTAACCTGTTCTTCATCTTCTTGGTGCTGGTGGGCGTGGGCATCTGGATGCAGGTCAGCAGCAGCAATACCAGTGAACACGCTGAGCGAGGCGCACTGCTGCTGGATATCTCGGGGGTGATTGTCGATAAGCCTTCGAGCACCAGTCGCTTAAGCGTTATTGGTCGTCAGCTGTTTGGCGCCAGTTCCGATCGTCTGCAGGAAAACTCCCTGTTCGATATCGTGAATACTATTCGCCAGGCAAAAGATGATCGCAACATCACTGGCATAGTGATGGATCTGAAAAATTTTGCCGGGGCCGACCAGCCTTCCATGCAGTATATCGGTAAAGCGCTGCGGGAATTCCGCGACAGCGGCAAACCGGTCTTTGCCGTGGGCGATAACTTCAGCCAGGGGCAGTACTACCTCGCCAGTTTCGCCAATAAAATTTATCTCTCTCCGCAGGGTTCCGTTGATCTGCACGGCTTTGCCACCAACGGTTTGTACTACAAGTCCCTGCTCGACAAGCTGAAAGTTTCCACGCACGTGTTCCGTGTCGGGACTTATAAGTCTGCCGTAGAACCGTTCATTCGTGATGATATGTCTCCTGCCGCGCGCGAGGCCGACAGCCGCTGGATCGGCGAGCTGTGGCAGAACTATCTCGACACGGTCGCTGCCAACCGCCAGATCCCTGCTCAGCAGGTGTTCCCGGGCGCACAGGCCATGCTGGACGGTTTGACAAAAGTCGATGGTGATACCGCGAAGTATGCGCTCGACAACAAACTGGTGGATGCACTCGCTTCCAGCGCTGAAGTCGAAAAAATGCTGACCAAACAGTTTGGCTGGAGCAAAGCGGATAAAAATTATCGCGCCGTCAGCTATTACGATTACTCGCTGAAAACGCCAGCGGATACTGGGGACAGCATTGGCGTCGTCTTCGCGAATGGCGCAATTATGGACGGTGAAGAAACCCCTGGGAATGTGGGCGGTGACACGACTGCCGCGCAGATCCGCGAAGCGCGTCTTGATCCGAAAGTGAAAGCAATTGTGCTGCGCGTGAACAGCCCTGGCGGCAGCGTCAGCGCTTCCGAAGTCATTCGCGCTGAGCTGGCTGCGGCAAAAGCAGTAGGCAAGCCGGTTGTCGTGTCCATGGGGGGCATGGCGGCATCCGGCGGGTACTGGATCTCCACCCCAGCAAGCTACATTGTGGCGAACCCCAGCACGCTGACCGGTTCAATCGGGATCTTTGGCGTGATCAACACCGTCGAGAACAGTCTGGATTCCATTGGTGTACACACCGACGGCGTGGCGACATCCCCACTGGCGGATATCTCCATCACCAAAGCGTTACCACCTGAAGTGCAGCAAATGATGCAACTGAGCATCGAGAACGGCTATAAGCGCTTTATTACGCTGGTCGCCGATGCGCGTAAGACAACGCCTGAGCAGATTGACAAAATCGCGCAGGGCCACGTCTGGACCGGCCAGGATGCGAAAGCCAACGGTCTGGTAGACAGTCTGGGTGATTTTGATGACGCTGTGGCGAAAGCGGCTGAGCTGGCCAAACTGAAGCAATGGCACATTGAGTATTATCAGGACGAACCGACATTCGTTGATATGGTGATGGACAGCATGTCCGGTTCCGTTCGTGCCATGCTGCCTGAAGCGATCCAGGCGATGCTCCCGGCGCCGCTCGCTTCTGCGGCGAGTACGGTTAAAGCGGAGAGCGATAAGCTGGCCGCGTTTAACGATCCGCAAAACCGCTATGCGTTTTGCCTGACCTGCGCCAACGTTCGCTAATCTGCCAATGCTGCCCCAAGTCGGGGCAGCATTTTTTTACACATTCTGATGTCGCGTACTGCGAAAATCGCCAGGCGTACAGCCAAACTCCCGACTAAACAAACGAATAAAGTGCGCACAGTCGCTAAATCCCAGACGCAGCGCAATCTCCGTGACACTCTCTCCAGAATTCATCAGCAGCCAGTGGGCATAACGCAAACGCGCTCGTCGGATAAACTCTCCTGGCGACTGGGCGAACTCGGCGTTAAACAACCGGGTAAGTTGTCGAGGGCTCAGGTTGACTTCTGCGGCCAGCCAGCGGGTCGATATGGGCTTTACCAGCCCTTGCTCAATTAAAAAGACCGCTTTGCGTAACCGACTGTCGCTCACGTGGGTAAAACCTATCGCTCTGGAGACCGCCACTGACGTGCTGTCTATGCGGTTGGGGACGGACATCTGGAAGATGGCTTTTGTCGCCCTGTCGGGACCACAGTGGCGGCGAATAAGCTCTGTTGCCAGCCCTATCGTCGAAATGCCCCCCGGACATGTCAGAATCCCTTTTTCCTCAACAAAATCGACCCCGCTACGGGCAGCCAGCTGAGGAAATTGCGTTTTAAAATCATTCAGATGCCAGGGATGAATCGCCGCCATCAGCCCATTGAGGAAACCTTCTTGCGCCAGAACAAAGCTGCCCGTGCAGATACCTACCAGCGGAATGTTGAGCTGATGCGCAAGATGCAGGTAACGTCGCGCGGCCCGATCGGCTTTCGCCATACTGCGCAGCAAGCCGCCAATCACCACCACATAATCAAATTGTTCCGGTGCAACGAATGCGCTATCCGGCATCATCGCCATTCCTGAACTGCTTAGAACAGGTCGGTCTGGTGTAGCGCTCATCAGACGCCAGGAGCAGCGAATTTTCTGGCTATCATCCCCCATATCCGCCGCATGACGTAACGCATCGGTTAACCCCGCCAGCGCCAGCAGAGGAAATTCCGGCCACAGAAGAATGCCGACATTCAACTGTGGTCTGTGCGGTGTCTCTGTCTGACTCGCATCGATAGCCGTAATGATGTCTCCATCCGCCCACTCGCCTGGCTGATAAATTCTCAGGTCTTTCTTCACTTCAGGCTCCATGCGTATTGTCATTACGACGAAACATGATAACGGCAATCGCTATATCCAAAAAGCAAGGCTGCTACTGTAGGGCCGAGGGAGCAAAACCACACTGAACAAACGGGACAAGGCACTGAACATAAATGACATATTGATCGGATGGCAGGTATGCGTCATTTGCACTGTATTTTTTCGGGGGGAACTTTATACTGCGCCTGTTTATGCACAACTTAACCTGTGACGCCCATGCAAAAGAAATCGATTTACGTTGCCTATACCGGCGGTACCATTGGTATGCAGCGCTCAGAACAGGGTTATATTCCTGTTTCCGGTCATCTCCAGCGTCAGTTGGCACTGATGCCTGAATTCCACCGCCCAGAGATGCCAGACTTCACCATCCACGAATACGTCCCGCTGATGGATTCCTCCGATATGACGCCAGAAGACTGGCAGCATATTGCTGAAGACATTAAGACGCACTACGACGATTACGATGGTTTTGTCATTCTGCACGGCACTGACACCATGGCGTTTACGGCTTCGGCGCTCTCATTTATGCTGGAGAATCTGGGCAAGCCAGTCATTGTGACAGGGTCACAAATCCCATTAGCAGAGCTACGTTCTGACGGACAAATCAATTTGCTGAATGCGTTGTACGTTGCAGCAAATTATCCGATCAATGAAGTGACCCTGTTTTTCAACAACCGACTGTTTCGCGGTAACCGGACCACTAAAGCGCATGCTGATGGTTTTGACGCGTTTGCCTCACCCAACCTTGCACCACTGCTGGAAGCCGGGATCCACATTCGTCGTCTGGGAACACCGCCCGCACCTCACGGCACAGGTGAGTTGATTGTCCATCCTATCACTCCGCAACCGATTGGCGTGGTCACTATTTATCCTGGGATCTCCGCTGACGTGGTACGCAACTTCCTGCGCCAGCCGGTAAAAGCATTAATTTTGCGCTCCTACGGCGTGGGCAATGCGCCGCAGAATAAAGAGTTCCTGAAAGAACTTGAAGATGCGAGCTCGCGTGGCATTGTGGTGGTGAACCTTACGCAGTGTATGTCCGGCAAGGTGAACATGGGGGGCTACGCGACAGGGAATGCGCTGGCGCATGCCGGCGTGATTGGCGGCGCGGATATGACCGTCGAAGCCACACTCACCAAACTGCACTATTTGCTGAGTCAGGGACTGGATACGCAGACAATTCGTGAAGCAATGACGCAAAATCTGCGTGGTGAGCTCACACCTGACGATTAAAGGAGTCTATGCCCATGGCCCGAGCCTTACTGTTGGTCGATTTACAAAATGACTTTTGTGCCGGTGGTGCCCTCGCGGTCCCACAAGGTGACAGCACAATCGATATCGCCAACCGCCTGATTGACTGGTGTGCCATACGCGGCGACACGGTCGTTGCCAGTCTGGACTGGCACCCGGCTAATCACGGTAGTTTTGCCAGCCAGCATCAGGTCGAGCCCTACACCCAGGGACAACTCGATGGCCTGGCGCAGACGTTCTGGCCCGATCATTGCGTACAAAACAGCGAAGGTGCTGCCCTGCATCCGCTGCTGAACCAGCGTGCGATAACTCAAACGTTCACTAAAGGTGAGAACCCGCTGGTCGACAGCTACAGTGCGTTTTTTGATAATGGTCGTCGTCAGGCAACCACGCTAAATGCATGGCTACTCGAACACCGCATTGCCGAGCTCATCATCATGGGCCTGGCTACCGACTATTGCGTTAAATTCACCGTTCTGGATGCGCTCGATCTTGGCTACACCGTCAGCGTTATAACCGACGGCTGCCGTGGCGTTAATATTCACCCCCAGGACAGTGCAAACGCCTTTATGGAAATGGCAGCTGCGGGCGCAACGCTGTATACGTTGGACGACTGGCTGGAAACCCAGCGCTAATGCTTTAAAACGTTATATCCGGTCGATTGAAACTGCACATTTTTGCAAATTTATAGGCCGGATTAATACGCATCTCCCTTTCAACCAGTACTCCTCTAACCAATACAACCTACCAAAATTGGTTTGCCGCTGCTCCAGCATGGCGTGAACCCCTTCGCATTTTTCCTGTTATGAAACTGTTAACCTGCGGGTGCTGTTTTTTTTGCCACGCCATTTCCGTGGCGTGTTTGCTTGTTTAAATGTCAAAGAGGAACACCGATGAAACTATTGCCTTTGTTGGCAGCATTACCCCTGCTCTGCGCCAGCGTTGTTTCCGCCAGTTCACTGATGTCAGTTGGCTACTTTAATGGTGGCGGCGACGTCACTGCCGGTCCCGGTGGCGACATCAATAAACTGGATGTTCGCCAGATAACCCATCTCAACTATTCGTTTGGCCTTGTCTACAACAACGAAAAAGACGAGACCAATGACGCCTTAAAAGACGCCAGCAAACTGCATCAGATTTGGCTTTCACAGAAAGTGCAGGATGATTTGCTGAAAATTCCACAGCTGCGTAAACAAAATCCAAACCTGAAAGTTTTGCTTTCCGTCGGCGGCTGGGGAGCGCGTGGATTCTCTGGCGCGGCAGCAACGAAGGAAACACGCGCAGTGTTTATTCAGTCTGCACAGGAGATAATTGCGAAATATGGTCTGGATGGCATCGACCTCGACTGGGAATATCCAATTAACGGCGCCTGGGGACTGGTCGAAAGCCAACCGGCTGACCGCGCTAACTTCACCGCGCTGTTAACAGAGCTGCGTGCCGCATTGGGGCATAAAAAACTGCTGACCATCGCCGTGGGCGCGAATGCGGAAAGTCCGAAAAGCTGGGTGGATGTAAAAGCCATTGCACCATCGCTCGACTACATCAACCTGATGACCTATGACATGGCTTACGGCACCCAATATTTCAACTCGAACCTGTACGATTCGACGCAATGGCCAACGGTCGCCGCGGCGGATAAGTACAGCGCCGATTTTGTGGTCAATAACTATCTCGCAGCCGGTCTGAAACCGAGTCAAATGAATCTGGGCATTGGCTTTTATGGACGTGTACCAAAACGCGCCGTTGAGCCAGGTATTGACTGGAGCAAACCTGACGCGCAGAAAAACCCGGCTACCCAGCCCTATTTCGAGTCAGCTCAAATTGAGTTGTTCAAATCACTGGGCGTCGACCTGAGCAAAGACACCTACGTGAAGTACAACGATATCGTGGCGAAGTTGATCAACGATCCGCAAAAACGCTTTAGTCAACATTGGGATGATGAAGCGAAAGTGCCGTGGCTGTCGGTACAGTCTGCGGATGGAAAAAAACTCTTTGCCCTCTCCTATGAAAACCCGCGTTCGGTGGCGATCAAAGCCGACTACATCAAAAGCAAAGGGTTGGCAGGCGCCATGTTCTGGGAGTACGGCGCAGATGACAATAATCAGTTGGCGAAGCAGTTAGCCGATTCGTTAGGCATCAAACACTGATCCCAACGCCTGACACAATAGGTTATGATTAGCGCATTCTGCTGCGCCAGCTTTTGGCGCAGCTCTTCATTTTCTACTGGAGGCATGCGCTTTTATGGCTTTTATCCCTAAAAATTACGCCCGTCTGGAAGTCGGTTACCGGGAAAAGGCGCTTAAACTCTTTCCCTGGGTCTGCGGACGCTGTTCCCGTGAGTTCGTGTATTCAAATTTGCGCGAGTTGACGGTACACCATATCGATCACGATCACTCAAATAACCCGGAAGATGGTAGCAACTGGGAAATGTTGTGCCTGTACTGCCACGATCACGAGCATTCCAAATATACGGAAGCGGACCAGTATGGTTCAACGGTGGTTGCAGGAGAAGATGCGCAAAAGGCCGTAGGCGAAGCGAAATACAACCCGTTCGCCGATCTGAAAGCGATGATGAACAAGAAATAACATCAACTGCAGGCCCGACACAGATGTTTGCCGGGCCTGGGTAATCAGGATTTAAACGTCGCAATCGGTTCTGGCGTAATACCAAACTCCACCTTCAACTGCTGCTTGCTCTTCATCACCATCTCACCGTTGGTATCAATCGTCATATGCTGCGCGTCAATATTGTTTCGCGCCTGCCATAACATCACCAGCTGTAAGCTATTCTCTTTTTGTTCTACCGTTAGCGCTACGCCATCCGGCCATTTTCCGAGTTCAACGGCAGTCGATAAGCGCTGATAAACTTCCGGCGTCATGCTGTTGATCATCTCATCAAGATTCATGTTAAATCCACTCTCCGTAGAATAATTTGCTGAATCGTTTCTTCAACCCTTGGTTTGCTCACCGTTTTCACCATCGGTAAAGTTCAAAGACGCTGAGTTAACGCAGTACCGTTCACCGGTAGGTTTCGGACCATCCGGGAAGACGTGTCCCAGGTGTGCATCACAGTTTCCGCAGCGGATTTCAATGCGCTGCATGCCGTGTGACGTATCTTTTATGTAACGGATAGCCTCATCGCTGACAGGCTCGTAAAAGCTGGGCCAGCCGCAGCCTGAGTCATATTTTGTCTCGGAACGAAATAGCGGATTGTCGCAGATCAAACAGTGGTAGATGCCGTCACGTTTGTTATGTAGCAAACGTCCGGTAAATGGCGGTTCTGTCCCGTGATTCTGCGTCACATAGAACTGCATTTCGGTTAAATTTTTTTTCAGTTCTTCTGGAGAAGGTTGATTAGCCATTTGCTCACATCTCGCTTTATCTAAACTCACATCGCGAGACAGATTCTAACAAAACATTAACACCGGAGTGCGAACTTTTGTTCTAAACTTGATCCTTGCGAAATGGCAGCCTGCAATTCGTGATCAGAATCACGTTTTTATCTTGATTGCCCTTTAAAATTCGGGCCGCCGACCCCATGTGGTTTCAAGCCCAAAGGAAGAGTGAGGCGAGTCAGTTGCGCAAAGCTTAGGCAGCAGATTGATTTGTCGCAATGATTGACACGATTCCGCTTGACGCTGCGTAAGGTTTTTGTAATTTTACAGGCAACCTTTTATTCACTAACAAATAGCTGGTGGAATATATGACTATCAAAGTAGGTATCAACGGTTTTGGCCGTATCGGTCGCATTGTTTTCCGTGCTGCTCAAGAACGCTCTGACATCGAGATCGTTGCAATCAACGACCTGTTAGACGCTGACTACATGGCTTACATGCTGAAATATGACTCCACTCACGGCCGTTTCAACGGTACCGTTGAAGTGAAAGACGGTCATCTGATCGTAAACGGTAAAAAAATCCGTGTTACCGCTGAACGTGATCCGGCTAACCTGAAATGGGACGAAGTTGGTGTTGACGTAGTAGCTGAAGCTACTGGCCTGTTCCTGACAGATGAAACCGCTCGTAAGCACATCACTGCTGGCGCGAAAAAAGTGGTTCTGACTGGTCCGTCCAAAGATAACACTCCGATGTTTGTTAAAGGCGCTAACTTTGACAAATACGAAGGTCAGGACATCGTTTCTAACGCTTCCTGCACCACTAACTGCCTGGCTCCGCTGGCTAAAGTTATCAACGACAACTTCGGCATCATCGAAGGTCTGATGACTACTGTTCACGCGACCACCGCTACTCAGAAAACCGTTGATGGCCCGTCTCACAAAGACTGGCGCGGCGGCCGCGGCGCATCCCAGAACATCATCCCGTCCTCTACCGGTGCAGCTAAAGCTGTAGGTAAAGTACTGCCAGAACTGAACGGCAAACTGACTGGTATGGCGTTCCGCGTTCCTACCCCGAACGTATCCGTTGTTGACCTGACCGTTCGTCTGGAAAAAGCTGCTTCTTACGAAGAAATTAAGAAAGCAATCAAAGCTGCTTCCGAAGGCCCGATGAAAGGCGTTCTGGGTTACACCGAAGACGACGTAGTATCTACCGATTTCAACGGTGAAGTTTGCACTTCCGTGTTCGATGCTAAAGCAGGTATCGCACTGAACGACAACTTCGTGAAACTGGTATCCTGGTACGACAACGAAACCGGCTACTCCAACAAAGTTCTGGACCTGATTGCTCACATCTCCAAATAAGTTGAGATGAAACAGTAATCTGTAAGAGCGACTCAGGTCGCTCTTTTTTTTGCCTGAAGAAAGGATTGCGTAATGATTAATAAAATTTTTGCACTTCCGGTAATCGAACAAATTACCCCTGTCCTCTCCCGCCGTCAGCTTGATGAGCTTGAGGTTCTTGTTGTCGATCACCCACAGGTTAAAGCTTCTTTCGCGCTGCAGGGCGCACATCTTCTTTCCTGGAAACCAAATGGTGAAGAGGAAGTCCTGTGGTTAAGTAATAATACCCCGTTTAAAACCGGCGTAGCGCTGCGTGGCGGCGTACCAATTTGCTGGCCGTGGTTTGGTCCGGCTGCTAAGCAGGGCCTGCCTTCGCATGGTTTTGCCCGCAACCTGCCATGGACGCTGAAAGCGCACAACGAAGACGACAATGGCGTGGTGCTGACGTTTGAACTGCAGAGCAACGCTGAAACGCGTCAGCTATGGCCGCACGAGTTCTGCCTGCTGGCCCGCTTCAAAGTGGGAGTCACCTGTGAAATGGAGCTGGAAGCTCATGGTGAGTTTGAAACCACCTCGGCACTGCATACCTATTTCAACGTTGGTGACATTGCGGCAGTGAAAGTCAGTGGTCTTGGCGATCGCCTGATCGATAAAGTGAATGATGCTAAAGAAGATGTGCTGGCTGATGGGATCCAGACCTTCCCGGACCGCACCGATCGCGTTTATCTGAATCCGGAAGCGTGCAGCGTGATTCATGATGATGCGTTGAATCGCAATATAGATGTTGTCCACCACCACCATCTGAATGTAGTGGGCTGGAACCCTGGCCCGGCGCTGTCCGTCAGCATGGGCGACATGCCGGATGATGGCTACAAAACGTTTGTTTGTGTAGAAACGGCTTACGCGACCGCTCCGCAGAAAACCACCGAAGAAAAACCATCTCGCCTCGCGCAGACTATCCGTGTAGCTAAACGCTAACACAGCTCTGCGCAACGTGCCGGATGCGGCTAACGCCTTATCCGGCCTACAAACTACACGCAGCCGCAGGCCTGATTAGCGCTGCGCCATCAGGCAGTTCCGCGCACCGTGCCGGATGCGGCTGACGCCTTATCCGGCCTACAAACTACATGCAGCCGTAGCCCTGATAAGCTCAGCGCATCAGGCAGTTCCGCGCACCGTGCCGGATGCGGCTGACGCCTTATCCGGCCTACAAACTACATGCAGCCGTAGCCCTGATAAGCACAGCGCATCAGGCAGTTACACGTCCCCATGCCGGATGCGGCTAACGCCTTATCCGGCCTACAAACTACATGCAGCCGTAGGCCTGATAAGCACAGCGCCATCAGGCAGCTTTACGCACCGTGCCGGATGCGGCTAACGCCTTATCCGGCCTACAAACTACATGCAGCCGTAGGCCTGATAAGCACAGCGCATCAGGCAGTTCCGCGCACCGTGCCGGATGCGGCTAATGCCTCATCCGGCCTACAAACTACATACAGCCGTAGGCCTGATAAGCTGCGGGAACATCGGCATTTGGCAAATCAGGCCATATCCAGCGCGGTTTTACCTTTGGGCGCCGGATACGCCTTATCTAACTGCTTCAACTCATCTACAGAGAGCATTATCCCCAGCGCGGCGGCATTTTGTTCGACATGCGCTACGCTTGCGGCTTTCGGGATGGCTATTACACCCGACTGACGAATCACCCATGCCAGCAAAATCTGCGCAGCGCTAACATTGTGCGCACGCGCGATGTCATTCACCACAGAGTTAGAAAGCAAATCTCCACGCAGTCGTCCCGCCTGAGCCAGCGGACTGTATGCCATGACCGGCATCTGCTGCTGCTGGCACCACGGCAGTAAATCATATTCAATACCGCGCGAGGCTAAATGATAAAGCACCTGGTTAGTTGCACACTCTCGTCCACCGGGTACCTGCCATAACGCCTGCATATCATCATAATCGAGATTTGAGACGCCCCAACGGCGGATTTTCCCCTGCGCAATCAGTGTTTCCATGGCATCGATGGTCTCTGCAAATGAAAAATCGCCCATCCAGTGCAGCAAATAGAGATCCAGATAATCAGTTTTCAGTCGACGCAGGCTCGCTTCGCAGGCGGCAATGGCTTTCTGTCCACCGGCATTCCATGGGTAAACTTTCGAGACTAAAAAAGCGCTATCACGCCGTCCCGTTAATGCGTCACCCACCACCTCTTCCGCTGCACCATCAGCGTACATTTCTGCGGTATCAATCAATCGCAGGCCGAGATCCAGTCCGGCCTGCAGCGCAGACACTTCATCCCGGAGTCGGCTTGGATCCTCGCCCATGTACCATGTTCCCTGCCCAATAGCAGGAAGCGATACCTGGTTTGTAAACGTCACCTGTTTCGCTGTCATCGCACCCTCCTGTGTTAATGCACCACAGTAAAGCAAAACAACGTGCATGTGTCCTGTTAGGGTGCACAAATTGCACCATCATGGATTGGAAACCGATCGTTAAGGCGAGCGAAATAAAAAGCCCGGGAACAGCAGATGTTCCCGGGCCGAAAAAATACAAAATCTTATCTACGAAGTGGTTATTTCAACCGACCTAAATATTTCCCCTCTTTCATAGCGTTGATTTTTCCGTTTTTATAGACGATAACGGAAGTCAAACCTGCGCTATAAGACTGAGCTTCAGCACTATTCTCATCATTTGCTGCAGGTTTGCCATTAATATAAGCAATGCCATCAGCACCACGTTTAAAGTCCACTCCAAGTTTATTCACATGCACGGGCGTGATTTTACTGGCGTGTACCGGGGCATTCGTGTCACTGACCATGGTTTTATGTTCATGCTGTAACTGTTGACGATAAGCCTCACTGATGGCATACGCAGGCGCAGCAGAGGAAGCCACCAGAGCAGCGATAATAATTAATTTCTTCATTAGTTAAACCTTAATATTTATCGTGTTTGTGGTGGTGACTGGAATTTGTATCATTTGTGCCATACAAGTTTTGCGCATTTTCCATAGCCTGTTTTTCAGCGGCAGCATTGATTGTCGCCTGACGGTTTTGCTCCGCAACATAACAGGCATCACGGCTCACACCCTTGCTTTCGCAAGCATTCATGCGTGAAGCCTCGGAGGAACAACCAGCCAGAATCCCGCCCATCACAGCTATCATGATTAACTTTTTCATTATATATACCAGGTTTATTCTCAAAAAATCCACATGGCGCATTATATTTAATGCTATGAAGAGTTGCTGTCGATACTTTAAAGTTTAATTAATATCTGCAATGGAATATTTAATGTCAATTTAATTTTTTTCAGATAAATACCTAAAGATGTAAAATTAAAATCAATCGATTAATTTTTGTTTTTTTCACATGAAAGTTAACTTTCGCCATGAGATAAACATGCTAAAAGAGTTATCAATAATTTTCATTGTGCTTAACAATAAGAAAATAACGCTTACCTCGATCATAAACCCTAGTATTATCAACGCATTGTATAGCTACAAACCATTACCTCATGACAATGACTTGCTAAACCTTCACGACTATATTTCATTCAAAAATGAATAGATAACAGGCTAATAAAATAGCAGGTTTATTTTTAGTAACAGCGACAGGAATAATACGTTAAAAATTCGTTGTCGCCTGACAGAATGCCAAAACAGCACAAAAAATCAAATCTCATGTTTTAGATCAATATTCATCTCCGTCACGCACAAAAAAGCCCGCACTGATGCGGGCTAGTGCTTGACGCGCAGTAGCATCAGAACTTGTAAGTTACACCCACCGAGAAGATGCCAGACCAGGACTTATCGACCATCGGACTGTCCTTCACTTCATCACTCAAGCGCACATAACGGCCAGTTCCGTATACGTTCCAGTTTCCAATGAAGTTATAGCTCGCGGTCAACTCCAGGTACGGATCCCATCCATCGTCAGCGTTGTAGCTTTTCAGACCACTGCGGCGAGACTCGTGATTGGACACGCCATAATAATAGTCGTTGTAGTTTTCGCTGCTGTACTGCACACCGATACCCGGCGTCAGAGTCAGCCCACCATTAGTGTAACGGTAGAGCCAGGCCAGATCCCAGATAAAGCCGTTGCTGTTATCCAGAGTATCACCCGCCAGTGCAGTACGCAGGAAACCATACTGGGTGTTATGTACATACGAAAGGCCAGCCATCATGCTGCTTTTACGCTTGTCGAGTTGGCGCAAAGCATGGCTATCGCTATCACCTGGCTTGAAATGCGTCGGATCATAGTACGCCATGATGGAAAGCTTATCTGTCGTATCATTCCACAAATAGTAACCGCCACCCAAGCCGTGGAACCAGACATTATCGCCTTCATAGGTGACAACCGGAACAGGGTAAACATCGCGGTCATACTGTTTGTACGGGCTGTTAATCACGCCGACACCCGCGCCAACAGTCCACTGACTTTCCGCCTGTGCGGTGCTAACTGCGGTTGCGGCAAGGACGCCAAGTGCCAGAAGTTTGAGTTTGGTCACAATCCATAATTCCTTATTCAAATGTGTAGCGGTCAAAGTGTAACCGCCAATACGCTTCAGCCCAACTATTTTACGTATTCGCCCCAGAATGTAACCCCCTAATTTCTCAGCGAGTGATGACATTTTGCTTGCAGGACGGTGAACACCGCATGAATCCCGCTCCAATTCTTTACATAAGATGTGCTTTTTTTGCTGATGAGTTATTGATATGCCATTGAAATTCATTTGCGCACACAGGCAAGTTTTGCAAATGCCATCTACGCTTAATTTTAGAAGGTGTATCACCGAATACGTTGATCTCCTGACCACTAAAATGGCATGAGAGTTGCTTATTTCTTCAGCAACGACGTCGTTCAGTTTACCTCTTCAGGGGCCTCTACTATTCATATGAACGGCTCTTAACATGTGCTAAAAAACGAAAGGACGGCATACCATGAATATATTCGATCACTATCGCCAGCGTTATGAAGCTGCCAAGGACGAAGAGTTCACGCTGCAGGAGTTTCTTACCACTTGTCGGCAAGATCGCAGTGCTTATGCCAACGCGGCAGAGCGGCTATTAATGGCTATTGGTGAGCCTGTCATGGTCGACACTGCCCACGAACCTCGACTTTCTCGACTCTTTTCGAATCGGGTAATTGCACGCTATCCCGCCTTTGAAGAGTTTTACGGCATGGAAGACGCCATTGAGCAAATTGTTTCTTATTTGAAACATGCGGCTCAGGGTCTGGAAGAGAAGAAGCAGATTCTGTATCTGCTGGGGCCTGTGGGAGGGGGGAAATCATCTCTTGCTGAGCGGCTGAAGTCGCTGATGCAGAGAGTACCAATTTATGTCCTGAGTGCTAATGGCGAACGTAGCCCGGTCAACGATCATCCGTTATGCCTGTTTAATCCGCAGGAAGACGCGCAGATTCTGGAAAAAGAGTATGGGATCCCGCGTCGCTATCTCGGTACGATCATGTCGCCCTGGGCTGCGAAACGTCTGCACGATTTTGGCGGGGACATTACAAAATTCCGCGTCGTCAAAGTCTGGCCGTCTATTCTGGAGCAGATCGCAATCGCCAAAACGGAGCCTGGTGATGAAAACAACCAGGATATTTCTGCGCTGGTCGGGAAAGTGGATATTCGTAAACTCGAACACCACGCCCAGAACGATCCTGATGCCTACGGTTATTCGGGTGCACTGTGCCGCTCAAACCAGGGGATTATGGAATTCGTTGAGATGTTTAAAGCACCGATTAAAGTGCTGCATCCTCTGCTGACCGCCACCCAGGAAGGAAACTACAACGGGACAGAAGGTATCTCTGCCCTGCCGTTTAACGGGATTATTCTTGCCCACTCGAACGAGTCCGAATGGGTAACGTTCCGTAATAACAAAAACAATGAGGCGTTCCTTGACCGTGTTTACATCGTCAAAGTGCCTTATTGCCTGCGTATCTCTGAAGAGATCAAAATTTACGAAAAACTGCTTAACCACAGTGAGCTGACCCATGCGCCTTGCGCACCGGGCACGCTGGAAACGCTCTCTCGCTTTACCATTCTTTCTCGCCTGAAAGAACCTGAGAACTCGAGCATTTACTCGAAGATGCGCGTTTACGATGGCGAAAGCCTGAAAGATACCGATCCGAAAGCGAAATCCTATCAGGAGTATCGGGATTACGCCGGGGTTGATGAGGGAATGAACGGTCTTTCCACGCGTTTCGCGTTTAAGATCCTCTCTCGCGTCTTTAACTTTGACCATGCCGAAGTGGCAGCTAACCCGGTACATCTGTTTTACGTACTGGAGCAGCAAATCGAACGTGAACAGTTCCCGCAGGAGCAAGCTGAGCGTTATCTTGAGTTCCTGAAAGGCTATTTGATCCCGAAATATGCTGAATTCATCGGCAAAGAGATCCAGACGGCTTATCTCGAATCCTATTCCGAATACGGACAGAACATTTTCGACCGTTATGTCACTTATGCGGATTTCTGGATTCAGGATCAGGAGTATCGCGACCCGGATACCGGTCAGCTGTTTGACCGCGAGTCACTGAACTCAGAACTGGAGAAAATTGAGAAGCCGGCAGGTATCAGTAACCCGAAAGATTTTCGTAACGAGATCGTCAACTTTGTTCTGCGTGCCAGAGCGAATAACAGCGGTCGCAATCCAAACTGGACCAGTTACGAAAAACTGCGCACGGTTATTGAGAAGAAAATGTTCTCCAATACCGAGGAGCTGCTGCCGGTCATTTCGTTCAATGCTAAAACCTCGACTGACGAGCAGAAAAAACACGACGATTTTGTCGACCGTATGATGGAAAAAGGCTACACGCGTAAACAGGTGCGTTTACTGTGCGAATGGTATTTGCGCGTACGTAAATCGTCTTAACATAAGTGCCCGGTGGCGCATGCGCTTACCGGGCTTGCAAAACAATGTTCCGTAGGCCGGATAGCGCCAGCGCCATCCGGCACTTACAGACATGGCGAACAGTTGGCAGTACGGGGGGCTTATGACCTGGTTTATTGACCGGCGTCTTAACGGCAAAAACAAGAGCACGGTAAACCGCCAGCGCTTCTTACGCCGTTATAAATCGCAAATTAAACAGTCGATCTCCGAGGCCATTAACAAGCGTTCGGTGACTGATGTGGATAGCGGCGAATCTGTCTCTATTCCGACTGATGATATTAGCGAACCAATGTTTCATCAGGGACGTGGTGGCCTGCGCCATCGCGTGCATCCGGGTAACGACCATTTTGTGCAGAATGACCGCATTGAACGCCCACAGGGCGGCGGTGGCGGTTCAGGAAGCGGACAAGGCCAGGCCAGCCAGGATGGTGAGGGTCAGGATGAGTTCGTCTTTCAGATCTCTAAAGATGAATATCTCGATCTGTTGTTCGAAGATTTAGCACTTCCTAACCTGAAGCAGAATCAGCAGCGTCAGCTAACGGAGTACAAAACGCACCGGGCAGGTTTTACCTCTAACGGTGTGCCTGCCAACATCAGCGTGGTGCGATCCCTGCAAAACTCACTGGCGCGCCGCACGGCGATGACAGCGGGTAAGCGTCGCGAACTGCATGCTCTCGAAGCGGATCTGGAAACCATCGCGAAAAGCGAACCAGCACAGTTGCTGGAAGAGGAACGGTTACGCAAAGAGATTGCCGAACTACGGGCAAAAATCGAACGCGTGCCATTTATCGACACCTTTGATTTACGCTACAAGAATTATGAAAAACGCCCCGACCCTTCCAGCCAGGCGGTAATGTTCTGCCTGATGGACGTTTCTGGTTCAATGGATCAGTCGACCAAAGATATGGCTAAACGTTTTTATATCCTGCTGTATCTGTTCTTAAGCCGGACCTATAAGAACGTGGAGGTGGTTTATATTCGCCACCATACCCAGGCGAAAGAAGTGGATGAGCATGAGTTCTTCTACTCTCAGGAAACCGGGGGAACCATTGTCTCCAGTGCGCTGAAGTTAATGGATGAAGTGGTGAAAGATCGCTACAACCCTGCCCAGTGGAACATCTATGCTGCACAGGCATCGGACGGTGATAACTGGGCTGATGATTCACCGCTGTGTCATGAGATTTTGGCGAAAAAACTGCTGCCAGTGGTCCGCTATTACAGCTATATCGAAATCACTCGCCGCGCTCACCAAACCTTGTGGCGTGAATACGAACATCTGCAATCAACTTTTGATAACTTTGCGATGCAACATATTCGCGACCAGGATGATATTTACCCGGTATTCCGCGAACTGTTTCATAAACAAAGTACGACCAGCAATAGTTAACCACCTAAACAAATCAGCCAGAGGTTATCTTCTCTGGCTGATTTTTTACGGGTGCTGTTTTTTCATCTTATCAATATTCATCCGTTTATCCTTTTTATTTTCCCTTTACAGAGCAGCAGGCAATGTAATTGAGTTGATGACGTTGCGAACGGAAGAAGCGAAACATTTTCAGGAAACGACGACGATTTTCACTCGTGCGTAAGCCGTTAAACACAATTTTTACCGCCCCCGTAAGCCCTTCATCACGAACTAATCCGCGCGGCGACATCAGCGACATGTTGCCATTCTGCTGCAGGACCTGTTCGAACCCGCAGTTAAGAAACAAATCACGCCAGCCTTGTCTGGTCATTGGGCTAACGTTTGATTTCACCACATCGACAAGCTGGCCCTGATCGCCCGCGCCCAGTTTCTGGGCGGTGAACATAATGTCGTGGGTGAGCAGACGCCCACCGGGCTTCAACACGCGATAATATTCGGCAATTAACTTCGCCTTCGCTTTATCGGCATACATTGTCAGCATGGCTTCGTTAATCACAACATCGAAACTGTTATCCGCAAAAGGAAGAGTGTTGGCGTTAGCAGCCATCACATGAATATGATTTTCCAGACCATTTGCCGCTACGTTATTCCTTGCATTTGACAGTGCGGTTTTATCCATATCAATGGCGTATACGGTACAGCCATAGCGTTGAACTAACTCTATCGCCGTCGTGGCCATGTTGCACGCCACTTCAAGTACCTGGCTGCCGGGCGTCAGCTGTGACTGGCTAAACAACCATTCTGTTGCTTCAACGCCGCCCGGACGCAGACGGGTTTTGCCCAGGCTGGCTAAAAATGTATGACCCGCTTTTTCAGTCGCGCTCATTGGCCTGTCTCCTTTCTATAAGTTGCATTATAAATACAACATTAAGAGTTAAAGGTGAAGTACGCGAATGATTTTTATTTCAAAATGTCCTTTTCCGTAGCGTTAGAGCGGATGTATGCCGTGTGATAGACTGAAGTATCAGACTTACAGGGCTGTAAATCATTATGAAATTGCATCATAAAGCGCTCAGGATCTTTATCTCCGTCAGCGTAATTGTTTTGACATCTTCTTTTTTGGTTTATGAGCTCATTGCTAGTGATAAAGCAATGAATGCGTACATGCGCTATATCAATGAGAAAGCCGACTCCTCGTTTCTCTATGATAAGTACACAAATCAGAGCATCGCAGCCCATCTGATGCGCACATTTTCGTCCCCTCAGGGGCCTGCTTCTCTCGAACAGCAAAAAGTACTTTGCAACGCTTTCGACAGCGTTAACGGCACTCATGGGCTCAATCTCACTAAGCGCAACTATCTGCCATTACACGGTACGTTGCAGACCACCTCAACAAAATGTAGCGAACAGCTTGATGACATTTTTCTGTTGCCCTCTTTTGACCGGGCGGTCAATGTTAATCGTCAGCAGAAAGATTACGGTCAGGGATTAGGGACGCTGGAGTATAAATTTCGATATTACGTCGATCTCAAAAATAACTACGTTTATTTCTATGATGTGATCGACTCGCGGAAATTTGCGATACGCAATTGGTCGTTTTTGCAAAAAGGTACGTTGGGAATCGACCAGAATGATATTGACGGTATTTTTACTGGCCGCACGGTGATCTCCAGTATTTATGAAGATAACCTGACCGAGAAAAAGGTGATGAGCTTTTTAACACCGGTTTACTACGCCAATAAGCTAAAAGGCGTGGTGATGGTGGATATTAATAAAGAGAATTTACAGAATATTTTCTATACCAGCGACCGCCCTCTCGTCTGGCGTTATCTTAACGTAACGGTCTCCGATACCAGTTCAGGTAAAGAGATCCTCGTTCACAAAAGTGAAACCGATCTGTTCCGCTATGTTCACTATGAGAAGGACATACCTGGCGGTATACGTATCACCCTCTCACTTGATGTTATGTACTTTATTGTCTCGTCCTGGAAGATATTCGCCTTCTATCTACTGGCAACGATATTGCTGCTGAATATGGTCAGAACGCATTTTCGCTTGTATCACAACGTCACACGGGAAAATGTCAGTGATGCGATGACAGGGCTCTACAACCGTAAAATTTTAACGCCAGCACTTGAGCAGCGTTTGCAACAGTTGGTGAACACGGGAACGCTCGTGACCTTTATCGCCATTGATTGTGACAAACTAAAAGTTATTAATGATACGTTGGGGCATAAGGAAGGCGATCGCATTATCACCATTTTGGCCAAAGCTATTCAAACGTCCATTCGCAAAAGCGACTATGCCATCCGCCTCGGCGGCGATGAGTTTTGCATTATCCTCATCGATCACCCCAGTGAATTAACGCCCCGCCTGCTGGAGAGGATTCGCTATAACTTACAAATTATTGCGCAAGATAGATCAATCAGCTTCTCTGTCGGGATTTATAATATGCAGCCAAACGACACCATTGATGATGCCTACAAAGCATCTGATGCACAGCTCTACCTGAACAAACAGAAAAAACGCACCGATGCGTAATTATTTTTCTGACAGGATTTTCATTGTTGTACCAGGAGTAAGTCATGACGGAAGTAAACAAAGGTAACGCAACGCACCAGCGTTTAATCTCCCTGTTGTCAGAACACGGTGCGACCTACCGCGTAGTCAGCCATGAAGCCGTAGGCAAATGTGAAGCTGTCTCTGAAATTCGCGGTACCGCACTGGGTCAGGGTGCAAAAGCGCTGGTCTGCAAAGTAAAAGGCAACGGCGTCAATCAGCATGTTCTGGCGATCCTCTCTGCCGATCAGCAGGCCGACCTGAGCCTGTTGGCCAGCCATATTGGCGGGTTGAGAGCGTCACTTGCCAGCCCGGCGGAGGTAGATGAACTGACTGGCTGCGTATTTGGCGCTATCCCACCGTTCAGTTTTCATCCGAACCTCAAGCTGGTCGCCGACCCGCTGTTGTTTGAGCGTTTTAATGAAATTGCGTTCAATGCCGGAATGCTGGAAAAATCTGTGATCATGGATACCGCAGATTACCTGCGCATCGCGCAACCGGAATTAATCCCGTTCCGCAGAGAACAATAACTGCACAAGTTAGCAGTAAAAAACATCGCTTCGTGCGTTAGCCCAAAAAAAATTATAATCATTAAAAAAAGCCTGTTCGGTCACGCATTTACGCGTACAGTAAGCAGGCTTATTTTTTCTTTTGGCAAGGAAACTACGATGTTTGATGTCACTCTGCTGATCCTGCTCGGACTGGCAGCTCTGGGCTTTGTCAGCCACAACACCACTGTCGCTGTTTCAATTCTGGTGCTGATTATTGTCCGTGTTACCCCTCTGAATACCTTCTTTCCCTGGATTGAAAAACAGGGCCTGACCGTCGGGATTATAATTCTGACCATTGGCGTCATGGCGCCGATCGCCAGCGGAACGCTACCGCCCTCCACGCTCATCCACTCCTTTGTGAACTGGAAATCACTGGTTGCTATTGCCGTTGGGGTATTTGTCTCCTGGCTTGGCGGACGCGGCGTTACGCTAATGGGCAGCCAGCCTCAGCTTGTTGCTGGTTTACTGGTGGGCACGGTACTGGGCGTGGCGCTGTTTCGCGGTGTGCCAGTGGGGCCGCTTATTGCGGCAGGTCTGGTCTCATTGATTGTTGGGAAGCAGTAGCCAGCCCGTTCAGGTAACGGCCTGGTGTCTGTCCCAGGCCTTTTTTGAACATAGTGATAAATGCCGTGGTCGAATCGTACCCGAGCATTTGCGCGACCTGTTGTACATTGCGACCATCAATTAACGCCTGCAGCGCCAGAATCAGCTGGAGCTGGTGACGCCAGCGCCGAAAACTCAACCCCGTTTCTTTGACGACCAGGCGAGCAAGGTTACGTTCACTCATCGCAAATACGCTGGCCCATTGCCCCAACGTCTGCCATTGTGCGGGCTCTCTCGCCATCGTTGCGACCATTCTGCGAATTTTCGGGTGATCGGAAACCGGCAACTGCATTTGCTCCTGGGGTTGCTGCGGCAGTTCATCAAACAACACTTGCGTCAGCCGCTGGGTTGCCGGTTCCAGCCGTTGGGCATCCGTTTTGGATGCCAGCGCCAGAATAAGCTCCCGGCACAACGGAGCAATTTTCAGCGTGCAGCAACGATCGGGCATCACGACGGCCTGCGGCTCAATAAACAAAAAGCACAATTGTGCGCCAACGGTAACGTGGTTGCTGTGTGGAATTTCACCGGGGATCCACACCGCATATTGCGGGGGCACCATCCACATAGCATTCTCAACCTCACAGGTGATCGCGCCATGCAACGCCAGAATCAACTGGCCTTTACGGTGCTGATGCAGCGGGCTGAAAAGTTCATCTTCACGGGCCTGAATACAAAACGCCACCGCCGGATCGTGGTGAAGATCGGGTTCGTATCCATCCAGCCTCAGTCCTAACATAAAAATGTCCGATTTAAGCGATAAACTGTCATTTTAGCTTGATTCATCCATTGAGTAAAAACGCTAAGGTATCGCCTCGCCTGACGATATGAGAAAAAAATGACAAATTCACCTTCCTCCCGTGGCAAGAACGCAGCGTTGCTGATCGCGGGGATCCTGATGATTGCCACCACATTGCGCGTCACCTTTACCGGTGCAGCCCCGTTGCTGGATGCAATTCGCGCCGACTACGGTCTGAGCACCGCCCAGACGGGGCTTCTGACCACCCTGCCACTGCTGGCTTTCGCACTGGTTTCACCTCTGGCTGCCGCCGTTGCGCGCCGTTGGGGTATCGAACGCAGCCTGTTTGTCGCTATGCTACTGATTTGCGCGGGTATTGCGATACGTTCTCTGCCCTCACCAGGGTTCCTGTTTAGCGGCACCGCTATCATTGGTTGCGGAATCGCATTGGGAAATGTGCTTTTACCCGGACTGATTAAGCGTGATTTTGCTCAGCATGTGGCGAAACTCACTGGCGCATACTCGCTGACCATGGGCGCAGCAGCGGCACTGGGTTCCACCATTGTGGTACCGCTGGCGTTGAACGGGTTTGGCTGGCGCGGTGCGCTGATGGTACTGATGGCCTTTCCGCTACTGGCACTGATTATCTGGTTACCCCAATGCCGCCAGATGGCCAATGCCAGCTTGAGCAGCTCGCGCGCTCTGCATTCCCGCGCGATCTGGCGCTCCAGCCTCGCCTGGCAGGTGACGCTGTTTCTGGGGATCAATTCGCTTATCTACTACGTCATCATCGGCTGGCTGCCCGCCATTTTGATCAGCCATGGCTACAGCGAGGCGCAGGCCGGTTCGCTGCATGGTTTACTGCAGCTGGCGACCGCCGCGCCGGGATTATTGATTCCTCTCGTCCTGAACAGATTTAAGGATCAGCGCGCCATCGCCGCACTCGTTTCATTAATGTGCGCCGTCGGCGCGGCGGGATTCGCCATAATGCCCGACCAGGCATTGCTATGGACCATCCTGTTTGGCTTTGGCTCAGGCGCGACGATGATTCTCGGCTTGACCTTTATTGGCCTGCGCGCAAGCTCAGCGCATCAGGCTGCTGCCCTGTCCGGCATGGCACAGTCTGTCGGATATTTACTGGCGGCCTGCGGACCACCACTGATGGGGAAAATTCACGACCTCAACGATAGCTGGCTGATTCCTCTTGGCGGGGTCGCCGTGTTAGCGATGCTGATGGCGGTATTTGGTTTGTGCGCGGGGCGCAATCGGGAGATCGCGAGCGCATAATGCACAGGGCAGGTTCGTGAACAACCTGCCCGTTTTTTTATCCGCGCGCGGCGCGCAGCATCGCCTGAACTAACGGCACGGGTTTTCCCGCCAGCGCTCCGCGTTCATGCTGAAAGAGCGTGCCAACATAAAATGGATGCGTCACCAGCTCAATGGCACGAATATCACCAGCCTCATCCCAACCGGTCACCCGAAGATCGCCGCTTTCAAGCTCGGCGGCAAAATCCTCCGATACGCCATAGTTGCAGTGATATCCCTCGGTGATAACATCCCGCCCGTAGGCTTTGGCAATCAGCGTATTGGCCCGCAGCTCAATATCATCCGTTTTTTCTACCAGCGAGCAGGTCAATGGTGCTATCACCATCCGACCCGTGGTGTCAGTCTCGGCGTGGGCGGCATCGCTCCAGCCCAGCACGTTGCGGGCGTACTCCAGAATTGCATGTTGAAAGCCGCCGCAGGTCCCCAGGAATGGGATGCTGTTTTCACGCGCGTAGCGTATCGCTATCAGCGCCCCTTCAAGATGGCGATATGGACTGCCTGGAACGACCCAGATGGCATCATAACCAATCAAGTCCTCACTGCTGTTGATATCAGATGTAGTTAGCCAGTCATAATCAGCCACCAACTCCAGGACGGCGGCAGCATCATCGATAGCAAGGGGAATAGCCTGGTGCGCCACAATATCGGGGCTGTAATCGCCCACCAGCGCAATGCGAAGCGTATCTTTAATTGGGGAAATTTCCATTAAGCTTTCCTTGTGTCCTGACAATAAGGGACAGCATAAGGAGCCTCAGCCTACCGACTTTTTAGTGGTATCACAATCCCTTAAATTGGGAGTCAGGGCGGGCAAAATGCTATAATGGTCACGTTTTACGATCTTATTTAACCGTAATAAAGTTGATGATAAATACCTGAGCGGTAGCTGAAAGGAGCGGATGAAGAGATGAAGATTCAGTGTAAACGCGTGTATGACCCGGCAGAAAAAAGCGATGGTTATCGCGTGTTGGTCGACCGGTTGTGGCCACGCGGGATAAAAAAGACTGACCTTGCTTTCAACGAATGGAATAAAACGCTGACGCCATCCTCTGAATTGCGCAAAGCATTCCACGCAGAACTGATCGATTTTTCACACTTTTCCGAGCAATATCGCGCAGAGCTGGCCCAACAGCAGCAGGAAGGAAAGCGCCTCGCAGAGATTGCCCGACAGCAAACCTTAACGCTACTGTATGCGGCGAAGAATACCCAGCAAAACCACGCGCTGGTGCTCGCTGAATGGCTACGTCAATGCTGACCGCGTATTACTTGGCCGTTGCCGGATGATCTCTACGCCAGAGTGACCATTCATCAATTACTTCCCCGTTGGGTAGTTTGCAGTCAGACTTAACACCTTGCGGAGTCTGCACCGCAATCAACGAGCCGCCCTTTTGTTCACAATACACCGATGCTGGATTCGCCATGCCAACTTTCGGTGGCACAGGCGCTTTCGGTTCCGTGGTACACCCCGCCAGCACCAGCAAGCCGGGCAAAACAATAGATGCCAGTTTCATATTTACTCCTGTTAAAAACCTTATCCTGGCAGGTTACCCCGACTTTCCATCTATCTCCATGTTTTCCTGCCAGCTATCCATTTTATGTTTACATTCTGAGCTGGATGGCGTGTTTCATCTTTCACCTTGATGTTCTATCATGCGGGCAACGTCAGCCCAGTCATTACTCAGGAGCATTTACATCTCATGTCGGACATGATCCTTGCCAGAGTCTCACAATCCTTAGCCACGGAGCAGTCTGTTGAAAGTCTGGTTCGGCAACTTCTGGAGATGCTGGATATGGTGACTGAGATGGAATCGACCTACCTGACCAAGGTCGATCTGGATGCCCGTCTGCAGCATATTCTGTATGCGCGTAATAGCCGCCAAATGCAGTTCCCCGAAGGGCTATCCGTGCCGTGGGATGAAACGCTGTGCAAACGCGCTATTGAGGAAAACTGTCTGTACAGTGACAACGTGCCCGCACGCTGGCCGGAATGTACCGCCGCTCGCGCACTGGACATCACCACCTTTCTGAGCACTCCCGTTCATCTTCCTGACGGAACGTTTTACGGTACACTCTGCGCTACCAGCCGCCGCCAGCAGGCATTGAGCCAACGTGGAGAACAAGTATTACATCTGTTTGCCGGTCTGATCGCCCAGTCGATTCAAAAAGAGTCGCTGGTTGCTCAGTTACGTGAAGCGAACGCCGCGCTGATTGCTCACTCCTACACCGATGCGCTGACCGGGTTACCGAACCGGCGCTCGATTTTTGAAAATGTTGAAACCCTATTTTCGCTTGCCCGACATCTTCGGCAGAAGGTCGTCGTTGCCTATATTGATTTGGATGATTTTAAACTGATTAATGACCGTTTTGGTCATGAGGTTGGTGACCAGTTCCTGATCCAGATTGGGCAGCGCCTGCTCCGTGAATGTAGTGATAATGACATTCTCGGTCGACTGGGCGGCGACGAATTTTTAGTCGTTCGCCTGTCAGCGGAAGATGAACTTGATCAGCTTATGCGTCTGCAGCAGGTGAAAAATCAGCTGCAACAGCAGATTTGCGGTGACTACCACCTGGGTGACATTCATCTGTTTTATCCTGGTGCCAGCCTGGGTGTGGTGGAAATTGATCCGCTGGAGACTGATGTAAACTGTGCGCTTCATCTTGCAGACAGCGCAATGTATCAGGATAAAAAGCGTCAGGATAAAACCCCTTTTGTCGTACATTAAGCCCTGCTATGCTGGCTCGTCTTTAAATAACTCTGGTAGATAATCGTATGCGACTCGGTATTATTTTCCCTGTCATTATTTTCATTTCCGCTGTCGTTTTCTTATCCTGGTTTTTTATTGGCGGCTACGCTGCGCCGGGAGCATAACGATGAAAAAAACAACGATTATTATGATTGGCGTGGCGATCATAGTGGTTCTGGGCACGGAACTGGGGTGGTGGTAACCAAAATAAAGGCCACTTCTCAGTGGCCCCTATTGTCTGTATGTTTAGTTAGCTTTTGATTTTTCTATAGATAAACAACACCACAATCGCACCGATAACCGCTACGACGAAACTGCCGAAGTTGAAACCATCAACTTTACCAAAACCAAAGAAGGTACTGATCCAGCCACCCACTACCGCACCGACAACCCCTAAGATAATGGTCATAAAGAATCCGCCGCCATCTTTACCCGGCATAATCCATTTTGCCAAAATCCCAGCGATAAGACCGAAAACCACCCATGAAATAATGCCCATAATTTTCCTCACTTATGTTTTTAAATTAACGATTCACTCGTTGTATAAAAGCATAGCATAGCGCTGAAAAATTAAAATTTGTGATCGTCATCACTTCATATTTTCATCTTTTTCCGATGTTTCATAAGGTTATGACTGCTGACCGGCAGGCTAAATTTTTGCCGCTCCTCGTCATTAATGTCGAATCGTCAGTCATTATGCTTAACTCTTTTGCCCTCAGCCCCGTTATTGCTGGGTTTTCACTTCTGGCACACTTTATGCTTAAACAACTTGTCGCTACGACAAATCGTAGTCCGCGGTGCTTATCGCGTGGCTGCGTCTACAATTCGCGCTATTTCAGCATTTAACAGGTCTGTTATTGATGAAAAAAATCACCAGTGTTTGCCCATACTGTGGGGCCGGGTGCAAGCTTAAGCTTGTTGTCGAAAATAACAAAATCATCCGCGCCGAAGCCGCAGAGGGTGTAACGAACCAAAATCAGTTATGCCTGAAAGGCTATTATGGTTGGGACTTTCTTAACGACACTCGCCTTCTGACTCCCCGTCTGACTCGCCCGATGATCCGTTATGAAAAAGGTGGCAAATTCACGCCCGTTAGCTGGGATGAAGCCATTCGTTACACCGCAAAACGCCTGTCTGAAATCAAAAATACCTATGGCCCTCGCGCCATCATGACTACCGGCTCTTCCCGGGGAACCGGAAATGAAACTAACTACGTGATGCAAAAATTCGCACGTGGCGTACTTCATACCAATAATGTCGATTGTTGTGCCCGCGTCTGTCACGGTCCTTCCGTTGCCGGGTTACAAGAAACGTTAGGCAATGGCGCCATGAGCAATTCCATCAGCGACATTGAAAACTCAAAATGCCTGCTGATCTTTGGTTATAACTGCGCCGACTCGCACCCAATCGTAGCCCGCCGGGTAATTAAAGCTCGCCAGAACGGCGCAAAAATCATTGTCTGCGACCCACGTCGTATTGAAACCGCCCGTATTGCTGACCAACATTTGCAGTTGAAAAACGGTTGCAACATGGCGCTGGTTAATGCCTTCGGTCATGTTCTTATCGAAGAGCAACTCTACGATCGCGAGTATGTGCAAAAGCATGCGGAAGGGCTGGAAACATACTGGGAAACCGTTAAGGACTATGCGCCTGAAGCCGTTGAACATTTAACCGGCGTTCCCGCACAGCAGGTTCGTCAGGCAATGCGTACATTTGCCGCAGCACCATCGGCAACCGTAATGTGGGGGATGGGCGTCACCCAGTTTGGTCAGGCCGTTGATGTGGTTCGCGGTTTGTCGAGCCTGGCGTTGTTGACCGGGAATCTGGGTCGCCCTAACGTCGGCGTTGGTCCGGTGCGCGGGCAAAATAACGTGCAGGGTGCGTGCGATATGGGGGTACTACCTAACCAGTTCCCGGGGTATCAGGACGTGACCGATTCCGCCGTCAGGGAAAAATTCGCCAGCGCATGGGGCATCGATGTTAATCAGATGGATGATAAGGTCGGGACCCGTATCACTGAAGTTCCGCATCTGGCTCTCGAAGGCAAAATAAAAGCCTACTACATCATGGGAGAGGATCCGCTGCAAACCGAGGCCGACCTGGGCCTGGTTCGGGAAGGGTTTAACGCGCTCGATTTTATCGTCGTGCAAGACATCTTCATGACTAAGACAGCGGAAATGGCCGACGTTCTCCTGCCTGCCACCTCATGGGGCGAACATGGCGGCGTCTTTACCTGCGCCGATCGCGGCTTCCAGCGTTTTGAGAAAGCGATTGAGCCCACCGCTGACGTAAAGCGTGACTGGGAGATTATCAGCCTTTTGGCCAGCGAAATGGGCTATCCAATGCAGTATCAAAATAACCAGCAAATCTGGGATGAGATGCGCGAGCTGTGCCCGCTATTCTACGGCGTGACCTATGAGAAAATGGGGGAAATGGGGCATGTTCAGTGGCCGTGCCCCGATCTCGATAGTCCTGGTACGCCGTACCTTTACGCGCACAGCCAGTTTGATACCGCCAACGGCAAAGGCAAACTGTTTGCCGCACCGTGGCGAGCGCCCGCAGAAGTTCCGGATGACAATTATCCGCTGGTACTGTGTACCGTGCGTGAAGTTGGGCATTACTCCTGTCGCTCGATGACCGGTAACTGCGCAGCGTTACAAGCGTTGGCTGATGAACCAGGATATGTGCAAATCAATACCCAAGATGCCGAAAAGCTGGGTATTCGTCATCGTGATCTGGTGTGGGTCAGCTCGCGTCGGGGTAAGGTCATCAGCCGCGCAGACGTCTCCGAGCGCATCAATTCCGGAACGGTGTATATGACCTATCAATGGTGGATTGGAGCATGCAACGAGTTGACCCAGGATAACCTCGATCCAATCTCGAAAACGCCGGAAACCAAATATTGTGCCGTAAATATCGAGCACATTAGCGATCAGAGATGGGCTGAAAAGTATGCCGCTCAATCGTATAGCGACATGAAATCACGCTTATGTGAGGCCATTGCGTAATTCCCCACCATCGCGACCTGAGTCTGGTTACCCAGGCTCAGGTCTTATCTCATTACTTTACCAGGTGAGGTTCGCTGAAGCGGATGGAGGCAGTTTCCTCCTGCTTATCCCGCTGCATAAAGCCAAGGTTCATCAGGAACAATCCCGCCATAAACGGTAGTTCATACAGTTCTTCAATCAGATCGCCATAATGGGCATTGTGCAGGAAGATGGGAGCCAGCAGACGATGATGCTCTACCGTATCAGAGATTAAAAATGCACAGGTGGTGATCGCCAACAGCCAGAGCGGTAACGGTTCATTACGCACACGGCGGGCAATATCCTGGCGTAAGCGCTTCGACAGCAGCACCGGCAGAATAAGCATGGCAATTAATACAACTGAGATAGCTCTGAACAGAAGTTTAGGATGCTCAGGGAAGTAATCGCGTCCCCAACTGGTGCTTCGGCCCAGCAAGACCACCCACCACGCTGCCGCCCAAAGCCAAAATTGCTTCTCTCCTTCAGGGCGTGATAAAGGCCGGATATAGCCAAGGGTAAATACCGCACCAAACAGTAGCCATAGCGCCTGCCCATTTTCGATCCATCTGACGACAGTGCCGTTAAGCAGCGGAAGATTCCAGTTCGCGGTGAACGGAATCGCCACAATGACCAGTCCTAGAATAAGTGTGGGGAATGTAATTTGGGTATTCAGTTTCATAAGCGCGATGTTCTGTATTGTTACTTTTTTGCGATCATAACGCCTGTGAATGATCGACAATTAGCATTCAATGCGGATTTCTTAAGGTATTCTTAAGGAATCTTTTTCGGACATCACTACGTTCAACACAAATAAAAAAACCGCACGGCGCCGTCAAAACGCTGTGCGGTTAGTACATTAAAATTCTGTGTATTCAATCAGTAAGAGTATTTAATACCTACCATCCGCAGACTTCGTGCTCATTCTCGGTATCGTACGAACGGACGGTATTGACCAAGTCTTTGACCACTTCTGCTGCCACATCCGGCACCAGTAATGTCATAGGCGCTTCTGTTTCATAATCCACAGAAACACCGTTGCTGTTATTGGTCACTGTTACGGTATAGGTTGCTTTCCCCATGATTTACTCCTTGCCGGTGCGCACGACTTTTCGTTGATTTGCGCTCTCCATCAGAACTTCCGGGGCAACGAAAAAATCGATATTAAAGTAAGTGTCGTCGGTCATCACTTCGATGTTATGCCATTTTTCCGGTGGAAAAACGCCAAACTGACCGGCTTCAATAACCATCACCTCTACTGGCTCCGGACTGTGTTCATCGGCGTATCCGAGATATTTGACCGCCCCCTGCATAACAGAAAGTCGTGGATAAACCCCGGCACGAGTTCCTTTATCAAGGTGGCGTTCGAAAATTCCGGCAGGCGCGGTTTCTTTGTTCCAGAATGGTGTAGAGCGTGTATGGATATGATTCTGTGGAATTTGAAGCATTTTTCTTCCCTTTTCCAGTCGACAACCAGCGAGTCTTATTGAATCGCTGCTGTACACAGGGTACGCCTCAAAATATACATTTAAAATACCATTTATTGGTTATAACCCTACAATTACAAATGAAAAGCAAAGCGTCATATTGAAGACCCGCCGCAACCAGCGGGCCGATAGCATCACGACTGAAGCGTGGCCAGACGAGCGGCAAAACCAACGAAAATCAGGCCGATTAGGGAATTACCCACTTTGGCCAGTTTTTTCTTGGTGCGAATATACTGCGTCACGAACGCGCCGGAGAAAATAAGGAAGCTCAGATAGAAAAAACTCACTACTTCAAGCGTAATGGCCAAAATAAAGAATGACAGCCCTGAGTGCGGTGCATTGACATCAATAAACTGCACGAAGAACGAAACATAAAACAAAATAGCTTTGGGATTCGTCAGGCTTAGAATTAATGCTCGCTTAAAAATAGCGCCAAATGGGACTTCCTCAGGTGCGGCGTCGCTTGCTTTCGATTTCAGTGTCGCATACAGGATCTTCGCACCGAGGTACAGCAGATAAAACGCGCCAAGATAGCGAACGATGTTGAACAAAACGGGCGTTGTTTTGATCAATGCGGCAACACCGGCATAGGCCAAAAACATCAACACGGCATCACCGATAAACACACCGCTTGCGGCGAGATAACCACCCTTCACTCCCCGACCGACGCTGTTCTTCAACACAAATATCGTATTTGGCCCCGGTACCAACACGATAAAAATGGCTCCCACCAGATACGTCCAGTAATTCAGAACTCCATACTCTGCGAACACGTTAACCTCTTCCTGAAAAAACACATGCACTTGCTGCGATACAATATGCTAACGAATGCATCGGGTGATGGAAAGAGAAGGTTATGAATTAAAAAACCCGCCACTGGTGACGGGTGTGTACAGATAAGGTTAGTCCGGATTAATGG
This sequence comes from Citrobacter sp. Cpo061, assembly GCF_030332845.1. Taxonomy (NCBI): domain Bacteria; kingdom Pseudomonadati; phylum Pseudomonadota; class Gammaproteobacteria; order Enterobacterales; family Enterobacteriaceae; genus Citrobacter; species Citrobacter sp. Cpo061. The sequence goes on from NZ_JAOWHB010000036.1 coordinate 632,486, forward strand.
TGCAGCATCTCATCCACAACCTCTTCTCCCTTCAACTGATAAGGGTAGTAGGTAGGCCAGTTTTCCATCTCTTCAAGCAAGGCTGCCTGCGAGGTATTTCCCATAAAGATATGGAAGTGGCTCGATTTACGCGGCGCGATAATATGATCGCTAAATTGCACATATTTAGGCGCTTTGCTGTCAGCGGCTTTACACTCAAACAGATAACGTACACCTTTCTTGCCTGATTTATAATTCAGGATCTTATATCCGGCGTAGTCGTATTTACATGATGCAACCTGATTCCCGGTATGAAACTCCATCACGCCATTTTCAATACCGATAGTGTCTACGTTGGTTGCATAGCCTGTACGGTAATACGCTTTGATTTGTTCTGCCGTTTTGCTTTTATCTTTCTCCGCTTTCTTTTTGAATACTGGATCAAGTTCGCCGCTGACCAGATACGGATAAACAGATTGCCACATGCCATCCCAGTCGGTCAGCGCCCTGTTCTGCACCTGGTTATCATCAAATACCCCTTCCGACGCCTTTTGTTCTGCTTCACTCATTGGCGCACCATGGGAATGATGACCATGCGCCAGAACCGAACTACTGACTAAAAGCATCCCCAGAGCGATTGTCAGTTTCTTAAAACGAATAGCCAAAATTTCACCCTCAAATCATTTGTGAGTGAGTTGTTATAATATAACATCACATTTAAATCAACGGCGTTGTGAAGTATTTAACCGCTCTGGTGCGCGATTTTCCAACGGCTGTCAAAATGGGCCTGATACTGCGCAACAACGGCAGGTTCGTCACGAATAACTAACACATTTTCAGAGTTGGCAAATTCTGCGGATTTGGCAAAGTTGAATGAACCGGTTTCCAGCGTGTCGCCATCAATAATCATTACCTTGTCATGCTGGATGTGGTAGTGACCATCCAGTTGCACATCAACCCCATTCGCGGCAGCAAAAGCGATGGCCTTCTGGCTAACCTTGCCCTCGTTACGTTTCTTATCGATAACAGCCCGAACCACTACGCCTCTCTTTTCAGCGTTTACCAAGGCCTGAACAATATCTGCAGACTGAAATGAATAAGCCATCATATCGATGCTGTGCTGCGCATGGTTAATTGAATCCAGCACTAAAGCCCGAGCCGACCCTTCCGGTGAAAAACCCACCTGAATGGAAGTATGAGCTGCAAAAGCACCCGCCCCGTACATTAGCGCAGCCACAGCGATAGTTTTTACGATCACGTTAGTTATTTGCCTGAAATGCGAAAGAGACCTAAGAGAGTAGCGCTCGCGTGCAGATCTGATCAAGCAGCGCCTGCTGATGACTGATAATGAGCATACCCAATGGTCGACGCTGAGATTCTTCAAGCAGCAGCGCCCAGATATCCCGTTGAATAGAAGGATCAAGCTGGGCAGTAATTTCATCGGCAATAAGAAAACGTGTCCGCGGGTCCAGCGCGCGAAGTAAAGCAATTCGCGCCAGTTCACCGCCAGAAAGTTGTCCGGGACGGCGGGTTAACCACTCTGGATTGATGTGAAGACGGGTAAGCATTGCAGCATCCGGTCGCCATGCATCATGCACCGCATCACCGGTGCTGCGTCGGGGGTTAAAAGTTAATTCCGGATGCTGTGGCACCAGTTGCACCGGGCAATACTGGTGCATCGGCAACGGTTGGTCATCAATCAGAATGTCACCGGAAGTTGGTTTCTGCCAGCCCGCCAGCACGCGTCCCAGCGTCGTTTTGCCAGTTCCACTGGGCGCACAAATCCCAATACGTTCTCCAGGGCGTAGAGAAAAGGTCAGATTTTGCCACAGAACCTTTTCCCCCTGACGGATTGTTACATCACGACAGCACAGCATCGCGCTCTCCAAAAAGTTGATTTCTTTCAGGCAGTGCCCGCCATTGTCGTTGCAGGTGTTCGCTAATCTCTCCGCGTAACAGCTGTTCCCGGCTGACGTTATCCGACACCCTTCCCTGATGCAGTGCGACAATACGATCCGCATGGCGGGCCGCCAGCGTGAGGTCATGCGTTACCCACAAAACACCAGCCCCTTGCTCACATTGCTCACGCAACTGTTCAAGCAGTTGATTAGCGAGAGGTGCATCAAGCCAGGCGGTAATTTCATCCGCCAGAATATAGCGAGCCTGACTCAGAGACGCATGACAAGCCAGAACACGTTTTGCCATACCGCCTGAAAGCTGACGCGGAAAAGCATCTAATACGCGACTTTCCAGTCGACTACGCTGGAGCAATCGTTCAATTTTTCCGGCATTCCACTGCTGGTCAGAAAGCTGGCATGCCCTGCGCAGATGTTTTTCAATCGAGAGCAGCGGGTTAAGTGCCTGAATACCTTGAGGGACGTAGCTGAAGGTATTGCCACGACATTTGCGAATATCATCACTGCCCAGCGCTTTACCTTCCAGGGTAATAACGCCGTTGAAACGCAAATTGTCTGGTAAGAGATCGAGCAGACATTGCAGCAACAGGCTCTTACCTTCCCCACTTCCCCCAACTAGCGCCACCATCTGACCAGGCGCTACGTCGAAAGAGATATCCTGCAACAGCGAAGACCAGTTTTTCGCGCCGTACCAGCGATAACGCGCCACGTCCAGCGAGACCTGCCTTAAACTCAACATGCGTCACCTCGTAACCATAAACGATGCACCGCCCTTGCGAGCTGATCGAATAACATCACCAGACTGAACAGCATCAGTCCTGGAAACAGCACTAACCACCAGTCACCATGACTGATAAACCTCAGCGCATCCGCCAGCAGCAGGCCCAGCGACGGTTCATGCGGTGCCAGTCCAAAACCGAGGAAGCTTAACGCCGCGCTGTGCAACACCGCATGGGGAAACATCAGCAATGTCCCGGTTAACCACTGGGGTAACAACGCCGGTAGATAGTGATGCCGCCAGCAGTAAAAATGGCCGTGTCCCAGACGCCAGGTCAACGTCAGATAGTCACTGTGGGCCACGCGCTGCGCTTCAGCACGCAGGATCAGCGCCAGACGCGGCCAGTGCGTTAGTGCAACCGCCATGATTACCCCGTTTTTCCCACCACCCAGCGTAAAACAGATCAAAATAAGCAACAGCAGATGCGGCATCGATAGCATGGCATCAGTAATTAGACGCATAAGCACATCCAGACGCGGATGTATGCGCGAAACCGCCGCCATCATTAACGCAATGAAACCGCTGCACAACGCCGCACCAATACCAATTTGCAGACTGGTTAGTGCCCCCTGAAAACAACGGATCCACAGATCGCGACCGAGGTTATCGGTGCCAAACCAGTACATCGCATCAGGTGGAAGATGACGGGCAAGCAGATTAACGCTCAACGGGTTATCCAGCATTGCGGCACCATACACTGCAATGAATAACAGGCAGCTAAAAGAGAACAAAAGACGAATTAGCGTCGGCGTCGGGTTATAGAGCATCAGGTCGCTCCAGAGCACGGTTCAACATTCGGACAAGCCAGGTAGACAGCGAGTTGCCAATGAACACCAGTACGGTACTGAACAACACAATCCCCATCAGTAACGGCAGATCGCCGCGTAACCCGGCATCAATGGTGGCCTGCCCCAGTCCTGGATAAGCAAAGACTTTTTCGGCCAATAGTGCACCTCCCAACAGTTCTCCCAGTGAGGCAAACTGCAAACACAGCGCAGGCGTAATTGCATGACGCAGAACCTGATGGCGTAACAGTGACCAGCCTTTATCTCCCTGGGAACGCGCAAAACGGACAAATTCGCTTTTCATTACGCTGGCGATGCTTACCCGCGTGTGAAGCGTAATTTGCCCCAGTCCCAACAAACTGAGCGCGCAAACGGGAAGCACCAGATGACGCAGACGCTCGGTCAGCGTCACCATATCGCCGCTGTTGCCCGGCTCCCACGCGCAGCAGACCGGAAATACCGGCCAGCGCACGGCAAATAGCGCCAGCAGCAACATGCCAATCCAGAAGGTCGGCAGCGAAGAAAGCAGATAGCTGAGGCGACAGATTGCTTTGTCCGGCCAGCGATTCAGGTAGCGACCCGCGACAAACCCCATTGCCGTTCCCAATATGCCGGAGAGTAGCCACGCGCCGCCAAGCAGCGCAAACGAGGTGGAAAAGCGTTCCTTGATCACGCTGGCAACCGGCGCATTAAACAACATGGAATAGCCGAGATCGCCCTGCAATACACGAACAAACCAGTGACCAAAACGCTCCCATAGCGGCTGGTCCAATCCCCAGCGAGCAGCAATGCGTGCATATTGCTCCGGCGGCACATGCAGGAGATCGTTGCCGATATAAGCACGAATCGGATCGACCGGAGAAAAGCTGAGCAGCACAAAAGTGCCAGCCGCAACCAGCACTAATAACACTATCAGCCGTAGAAAATGGCCCACAACAGACTTCATCAACGGCAGGTCCAGGTCCATTCGTCCAGATTATTGAGCAGTGACCAGCTACCGTGAATCTCCGGTGCGCCTTTGCCTAAATCAATACACGGATTTGCCAGGTAGGTATGCTGAATATTCAGCAGCCATGCCCAGGCAGCATCGCCCTGCACGCCAGCCCCTTGCTTACCATCCCACTCCACCTGTTGCCAGAAAGGTAACGCTTTTTGCCAGTCTGGGGCGTCGATAGCCTGTTTAAGGTGCTGTTCAACAACAGGATTGCTGTAATAACCTGGGTTGTAATATTCCACGCCCGCGGCCTGATTACTGTAATGATGGAAAAGCTCCATCGGATCCAAGCTTCCCCAACCAAATAGTGTTGGGTTCGCATGCATGTGACGCTCAACCGTTTCCCAGCTTCCTGATTGCAGCGAGATCTGAATACCCACCGGCTCCAGCATTGCACGTACGGCCTCAGCTAAATCCCGGCGCGTACTGTCACCGCTGGCGTACCATAAAGTCAGTCGAGCCTCTTTGCCGTCTTTCACTCGCACGCCATCTTTACCTACCTTCCAGCCGGCTTCTTCCAGAATCGTACGTGCTTTTTCGCTATCACCATCTTTGAACGCAACGGATTGCCCCTGCCATGGCAGCCCTTGCACTGCGCTATATGCAGGAATCGCATGACCTTCCATGACCTGATCGGCAAGCTGCTTACGGTCGATGGCATAGTTTATGGCGCGCCTGATGGCAACATCGGCAGTGATATCGTTCCCAATCGGATAGCCATTGGCGTCTTTTTTACCTGCAGGAACCATCGGGAACACAATGCCCCGGTTTTCCACGCTATCGCGTACCCAAAGTTTCAAATTTGTCTGCTGAGGAGCGACCGCCATCGACGGCGCGATACGTACGAGTCCCAGTTGGCCACTGCGCGCTGCGGCATAAGCGTTATCTTCATCAAGGAAGACAAACACCAGCTTACTGAAATCATTTTTCTTACCGGCATACCAGGGGTTAGCCTCCACGATCAACTGCTGTCCCGGCTGAAAACTCACCAGTCGATAAGGACCCGCGCCAATCGGATTTTTGGCAAATGTTTTTTCGTCATACCGTTTCGCCGGAACAATACCCAAAGAACCCAGCACATTCACAAAGGTGCTCTGTGGGCTATTTAGCGTAATTTCTACCGTGCGATTATCTTTCAGGCTGGCATGGGTGAAGTTTCCCATGTCGATTTTGCCGCCGCTTTTTGCTGCTTTGTTATAGGTGAACACCACATCTTCAGCGGTTAGCGGGGAACCATCAGAGAATTTAAGGTCAGGTTTTAACGTCAACGTCCAGGTTTTGCCGTCTGCGCTGGTCTCTACTTTTTCCGTCAGCAGGTTTCCCCAGCTCATATCTGCATTTTGTTTTAATAATGGTGCATGCAAAAGCAAATAGCTGCCATGACTCCAGCCCAGCATCGGGTCAAACCCTTCCGTTGGTTCTGGGCCAATTGCCAGTTTTAACGTCTGCCCTTCGTTCGCATTTTGCGCGGCAAGAAGTGGTGAAGTTAATGCGAGAGTCAATGCGCACGTAAGCAGTGCCAGCTTGCCTTTGATCATTATGTTATCCAGATTTACGTTATTTTTATGCCGCATAACGATTTACCGTCGTTAAGCAGTCTCCTGGGGAAGGGATTATGGCGGACAGAAATGATGAAAAAAATGATGCGGCGCAGAAAAGTATGACGATTTTCTAAAATTATCATACTTTTTTCTGATACTCCGTTATGAGTACGATGTGAATCTCAGAAAATAGATTAATCCCTCGCCATTTATTCACAGGAATATTAATCCCGAACTAATAATTGCCTGTGCGGACTATTGGCCCTTCCTGCTAATTCCTTATCTAAAACTCATGACAATTTATGTATATTTATTCAAGAAAAACACCAGAAGTGACAAGTTATGTAAATTTGTAATGATAATTATTTGTATTATCATTTCCATCAATTATCTTACTGCCTTTGAATTTTAACAAAGGAAGTTTGACTATGCGTTTAAAACCTGTTGCCTCTGTCGTTCTGTCCTGTTTAGGATTTTCCAGCCCCCTGGTATTTGCTGAAGACGTCATGGTGGTAACCGCTTCCGGTTATGAAAAGAAAATCACCAATGCCGCCGCCAGCGTCTCTGTTATTTCTCAGCAAGAGTTACAAACCAATAAATATAATGACTTAGGTGAAGCCCTGCGTTCTGTTGAAGGGGTAGATGTTGAAAGCAGCACCGGTAAAACCGGCGGTCTGGAGATCAGCATCCGTGGCATGCCTGCCAGCTATACCTTGATCCTGATTGACGGTATTCGTCAAAACGGCAGCAGCGACGTAACGCCAAACGGTTTCTCTGCCATGAATACCAGCTTTATGCCCCCGCTGGCGGCGATCGATCATATTGAGGTGATCCGCGGCCCGATGTCGACGCTTTATGGGTCCGACGCAATCGGTGGCGTGGTGAATATCATCACCAAAAAAAGCACCGATAAATGGAGCACTTCCATCAATACCGGCGTTAACCTGCAAGAGAGTAATAAATGGGGTAACAGTACGGTCGCCAACTTCTGGTCAAGCGGCCCGTTGATTGCGGGCGTACTGGATATGCAGGTTCGGGGGAGCACAACCCAGCGTCAGGGTTCCAGCGTCACCTCCCTCAGCGATACCGCCTCCACCCGCGTACCTTATCCTACCGAATCGGAAAACTATAATATTGGCACGCGCCTCGACTGGAAAACCAATGAGAACAATACGCTGTGGTTAGATCTCGACTCCGCCAGACAGCGCTATGACAACGATGACGGGCAGTTGGGCAACCTGACAGGGGGGTATGATAAAACGCTACGCTATGAGCGTAACAAAGTGACCCTCGGCCACGATACAGCCTTAACGTTCGGCACCTGGAAATCCTCCCTCGGCTGGAATGAAACCGAAAACAAAGGCCGGCAATTGGTATCTTCCGCACTCACACCAGAGAACGCAGGCCGGGCCGGTGACGCGCGTGAACTGAAGAACACCAACGTCATTCTTGACTCAGTGCTGCTGACGCCATTAGGTGATTCACACCTCTTAACCCTTGGCGGAGAATACTGGGATGCACGGATGAAAGATGGTGTGGTACTGGCCAATACCGGCGAGACGTTCCATCAAAAAACGTGGGCAGCTTATGCGGAAGATGAATGGCATATTCTCGACTCGCTGGCCTTAACCGCAGGAACACGCTATGAGCATAACGATGTCTTTGGCGGTCATCTCAGCCCGCGTGCCTATATGGTCTGGGACGTTTCCGACGCCTGGACGCTCAAAGGCGGCGTAACGACAGGTTATAAAGCACCATCACTAAGCCAGTTGCATAACGGGATCAGCGGTGTAACCGCACAGGGAACGGTGAATACGGTCGGTAACCCGGACCTCAAACCTGAGGAAAGTATCAGCTACGAAACCGGGCTGTATTACGAGAACGACGCCGGGCTTAACGCCAACATTACCGGCTTCTATACCGAATACAAAAATAAAATTGTCTCATATTCTATCGATGATAATACCAACAGCTATACCAACAGCGGCAAGGCGAGGACCGATGGCGTTGAATTTGCCAGCACCTTCCCTCTATGGTCGGATGTGCTGACCCTATCTCTCAACTACACCTACACTCAGAGCAAGCAAAAAGATGGTGACAATAAAGGCGCGCCATTAAGTTACACCCCAAAACATATGGCTAACGCCCGTCTGAACTGGCAGGCAACGGAAGATATGAATGCCTGGCTCAGCGCACGTTATCGCGGCAAAGCCCCACGCTTTACCGAAAATTACGACAACCTTAGCGCGGTACAAAAGGCCGTCTATGACGATAAAGGCGCTGATTTAAAAGCCTGGACCGTTGTCGATATGGGGATGTCTTATAAGCTGACTAAAGATCTGACGCTTAATACGGCGGTTAATAACGTGCTGGATAAAGACTTTAGTGAGGTCAAATTGTACCAGGTGGGGCGTAATAGTACCTACGCAGGTGATTATTATCAGACTGCACAATCCACTACCGGATACGTAAACCCTGGTCGTAACTACTGGGTGTCTTTAAATTATCAGTTCTAATTTTATAAGATCCTGTTGGTCGGGGCACACTAATACCCCGACCAGCAGAATATTATTGAGAGAAGACACAAGATATAATCATCATCTTATTTTAACATATAAGAATATTTAAACAATTAATACAGAAATACCCCTTCCTGCACCATTAGGTACAATGCCAAAACAATAACCCCGACGATACCGCCTAAAAATAGTACTGCGGCAATCGCAAGCTGGTTGCGATTTGTGTTCTTCACTTTGCTTCGCACATCCAACTTATTTTTCGCCGCTCTATGACTTGAATCACGCTCCATCGCGAATGTTATATCTGCCATACCATTATCCAGTTGCTGTATATGAAAACACAAATAACCACCACATCGATAAGGGTATAGATTTTAACTAACAGAATCTGAGATTTGTCTCACGATAAAGATAATCGTCGGATTTTTGCTACCGAAGCAGATTTCATGCTCACTTTTCATCAATTAGGTTATCTTGTATTTATTCGACAAAAACCTTCACTTTAGGCTTTGACAGCAGAATCATGACGAACTCAGTGAAGGTTACTGGTTTATAGAAATAGTACCCTTGCAGGAAAACAATGTTGTTTTTGTTGAGATAATCAAGCTGAGCCTTCGTTTCAACCCCTTCAGCAACGATGCTTAAAGACAGCTTGCGCGCCAAATCGAGAACACAATCCAAAATTCGGGTTGAATCGGGAAGCTCATTTACCCTTCCCACAAAGCTCTGATCGATTTTAATGTAATCAATGTGCAGGTCATGCAAATAAGAAAGCCCAGAATAGCCCGTACCAAAATCATCCAGCGCAATCACAAAGCCATTCTCATGCAGGATATTGAGCCTCTGCACAAGATCTTCATCCACATCTAACGGCTCGCGCTCAGTAACTTCGATTACCAGATTGAGGTCATCGCGGTTAAAGCTATCCCTGTAATGCAGGCACTCCTGCACGAATGTAGGGGATGTGATATGGGATGCGCTGAAGTTAATGCCGACATGGAAGCCGGATGGCAGTTTGCTGGCAATGGCGTTCATATTCGCAGCGACCTGCCTCATCAGACTTTGAGTTAGTGGCACTATCAGGCCTGATTTTTCCGCTACAGGTATAAAGGATGCAGGAGAAATATACCCGGCTTTTGGATGTTTCCATCGGGCCAGCACTTCAACACCGCGTAACGTCCCCTCGCGACCATTTACGATAGGTTGATAAAAAGGCACGATCTCTCCTTTTACTATCGCCCTGCGCAACGTTTCTTCAGGAGTATCGTTCTTGTTCAGATACTTATCAATGGCATAAGCGGCTGCAAAAGACATTAACAGGATAAAAACCAGAATCCCTGAACCCTGTGTAACCAGTCTTTTTGCACTAAACAGTGGCGGTTTATTATAAATAATACTGAACGGATACTTTGCGGAATTAACTTGACCAGACGCACGTGCGCTTGTTGTAACGGTTTTTACATCGCCCAATAAACCGAGTGCTGCGTCACCCACAAGCAACGAGTACGTTACTCCCGCTAACGGGACATTCATTGCCCCTCGGATATGCACGCCACTTATGGTGACGATGATACGGCCTGTGTGAAAACGTGTTTGATACAGCAGAACAGGTATTTCATTCTCGGTATTGCTTGCGGGAGTCAGTTGTAAATTAGTATCAGCTATAACGGGAATATGCTTAAGTAATATCCGATTACCCGGCAAAGATGTACACCAAACCTTCCCCTGTCGAATAATGATCAGCGTTCGCAAATGGGGTCGGAGCGCAGCTTCGGTTCCAAGTTGGTATTGCCCCTCCAAATCGCATTTTTTTTCAGCGATGTTCATAGCGGTACGGGTTGCCTGGAAAGCTTCATCAAGTATGTTATCCATATTTTTCGCGGCATATCTGGCCCCCCCGAGGTTTTCCATCGAAGATGAATACCAAAGCTGCATATTAAGAATAAAAACACCGATTAAAAAAAGACACACCGCAGCAGTTACCGGTAAAAGTGCTTTGCGCATTCTCATATCCTGTGGTGAAAGCCGATCGGTCGTTGCGATGAGCATTGACGTGTTCTAATTTATATCTACAGAGCATGGTAGACAGAAACAAAAGCCGCCATGCGCCCAGTCACATTTCCTCAATAACAACGTAACTTACTAATTTATTGATAAAATCATTACTGAAATTTGCAGTACAAAACCGGCGTTGCACCTCATCCAATTTTGCTATCATAGGAATGCACTAATAAGAGGTAATCAAATGAAAATCTTTATCACTGACAATGACGGGCACCTGATTCCTGTTGACGGAAAAAGCGTTGTCATCGAATTGAATAGTGGCGGAACCATCGAGATCGCCGAGGAGTACAGCCGGGACGATGTTCCTGAAGGCATTAATCTGTGGGGCGGACGAGAACCCTCCCCTTCACTCTCTTTCGAGGAAATCAAAGCCAGAACAGAAGGCCTGGGCGTTTATCCCATCGCAGCCAACGCTCTGCATGTATTTCCGTACAAACTTTCATCAAAAGAATGATCGCACACAGCAGACGAAGCGTTTTTCTCAAACCAAAGTAAGGCCATGGTTATCAAAAAAACTCTGGCTTTGGGGGAAGTCAGTTCGCCGATATCTGCTACTTTCTAATTGCAGCCCATGCCGGCGCTGCATTATTTCATCACTATATACAGAAGGATAATACGCTTTTGAGAGTGATGCCTGAGCATAACCATTTGAATAATTAATAGATGATTAAAATATCAAGAACATAAGCACTCAAGACCGTATGTGCATGTTCTTAAATATTAATCGTCATCATAATGCTTATGTTTCTTGTGATCACTCATAGCCTCTTTGAAAGCATCCGCTTGTGTATTAGCGGCCTGCAGTCGACTCATATTAGCACTGTAATTATTCCAATATTCTTTTTCTTCGTGATAACAAACATCACGGCTAATTCCCTTCGCTTCGCACTTTGCTAAGCGTTGTTCTTCTGATACACAACCAGACATCAAGGAAACAGCAGAAAACGCAACCAATATTATCATTAATTTATTCATATAAATAACCTTAGAATGTCCAGCCGGCGCCGACTACAATACTATTAGCTTGTGCGCCAAAGACCTTAGAACCTTCATAGCCTGCATCAACAGTGAAACCTGCAATGGGGATAAACTGAATACCAGCGCCATAGGCAAAACCTGTAGAAGTGTCAGTTTCACCATTAGCTTTGATCGCACCTCTCCCAATACCCGCCATTACATAAGGTTTTACCACATCATTTACTTTATAACTTGCGCCGACTAATGCAGAACCATAACCACGATCTATATCATTATCTTCATTTGCTGAAATGGTTAAGGATGTTATAACACCAAAATCACTCTCATCTGGGGTATAACCATATTTAGCGTTAAAACCATTAAGGTTCTGTCCATCTGTCCGGGTATGTACATAACCGCCGGTGACTACGCTTTCTCCTGCATAAACCGTCATAGCAAAACATAATGTAACAGCCACTAAACCTGTTTTTAAACTTAGCATTTTAATAACCATTTTCATCATCAACTAATAGTAAGTAACACACATAATAAGGAATCATGCTTTGAGTTTTATTTCTCAAGCATGTTGCCAAGAGAAAAACAGAAAGGTAAAAAAACATCAATCGGATAAAATGTTCTTTTTTGGACATTACTAATATTCAGAATAATCAACTGTCATAACACGCTGATAAAAATGGATTTAAAATTAGAGTAAAAAAATCTTAAAACGCTTCTTCCTTTTACATATTCCCGATATTTTCCTTATTGTTAAAATGATTATTTCCCATCTGATAATCAATAAGATACAAACACCACTCAATTATAGTTAGTTCTCATACCCGAATAGAGTTAAATAAAGAAATATTGACAGCCATGGAAATTTTTATCAAAAAATAAAATTGTAATGGCAAAGATAAAAATTTGTTCTTCAGTGCTATTTAAATGAGTTTAATAGTATGAGCGCCAGGAAAGCATTTTGCAGGTAAAAAAAAACGGGAACCTCTCGGCTCCCGTTCTCATACAACCCAAGATCTGGATTACATGTTTTCGATGATCGCGTCACCAAACTCTGAACATTTCAGCAGCTTAGCGCCGTCCATCAGACGTTCGAAGTCATAGGTTACGGTTTTCGCGTTAATCGCGCCTTCCATACCTTTAACAATCAGGTCAGCCGCTTCTACCCAACCCATGTGGCGTAACATCATTTCAGCAGACAGAATGATGGAACCTGGGTTCACTTTATCCTGACCTGCATACTTCGGTGCAGTACCGTGGGTTGCTTCGAACAGAGCGCATTCGTCACCAATGTTTGCACCCGGCGCAATACCAATACCACCAACCTGTGCGGCCAGCGCATCGGAGATGTAGTCACCGTTCAGGTTCATACAGGCAATCACGTCATACTCAGCCGGGCGCAGCAGGATCTGTTGCAGGAACGCATCGGCGATAACGTCCTTAACCACGATCTCTTTACCGGTTTTCGGGTTCTTGATTTTCACCCATGGACCGCCGTCGATCAGTTCACCACCGAATTCTTCACGCGCTAACTGGTAACCCCAGTCTTTGAACGCGCCTTCGGTGAACTTCATGATGTTGCCTTTGTGTACCAGGGTAACTGAATCACGATCGTTGGCGATGGCGTATTCAATCGCTGCACGCACCAGGCGTTTAGTCCCTTCTTCAGAACACGGTTTGATACCAATACCGCAATGTTCCGGGAAGCGGATTTTCTTCACGCCCATCTCTTCGCGCAGGAATTTAATCACTTTCTCAGCATCGGCAGAGTCAGCTTTCCACTCAATACCCGCGTAGATGTCTTCGGAGTTTTCGCGGAAGATGACCATGTCGGTCAGTTCAGGGTGTTTAACCGGGCTTGGTGTGCCCTGATAATAACGCACCGGACGCAGGCAGACATACAGGTCAAGTTCCTGACGCAGAGCTACGTTCAGAGAGCGAATACCGCCGCCAACAGGAGTGGTCAGAGGGCCTTTAATGGCAACACGATATTCACGAATCAGATCTAAGGTTTCAGCAGGCAGCCAGACGTCCTGGCCATAAACCTGAGTGGATTTCTCGCCGGTGTAGATTTCCATCCAGGAGATTTTACGCTCGCCTTTATAGGCTTTCTCGACAGCAGCATCGACAACTTTGATCATCGGTGGGGTTACATCAACGCCGATACCGTCGCCTTCAATGAACGGGATAATCGGATTTTCAGGAACGTTGAGTTTGCCGTTTTGCAGGGTGATCTTCTTACCTTCCGCCGGAACAACTACTTTGCTTTCCATTCACCTCTCCTTCGAGCGCTTCTGGTTCTGCTCGTCTGTCATCACGCTGCATGTGCGTTTGCGTCCTGCTACACGGATGCGTTAGAGCAACTTTTTGTTAATGATTTGTAATGAGCGTGTCAATACTACCCTATTGTTCGCCGCCATGAAAGACACTCGTTCTTAGGCTATAATGCGGCAATTGATATAATCTGAAAATACCATGCAAAAAACTTCTTTTAGAAATCACCGGGTTGAGCGATTCAGCTCACGACAAGTCACTAAGCAGCGTAAAGAAAACCAGCCAAAACGCGTGGTTTTGTTCAATAAACCCTACGATGTTTTGCCACAATTTACTGACGAGGCTGGCAGAAGCACATTAAAAGATTTTATTCCCGTGCCGGGAATTTATGCGGCGGGCCGACTCGACAGGGACAGCGAAGGGCTTTTGGTGCTGACCAATGACGGCGCGCTGCAGGCGCGGTTAACGCAACCCGGTAAGCGTACCGGGAAAATTTATTACGTCCAGGTTGAAGGTGAGCCGACAGCAGAAGCGCTGGACGCCCTGCGTAACGGAGTAACGCTCAATGATGGCCCCACGCTACCCGCAGGCATTGAAGTAGTAGAGGAACCCGTATGGCTGTGGCCGAGAAATCCGCCGATTCGGGAACGGAAAAACATTCCCACCAGCTGGTTGAAAGTTACCTTATATGAAGGTCGCAACCGTCAGGTACGTCGTATGACAGCGCATGTTGGATTTCCTACGCTGCGCCTCATCCGCTATGCCATGGGGGATTACACGCTGGAAAATCTTGCTAACGGCGAGTGGCAGGAACTGAAATCGTAACCGTATGGTTTAACGTGAGTGTTAACAGGGAAGAATGAAAAAAAATGGATAAGCAGCTTTTTGCAGCATTCATCCTGCTCGGCGTGTCACCGTTTTGTTCAGCAAAACTGGACTGTGAGACGATTGCCGGAACAGCAGCAGGAGAGGCAAACTACCTTTATGAGTCTGCCAAAGTAAAAACCGACTCACGCCTGCATTTCTATTCTGCACCAGCAACAGAGTGTCAACTCCCCGCGTTCATGGTCAATGGCGACACCGTCGAGGTGCTCAGGAGTTCACAGCGCTACAAAAGCACAGGCATGCTTTCCAAAGATGAGCCTTATCGTTACGTACGTTATCGGGACGCAAAAGGGACCTTCGCCACCGGCTGGGTCTCGGTTAATGGATTAACACCGTTATCCAGTCCGCTTGCAGTAAGCGCGTCTTGCCAGACATGGGCAAATAAAGCGATGTCGCAGCGCGGGTTCTTACCCTCCTCCTTCGCAAACCACTATCAGGTAACAGGAGACACCCGCGCATGGTTCTATACGATGCCAACCGAACAGTGTCGCAGCCCGTCCGTATTTTTAGTGCCCGGCGACCTCGTCTCTGTACAAGAACAATCCAACGATGATTTTATGGAAGCGGTCTATTACACCACCGATCGCCAAATCATACGCGGCTGGTTAAAAAAGTCGCAGTTACAGGCTATAAACAGCGGTGACCACTATCGCGACGACATCAACCCGCTGTCGACAGAAAAGGCAACGAGAGTCGCCACCCTTGGGCTACGTCACGACCACCAATGTATCTTTTATGAAAGCTGGAATGCTAAAAAGGCCATTGAGATTATCGTGCGCGAGGATCATCAAACCGCATTGTGCCGAGGAGGGGCCGACCCACAAACGTCACCTCCCGTGGCTTATATCAGTATCGACAAGGCCAGCGGTGAAATTAGCTGGCCAGATGTTACCGAAGGTTTTGCTGAGGAATAAGGGGAAAACATGTTCAAACCGCACGTCACGGTCGCCTGCATTGTGCATGCAGAAGATAAATTCTTAGTCGTTGAAGAAACGATCAATGGCAAAGCCTTGTGGAATCAGCCTGCAGGACACCTGGAAGCCGATGAAACGCTGGTGCAAGCCGCAGCACGCGAACTGTGGGAAGAAACGGGCATTAAAGCGCAGCCACAGCATTTCATTCGTATGCATCAATGGATTGCGCCAGACAGAACGCCCTTTTTGCGTTTTCTTTTCTCTATCGAGCTTGCCAATATGTGCGCTACAGAACCCCATGACAGCGATATAGATTGCTGTCGTTGGGTCAGCGCAGAAGAGATTTTCTCTGCGCCAAACCTGCGTTCGCCGTTGGTTGCGGAGAGTATTCGCTGTTATCTGAGCGGACAGCGCTACCCACTGGCCATGATCGGCGAATTTAACTGGCCGTTTACAGAGGGTGTCAAGTAAAGGGCTGCGTGCTAGAATATGCCGCCTTGAAGTTCAATGTCGTGAGTATTCCTATGTCTGAAAGCCCAAAAAAAGTGATCGTCGGCATGTCCGGCGGTGTCGATTCCTCCGTTTCTGCCTGGCTGTTACAACAACAGGGCTATCAGGTAGAAGGCCTGTTCATGAAGAACTGGGAAGAGGACGATGGCGAGGAATACTGCACAGCGGCCGCCGACCTTGCGGATGCGCAGGCTGTCTGTGACAAACTCGGCATTGAACTGCATACCGTCAACTTTGCCGCAGAATACTGGGACAACGTCTTTGAACTGTTCCTTGAAGAGTACAAAGCGGGCCGTACGCCGAACCCGGATATTCTGTGCAATAAAGAAATTAAGTTTAAAGCCTTCCTTGAGTTTGCCGCCGAAGATTTAGGTGCCGATTACATCGCCACCGGTCACTACGTGCGTCGCGCGGATGTCGACGGCAAAAGCCGCCTGCTGCGTGGGCTCGATGGCAATAAAGACCAGAGTTATTTCCTCTATACGCTCGGCCATGAGCAAATCGCGCAAAGCCTGTTCCCGGTCGGTGAACTGGAAAAACCGCAGGTGCGTAAAATTGCCGAAGATCTTGGTCTGATTACGGCCAAGAAAAAAGACTCCACCGGCATCTGCTTCATTGGCGAACGTAAGTTCCGCGAGTTTCTTGGTCGTTACCTGCCGGCTCAGCCAGGCAAAATCATCACCGTTGACGGCGAAGAGATTGGCCAGCATCAGGGGCTGATGTACCACACTCTGGGTCAACGTAAAGGTCTGGGTATTGGCGGTACGAAAGAAGGGACGGAAGATCCATGGTATGTGGTGGATAAAGACGTTGAGAACAACATTCTGGTTGTCGCTCAGGGTCATGAACATCCACGTCTGATGTCCGTTGGCCTGGTGGCGCAACAGCTGCATTGGGTCGATCGCGAACCGTTCACCGGCACCATGCGCTGCACGGTGAAAACCCGCTATCGTCAGACCGACATTCCGTGCACCGTTAAGGCACTGGATGCTGAGCGTATTGAAGTCATTTTCGACGAGCCAGTCGCGGCGGTCACGCCGGGTCAGTCGGCTGTCTTTTACAATGGCGAAGTGTGCCTCGGCGGCGGCATTATCGAACAACGATTGCCTCTGCCGGTATAATTACTTACACATTTGATACAAGGAAGCAGTGAACGTGGCAAAGAATTATTATGACATCACCCTCGCCCTGGCAGGCATTTGTCAGTCGGCACGCCTGGTGCAGGAACTGGCGCACCAGGGGCATTGTGATGCCGATGCATTACACGTTTCACTGAACAGTGTCATCGACATGAATCCCAGCTCTACGCTGGGCGTGTTTGGCGGCAGCGAAGCCAACCTGCGTCTTGGCCTAGAAACGCTGCTTGGCGTGCTGAACGCCAGTAGTCGTCAGGGACTGAACGCGGAACTCACCCGCTATACGCTAAGCCTGATGGTGCTGGAGCGTAAGCTGTCAGCGGCCAAGGGCGCTATGGACACGCTGGGAGACCGTATTAGCGGCTTGCAGCGCCAGCTGGACCATTTTGATTTGCAGTCAGAAACGTTGATGAGTGCGATGGCTGGCATTTATGTTGACGTCATCAGCCCACTCGGCCCGCGTATTCAGGTCACGGGTTCTCCGGCCATCCTTCAGAGCCCACAAGTACAGGCTAAAGTACGCGCTTCGCTGCTGGCTGGCATCCGTGCTGCCGTGCTCTGGCATCAGGTTGGTGGAGGCCGTCTGCAACTCATGTTTTCTCGTAATCGCCTGACGACTCAGGCAAAACAAATTCTTGCTCATTTAACCCCGGAGTTGTGATCTATGGAATTATCCTCACTGACCGCCGTTTCCCCTGTCGATGGACGCTACGGCGATAAAGTCAGCGCGCTGCGCGGGATTTTCAGCGAATACGGTTTGCTGAAATTCCGTGTACAGGTTGAAGTACGCTGGCTGCAAAAACTGGCCGCGCACGCAGCGATCAAGGAAGTTCCTGCTTTTGCTGCCGACGCAATCGGTTTCCTTGATGCGATCGTCGCTAACTTCAATGAAGAAGATGCTGCGCGCATCAAAACCATTGAGCGTACGACCAACCATGATGTGAAGGCAGTTGAGTATTTCCTGAAAGAGAAAGTGGCGGATATCCCGGAACTGCATGCTGTTTCCGAATTTATCCACTTTGCGTGTACCTCAGAAGACATCAACAACCTGTCTCACGCGCTGATGCTGAAAACCGCACGCGACGAAGTGGTTCTGCCGTACTGGCGTAAGCTTATCGACGCGGTGAAAGATCTGTCTGTACAGTATCGCGATATTCCTCTGCTCTCCCGTACCCACGGTCAGCCAGCCACCCCGTCTACGCTAGGCAAAGAAATGGCTAACGTGGCTTACCGTATGGAGCGTCAGTATCGTCAGCTCAACCAGGTTGAAATTCTTGGTAAGATCAATGGTGCAGTCGGTAACTATAATGCCCACATCGCTGCTTACCCGGAAGTTGAATGGCATCAGTTCAGCGAAGAGTTTGTCACCTCGCTGGGCATCCAGTGGAACCCGTACACCACGCAGATTGAGCCGCACGACTACATTGCCGAGCTGTTTGACTGCATCGCCCGTTTCAACACTATCCTGATCGACTTTGACCGCGATGTCTGGGGTTACGTGGCGCTGAACCATTTCAAACAGAAAACCATCGCGGGTGAAATCGGCTCTTCCACCATGCCGCACAAAGTTAACCCCATCGATTTCGAAAACTCCGAGGGTAACCTGGGTCTGTCTAACGCGGTACTGCAGCATCTGGCAAGCAAACTGCCGGTCTCCCGCTGGCAGCGTGACCTGACTGACTCTACCGTTCTGCGTAACCTGGGCGTAGGTATTGGCTATGCGCTGATCGCCTATCAGTCCACGCTGAAAGGCGTGAGCAAACTGGAAGTGAACCGCGATCATCTGCTGGATGAACTGGACCATAACTGGGAAGTTCTGGCAGAGCCGATTCAGACCGTGATGCGTCGCTACGGTATTGAAAAGCCGTACGAGAAGCTGAAAGAACTGACCCGCGGTAAGCGCGTTGACGCCGAAGGTATGAAGCAGTTTATCGACGGTCTTGCGCTGCCGGAAGAAGAGAAAACTCGCCTGAAAGCAATGACGCCTGCCAATTATATTGGTCGCGCCATCACAATGGTTGATGAACTGAAGTAATCTGTTTGATGCCGGAGCGCGCTTGCGCCTGTTCCGGCCTTCCGTTCATATCGTAGTAAGCCGGAAAGCATCAGCGTTTCCGGCTTTTTTATTGCCTGCGAGATTATCCCTTCCCCCGGTTTATTAAATGTTTATCCCCACAGCCACATAATCAGCGTTAGACTATAAAATTGATTTTGTAAATTCAGCAAATACAGTTAATTATCATAAAATCAATCAGTTAATAAAAAACCGTCTTGGGCAATCGCAGTCAATATGGGCCATTTCATCGCCCCAAATCATGCCCCTTATTGATTTTTGCCCCCAAATTTGCCCCCAAAAAAGTAAAAATGGGTAGTGGTCTATCGGCCATTTAGCAACCTCGAGAAGCTAAAAGCCATAATGGAATATTGGTGGTGTGGAGCTTCAAATCCTATCGTTCTACTCAATATCCTATACTTTCAGTCTGACAGTTGGCTGGAGGTTTCTATGTGTGGACGCTTTTCACAGTCAATGACACGCGAGGACTATCTCGCCCTGCTCGCTGAAGAAGCTGAACGCGATATCCCATATGACCCGGAACCGATCGGGCGATTCAACGTGGCGCCAGGCACCAAAGTTCTGCTGCTGAGCGAACGTGACGAGAAACTTCATCTTGATCCAGTTATCTGGGGATACGCCCCTGGATGGTGGGATAAATCACCGCTAATTAATGCACGCTCTGAAACTGCTGCTACCAGCAGAATGTTTAAACCACTCTGGCAACATGGTCGCGCAATTTGCTTTGCTGATGGCTGGTACGAATGGAAAAAGGAAGGTGACAAAAAGCAGCCCTACTTCATTCATCGAGCCGATGGCCAGCCGATATTCATAGCGGCGATCGGCAGCACACCATTTGAACGTGGAGATAAAGCTGAAGGATTCCTGATAGTGACGACTGCTACCGACAAAGGACTGGTAGATATTCACGACAGGCGGCCACTGGTACTGTCACCAGAAGCCGCTCGCAAATGGATGAGGCAGGAGATTGGAGGGAAAGAAGCTGCGGAAATTGCGACCGACGGTTCCATGCCGCCTGATAAATTTAAATGGCACGCCGTGACACGTGCCGTTGGGAATGTGAAAAATCAGGGCTCACAGTTAATCCAGCCAATATGACGCAGCATTACATTGCCAAAATCATAATAACCATTTGATAAAATTGAACTTATCATATTTTCCACTATCAGAAACTGCTAATAACTACCTTTTACAACTCATTGATTATCAAAACTATGATTTTAGTTTTGGGGAAGAGTTTTTTTCATCCCACAAGGGACTTAAGTCATTAGTGTTATACCGCATTGTAAGCTTGCAAAACATACCCACACAAACAATACATTTTGTTAACAAATTAACATGCAGAAGTTTACTACTATACCCCATGGCTAAGCTTTTACCGTGTAAAGGGTCACTAAAGCACGGTTCGGAAGTAACTATCGAACATCTAAACTTGTTAAGTTTACTTGTAATTCAGAAATTTCTTTGTCAATAGCATTAAATCCTCTATCAATAACATCCATAAGTTCTGAATCAATCATTTTTATACCTTGAGCATAATCCACCATTACCTCTATTTTTGCTTCATGCAATCTTTCATACATATCTTTATTTTTATTATTATCTGCCATATCGAATAGTATTTTCTCGTACTCCATAACGAGTTGATTATTTCCTTTAAATGACTGTATTAGCGAGCGAGCATATGTATAAATATTAATTATTGAATCTCTTGCTGTGTCATTTAGTCTTGCAATAACCTTTGCGTTTTGCTCATAGAATGTAAAATTATCATCACCGACAGGAAAATTAATAAGTAGCATTTCTCCTGGACTGATACTATCAATGCTTTCCCTCATCCTTTTATTATATAAATCTATTAAGGTGGACACTTCCCCCTTAATTCCTTTTAATACAGACAATTGTAATTCAATGGATTCTCTTTCTGCCTCAGCCCGAGTAATTCTAGCCTCACGATCTACTCCTCTAAGAGTAAAAAAACCACCAACAACCGCCCCAATTAATGCAGTAATGAATGATGAAAACCATTCAGGAATCTCATTCAAAACAGTGTTAACTTCGTTCATTATAACGATTCTCACAGTCAACGTTAAACCTCAGCCCTACATTATACCCAATCAAGTGATACTTGTTTGGGGTAAAGCGCCTACTAAACTTCACTGAATTTTGAGCCATTCACTTTTAACATCCTTCCATTTAATCCTTGAATTGTTTTCACTGTGGGATAAGCCGTCATTAGAAAAAGTGACAGTAGAATACAAATAACTGAGAAAAATATAGCAAGCAAAATCTGGAACGTATCCAGCGCTCCATCAAAATATACTTTTATAGGAGCTAGGGCATATGCCAAATAGGCTACTGCAGCAATCCAAGCAAAAAACTGCTTTCTTCTGTATTTTTTATCTATTAAGAAATAGAAATACTTACCATCATATTTCAAGTAACGGCTCAAGATCACCAACCTCCTAGTAGTAAGTCTTAAATCACATCTATTTGAGATGTATAGCAATTTATTTCTGGTACTATCGTTGGATACTCCCATTAATTGAGTCATTATTTTATTTCTTAATAGCTTAGAAATGAATTGTTTATCTTCCATTCCTAAATGTTCGCCATACTCTTTATAGTAATGCCGAAGTTTTAAGATTTTACCACTTCGTAAAAATTGATAAATATATTCGCAAGTTTTCCATAATGCGGCAATCACTGGCAATGCCGCGACAATTGTCTTCCACAGCTCATCCTTAAACACCCACTCGTTCATTATTTTCCTCACCATAACCATATGAAATATTTAAAAATATATCATGTGTTATTTACAATTCAACTAACGATGAGTAAATCCGAGAATCTTGTCGTGTACCGCGGTGAAAGCATCTCACGTTTCATCGCCCATTGCTGCTGGATGCCCTGTCCTGCAAAATACAACGTCCCCCGCCCGTCTTTAGCGTTGAGTTGATCCAACACCTCCATCAATCTCTCACTACCAGGTCGAGGCGCATTATCATCGAACAGATTCAACTGGGCTATGCCCTGACTGAAGAAGTCCCCCAGCATTACCCCGGCTTTCTGATACCGGTGCCCGTCTTTCCATATTGCATCCAGACTCCTCGTCGCTGCTGCAATGATATCCCGGCTGTCCTGTGTCGGGGTGAGCAGCTTCACCGACGAGCTGTTACCGTAGTACGGTTCGTTCAACGCAAAGGGTGATGTTTTGACAAAAGTAGATATGAAACGGCAATACTGATGCTCTCCACGTAACTTTTCAGCAGCGCGCGACGCATAGCTGCAGATGGCCTGCCGCATAGCGTCATAATCCGTAATACGTTCCCCGAATGATCTGGAACAGACAATTTCCTGCTTTACAGGGGCAAATTCCTCCAGTTCAAGACAGGGTTGGCCGCGCAGTTCGCGCACCGTTCTTTCGAGGACAACATTGAAGTGCTTCCGGATAAAACGAATATCGGTATCAGCCAGATCCAGAACCGTTTTAATCCCCATAGTCTCCAGTTTTTTGCTGATACGACGCCCTACTCCCCAGACCTCATCAACCGGAAGTGCAGCCATCAGTTTGCGCTGGCGATCCTGGTTAGATAAGTCCACCACCCCGCCCGTTTGTCTCTGCCATTTTTTGGCGGCATGATTCGCCAGTTTAGCCAGAGTCTTTGTCTGGGCAATACCAACGCCAACCACCAGACCCGTATTTTGATAAACGGCATCTTTTAGTTCCTGCCCAAATTCCTGCAGAACCCGGCAGTTTCTTACACCTGTCAGGTCACAGAAGGCTTCATCAATTGAATATATTTCGCAGCGGGGAGACATTGCCTCCAGCGTGGACATCACTCTGCTGGACATATCTGCATAAAGCTCGTAATTGCTGCTGAAACAAACCACACCATATCGACGGAATAAGTCCTTCTGCTTGAAATATGGATCTCCCATTTTCACACCAGCTCTTTTGGCTTCAGCGTTTCGGGCGATAACACAGCCATCGTTATTTGACAGAACAGCTACCGGCCTGCCTTTCAGATCTGGCCGGAATGCAGTCTCGCAACTGGCATAAAACGAGTTCACATCAACCAGAGCAAACATATCAGCTTGCCGCTTTCACGATAAACGTCACCCCCCCAAAGATATCCAGCGTATCTTCGCTGTTTATCGTAATGGATGCATAAGAGCTGTTTTCAGGAACAAGCATAAGTAGTGGTTGCAACTGCAGACGTTTAACAGTGAACTCGCCATCAATGGCAGCGATAACAATATCTCCATGTGCGGGCTTTCTGGAACGGTCGACGACCAGCAAATCGCCATTCCCGACCCCCGCTCCAGTCATAGAATCACCAGAGGACTTCACGAAGTATGTTGCACATGGGTGCTTAACTAATAGTTCATTAAGATCAATACATTGTTCAACATAATCCTGCGCCGCGGAGGGAAAACCGCATGGAACAAGATCACTAAATAAGGGAAGCGCAACTATCTGGCGCAGCTCAGCCGGTGAATAAAACTTCATAATAAACTCACTCACATTTATACTGTTCATACATACAGTATATACTGGCATTAAACACAGTAAAGAGGAGTTAAAACATGTTCGTGGAACTCGTTTATGACAAAAGGAATTTTGATGGGCTGCCCGGTGCAAAAGATATCATTCTGGGCGAATTGACCAAGAGGGTTCACCGGATCTTCCCCGATGCTGATGTTCGGGTAAAACCGATGATGACACTGCCGGCAATCAACACTGACGCCAGCAAGCATGAGAAGGAACAGATAAGCCGTACTGTTCAGGAAATGTTTGAAGAGGCAGATATGTGGCTGATTTCAGATTAAACACCTTGAACCGTTATATTGCTTAAGTACAATCCGCCGTGACTGGCAATCGTTCAATACTCGCACTATCGAACGTTCGCCAGTTCGCCGCCGCCCGTTCTTGCATACGACGACGCGGTGGCGTCATCTCAACACCGCGCAGGAAATTTTTTGTATAGCGTCGACACCCCTATATCATAAATTATAGCGACACGTTTTCTTGGCTCACCCGCAGCAATCAACCTTCCAGCCTGCGCCCACTCTTCTGCGGTTAACTTTGGCCGCCTGCCGCCTATCCGACCATCTTCGCGCCGCCTTAATTTGTATTCAGTTCCTGATGTTAACTGACCTTTATATCCGGGAGTGAAGGCCAGTCAGGTTTTGAGGTGTCTACTCGATTAAGTAAAACTCGGCATTTTTTCCATGCTAGTAAAAGAGCTTTTTCCTCTTCTGTTGCAATATCAAGATCAACCGCGTCCTTTCGTGGTCAGTTCCCACATGACGGCCGCCATTGGCAGACCATCATCCTCAGAAAACCAGTCAGGTGGTGCCACACCTTTAATCGGTGTGAATACAGGTTCCTCTTTATTCAGGGCTCGTTTGCCGGGGTTCCCTGCCAGCTCCTTGCGCGCCGTTGGCTTGGGGCGACGCCCGGAACGCCCCGCCGTTCCAGCCATAAGCGACACTCCTGGTTAAATTTCATTTTTCGCGGGTATAAAAATACGAGGAAGCGGGCAGTCCTGAAGTGCGAAAGGAGTCAGGGATTTGATCCCCCCTTCCCCAGACATCCGTCTGATTTAATCGAGATGAAAATCGTAATTCAGATTGCGGCGACTACAACTGCTCGCATTGTGCGAACAGGAATTCGAAAAATAGCCACTCAGCCCACAGTATATGTAATGGGCATAACTCATCGAATACGATCTCTTGCTGTCTTTGCTCTGTGGCATTCCCAGCACAACGACTCAAGGTTGGAATCGTCATCAGTACCGCCATGAGCTTTTGGAATGATGTGGTCAACGCTTTCCGCTTTCTTCGCTATCTTCTGCCGGCGATGGTTCTGACACAGGTATTTATCACGCTGAAGGATACGCGCTCGTTTAATTTCCCAGAGCCGCCCATATCCACGTTCTTGTCTGCTCTTTCCTGACTGATAATTCCGCCAGCCGTCACCAGCATGCTGCTTTCGGTGTTGGTCACAATATCCGCTGACATCGTTGGTGATTGCCGCACACCCTTTGTGTCGGCATGGGCGTTTAGCACGTGCTGGCATCGGCATAGTCCTGTTTGTTGGATACAAATTGTGTAATAGGCGGAAAGTAAAAATGAACCAGTAGTTGATTGAAAGTTCTCATAAATAGCGAGAATCAGCGTGGTTCTTGCCCCGTAACATCAAGGATTATCAGAAAGAAATAAAAATGAGAATTATTATCAAAACATTCAAGTGAGATCGCTGGAATAACAAACTCTTAATCTCTCAACAAAAATAAGGATTTGTTAAGCTTCATGATTTATGGTCGATGTAATACACCGTTTGAGGCAAGAATAATGGTCAAATTCTCAAAACTTCAGATTCGCTTACACTGGCTAACCCTGATATTAATAGCGATAACCTATGCAGCTATGGAGCTTCGTGGCTGGTTTCCCAAAGGCAGTAACACCTACCTTCTCATGAAAGAAACACATTACAATGTTGGGGTGTTTGTCTGGTTTTTAATGATAATACGATTAATTATTAAACATAAGTATCATGATCCAGCTATCACTCCCCCCCCACCAGCCTGGCAGATGATGGCTGCTAAAATAATGCATATCCTGCTGTACATTTCTTTTTTGGCTCTACCATTATTAGGTATTGCAATTATGGCTTACGGTGGAAAGGACTGGAGTTTATTAGGTTTTAACGTTGCATCGTTCGTTACTCCTGACGGGGAAACAAAATCACTTATCAAAGATACTCACGAAACACTGGCAAACATCGGATATTTTTTAATCGCAGCGCATGCTGGTGCAGCGTTATTCCATCACTACGTCCAGAAAGATAACACTCTTTTGAGGATGATCCCTGATTGTAACGATAAGAAATAAATACAAATTTTAATGTTTAACATTACAGCAGGCACTCAGTGAATGTCTGCTGTAATGCCTGCTCAGCCAAGTTGAAGCACACCGTGTTCTTTTGAATCAGAGAATGCAACAAACCCAGTGTATTCGGGGATAGTGTTCCGTCATCAGCATCAAATGCTGAAATGGTTGCGTGAAGAATCAAAAATGCTCCAAATCCCGCGCCGCTGCTGCCCCTCGATGGTCAGAATCGTCAAGGAGGACCCGTTAAAAGGTAAGCAGAAAATCTGTGGTTAGAAGTGAAGGCTTTGACAACGTTCTAAATTTTATGACAGAAATAAAAAAGCATTACCTTTCAAGATAATGCTTTTTCACTCGAACTGAATCTTATAACAATTAGATTAATGTGATTTTAATATCATAGCTTTCAAGCCCAGTCATTTTTTCACGAGCATTAAACTGGATATCGGAAACTTCTTTTCCTGTCTTTTTTTTGAGTTCAATAATTTTTTTTGTGATGAATTCAGAAATATCCGCTTCAGTTTTTCTTTTTAAATCTTCGACGTTCATTGTTTACCTCTCTTGATCTCTAACGTATCAACGCCAAGCATGTTACATTCCCCGTAGAGCACTTGTATAAGCGCTGATATGTTTAAAAGATAGAATAGAAAGACTCAATTATCAATAGTTTGCAGTACAATCTTCATACAAAAGAGCTCGCGACCACACAAACCACTGTACTAAAATCCGGGTCGGTCACGAAACAACCAGATCTCATTTCAAAAGCTTCGATGCTGCCTCGAGGATCTCTTCTGAACTGACATCACGATCAGAGGCTACATAAACTATTTTATGGTCTCCTGTCAGAGATGGAAATCCCGCTGACATCACGGGTAGGTGTGCTTTTTCCCCATTGGGAAACTCACGCATTATCGTAGTAATACCTTTCATTACGGTTACAACAACTGCAGGTTCTGCATTAAAAAAAACGATGACTTTTTTCATAATTTTACCGTGATGTCTCTTACAGAGATTGTCGGTTCAGCATACAAAAAAGGCTCCATAAGGAGCCTGAAATTTATTTTCTGAATTCTAACGAAAACTGACCAGAACGAATGTACAGTGCAATATTATCAAATGTAATCATTGTTGATTTGCAAAAAATACATTTTGCTCCGAAAGGATTTTTTTCAGTAACATCAAAGTTTGACGTTCGGTACTGAGATCCGTGGCAACACGGACATCTGAAGTGAATATTATTAGTAATAACAGTTACCTTATACAGCCACGACATTAACTGCCGTGGGGCCTTTAGGTCCCTGTTCAACACTAAATTCAACTTCCTGATTCTCATTCAGCGTCTTGAAATCATTACTCTGGATAGCAGAGAAGTGAACAAACACATCTTTACTACCATCTTTTGGAGTGATAAAACCAAAACCTTTTTCAGGATTAAACCATTTAACTAAACCAGTCATTTTATTAGACATAAACATTACCTTTATTGAGTAAGCCCTTGGGCAGAATGGTCCGAAAAAAATTATCAGAGAGAAAAGCTAACAAGGAAATCTCAACAGGAACAAGGAATAAAATTATTACAGCGACTGCTTCAGATAAATTCGTTACAAACCAGACATTCATTAACGCATGATTAACCAAACATAGCAAGGTTTAGTTTTGTAAGTAAATCTCAGTGGGTTTTGATCATAAAAATTAATTTAAATAGCTTAAATCGAAAATTATGTCATGCTGCGTAAGACCTTTATCTATCACCCTAAGTTGTCAGGGATTTTGACTCAAGGAAGAGTCGTATTAGACTGGCCCCATGAATCTCCAGACAGTTGGTATCACTTAAGTTAGTGATAGTCTTAATACTAGTTTTTAGACTAGTCGTTGGAGTCCGGATGATTGATGTTTTAGGTCCAGAGAAGCGCAGACGGCGAAGTGTTCAGGAAAAAATCGCCATTGTTCAGCAGAGCTTTGAGCCCGGAATGACCGTGTCGCTGGTCGCCCGTCAGCATGGCGTTGCTGCCAGTCAGCTGTTCCTGTGGCGTAAGCAGTATCAGGAAGGCAGCCTCACAGCCGTTGCTGCAGGAGAACAGGTTGTGCCCGCGTCGGAGCTGGCATCTGCGATGAAGCAAATTAAAGAGCTGCAGCGCCTGCTGGGCAAGAAAACCATGGAAAACGAGCTGCTGAAGGAAGCCGTTGAATATGGCCGACAAAAAAAGTGGATAGCGCACGTGCCCTTGTTGCCGGAGGATGGCGAATAAGCCTTGTCAGTCGTTGTCTCCGGGTCTCACGTGCGCAACTGCATGCCATGGCCCGTCGGTCGAAGGACTGGCAGGATCATCGGTGCAAGCGTAAGCCTGATGATACTGAAGCGCTGGCCCGTATCCATACCGTTATCGGCGATCTGCCAACGTATGGTTATCGTCGGGTATGGGCACTGCTGCGCAGACAATCAGAAACTGATGACATGGTAGTGATCAATGCTAAACGCGTATATCGCATCATGCGTCAGAATGCGCTGCTGCTTGAGCGTAAACCGGCAATACCGCCATCGACACGGGCGCATACAGGGAAAGTGGCCGTTGGAGAAAGCAACCAGCGGTGGTGCTCTGATGGCTTCGAGTTCAGCTGTGATAACGGTGAAAAACTGCGGGTCACGTTCGCGCTGGACTGTTGCGATCGCGAGGCACTTCACTGGGCGGCCAGTACCGGTGGGTATGACAGTGAAACCGTGCAGGACGTCATGCTGGGTGCAGTAGAGCGTCGCTTCGGTAACAGCCTGCCGACATCCCCCGTAGAGTGGCTGACAGACAACGGTTCAGCCTACCGTTCTCATCAGACGCGGCAGTTCGCCAGAATGGTAGGACTGGAGCCTAAACATACGGCGGTACGTAGCCCGGAAAGCAACGGTATGGCGGAGAGCTTCGTGAAAACGATGAAGCGCGATTACATCAGCATCATGCCAAAGCCCGACGGGTTAACAGCGGTAAAGAATCTTGCGGATGCCTTCGAACATTATAACGAATGGCATCCGCATAGTGCACTGGGATATCGTTCACCACGGGAATATCTGCGGCGACGAACCAGTAATGGGTTAAGTGATAAAAAGTGTATGGAAATATAGGGGCCAATCCACGTATTTCCTTCATAGTAAAAATTCACAATTTTATCCACGAAAACCGTCAACATCTTAATTTATAGAGCTATTATTTTTCCTCTACGGTTCATTGTTAGTATTTTTACGGACTCATAAATCCGCTCACATGTCATTCCTGCCCGGTAGTTTTCATCAGCGCGTTCAGCATGGTATCGAGCTTCTTCTGTCAGGCTTCCTGGCATGTCTACGAGCATTGTGGTGTCATGGCGGATGGAAAGTTTTGTTGATTCGTTAGTTATCGAGCTGTAGAACGCTATGCTCTAGCGACTTGGAATAGGCAATCAGCCCGGTGTACTCAGGGATAACCTCGCCATCATCCGCTTCGAACTCAGGGATTGTTCCGGTAGTGATGGTGTATTGTGGCTGGCCATCTTCTTTTGCGAAGGCAGCCAGGTCTTCAATCTGCTTAGCTGTAAGAACTACTGTAATGCTCATTCCTCAGTTGTTAAAAAGCCCCGCTATTGCGAGGCTTGATTGATTATGGCTAACGACTACATCGTAACGGTTATAAAAGAAGCTATTAGCCAACATGTGGTGTATGGTTGTTAACCGCCCACCAGGACAATAAACATGTCGATACTCAAAGATATCAAGATGCGTACTTTACGCCATGTGAAAAGTACTTGTCCTCATTGCTCCCGCCAGTCAAAGCACAGTCTGTCGAGAATAAAAAACAATATAACGTTAATTTGCCCCTTCTGTGGAAACATCTATCTTCCATCGGAAAGCAAACCAATAAAGTAACTGATTGACTACCAAATAAAACTCATACTCTCAGAATGTGGCAAAGCAGACATAACCTTTTATTGTTGTTCTCATTTAAGAGAATGTAACACCCAGAGTGGAGAGGTTTTTTTTCTTCTCCACAATACGGCGATCAAGTTCAGCCACTGCATGCGGGCGTATGGCATCAAGAAAGGCGTTATCCTGATAGGTAGACTGGATTGTCACACCAAGTCCGGCACCACTTTCCAGTATGCTTTTCTGAAGTTGTAGTTCTTTTATATCGTTATTGAGGTAATACGCTTCACTTAGGTTTTCTGCGTTCATCTTCTAACCCTGTTGTTGTTTGACTGCCTCACTGAGTCGTAAATGCGCTCACACGTCATTCCTGCCCGGTAGCTTTCGTCAGATCGCTCAGCATAATATCGAGCTTCTTCTGCAAGGCGTCCGAGCATGTCGGCGAGCACTGCGGCGTCGGCTCCGGCTGTTTTGCTTCTGACGGCAGTGGCAAGATCTGCGGTGTGCTTTGCGGCGTCCAGGCGGGTGGCAAGCTTTGTTGCTTCGGTACGCAGCTGGTTAACAGTGGCAGACAGGCCAGCAGCAGTGGCAGCAGATTTAGCGGCTTGTGCTTGTGCATCTTTTACAGCCTCATCACGGGCAATTATGCGCCCTTGCTCAATCATGCGGGCGGCGGTCTGCGCGTTCGCTGTTCGCGATGATTCCGCGCTGTCACGTTCCGCCCACTTTTTTTCCCAGCCGCGGCTGCTCCATACACTACCCGCGATGAATGCGATGGCCACCAGCAGAGAAATGGCAATAAACTGATAGCGCAGGCTCACTGGTCTATCCCCCAGCACGCCAGTGCACTTTCCTGGTCTCGTCGTTCAACCTGTCCATAGCAACCATTCTTCTGGCCTTTGGTCAGACGACAATCGCGGCCACCGTCTTTAATCCACCAGCGGATCGCCTCACATGCCCCTTTTGTATCTCCGGCGTTGATACGCTGGTAGAACGTTGACGGGAAGCATTTGCCTGGACCAATGTTGTAAGGACAGAAAGAAGCGATACCTGCCTTCTGCTGCTCACTCAACGGAACTTTTATATTTCGTTCAACCCATGCCAGCGCCTTGTCGCGTTCTATGGCGTTTACCTGGGCACATTTCTCAGCAGAAAGCCTCATGTCCTGAACTACTGGCTTACCATCAACCATCGTGGCGCCACGGCAAATCGTCCAGAGCCCTCCGCCGTCGCGATACGCCGTCAGACTATTACCCTCTTTCTCATCCAGAAACTGATCGAGAATAACTGGCGCGGAGGCTCCCGCAAGAATCAGACCAACGACCGCTGCGCTCAGTTTATTCTCCAGCTTTGGTGACATTGCCATTAAGCCGGTCCTCCCTTTCCTTTTTCCTGTAATACCAGTTCACAGCACAGGTGATAACGGTGCATGCAATACCGACAATAATTGCCCAGTCACTCAGGCTTAACCCTGCAATTCTGTCGGCCAACATCCAGGACACCTCTTTTGCTGTTTTAGCTGTTTCGGCATATGCCTTCGCTGATACACCGCAACCGGTCAGCGTGGTTCCTGTTCCATATGAAAGTCTGCTGTAAATGGTGCTCATTCTGGTCATAGCCTCACCTCCGATTCTTCGGATGGCGCTGTGTGTGATTAAAGGGTCAGGCTTCACGGGCTGGATTTATCAACAAAGCACGTAGCGGATGATTCCCGTGAGCCTGAAATGAAAAAGGCCGCCATGCGGCAGCCTCGAAGTAAGTACAGTTGTTTACAATGGTGGAGAGAGAGGACCTTCTAACACCTCTGCTTCACCGTTATGGCAAATGTCATCGCCTCTGGTCAGATGCCAGACACCTGTGATTGTTTTACCCGTCTCCAGATCATCAACAGTGTCATTCGTGTAGTACGCCACCTGTACAATGCCAACATGCTGAATCCAGTAATAGCCCTCTTTCATAAGCTCCTCCGCGATACTCAGCAGATAGTATAGAGCGGCACAAATAATGCTGTGGTGCAGGAAACCACAACTTAACCTTTGCTAATAAAGTAATTTCGAAAGATGACGATAATGGGTAATAAATGTAAGGCCGGAGGAACCACCATGAGCATGACCGTTAGCACTTTGGGTCAGGACATACTGCAAAGCACAGTAAAACAAACATCTTCAAGTACTGGCAACTCTGTTTCACAACAAATTCAAAACCTGAAAAAACAAATTGGAGAGTTGACAAAAGAACTCAGCGCCATGGGTTCAAAAATAAATGAAGTAACCTCCGAAGATGAGGCAAAACTGCTTAAACAGCAGATGGAGATGATTCAAAGGCAAATCGAGTCTATGTACGCAAAAATTGCTCAATTACAAAAACAAGAAGCAGAAAAAAACCAAATGGCATCGGGTGCATTACCTACGGTAAGTGACAAATCAAGTTCGAACGTTGCAGGGAATAATACTAAAAATATTGATGTCTACGTTTAGCAGTGACCCCCTATCATTTTTCCTCTGAGTTAGAAACGAAAAAGGATTGTGAGAACTTGTTTTCGAGTTAACGATTTCAGATCGGCGATATGACAGGGGTACTGGTGCTATGCACCTCGCGAATACCCCTGTCGTATCGCCGGAAACCAAAAACCCCGCTGTGGCGGGGTTCTCGTTATGTTCAAATTGTTCGCTTTTTGTCGCTGCCATAGTGGCAGCAGCTCTGCCAAGCATGAATAAATTATCTGATTTTCTGGCCCGTTTTCAACACCATTATCAAAAAATAGCATCAATAGCTAAAAAATGATTTCAGTGAGTCTATTCAGATAACAGTTTGCGTGCTTCCAAAAAGACCTTTGCTCTGAATATTTCCAGGCACCAGCGCACGCGCTTTCTTGCCTCCCCATCAGTTAACCATGGCGCAATCGCCTGCAACTCCCGGGTTATGTCTGAGATTTTTTTTCGGGTGGTGTAATACTGAAGACCGACCACATAAACCGGATCATTAATATCCAGCGCCTGCAGTACGCATTGCTCAACAAAATCGACATCATCATTATGCAGGGCTTCATCAATCACACTAGCGGATGACTGCGGCCAGAGAATGCTATGTGCCCTGTTCATTGCCTGCTGTCCACGGAATCCCTCTTCTCTCGCCTGATTTAACGCAACAGTGAATCGCTCTAACGCCTTATCTGACCAAATCCGTCCTTTAATAACATTCCAGCATGCATGACTTCGCAGCAAACGGGGTGCAGTTTTTCCTCCCACACCCTCGCCCCATATAGTGAGCAGGGATTTAATCCATCCGGACTGGATCCCTGTAAGGAGAATACATTTACCCAGCCAGCTTTTGCGTGGAGCAGAAGCCGCTTTACCCAGCGCTTCCAGATGATTGCGGCGTTGACGTGGTGTCATCCTGTTCTTCTCCTTACGCCAGAACGCCGAGCCCATAAGCCCGGTCCAGCACTCTGATAATCATTACCGGCTGAGGCACATGCTTTCGCTCAAACTTCACCGGGTCGTTATGTAGTTCTGTATGGCACTGACGACACAAGGGGATCGCGAAAATATCATGCGCCTTCGTTGCCATCCCTCCCTGCCCCCAGCCGATTAAATGGTGTGGGTCATCTGATGGTTTGCCGCAGCATTCGCAGGGCTGTGTTTTAATCCATTCCAGATACCCGGGGGCCGTCCATCGGATCCGCTTTGGACGTTTTATATAGGTTTGCGGGGACTCTGGATCGACCAGAACACCAACTACAGGCTTGAGCGCAGGAACCTGCGCTGATGGCATGTATACGGTTAACGTGCTGGCTTTGGCTGTAATGATGCTGGTGGCGGTTACCCCCGGTTCGATATCGCATTCACGCATGACTGACAGATGCTCTTCTGAAGGAATACGAAGCGCCCGGCTGGCTACTGATTCGGGAATTGCGTCGGTAACCCCCATACGTACCCCCCACCAGCAAAGCTCCGCCAGCGACAGTTCTCTGGACGGATCCTGATTCAGCGCCACCATGATGCTGTTGATAATCCAGTTAATAACATTACGTCTCGCCAGCTCTGCAAGTTGTACGCTGTAGTGGTCGCGCAAATGGTTATCACAATGTCCGCACAGAAGAACCGATCCGGGGTCATGGCGCAGAAGAGTTAACTCGTGATAATGGTAATCGCTGTGTGGCCACTGACAGCAATGACCGCCATAACGCATAAGCCAGTAATCAAGGCCACTCAAACCGCCAGCAGCCTTAATAACTTTTTCATCCAGGAAGAACGGCCTCAGGGAGTCGTCACTGGCAAGCGGCTGACGAACATCAGGAACACGGCCAGCAGGCAACCGGTCCATGCCTGCCGGCTGGCTTTCCACAAGCACACGTTCACAACTGAATAATGACATCAGCTCGCTGCCCGGTTTGAGCAGCACAATTCCAAGCTCACGCGCAACAACCGGCTTCAGCAGCGCCCTCATTCTGCTATCTCCCCGATAATTATTTGTCCCTTCTCTCCCCATAATTTAGTTACGCGTGAATCCCAGATATGAGCGTCATCTTCGTAAATGGCATCCATCAGGGCTTTCATCATGTTGTCGAAATCGGGTTTAGCCTGGTGTGGTTTACCGTTGAACTCTGCTCGTTTCTTTTTGCCCCAGCTCGCTGGCATCGGAATAATGAAGGTGACATGTGAACCGCTTTCCGGCAGCTCAACACCCTGCAGACGAACTTCATCACAGAAAGCCCGGTAACGCAGAACCTCGGGGCGCTTTTTCCATTTGTCAGCGCGCGTCATTCTGGGCTTGCCCATTGGGGTGATATCGTAGATTTTCACATTCACCTCCAGATCCGTTGTTGCCAGGTTCTGTCCTGACGCGGAGGCTTAGATACTTCTGGCAAGAACGCGCTGATCGTCCA